>CAYOGE010000003.1:0-190022 GCA_964403525.1 uncultured Phycisphaeraceae bacterium | reverse complement strand
CCGATCGCGCAACCTGACACGCGCCGAACAAGCGATCCGTCAAACAGAACCTAGGACGACTCGGTTGCCTTCAGTTGACCGGTCTGAATGTCGAGAGTTCGATCCTGCTGACAGACACCTGATGCTCGCTTTGAGCGCGCAGTCATTTGGCCTTCGGCGGACGGCGCAGCCAGACGGGCAGGAAGGGGAGGCCGAGACGCTCACGGAGCTTTGCGGCAGCTTCGGCAGCGACCTCCGGAGTGTCGAAATACCCCGCCCAGTGGGTCTTTCCGTGCCTGTAGATCCGCACGTAGTACTTTCGCTTCTCGGGGTGAAAGCTGACATTCAATCGCCCAAGGACGCTCCGCTTTGTGGGGATGGGTTGTTCGGCGTCCTCGTCGTCGTCGTCGTCGTCTTTGTCCTCGTCGTCGTTGGCACCATCATCGCCCTCTTCGCTGCCTGTGGTGCTGAGCGCGGTGCTGGTGGCTTCAACCGTCGCCACACGCCGAACCGCGATGGCTTGGACATCCTGTCCGCTCACTTCTGAGGCGGGCGGAGGAGGGGGAGGGGTGGCCTCCAGAACGGAGGGCTGAGCCTCCTGTTTCTCCGGCAGAACAGGCGGTTTCTGGACGAGGTGGTTGAGTAGGGTCCAGAAGAGAAGCCGAGCGTTGGTCCCCACGATTGACCAGACTCCGAGCATCGTCTGGAGTTGTCGGAAATCGTCCGAAGTGGCGCACAGACTGCTGGGGCCAGTGCTGGGGCCACTCCGAAAACTGCTGTTTCCCTCGGGAAAACAGGGGGTATGGCCCCCGTTCCCAAGCTGAATGTCGGGAGTTCGATCCTCCTCGCCCGCTTTGAGGTCAGCAGCCGTCACGACTGGCAAGCCCTCGTCAATGCTCTCACATGCAATGCTGTGACGATTGCTTCCTCCGAAAAGACGGAAAGCACTGAGGTATCTGCCAGAGCCCTGCCGGCAAGTGAAAACACACGGGGTGCAGGTGCCGAAGGTGCGGCGGAGGCCGTCGCTTCTATCCGCTCTCCCCGGTAAGGGTCTGCGCGGATCCTTGAGCCAACGCTCGGATCAGCAACCGCCAAAGAACGCGTCGATGTACACGATGAAGTCGTTGTTGTCCCACACCCCGTCGGGCTGCGGCACGCCGCCTGTACCGCCGACGTCAGCGTTCGCATCGTGCGCGAAGAAGTAGTTGATGAACACGATGAAGTCGTTGTTGTTCAGAACGCCGTCAGACCCCGCAACACCTCCTACAGCGCCCAGGTCCGCAGCGCAGCGCACCGATACCGGCTCTGATGATGCCGCGCCGCACGGCAAGCCGCTCACCACGCAGTCGTAGATCCCAGTGTCAGCGATCGACGTTTCCGTAATTGTCAACTCGTCTGTTGCCGTTCCGCTGAAGCGTCCGCCGTCGAACAGTGGTTCCCCGTTTCGCCGCCATCGGTACGTCAGCCCGGCTCCCCCGGGCCATGCAAACGCGGGCGTTGCCGTTGCCGTTGCGCTCGCGACCGTCACGTAATTGCCCGGCAAGAGGGGGAGCGAAACCTCCTCTTCCAGCGGCCGGCGGAGGGGCACTTCTCCAAAAAGAAAGTTCCCGAGAATGCCTGAGATATCCATGACGGGCCTGAAGGCGATCGAGTCCACAGCGGCGAGGCTCGCGGGGGACACGACACCAAAGACCGCGTAGCCCTCGCGCCCGGGCTGGCCCGGCACCGCGTCAAGGCTGAATCGTTCACCCGGCACGTCCGTGTTGTTGTCCGAGGTGTTGATGAAGAACTGACTTGTCGCCGAATTCGGATCGGCCGTGCGGGCCATCGAGAGCGTTCCGCGGACATTCCCCTGCGGGTGCTCGAGCACGATGGGCGGAAAAACCGTGATCGGAGCGGGTGTCTGGGCGGGCGTGAGCGGCTGCTCCTGGGTTGGGTACTGCGTCACCGCGGCGGTCGGTGCGAGAAAGCCTCCACCCTGAACGATGCCGATCTGGGTCTGCACGCTCAGCGGCACAGAGCGATGGAAGATCGACCCGTCATACCGCCCTGCGCGGACGTACGCAAGAAAGTTGGCCGATGTGTTTGGCGCACTGTCCAGCAGCAGCGTGATGTCGAGAGCGCCCTGATTCGTCTCCATGCGCACGCCGGTCAAGACCGAAAGGGAGAAGACTCTCTGGCCACCACCAACGATGATCGCCGAATCGGTCGAAGCCACGAACGTCGGGCAGGCGGTCTGCGCTTGTGCCGCCAGGGGCACTCCCGCGACAACCGCCGTCGTCAATACCCTCCGCAGACGCCTGGTCAATGGTCCGTCCTCCCGTGCGCTGCTACCGCGTTCCCGCATGAATGCCGATACGCACGACTCCGCCACCTGTATCGCACGAACTCCAGAGTTTCGCCAATCCGAAACCCACAACAGGCCCCCCGGAGGCCGATATCGGACGCCCTATCGAGGCCCTCGCCTTGCCAGCCGTGCTCCCTTACCATCGACCCACATGCTCACCCCAGCTTTCTCTACCGTTGCCTGCCCGGAATGGACGCTCGACCGCGTCGCGCTCGCCGCTCAGCGCCTCGGCTTTGCGGCGGTTGAGCTGCGCACATTCGGCGTTGACTCGCGCCGGTTCGCCTGCGATCCGGCGCTCACTGACGCGGCCAAGGTCCGCCGACTCTTCGCTGAAGCCGGTGTTTCAATCTGCTCGCTCGCGACAGACATTACCTTCGACGCTCCGGTCAAACCCCCTGTCATTGGTCATCTCATCGCCGATCAGGAGACCTCAGTGAGGGCAGCGCAGCGGGCTGTGGACCTTGCGGCCAGCATCGAGTGCCCGAACGTACGCGTGTTCGGCTTCCGGCTCCCGCAGAAGGAAGAGGCCGGAAAGGCCCGTGCGGGCGGGGTAGCCCGCGTCTGTGATCGCCTGGGCAAAGTGCTTGATCACGCGCAGAAGACCGGTGTGAAGGTCTCGTTTGAGAACGGCGGATCGTTCGGCACAAGCTCACAGGTCGCAGAGATTCTCGGGCACTTCCGGAGCCCGTTGCTGGTCGCCAGCTACAACGCGGCGGCGGCACAACTCGCAGGAGAGAACCCCGCGGAAGGGGTTACTCGCCTGACCGCCAACGGTGGCCTGGGTCTCCTCCGGGTCAAGGACGTCAAGGATGGTCTGCCGGTGTTGCTGGGTACAGGCGAAATCGCCGTGCGGGACGCCGTCGTCGCTGCGGCTCGGACCAGTGGTTCTGTGGCCGTCCCCGTCGTGTTTGAGTGGGACCGTGCGTGGGTTCCAGAGATCGGCGAGGCGGACTTTGCACTCGACCACGCTGCCCGCACGCTCTGGCAATGGGCTGGCAGCGGGACGCCTGTGCCGGCAGCCCGTGCGCCGATCCCTGCCAGCGCCTATTGACGTGCCGTAGGTGGCGGGACCTTCGACCTCTGCGAGCGAGGTCGTCCGCCACCAAAGACGCGCCGCCAGCATCTTCTGCTCAGTCTCGGGCTGCCGAACATGCCCCCCCGCGCTCCAAACCCTGTTGCGATTCCCGGCCCGCCCCACGGCTTGGAAGGTTTGGCGCTATCGCGCTGGGTGATCGAGGCCTGCACGCGAGCAGATGCCGCTGGTGGTCTCGGCTTCACGGTTGCAGGCGTCTGCGGCGCTGAGGCTCCACCCGCCGAGGACGCGGCAGCGCTGGGCCAGTGGCTCCGTTCAGGCCGCGGTTCGATGGACTACATGGCCGATCAGGCGGCTGAGCGGCTCGACCCTTCGTTGGTGCTAAAGGACGCACGTAGTGTTGTGATGGTTGCGGATCGGTACGCCGCACGCGAGGGTAACGCCGACCCGGCTGCCGACGCCGAGCGCTCGGACGGCCAGCTCCGCGGGCGCGTCGCTCGCTACGCACGCGGGCGCGACTATCACGCCACGATCAAGCGGCGTGTGCACCGCCTTGCCGATGCCCTCCGCAGATCATTCCCGCACGAGAGCTTTCGCACCTTCGTTGACACTGCGCCAGTCCTCGAACGACGCTACGCCCAGCGGGCCGGTATCGGGTGGCTGGCCAAGAACGCAATGCTGATCCACCCGGTTCACGGCTCGTACCTGCTGCTGGGGGGGCTCTTTACCACGCTCCGGCTGCCCGAGCCTCCGCCGGACGAGCAGGCGATGCTCACGGATCACTGCGGTACGTGCACGCGGTGCATCGACGCGTGCCCGACTGGTGCCATCGCCGCGCAGCCGCTCGAGGGTGGACGGGACGCTCTGCCGCGTGTCAACGGCTCCCGGTGCATCAGTTACCTGACAATCGAGCACGAGGGTACGGTTGACCCGGTGACCGCACGGAGCACAGGCGATTGGATCTTTGGCTGTGACATCTGCCAGGAAGTCTGCCCGCACAACTCTCCAAGGCTCGGCACGCTCGATGTGCCGATCAGGGGGGAGTACGCTCCGCTGCGAGCGACGGTGCCGCTCTTGCAGATGGCCGAGTGGACAGGCACGCACCGATCGCTGCTCAATGTCAGCTCGATGAAGCGAGCGACGGCGGAGATGCTCCGGCGCAACGCAGCATTGGCGATGGCGAACATCTACCGCAAGTCGCGTGACCCCGCGCTGCTTGAGAAGCTGCGATCGATGCTCAGCGACGAGAGCCCCGCCGTAGCTCAGACGGTGGCGATCGCGATCGACTCGCTCCGCTGACAGGCGCAAGCGGTGCGGCCTATCGCCAATAGAAAAGGCCCGAGCGATTGCCCGGGCCTTGACGGATGAACCTGGTCGGCGCTTCTCCGAGTCGATCAGACGCCGCAGCCTGCGAAGAACTGGTCGATGAAGACGATGAAGTCGTTGTTGTCGAAGGAGCCGTCGCTGCCCGCGACGCCGCCCTGCGAGCCGCGATCGGCGAGCGGGTTCTGCGTGAAGAAGTAGTCAATGAAGACCACGAAGTCGTTGTTGTTCAACAGGCCGTCTGCACCGGGCACGCCGCCCTGGCCGGCGATGTCGGCCGGGCCGCACGGAGCAGGGCCGGTGGGGGTGAGGGTGACGAACTGGTTACCGCCGATGGCGGAGAAGTCAATGGTACGAGGGTCTCCGAGGTTCTGGGCCTGGCCACCGTTGAGCGGCAGCCCGCCGATGACCTGATTCGCGACGTAGGCGTAGCGATCGCCTCCCAAGGCCGGTCCTTCGTTGCTGATGAACCCGGCCAAGCGGATCGGGCTCGTGCCGTCCCAGCCGCCGTCGATCAGCTCAGAGAGCGCGATCTCGATCTCGGCGCCGGTGGTGACCGCCGCCGCGCCGGTCGCGTCGGCCACGGTCACGCCGGCGACGTTTGAGTTGTCGATCGCCATCTTGATCAGGAAGGGGAGCGGCTGCTGGCCGTTGCTGGCCCGTGTTGCGCACGTGCGCGGGGCGTAGTTGCAGTAGATGTTCGCGTTGCTCGCGAAAGCGTCGAACTGCGGGCCATCGAAGTCCATGGGGAAGTTGCCGGGGTACTTCCGGCCGCCGTCGTACGCACCGTAATCCTGAGCACGCCCGAGGAAGTCCTGGCGCATGCCGGATGTCCGGAGCACCGCCGCGTTGGCGTAGGTTTCAACAAACGGGCTCGCGGTCGCACGCGGCCCGGTCGTGCAGACCATCCAGTAGTCCGCCTCAAAGCCGTTGTCGAAGCGAACGCCGTTCGCCGGGGCAGGGTTTCCAAACTCGTCAGTGGTGAGCGTGTCGGCGCCCATCCGGTTCAAACCGTTGAAATCGATGTCGGGGTTGCCCACGTAGTTCATCCCCGCGGCGGTGCTGCCGCGAAGTCGATTCTGTCCGCCCGCCTGGCAATCAAAGAAGAGGTTGAGCTTGGCGTAGTTGGTGTTCAGGTTCCCCGTCACCAGTACATACAGCTTGCCGTTCTCGATCTTGCTGAAGACCGCGTCGATCTCGCTGCCGTAGGCATAGTCGACACTCGGAGCACGGAAGTCTCCTCCGACCTGACCGCCAACCACGCCGGCGGTGTTGGCGTTGCTGAGGGCTGCCTTGATCGCGGGAGCACCGACGTCACCTCCAGAAAGCGTGCCGCCGTTGAAGCCGGCGACGCCGGGGAAAACGGTGCTGCCCGCGTAGGTGTTCGTTCCCGACACACCGGTCGGAAGGGTGACGAGGTCGACGTAGAGAAGGAACTGATCGTTCGCCAGCGGCGTGCCCTCGGGTTGCTCGGTCCGGTTGGCGTTGACCGAGACGATGTAGTCGGGGTCAAAGCCGGTGTCGAAGGTGAGGCCGGGGTCGGCGCCAAACGTCCCGAGTCCTTCGATCGGCGCCCCGATCCCTGCAAGGATCGTGTTCTGCCCGCCAGCAACGGTGTCGAAGAAAATGTTTATCCGGTTGCCGTTGGCCTGCAGGTTGCCCGTGACCATCACATAGAGCGTTTGCGTGGCGTCGTTCTTGCGCACGCTGATCGCATCAAGCTCTGAGCCTTCCGGCCCGAAGTCTCCGGCGTAGACGACCTGACCGTGCCCCGCATCGCCGTAGCCGGTGCTGTTGGTCTGCAGGCGAGCACCCGTCACTGCGCCGTAGCTGTCGCCCGGATCGTTCACATCGCCCGGCGTGCCCGCCGAAGCGCGGTTGCCGTCGATGCGGAACGGCGTGGTTACCGAGGCGATCGAGATGCTCGGTGTCGAGCCGGTGGTGGCAAAGAACTGGTTGCCCGTGATCGTGTTAAAGTTCACGACGCGCGAATACCCCAGGTTCGCGGTGTTGAGCGCGAGACCTGGCAGGTTCTGGTTGGAGAGGTTGTCGCCAAAGCCGTTGGAGAGCAGAACCTGAAGCTTGATCGCCGGGAGCGGACCGTTGATTCCGATCGCGCTATAGGGAATGGCCAGTTCGAGGCCCGTGCTCGCCGTCGAAGGATCTCCGACGCTGCCCGCCCCGACATCTCCCATACCGGCAAGGTTGTCGCCAAACGAAGTCGCCGTGCTGACAGGGACGGTCTGGACCCATTTCGCCGGACCGTAGTTGTCACCCGCAGAGATCTTGCCGTCAACGGTCACATCGGCCGCCACCATTGAGCCGGCCACAGCAACCAGCGCACAAGCAAAGACGGCCATCGTTTGATCCTTCATCGTTGATCCTCTCGTCACGTAGTCGGTTTGGAATTCGGGGAGACACTGCCCACCACCGTCAATCGGTGCGACCGCGGCACGACCACCGCTCGCGACAGCTTCGCAGGCAATTTGAACATACCGCAAGAACCCCGCACCCGCCAGAGAAGTCGGACGGTGAAAAGGAAGAAAAAGTGAGCCGATTACTGTAACCGCTTACAGCATCACCCCTTTGATGGGACTTTCTCATCCACCACGCGGGTCGCTCCTACCTGCGTGGCGTGCCGGCTGGGCTGATGAAAGCGGTTGATCGCCCTTGAGTTTGGATCCGGAATCGGTAATACTTCGTAGAACAACTGTCCTCACGGGCTCGCTGACGCGACGTTCAGTCAGTCGAGCGCGTGATTTGATGTGGGCGCGGTGTTCTGCCGACGTGCCCCGGGAGTTTATGCGATGTCTTCACTCACTCGTCGTTGCGGGCGGGCCTCCAACGCGTTCACGCTCATCGAGTTGCTCGTGGTCATCGCAATCATCGCGCTACTGGTTGGCATCTTGCTGCCAGCGCTCTCGAAGGCACGCCTGGCCGCTCGCACGAGCGTTTCGCTGAGCAACGTCCGCCAGATGGGCCTTGCCTTCACGCAGTACGCAAACGACCAGAAGGGTTGGTACCCGCTCTTGCCGTTCACGCAGCAGGCGGCCACAGCGTTCAGCGGGCCGAACGGCTATCTGGACTTTCAGTACAACTGGGGGGGTGTTGCCGGGCTGTTCAGCCTCTTCCAGGCCGACGAGACAAACGCGAACACTGATCCGAAGGCCGGGTGGCGACCCTACGGCGGGGCCTACCAGCCCGACAGCCCGCTCAACAAGTTTGACCAGGTCGCGAACGGAGAGAACGTCCGGAACCCGCCGATGGAGGCGTACATGGCCGGCTTCGGCATGCTCTACAGCCCCAACGACCGCGAGGACCGCTACTACGGACCGATCGCCGCCAACGGGCAGGCGTACTCGGGCGGCTCGCCGCGCATTCCAACAATGCCGAGCACGATGTTCGAGTGCAACCGCGTGAACATCTCGTACATGTATATCGCGGGGTTCAAGGACAACGAGTCAAAGATCGTCAAGCCCGCGCCGATGTGGGGCGATGACACCAACGGCTCCGACATCTCGACCAACGCCTTCTACGGAGGAGGTAGCGTGGACCTCAACGACCCCAATGCCAGCACGGCGAACTCGATCGCCGCGGGCGGCAAGCCCGGCTACTACGCGAAAGTTGATAATCAGGGTGCCGACGGCGGCGTCTGGGTCTTTACCGACGGGCACGGCGACTTCGTCGTGGGATCGATCCAGAAGCAGTTTTTCGAGGGCCCATCGGCCGCGAACAACAACCACCCCAACTCTCAGTCGGTCAACTGCGTAGACATCAACCGCTCGCGCAAGCTCCAGACGATCGATTAGAGCGCGCCGCCTCAGCGGCACCGGCTGTTGGGCTCGCGCAAGGCGATCTGCCCATAAGGAGCGTTGTCGTTCAGAGGAGTGGCCTCGAACCGTGAGCCGCTGTCAATTGACCGCTCAGGGGCGTTACCTATTCCAGCCAGTCCTTGTCCTTCAATCGCTGCGGGACGTACTGCTCGGTGACGTACGAAATGTCCTTCGTGATCAGCGATTCGACTTCCATCTTGAAGCCGTTGGACAAAAGGCCCTCGATCTCCTTCTGCCACCCCTTGTGACCCTCGAACCACGGGTAGGCGGCGATCTCCTTCGCTCGCTTGATGTCCGTGTCGGTCAGCATGATCTGCACATCGTCGCTGAGGCCGCACGCCTTGTAGTCCTTGCTGCGGATGCCCAGGAACTTGGCATCGGGGATCGCCAGGCGCTCGGACTCGAACGCGAGCGAGATCGACCCCTGCTTGATGACGCTGAAGATGTAGTGCCCCCAGGGGTCGCAGTCGAGCAGGCAGTAGACGGGGAGGCCGAGCTCCTGGTTGAGGCGGCGGAGCAGGCGGCGGACGCCGCGCGTCGGCTGGCCCGACCCTTCGGTGAGGATGCAGTTGTGCTTCTCCCAGAAGCGGTCCTCGTTGAAGCGGCCCCAGACGGTGTCCTTTTCCACGTGCAGGACGAACTTGGCCTCGCACTTCTTGAACTGGATGACATCCGGCTCGACGATTCCGGGGACGGCGTAGCCGCCCGTTCCCATGCGGCGGCAGTCGATCTCGTCGCCGTTGTCGACGATGGTGATGTTGCCGACCATGGTGCCGCGCTTCTTGGCGTAGATGTGCAGCTCTTCGCGCAGGGCTTCGAGCGAGACCTCGAGGTCCTCGAGGATGCCGTCGGACTCGTCCTGGTCGCCGAAGGTCTTCTCACCCTTGGTGCCGGCGACGGTGTGGAGGCCCTTGTAGAACATACCGCGGAGGCTGAGGGTCTTCTCGGCGTCGATGAGCTGCTTGACGGAGTTGGAGTGGAGGCAGGTCTGCATGAACTGCTTGGCCTGGTTGAGGTTGAACAGCTCGCGCTCGGCGGCGGCGTCGCCCATCTGCAGGATGCCCTGCCTCTTGTTCCAGATGGTGTTGCTCTTGGTGCGGAGCGGGATGGCGAGTTTGGGCTCTTTCCCGGCGAGCGACTTCTTCGCGACGTCGTCGGCGAAGTCGACGATGCGGGTGAGTGTCTTGGCGTCGCGGTCCTTAACGGCCTTGTTCTGAGCGGCCGTGCGCGCGACGCGGGGGGCGCTCGTGGTCGCTGGGGGGGTTGCCTTCTTGGCCATCTGTCGCACTCCTTTGCGGGCCGATTCTACCCGTCCGCCCATGCTCCATCGGACCGCCGGGCCCGGCGCGACCTATCTTGGGCCCATGCCCCCAGCACCCGCGCTCACGCCGCCCGGCACAGACCTCCGCGCAGACCGCCTCCGGAAGTTGCCGCCGTTCCTGTTCAATGCGATCGATGACATGAAGCGTGCCGCGATCTCGGCGGGCAAGGATGTGATCAACCTTGGTGTGGGCGATCCGGACCGGCCGACACCGCCGTTCATCATCGATGAGCTTGAGAAGGCTGCACGGGTGCCGCTCAACCACCAGTACCCGGCGTGCTACGGGACGAGCCGGTTCCTGGGAGCGGCGAGCGCGTTCATGCAGCGGCGCTTCGGCGTGACAGTTGACCCAAAGAAGAACATGGTCGCCCTGATGGGAGGCAAGGACGGCATCGGACACCTGCCGTTGGCCCTGCTCAACCCCGGCGACGGTGCGATCGTCTTTGCACCGGCCTACCCGGTCTACAAGCAGGGTGCGATCATGGCTGGCGCGAGGGTTCATGTGCTGGAGACGACTCCAGCAAACCGGTGGACGCCGCAACCGGCCCAGCTCAGCGATGACCTTCTCAACGCCAGCAAGTTGATGTGGCTGAACTTCCCGGGCAACCCGACGGGCGTAACGATCGGCTCCAGCGACCTGGGCCTGCTGGCCCGGCGAGCGCTCGACCGTGGCGTGAGCGTCGCGAGCGATCTGGCGTACAGCGAGTTGTACTTCGACGGGGCGGGACCGGAGGCATGCCCGAGCCTCCTTGCCGCGCCCGGCATCGATCACCTGCGGGACCATGTGATCGAGTTCCACTCGCTGAGCAAGACGTTCAATATGACCGGGTGGCGCATCGGCTTCGCCGTGGGGCACGAGGCGCTGATCTCGGCGCTCAAGCAGGTCAAGGATAACTACGACTCTGGTCCGTTCAACGCTGTGCAGGACGCCGCGACGGTGGCGCTCGAGCGGTTCGACGACCCGCTGATCACCGACGTGCGCCACGAGTACCAGGTGCGTCGAGACGCCGCGGTCTCCACGCTGCGGCAACTCGGCTGCCAGGTCGACCCGCCACGGGCGGGGATCTTTGTGTGGGCGAGGTGCCCGATCGACTCGACGACAGGCAAGCCGATGTCATCGTGGCGGTTTGTAGAGAAGCTGATCGAAGAAGCAGGAGTGGTGACCGTTCCCGGGGCGGGCTTCGCGGAGAGCGCCGCCGACTGGTTCAGGCTTGGGCTGACGCGTGAGACGCCACGCTTGGTTGAAGCCATGGAGCGTCTCAAGAAGCTGCGGTTCTAGGATCGGGCGCACGCTCACTGGCAACCGCTGAAGAAAAGGTCGATGTACACCACAAAGTCGTTGTTGTCGAAGTTGCCGTCGGAACCGAGCACCCCGCCGGTGCTGCCGACGTCCGCGAGCGGGTCCTGGTTAAAGAAGAGATCGATGTAGACGACGAAGTCGTTGTTGTCGAGCACGCCATCGAAGTTCGCGTCGGCACCCTGGCTGGCGAGGTCGGCGCCGCCGCATCGCCGGACGACGCGAAGGATGGCCTGGGTTGGCGTGTAGGAGACGGTGTAGCGGTAGTTGGGGATCGGGTCGGCCGCGACGATTGAGTCGAATGCGCCGGAGCGGCCGCCGGGTGCGTTGACGATTGTGTAGCTGAGGCCGCCGATCGGCGGTGGACTTGTGCCGCCGGGGAGAACAACGCGCAGCGTGCCGCCGAGGGTCGCCTCGGCGTTGAACCCGGTTGCGGTGAGGTTGAGCTGGCTGACCGTCTGGGTGAGGCCGTCAGAGACAACGGCGATTTCCAACGTGCCGCCGGCGCCCTGCGTGTATCGATGGCCGCTGTTGAGGGTCCCGGCTGCGCCGTTGCTACCCGGTGCCACGGTGCCCCCTTCGTTAGTGAAGCCGGTCGTACCGGTGCTTGTAAACTGGCCTGTGCCCTCGAGCCGGCCCGCGGCCATGCTCCAGTTTGACGGGAGCGAGAGCGTGCCGCCGCCATCGATCCGGATGACGCCCGCGGCGCCGTTGTTGAGGCTCAGGTTCGAGATGCTCGAACCGGCGCCGGTCACAAGCAGCAGCCCGTTGTTGTTGAGCACGGCGGTCGCAACCGCGCCGCCGTTGCGCGCGATTGAGGCGCCGTTGTTGAGGGTGATGGTTCCGTTGTTGGTCAGCGTGGCGGTACCGGTATTGCCGCCGGGCGCGAGGTAGAACGTGCCCTGCGTACCGATGAACTCAGCCCCGGGCGCGTTCACTGCGCTGCCGGTGAGGAACCGATTGAACCCGGTGAGAAACTCCATACGCCCGGTGTTCGTGAGCGTGAATCCGTTAGCGTCGATGCTGGCGCTGGTCCATCGCCACGGGTTGGTGCTGCCGGCGGTGGAGGCGAACGTCGCGTCGCCGGTCAGCAGCATCGAGCCGCTCAAGGTGCCGTCACCGCTGTGATCACCGATGAACTGTCCGCTGAGGCTGCCGTCGTTCAGGTTCAGCGTCGCGCCCGGCGCGGTCCGCCAGACGCCGCCGTTGCTGACGCGTGCGATGTTCGAAACCGATGTGTTTGCGCCTAGAGACTCGATAAGCCCGTTGTTCACCAGGCGAGCGTTGGCGACGGCGCCGCCGTTGCGTGCCAGAGACGCGCCGGCCGCGATCGACAGCGTGCCGCTGTTGGTCAGCGACGTGAGTCCGGCCCCGGGGCTCAAGTAGAACGTGCCTTGAGCGAGGGCCCATGAAGCGCCCGGCGCGTTTACAGCGGTGCCGGTGAGGAACTTGTTGAGCCCGGTGTTGGCCTCGATTCGGCCGTGATTGGTGAACGTGAACACGCCCGTGTTCATCGAAGCGCCGCTCCAGCCCCAGGGGTTTGGGCTGCCCGGTGCCGACGAGAACGATGTCTCCGCTGCGAGGGTGACACCACCGTCCATCGTTGACGAGCCGGCGTGGTTTCCAACGAACGACCCGCTCAAGCGGACGGCGCTCAGCGCGAGCGATGAACCCGCGGTGGTTGCCCACGTGCCGCCGGAGCTCTGCAGCGTGATGTCGGCAAGAGCGGCACCGGCCTGTGTCGCACGCACCGTTCCGTTGTTGCTGAGAGTGGCGGTATCGGTGGCACCGCCCGTTCGCCTGATTGATGCGTTGAGCCCGATGTCGAGCGTGCCGTTGTTTGTCAGCGACGCTGTTCCGCTGCCGGGACTCAAGTAGAACGAGCCCTGGCCGACCGTCCACGTGCCGGTGGGGGTGTTTACTGCCGCGCCGGACAGAAACTTGTTGAGGCCGGTGTCGAGCAGCAGCAACCCGGCGTTGGTGAGTGTGAAGCCGCCGGTTGAGAAAGTGGCGTTCGTCCAGCGCCAGGGGTTGCTGCCAGCGGTCGTTGCGAATGTCGTGTCCGCGGCGAGGGTGTTGTTACCCTCGAGGGAGGCTGTGCCGTCGTGGTCGCCGGTGATCGTTCCGCTGAAGGCGACCCCGCTGAACGCGAGCGCAGCGTCTGAATCGGTGATCCATACGCTGGCCGGGGATCCCACGACGGTGATGTCGGCGAGCGTGGACCCGTTGCCCTGCGAGGTGACGAGCACCGTTGCGTTGTTGTAGAACACCGTGTCGCTCACGGTGCCTCCCGAGCGGCGGAGCGAGCCGTTGTTCGAGAACGTCAGCGTTCCCGCGTTTGTCAGGCTGGCGCTGGTCAGGTAAAGGCTGCCGGCATCGATTCCCCACTGAGCCCCCGCGCTGTTTGCGGCAGTTCCGGTCAAGAACTTGTTGCTGCCGGTGGTGTTGCTCACCGTGCCGGAGTTGTTCAAGGCTGCCGCCGAGAGCGTGTTGGAGGGCCAGACAAGCGTCGCGCCGGTCGGGATGTCGAGTTGGGCGATCGTCGCTCCAACGTTTAGCGTGACTACGCCGGCGAGCAGGCAGGTGTCCGCTGGGCCCGGAAGAAGCGCGGGCGAGCTTGGGCCGGTGCGGCCCCAGTTGCTGCTGTAGACCCCTCCGCCTTGGGCGCACAGGCCACCCCAAGTTCCCGTGCCGCAATCGTTGCTGAAGACGGCCGTCTGGCCGCTGGCGGTGGTTGCTACCGCCAGACCTGCTGCAGCCGCCAGGGCGAGCCCGGCGCTGCGGACGGTGGGGGAGGTCACCGGGACAATCGAGAACAGCATGCTCATGACTCGGCTCGCTCTTGGTTGCTACCTGCCGCTCCACACGCCGAGCGGCGTGCACAGCCCGAGTCTACTGCAGATTCGGCCGGGTGCACGTAAAAACGAGCTTAGTTTCAGTGCTCGCTGATGAGAGGAAGCCCTTAGCCGATGGTCTCAGTGCCGATGTCGCGGCGGAGCTGTTGGCCCGCGAACTTGATGTGGTCGGCCGCTCGGTATGCCGCGCTGCGAGCGGCGTCAGCGTCAGTTCCAGTGCCCACGACGCCGAGCACGCGGCCGCCGCTGGTAACGACCTCACCCTTTTCGTTCAACTTTGTGCCCGCGTGGAAGACGATTCCGCCAGTTGCCTCCGCCGCCTTGATTCCGGTTATTACTGACCCTCCGCGGGGGCGCTCGGGGTAGCCCTCGGCGGCCATGACTACGCAGACGGCGGTCGCGGCGTCGCCGGTTTTCCATTTCAGGTCGACCTGGTCCAGCGACCGCGTAGCGACGGCCTCGCACACGTCGATCAGGTCCGTGTCGAGCCGCGCCATCAGCGCCTGGCACTCCGGGTCACCGAAACGGCAGTTGTACTCAAGAACCTTTGGCCCACCGGGGGTGAGCATGATGCCCGCGTAGAGCACGCCGCAATACTCCACGCCGTCGCGCTTCATCGCGTCGATGGTCGGCACCAGCACCTCGCGCTGGATGCGGTCAAGCATCCTGTCGTCGATGTAGCTGCTTGAGGCGGGGCAGATCGCGCCCATCCCTCCGGTGTTGGGGCCGGCGGCGCCGTCGCGCAGCCGCTTGTGGTCCTGGCAGGTCTCGAGCACGTAGATTGTGCGGCCATCGACCAGCGCAAACACGGAGACCTCTCGCCCCTTGAGCTTCTCTTCGATCAACACCGTCTTGCCGGCGTCGCCGAACTCCTTCTTGACCATGATTCGTTCGAGCGCTGCCGCGGCCTCGGGCTGCGTCGACGGCACGAATACACCCTTACCCTTGGCAAGGCCGCACGCCTTGATCACGTGCGGCTCGGTGCGGCTGTCGAGGAACATCTTTGCTGTTTCGTAATCGGTGAAGCTCCGCCCCTCCGCTGTGGGGACGCTCGCCTGCCGGAGCACCTCCTTGCAGTACGCCTTGTTCCCCTCGAGCTGCGCCGCCTGGGCACTGGGCCCGAACACTGCGGGGGCTGCAGCGCCGTCGAAGCCCATTCCGCGGTTTGCGTCTTCACCGCGCAGCACGTCAGCCAGCCCCGCGCAGAGCGGCTCCTCCGGCCCGATGACGGCAAGGCCAATCTTGTTCGTCACGCACCACCGTTGCACCCGGAAAGGGTCCTTGACCCCTCCGTCCCATGGAAAGTCGATTGGCTTCGCCAGTTCGGCGATCCCCGGGTTGGACATTCCTTCGGGCGTAGCAAAGAGGGTCCCGCACCGTGGCGATTGCTTCAGCTTCCACGCCAGAGCGTGCTCGCGCCCGCCGCCGCCGACCAGGAGCACGTTCATCGGAGATTTCGCCGTTGGGTGTGATGCCATGAGGGGGCGATGATAGTGGGGGATACGCGGCTGCTTGGCCCGGTTGTTCAAGACGGCCTATTCCCCCGGCAGCGCAGCCGTGACGCTCGCGAGCGAGATCGACGCGCCAGGCGGGGCTTTTCTTTCTCGGCTTGTGGCCATGATGTGGCATGGAAGAGCGAGCGACCAATAGGCTCGAGATCTTGACGTTCAGCACGAAGTCGCCTACCGTTGGGGTAGACTGCGGGGTAGAGCAGCCTGGTAGCTCGTCGGGCTCATAACCCGGAGGTCGCTGGTTCAAATCCAGTCCCCGCTATTTGATAACCCCCGAGTCGCGAGACTCGGGGGTTGTCTTTTGTGAAGCGACTGGGGCAGTACTTTGTGGGGGGCCGGATCAGTGTGGCGTCCCATGCACGGCCGTGAAGCTGGATGAGTGCGCTGACAAGGCCGCTGGAGCGATCAACTGCATTCGGGAAGTACCGAAAGCGGGGAAGCACGCGAACAACCGTCGAGAACCAATAACATCGCCATGGCTCGGACGACTTTGTGTCTAACTTGTGAGTACGACCTTTCAGCAACCAGAACGTGCCGCTGCCCGGAGTGCGGCCGGGAGTTCGACTCCGAAGATCCATCGACCTTCGAGACATGTCGGCGTGGCACGCAGGCGATCCGGAGCATCGCCCTCGCGATTAGTCTTGGAATGGCGGCGTTCGGGCTGCTCTGGTGGTCCTGGGACTGGCCCTACGGCAACTCGCATCACGCGGCGTTCCGATCGATCTTCGGCATCGGCGTTGTGCTCGGTGTGATCGCCGCGCTCTCGGCGGCCCGCAACAGGTCTTGGCTCGGCCGCATTCCGCTGCTACTGATGGGAACGCTCTGCGTCTGGGCGGGACTGTTCTTCGCGAGCGAGAAGTACTTCCGCGTCTGGCAGGCGAGCCCCGATCCGCCGAACGAGGCGTTCGCGGACACCGGACCACTTGGTGCCCTGCTTGCAGGCTGGATTCCCGGAGGCCTGCTCGTTGGTGTGGCCTTCGCCACAGGACTCCTTTTTTTCGCGTGGCGTCGACATTGCGGCCATCTTTCGGCGAGGCGTCGAGCATCTCGCACGCACTCGGCCTGAGATGGCTTGACGACTACGCATGAAACGTGCCGCGCCGAGGAAGGAACAGGGTGCAAGTGCCACCTGCTCCCCATGCGACCGATCGTCCTGCTGCCCCGGAGATCATGCGGACTCCGGAGGTCTCGGGTCGGTCTCTCGCAGCCGGATACTCTTTGGTGCGACGAGGCTCGTGGCAATGGCAACTTCTGTTGTTTTTGCGACTTTGGCCGAAGCTGGTATTCTCAGGGGATGCCCACCCGCGCCTTGGCAAGCTCGCTCGCCCTCTTCCTTGCGGTGCTCGCGGCATCCTGCCGGTCAAGCCATACGGCGGCTCCTCAATCCGAGACCCGGTCGGCAGCGGTCGCACGCGCGCAATCCACGGGCGAGATGCCGGAATCTCCCCCCGTTGCCGCGGTCGTGCCGGCGTGCGTTGACCTCCGCCCAATCTTCGCCGCGTACAGCCTCCCCCCGCGCCCCCAGGGTCACCGGGGCACGTGCTCGATCTTCACCACATGTGAGGCGATCGAGTTCGCGTACGCCAAAGTGACCGGTAAGGGTGCTCGCTTGAGCCCGGAGTTCGTCAATTGGGCCGCGGGGCAGGCCGCGGGCGGGCCGTCTGACGGTAATTTCTTCTTCAACGCAGTAGCCGGCTTTGAGCGGTACGGAGTGTGCACCGAAGACCGGATGCCTTACCACAGGACGTTCGACGCGAAGAAGGGACCGTCAAATGAGGCGATGTCCGAGGCGGCGAGCCTGCGAGATCAGCACGGTGGCACGCTCGCCGTCCACTGGCTCCAGCCGTGGAAGCCGGACGTGATGGGTGTGAGTGGCGAGACGCTGGAAGAGATGAAGCGCGTGATCGCGTCGGGCTACCCGGTCGCAGCCGGCTCGGGACACAGCCGCCTGCTGGTGGGGTATCACGACAACCCTGATCTCGCCGGCGGCGGAGCGTTCATCACCGAAGATTCTGCTCTGAACCGCTACGACGAGGTCACCTATCGGTGGGTGCTGGACAACGTTGCGGACGCTATCTGGATTGGAACGAAGTGTTCAGTCGCGAAGACAGCGAATTGAACGGCCGTCCCGGAGGCCTGTGTGGCTCGCGCGGGCAAGTGTCTGCATCACGCAAGAATCGCATTTGTTCGCCGAACAAAGGCGGCAAGTCATTGGCTTTGGCGCGGTCAGCTGGCAGCAAACGCCTTGGCAATCTGCGCGACGACCCGCTCTTCATCTGTCGAAATGACCCGCGCCGTCACCTGGCTTGTCGGCGTCGAAATGACGGCCGATCCGGCGCTGTTCTGCGCTCTGTCGAGCAACAAGCCGAACTCACCCAGGCCGGCGCAGATTCGCGCACGCACCTCGGGCGAGTGCTCGCCGATGCCGCCAGAGAACACCACGGTGTCCACGCCTCCCATCGCCGCAGCCAGGGAACCCAGGTGCTTCTTAGCCTCGTAACAGAAGAGTTCAACCGCCTCGGCGGCCCGTGGGTCTTCCGTTTCAGCTGTCAGCAGGTCGCGGATGTCCGCGCTCGTTTCAGAAATACCGAGAAGGCCGCACCGGGTCGAAAGGAACTCTTCAAGGCCGTCGGCGCTTACGACCCCCGCGCGAAGCAGGTATGCGAGCAGGCCCGGATCCATGTCCCCCGGACGCGTCCCCATGACGAGCCCGGCGTTTGGAGTGAATCCCATCGTCGTGTCGAATGGAACTCCCCCGACGACCGCGGCCATGCTCGCGCCTGAGCCAAGGTGAGCCAGGATCACTCGCCCCTTTACCGCAGCGGGCCCCCCGATCTCCGACAGGCGGCTCATCAGGAACGTGAACGACAGGCCGTGAAACCCGTACCTGCGGATTCCCTCGTTAAAGAACCGCCTTGGGATCGGCAACAGCTGAGCGACCCGCGGGAGGTCTCGATGGAAAACCGTATCGAAGCAGGCCACCTGGGGAACGCCGGGGAATGCGCCCACGCAGGCCTCGATCAAGGAGATCTCCCGCGGCAGATGCAAAGGGTCAAGCGGCGCTGCGAGTTTGAGGTCCGAAAGAACGCTGTCTGTTACCACCTGATGGTGAAGGAGCCGCACGCCACCGTGTACGACACGATGTCCGATCGCCTGGACGCCGCGGCCTGCGGTGTGTTCGCGGAGCACCTCAAGAGTCTTCTCGATGGCCCGCTCGTAACTGGTGCCATCGATAGGGGCAGTCTGTGAGTTTCGTTCCGGGCCGACAGACACCGCCAAACGCATGCCCGGCTGACCGATCCGCTCCACCTTCACGGTGCAGCGTCGATCAAGCGGTTGCCCGGCGAAGACCCCACACTTGATGCTCGACGAGCCTGCGTTGACAGCGACAATCACGCGTGCTCCTTCGCGTTCCACTTCCAATCGCGGACCTCTGGCATGTCGATGCCGTGCTCGACGATGTACCGCTTGTGCTCGGCTAGCTTTGCCTGCATCAGACGCTTGAGGTCGCCGCCCAACGCTGCCGCCTGAGGGACGCGTTCAATCACGTCGAGCACCAGGTGGAAGCGGTCGAGGTCGTTGAGCACGGGCATGTCGAACGTGGTCGTGATCGTGCCCTCTTCTTTGTACCCACGCACGTGGAGGTTTGCGTGGTTGGTGCGCCGATAGGTGAGCCGGTGGATGAGCCACGGGTAGCCGTGGTAGACAAAGATGATCGGCCGGTCTCTGGTGAACAGACTGTCAAACTCCGCATCGGGCAGCCCGTGAGGGTGCTCGGAGCTTGGTTGCAGTTTCATCAGGTCAACGACGTTGACCACCCGGACGTTCAGAGAAGGCATGTGCCGCCGGAGAATCGAGACCGCGGCCAGCACTTCAAGCGTCGGCACGTCGCCGCAGCAGGCCATGACGACGTCCGGCTCGCCCTTCTCTGCGCCGCCGCTGCAAGCCCAGTCCCACGTGCCGATTCCCTTGGCACAGTGGGCCATCGCAGCGTCCATGCTCAACCACTGCGGGGCCTTGTACTTACCGGCCACAACCACGTTGACGTAGTGGCGGCTCCGCAGGCAGTGGTCGTAGACCGAGAGCAGGCAGTTCGCGTCCGGGGGTAGGTAGACACGGACGATTTCCGCCTTCTTGTTGACGACGTGGTCGATGAAGCCCGGGTCCTGGTGGGTAAACCCGTTGTGAGCCTGCTGCCAAACGTGCGAAGCCAGCAGGTAATTGAGCGATGCGATCTTCTTTCGCCACGGCAGCCCGAGGGTGACCTTGAGCCACTTGGCGTGCTGGTTGAACATTGAGTCGACGATGTGGATGAACGCCTCGTAGCTGTTGAACATTCCGTGCCGTCCGGTGAGGAGGTACCCCTCCAGCCACCCTTGACACTGGTGCTCGCTGAGCACCTCCATCACCCGTCCTTCGTGTGCCAGGTACTCATCCGTCTCGACAACCGGCGCATTCCACTGCCGGTCCGTCGCTTCGAAAACGGCACTCAGGCGGTTTGACAGCGTTTCGTCCGGCCCGAAGATACGGAAGTTCCGGTTCTTGGCATTAAGCCTGATCACGTCGCGGAGGAGCACACCCAGCACGTGGGTGTCGGCGGCTTCGACCGCTCCGGGGGCGGGCACATCGACGGCGTACCCGCCGCTGCGCAGGTCCGGCATCGCGAGGTCTTGCAGGAGGAGCCCGCCGTTGGCGTGCGGGTTTGCGCCCATGCGGCGGAGACCCTTTGGTGCAAGTGCGGCCAACTCCGGCCGTAACGCGCCCCGCTGGTCAAACAGCTCCTCAGGCCGGTAGCTCTTCATCCAGGCCTCGAGCACCGCCAAGTGGTCCGGACAACTGCGGTCCAATGCGAGCGGAACCTGGTGCGACCGGAACGTGCCCTCGATCTTCACGCCGTCAACAACCCTTGGGCCGGTCCACCCCTTTGGCGTTCGGAGCACGATCATTGGCCAATGTGGTCGCTCGACGCGGCGGCTCTCACGTGACTCGCGTTGAATCTCTCCGATCCGCCTGACCACCTCGTCCAGCGCGGCCGCCATCAAGCCATGCAAGACCCCGGGATCGTCGCCCTCAACAAAGACCGGGGACCAGCCGCAGCCGCGGAAGTACTGTTCCAGTTCTTCGTGAGTGATGCGGGCGAGAACAGTCGGGTTGGCGATCTTGTAGCCGTTGAGGTGCAGGATCGGCAGGACCGCTCCATCAGTGGCCGGGTTGAGGAACTTGTTTGAGTGCCACGATGCCGCCAGGGGACCCGTTTCGGCTTCGCCGTCCCCGATAACGCAGGCGACAATCAGGCCGGGGTTGTCAAACACGGCGCCGAACGCGTGGCTCAAGGCGTACCCCAACTCGCCCCCTTCGTGGATTGAGCCCGGGCACTCCGGAGACACGTGGCTGGGGATGCCGCCGGGGAATGAGAACTGTCGGAAGAGTGCTTTGAGGCCAGCCTCATCGCGGCCGATCGCCGGGTAAACCTCGCTGTATGTCCCTTCGAGGTAGGTGTTGGCGACGAGCGCGGGTCCGCCGTGGCCCGGGCCAGAGATATAGATCATGTTCAGGTCGTGCTCGACGATCACCCGGTTGAGGTGGGCGTAGATGAAGTTCTGGCCGGGCGTCGTGCCCCAGTGGCCCAGCAGCGTCGGCTTGATGTGCTCCATCGCCAGTGGCTTTCGGAGCAGAGGGTTGTCCAGCAGGTACATCTGGCCAACGCAGAGGTAGTTGGCCGCACGCCAGTAGGCGTCAAGTTGCTGCAATGCCCGGCCGGCGAGGTTCGGTGCGTCTGTCACGGCTGCCTCCTGAAGTTCGCGTCGGCAACGCGTCGGACCCCGCACCCTGCGTCAACGAGCACGTGTTCCCCGGAGGGTACCCTTCCCGGTCGTTGCCGAGAAGCGGCGCCACACCGCCGACAACGGCACGTCGGCCGCCGCCGGCCTTCTCCAAGCCGGCACAGAGTGTTTCCTGACCCCTTACTCGGCCGATAGAGCAGTCCAATGTCCGTCGACCTCCAACTCTTCCTTCTGAAGCTGATTCCGCTGCTCTTTGTGTTCTGCTTTGGGGCGTGCATCGGCTCCCTCATGAACGTGCTGGTCTATCGGCTGCCACTCGGCATGGGCGTCGTGACGCAGCCGAGCCACTGTCCCAAGTGCAACACCAAGCTCACGTGGCGAGAGAACATTCCGGTGCTGGGGTGGCTGCTGTTGAAGGGCAAGTGCCGCTTCTGCAAGGCGAAGATCAGCCCCGAATACCCATTGGTCGAGTTCGCGGTGGCGGTCATGTTTGTGCTGGTCTGGATGCAGCTCTACTGGATACCCGCTGGGAACGGTTTCCTGGCCCAGTTCACGCCTGACTGGGCTCGTTCGGGATGGGAGATGACGTGGCCGATCTACGCCGTCGTCGTCCTGCTCTTCTCGGGTCTACTGGCCTCCACCATCATCGACGCCCGGACGTTTACGATACCGCTGCAGATTCCGTGGGCCGTGACGCTTATCGGCGTCGTTGTTCACACTGCATGGGCGGCGGTGGTGCAGTGGCGATGGGGCAGCTTGACAGCGATCGCCCCGGGGTCCCATTGGTCGATCAGCACGCCCCACGCATGGCCGTTCCCCGGTACACTCCTTGGCGTTCCAGCAGACATTGATACTTCAGGCATCTGGTGGTGGATCGGCGTCGCGCTTGGCGGAATGGTGGGACTGGGGCTCTCGTGCCTGTTGCTCAAGCTCGGCTGGATTCGGCGCTCGATGGAAGACTATGAGCAGTGGGAGGAGGCAGAGCTTGCACGCCAGGCCACGGTCGCCGCAGCCCCCTCGGCAAAGCAAGACCCCGACCGGGTTCCTATCGATCCCGAGACCGGGCTCCCGGCCGATCCGACCCAGTTGTGGACGCTCTATCCACGCGCACGGCGCGAGATGATCAAAGAACTGGCCTTCCTCGCTCCGATTGTCGTTTGCGCGTGTCTGCTGGGCACCCTTCTGTTCAAGATGAACTACACGCCGTTGCCACCGCTTTCTGCTGAGCAGTTGGAGGCGGCGGCAAGCCAGGGCTTGACGACGTTCCGTTGGTCGCAGACCGCACACTTGCCGCCGTTCTGGCTGATCGTGCTGTCGGGTTCCCTGCTGGGGTACCTGATCGTGGGCGGGGTGCTCTGGTTCGTGCGGATCGCGGGAACCTTGGGCTTTGGCAAGGAAGCCATGGGAATGGGGGACGTTCACCTGATGGCAGCGGTCGGTGCTTGCCTCGGCTGGATCGATGGAACGCTGGCCTTCTTCCTGTCCGCCCCTGTAGCCCTTGGCGGGTGGGTGGTGGGGTGGGCGATTGCGCGGCTGGGGGGTTCGAAGAAGGGGACGACCCTTCCATTTGGCCCTTGGCTCAGCATCGCGACCGTCCTGGTCTTTGTATTCAAGCCGCTGATCGAGCTTGGACTGACCGCGCTGGTACACGCCAAGCCGCCGATCAACCTGCCATAATCCGTTGCTCTGCTCCGTCGGTCCAGACCGCGCCGGACGCTGTACCGTGCGGCTCCGCCGCCAGCTCTGAGGCCCGCCTGGAAACTGGCGATCCGCACGTCCGATGGTCGAAAACGGGACCGCGATCCGGCTATCCTCGGGGCACTCGACGCCAGCATTCCGGTCGCACTGCGCGGCCGACAATCGGTAATTTGCGTCTTTCGAGCAAGGAGGTTCAAGTGAACAAGCGAATCGTGTGCACGGGTCTTTTCGGTCTACTCGCCGCCGCCGCCATCGGTCTTGGTGGCTGCACCAACACCTTGAAGGAGGAGAACGCTCAGCTGCGCGAGAACAACGCAAAGCTTGAGTCGGAGCGTGCCGACCTTCTCAAGACGTCTGCGGCTGAGCAGGCCGCCCGCGCTGAAGCAGAGGGCAAGGCCGCCGCGAAGGAGGGCGAGATCGCCCGGCTGCAGCAGGAACTGGCCGCGCGTCAAGCCCAGCCGCCCGTTGGCCCCGGCCCGAGCGGACCGATCAGCGGCCCCCGCGGCAGCACGCGCACGATCCTTGCGGGTGACGTGCTCTTCGGCCCGGGCTCGGCAACGCTGACAAGCGGCGGCAAGAAAGAAGTCGACAAGGTCATCGCTGACTTCAAGAGCAAGCACGCGGGTGACACGATCATCGTCGAAGGGTACACGGACACCGACCCGATCAAGAAGAGCAGCTTCGGCAGCAACAAGGCGCTGAGCCAGGCGAGGGCCGAAGCGGTTGAGAAGTACATGATCTCCAAGGGTGTCTCGTCGTCGCGCATCAGCGCCGTCGGAAAGGGCTCCGAGAGCCCCAAGAGCACGAAGGCGGCCAGCCGCCGTGTTGAGATCGTCATCGTCGATCGCTGAGACCGGGTAACAACAGCTTTCCTCCGGCCCTCGGCGAACGCCGGGGGCCGTTTTCGTTTGTCGCCAGTACTTTGCGGCTTGCGGCGGGCCCCGAGCGACTGTGCAGCTCTGCGCACGCACGAGCGCGGGGGCCATCTACACTTTCAGTACAAGGAAGAAGCATGACCACGACTGTGCCAACTACTGCGTCCGCCTCGGCGTGCTCAACCAACGGGTCGTCCGGGCAGGGCAGTGCGCCGCTCAGCCAGGGCGAGGCGTTTCAACGCAGCCCGGCGCTCGCCGCGGCGGTCGATGCGATCGTTGCCGAGGTTGTCGCCCACAGCAAGCAGATCAGCGACGTCCGCGGCCCGCGCAGCGAGGACGCGAAGCTGGCGTACGAGTCCCTGTTGAAGCGAGCGGCCGATGTCCGTGGGCGTGCGCTCCTTTATCCGTACCTGGGGAGCGGGCTCGGCAACGGCGCGCTTGTCGAGCTGGCCGACGGCAGCGTGAAGTGGGACATGATCACGGGCATCGGTGTTCATTTTCTCGGTCACTCTGACCCCGCGATGATCGCGGCGACCGTGCGAGCCGGCACCAGCGACATCGTCAACCACGGCAACCTCCAGTCGGGCTTTGAGGTGTATCAGTTCGGAGAGACCCTGTTGCGCTTGGCGAAGCGGTCGTCGCGCCTTGCGCACATCTATCCGTCCACGAGCGGGGCGATGGCCAACGAGAACGCGCTGAAGGTGTGCTTCCAGAAGCACGCGCCCGCGTCGCGGGTGCTTGCATTCCAGGACTGCTTCATGGGCCGCTCGGTCACCATGAGCCAGATCGGCGACGCCGCCGGCAACCGGCAGGGAATCCCGCTCTCAACACTGGTCGACTATGTCCCGTTCTACAGCGAGGTAGCGGCGGAGCAGCTTGGGGCCGGCGCCGCCGGCCGGGCGAGGCACATCGACCAGTGCGTCCGGCAGCTCGTGCAATACGTTGAACGCTATCCGAAGCAGCACGCCTGCTTCATCTTTGAGCTCGTGCAGGGCGAGGGCGGCTTCAACACAGCGCCGCGCGATTTCTTCAAGGCTCTGATGGACGTCTGCAAGGCGAGCGGCGTCGCGGTGTGGGACGACGAGATCCAGACGTTCGGACGTACGGAATCGATGTTCACCTACGAGATGCTCGACCTTGGCCAGTATGTCGACGTCTTCTGCGTCGGCAAAATGACCCAGGCCTGCGCCACGCTCTACAGCGCGGAGTACAACCCCCAGCCCGGACTTCTCAGCGGAACCTTTGTGAGCGGCCCGGCCCAGTTTGCGGCGGGCAACGAGGTGCTCAATCGACTGGAGAATGGGCCTTGGTACGGCGCAGACGGCGCCTTTGCGAAGCACTGGCGTCTGTTCGCGCAGCACGTTAACGGGTTGATCGCAAAGCACCCGGCGTGGTTCCCGGCAACAAGTCCGAAGTACGGAAAGCTCCCACCGCTGGTTGGCGGGGTGGGCGGGATGATGAAGTTCACCCCGTTCGCCGGCGACAAAGACCGGGTGAACAAGGCGTGCAAGCTGATGTTCGAAGAAGGCGTGATGAGCTTCATCGCCGGGCACGGGCCGTACCACGTGCGCATGCTGCCGCCCCTGCCTGTCTTCAACGAGAAAGACTGGCCACGCGTGTTTGCCTGCATTGAGCGAGGGCTGGCTCGCGCGGCGGAGTAGTCCGGCTCGCGCCGCTCCGGCAAGCCGTTTGACCGCGACGCAGCAGAACAGCCGAGTGCGGATGCTGAACAAAAAAAGGCCAGCGCGGTTGCGCTGGCCCTTCACTTTGCATAGAGAACGAAGCTGGCCAATGGTCAACAGCCCCCAGGGGCTGCGGACTTACCAGCTGCCGCGCTTGCCGCCACCGCCGCCGCCGGAGGAGCGACCGCCACCACCACCGCCGCCGCCGCCCCAGCCACCGCGGCTGCCGCCACCACCGCCGCCGCCACGATCCTCGCGGGGCTTGGCTTCGTTGACGGTGAGGTCACGGCCGCCGACGTTCTTGCCGTTCTGGCCGGCGATGGCGGCCTGAGCGGCCTCAGCGCTGGACATCTCGACGAACCCGAAACCGCGGGGACGGCCCGTCTCGCGGTCCATGACCAGCGATGCGGACGCGACCTCGCCGTACTGCGTGAACATTTCGCGCAGCTCGGACTCAGAGGTGTTGAAAGAGAGATTACCGACGTAGAGCTTCGTCATCAGACGCTTCCTCGAATTGTGCCCAGAGCAGAAAAAACCGGAGCTAGACCCTCGGGCACGAGGAAGCGGCGGTGGACATGGTCCGGAGCGACCGAGATGGTCGCAGACCCGGACTGGAACGCACAAGTATAGGCCACGCCGGTGAGGTACTGCGGCGGGCCGCTCGGCCTGTGTCAATGGTGACGAGCAAGCCCCTCACAGCAGCCGTCCGCGACGCAGACGATTCTGCGTCGGGCCGGCGGCGTTTCGCTTGCGAAACGGCACTGAAACGCAAAAACTCGCTTCAGAACCCGTAGTTGAGCAGCACGAAATACGCAAGGTCGTTTCGCTCGCGGCCGTCTGGATCACTGTCGTACTTGTCTTCTAGGCCGAGCTTGAGCGAGAGCTTGTTCGACGGGTCGATGACCACTTCATAGCCGGCTCGCAGCAGCAACCGGTAGTCGGGGTACGAGTCCAGCACCCAGAATGAATCGGCGGTCGAGAAGACCTTTGATCGCTCATCGATCACGTAGGAGAAATCGACTCCCAGCAGGCCCTCGGCGTGCAGCCGGTTGTCGGCACCGCCAATCTCCCGTGCCAACCCCAGGCCGATCCTTGGCAGCACGAGGATCTTCTCGTCCTTGATCAGTTCGTAGCCCACACCGGCCGCTGCGCTCAGGCGGTAGTCCCACTCCTGGAACATGTCGTACTCGCCAGAGCCCTGCACGAACGGCCGCAGAGCATCGCCTTCCTGCGGGAGCCAGTCGTTGCGTACATCAATGCGTGCGTTATCGTTGGACGTGCTGCCGTCGCTGGTGGCGTGGCTGTAGATCAGCCCAACCGCCGCTTTGGTTTTCGAGGTCTCACGGAGCAGCCCGGCCTCGGCGCGAACGCTCTGGCTTTCGCTGTTGCCAGAGGCTCCGTTGGCACCGAGCGCAATCGAGCCCTTCCACCCTCTCCAGAAAGAGGTCGGGTCAGGGGGCGGTGGCGGGGCGGGCACTTTCGCCGCAGCGGCCTGGGCTGCGGCGGTTGCCTTTCCCGCATCGGCCGCGGTCATGGTTCGCACATCGGCTACGTCAGCGCGGGCGACGGTGAGCCGGCCCAGTACCGGATGGTCAATGACAACAGACTCACCCTGACTGACGAGCTCGCCGCGGAGCACGTCGCCGTTGGTCAAGGTGACAACCGTCTGCGCGGTGGACGCCCCATGACCTGCAGGAGCGGCCGATTGCCCAAGCGCCGCGGTCGACGCGGCGAGTCCGACGATAATCGCGAGCGTTCGCATGTACGCACAGTCTAACGGCGAGCATCGTTCAGACCAGTGACGGGCGTGAAAAAACACCAACACCGAGCGTGCACCTCTCGGCGTGCTCAGCGCCGGCTCGCTACGCGGAGGACCTTCAGCAAGGGGATGGACGCGAGCGACAGCGCTCCGACGGCAACGAACGCTACGGGATAGCCGGACTTCGCAGCGATCGCGCCCGCCAACGCAACGGCCCACACCTCACAGAGATTGGTTGCGCCCATGAACGCGCTGAACTGTGTGCCGCCCACGTGTGGGTCGGTAAGATCCATGAAGAGCGCGTAGGACGAAGCCGTCAGCACCCCCATCAGGATGTAGATCGGAACCCCCGCGGCCATCAGTGCAGCGACCGTGCCGTTGAGCGAAGTGTCGACCCACGCGAAAGCTCCGATGCAGGCGAAGATGGCCGCGACAGACCCCAGGGCCGTTCGCCGGTGGCCAAACCTGTCCGACAACCAGCCGCCGGCGAGGCCACCCAGGATCATGCAGCAGATCACTGGCAGGGCAAAGAACCATCCGACCAGCGCTTTTTCTGCGCCACGGTCGAGCAGGAACGAGCCCATCAGCCCGCCGACAGACTCGAAGCCGGCACCGGCGGTGAGCGCGACGCCGAGGCCGACCCACGTAGCGCGGCGGCGGAGCATCGCGGCCAGCGGAGCGAGTACGCGTGGGCGCGAGTCCGAGGGACGCAATTCACCGGCCGCACCGGCCGATGACGCCCAGACAGCGATCAGCGTCGCCCATACGCACGCGATCAGCACGGCGACGACGGCCTGCGCTCCGATCCACCGCTCTGCGGCAAGGGCGAGTCCACCAAAGGCGCCGCGACCGACGAGCATCCCCGCCTGCATCCAGCCGGTCGTTCGTCCACGGTCTTCTTCGCGCACCGTGCTGATCGCGAGCGCGTCGATCGCAACGTCCTGCGTCGCCGCCGCAACGGCGTGAGCGCACAGCAGCGCACCCACGAAAGGGAGCGTTTGCTGCAGGGGAAGCAGCGCAAGCGGCAGGAGCGTGAGCCCCATTGAAACCTGTGCCGCGGTGATCCATGCCCGGTACCCCCAGCGGTGCGTGCGGAAACGGTCGACCGCGGGCGCCCAGACAAACTTGAGCGCCCAAGGAAGCGTGAGGAGCGCTGTCAGGGCCGTGACCTGATCGACGGGCATGCCTCCGGCCCGCAGGCGCGTGGGCATCGCCCACCAGATATAGCCGATCGGTGCGCCCTCGCTGAAGTAGAGGAGGGCGAAGAACAGCCGCTGTCGGAGCGTCGAAGTCGGTGCGCCGCGTGTGTTCAGCTATCAAAACTCCTGCGGGCCGGTCTCGGGATCGTTGAACCGCACGCTGTAAAGGTCCTTTCTGCGGTCTGTCCATGGGCGAACGGTGCCGTCGATGCGGTTGCGCCGGAGCAACTCAAGGTCAACATCCTGGACGACAACGGTCTCGATGTTGGGCATGCTCTCGCTGGCGACGGCGTCTCGGGCGAAGGGGAAATCCGACGGCGTCAGCACTGCGCACTGCGCGTAGTGCATGTCCGCGTTATCGACAAAGGGCATCATGCCAGCGCAGCCGGCGATCGCCACGTACATCTGGTTCTCGATCGCCCGGGCCTGCGAGCAGTGCCGCACGCGGAGGTAGCCGAAACGCTCGTCGGTGTTGAACGGCACAAAGAGGATCTTGGCGCCCTTCGCCGCCGCGACGCGGGCGAGCTCGGGGAACTCGCTGTCGTAGCAGATCAGGATCGCGACCTTGCCGCGGTCTGTCTCGAACACTTCCACCTGGTTCCCCGGCTGAACACCCCACCAGCGGCGTTCGTTGGGCGTGATCTGTATCTTGTACTGCTTGCCGATTGTGCCGTCGCGCCTGAAGAGGTACGCGATGTTGTAGAGGTTCTCGCCCTCCACCGTGAACTGCGACCCGCCGATAATGTTCATGTTGAACCGAACGGAGAGTCCGTTGAAGAGCTCGAGGTACCGCGGCGTGTACTCGGCGAGCTTGCGGGCGGCCACCGACGGACGGCTCGTCTCGACAAGGCTCAGCAACTGGGTGGTGAACAACTCCGGGTAGAGCACAAAGTCGCTCTTGTAGTTGGAAGCGACGTCGGCGATGAACTCGCACTGCTTTGCAAACTCCTCGAAGCTCGTGATCCGCCTCATGAAGTACTGCACAAGGCACAGGCGAACGCGCGTGACTGCCTGGAACCGCTGGCTGGGGTCCTTGGTGAAGTCGAGGTTTGTCCACTCAAGAAAGGTCGCGTACCCGCGTGATTCGCTGTCGCTGGGGAAGTAGCCCGGGATCAGCCCCTTGAGCGCGAAGCCGTTAGAGAGCTGCACGGTCAGCACCGGGTCCACCAGTTGCTTGGCGATCACTTTGTCGACGTACTCCGAGGCGGTGAGCTTGTCCGCGTGCTTGCCATAGCCGGGGATCCGCCCGGCGATGATCATCCGCCGGATGTTCCTTGCGCGGGCGAGTTGCTTGCGGGCCTCGTAGAGGCGCCGTGCGAGCTTGTGCCCGCGGAAGGCCGGGTCAACCATGATCTCGATGCCGTAGAGCGTGTCGCCCAGCGCGTTGTGGTTGCGTATGTATCCAGCGTCCGACACCAGCTTCCAGTCGTGCCAGTTCTCGTGCTGCTCGAAGTCGACGATCAGGCTGTTGGCAGAGGCGACAATCCTCCCGTTGTACTCGATGCAGTACTGCCCTTCCGGGAAGATCCGGAGCTGGCTCCGGATCTGTTCGACGTTCCATGTTGACATTCCGGGGAAGCACCGCTGCTGCAGAGCCACGAGTTCGTCGTAGTCCTCCGGCCGCAGGTTCCGAACGATCAGCTTGGTCTCGAAGGCCTCCAGGTGGAGCGGATCGACGGGCTTGGGGAGGTCTCCGTGGTCGTTGGGCTTCATGCCAATCAGTTTACCAGCTTGCGTGCCGCGCCGCCCGCCCTCTTCGTGTGTGCGGCACGAAACGTCCAACCGCTCAGGCAGAGCCTCTTTCGCCTCAGGCATAGAGCAAGACAAAGGGAACCGCTGCGCTACCTTTGGAGCGATGAGTGGCGATGCGATCGACAATTCCGAGGCGGCCGACGTTGCCGAATGGGCTTCGATCGAAGATGCTCGCGAGATCGCGTCACGCTTTGAGTCTGCGGACCTCGGGCCGGATCAGACACGAGCACTGTTCGGCGCGATGAGCCTTGAGCAGGCCGCCGCAGTCTTCGCCGCGATCGTGGATGACAAGCGCGCCCGCGAGGTGCTGCACTGGCTTCCGCACGAGCAATCAGGCCCGATCCTCTCGTCCATCCCTTCCGGCCAGGCGGCAAGGTTGGTCGCTCTCTTGCCCAGCGACGAACGGGCCGACCTGCTCGCGGCCGCTGACGATGATCACCGCGCATCGATCCAGGCACTGCTCCCCGTCGACGCCCGCCAAGACGCGGCCCGACTGCTCGCCTACGAGCCAGATACCGCCGGCGGACTGATGGAGACTGAGTTTGTCGCCTATCCCGCCCGCGCTGAGGTCAGAGATGCCATCCGTGACCTGCGCGCGAACCAGCAGCGCTACGCCGCGATCGGCGTTCAGTACATCTACCTTGTTGATGAAGAACGCCGGCTTATCGGCGTCGCGCCGTTGCGTGACCTGCTGCTTGCGCCGGAGGGGGCGAGCCTTTCAACGCTGATCGCCCGGCCGCCCGCCACCGTGCGTGACACCGCGCCGCTCCACGATGTTGCGGCGGCGTTCGACGAGCACCCCTTCATTGCGCTGCCGGTGGTTGACGCCGCTGGGGCGATGCTCGGCGTTGTCACCCGGGCCGATGCGACCGTCGGCGAGCAGGAGGAGGCAGAAGACGACTACCGCGTGAGCCAGGGCATCGTCGGTGGTGAGGAACTCCGGTCGATGCCGGTCGCCGTGCGTCTGCGGCGTCGGTCGGCGTGGCTCGGCGTAAACCTGCTGCTGTGCCTGGGTGGTGCGGCGATTGTCGCGCTGCACCAGGACACGATCGCCAAGGTCGTGGTGGTCGCGGCGGTCCTGCCGGTGATCTCCGCAACCAGCGGAAACGCCGCGATGCAGGCGGCGGCGGTCAGCATACGTGAGCTCACGCTCGGCGTGATCGACCCCGCCGCGTGGCGTCGCGTGCTCGCTCATGAGGCGGCGCTGGCGGTGTTGATGGCCTTCCCGCTGGGCGGCGCGGTGGCCCTGCTTGCGCGCATGTGGGGCGCACCGTGGACGATCGGCGCCGCGGTCGGCCTGGCGATGGCGCTGAACTCGCTGATCGCGATCGCGATCGGCGCGCTCTGCCCCCTCCTGCTGCGCAGGATGAAGATCGATCCAGCGCTGGCGAGCGGACCGATCTCAACGACGCTCGCAGACGTCAGCGGCTTCGCGCTGACGCTCTCGCTCGTCTCGCTTGCGGCCTGAGCCTGCCGGAACTCGCGGAGCGCACAGCGGGGTGGTCAGCGCGAGACAACACGCCTAGTTGCCGGCGGCCTTGAGCGTGCACTCGAGCACGAGCGTGTCGTTCCCGCGCTTGACGGTGAGCTTGACCTTGTCGCCCGGACTCGCGCGGCCGAGCAGCGGCATCCAATCCTGCACGCTCGCAACGGGCGTGTCGTTCCACTTGATGATCACGTCGCCCGCTTTGACCCCCGCCTCGGCCGCGGAAGTGTTCGGGAAGACGTCGCCAACCTCGATGCCCGAGCCACCGTCGTAGTCGCCCGGCTGGATGCCAAATCGCACGCGCGAGCCGCCCCGCCCCCCCCCGTTCGAAGCAGGCTGCGGGTCCGTCGGCGCGGGCGCGGCCTCGGGTGTTCGCGCACGCTTCGTTACAGCTGGCTCTTCTGCAGGCGTCGTGCCCGCGGCGGCGCGCGGGTCATCTACAGGCTCGTTCATATCAATGCTGGGGCCCTTCGACTGCGTGAACTCCAGCGGCTCAGTGCGCGTCGAGAGCGCCGTCGCGACCGCACCCGCAAGCCGGTAGACCCGTGCGGCACCGGCCGCGTCGATGAGGTCGTACGTGTCGGTTGGCGCGTGGTACTGGTCGTGGAGCCCCGTGAAGAAGTGCAGCACCGGGATATTGCCGCGGTAAAACGACGCGTGATCGCTCGGACCCTGCCCGCCGGGGAGCGTCTTGACGGCGACCCCGCTGGCCTCGAAGATCGGCGTCAGCAGCTCCTCGAATCCCTTCGCCGTTCCTACGCCTGAGACCTCACACTTCGGCCTGCCTTGGGAGTCGTGCCGTGCCCGTCCGATCATGTCCATGTTGAGCATGGCGTAGACGCCGCTGGCTTCTACCGGTGCATTCTTCACGAAGTAGCGCGACCCGATGAGCCCGCCCTCTTCGCCGCTGAACGCGACGAACATGATCGAGCGGGCGTTGGCGTCTGGGCCAAGCCGGGCGTACTCGCCCGCGAGTCTCGCCGCCAGCACCAGCAGCCCGGCCGTGCCGCTGGCGTTGTCGTCGGCACCCGGGTGGAGCTTGCCGACCGAGTTGGTCCGCGATCCAAAGAGCCCGTAGCCAACGTGGTCGTAGTGGGCACCGATCACGATGTACTGGTCCTTCAGTGCTCCGCGCCCCGCCAGCACACCACCGACGTTGTCGGTGGAGTTTGGTTCACGCGAAATCGCCGCATCAACCGTGACGGTGAGGCCGGCGATGTCCGTCACGCCTCCCTTCTCGTCGGCGCCCTTGCGAAGGGACAGCAGGTCCGCGCCCGCGGCGGACAGCATCTTCATTGCCGCGTCTACATGCAGGTTCATCACCGGCATGCTCATCGCAGTGCCCTGCGTTGATGACTTGGTGTCTTCGATCGTGCCCGCCCGCGGGTCGTCGACTCCCGGGGGGCTTACCAGCAGAATCGCTGCGGCCTTCCGATTGGCCAGCGCACGGAGCTTTGCAGCAAGCGATGACTTGTTTGTGAACTCTCCCGTATCGCTCCAGCGGCTCCGGCCCTTCTCGTTAAGGGGCTCAAAGCGCAGCAGCAATGCCGCTTTTCCTGAGAGGTCTTCACCGTCTTTCATCCCGTCAAACGAGGAATAGTCATCCTTGCCCTGGTTGATGCCGTAACCGACAAAGACGACCGGAAGCGTCGCCGCGCCCGTCCCGGATACGCCGCGAACGGCGAAGTCAACGCCGGGAGCGAGCGTGACCGTTGAGCCACCAACCGTGTACGACATCGCCTGAGCCTTGGCGATCGTCTCCTTGCCCGTCGAAAAGGGCTGCCGGTACGAAGCAAAGGGGGTTCTGGCTGTTTCCATCCCTTCGCCCTCCACCTTCACCAGCGGAAAGGCGGGCGTCAGGCCGCAGTCTCGGAAGTAGAACTCCACGTACTCGGCGGCAAGCGCATTCCCGCGCAGGCCCGGGGCGCGACCCTCAAAGAAGGGGTTGCTCAGCGTTGTCACGTGCTGGAAGTACGTCCGCTCGTCGTCCGTGAGCGTCTTGAGCGTGTCTACCAGCGGCGTCTGGCCTGCAGCTGTAAACGGTGCGGCCAGCAGAATCAAGGCAACGGTGACGACGCCGAAAGGGTTGGAGCGTTTCATGTGTGCAGATGGTACATGGCTCGCCGTAGAGGCGTTGCGGCCGCGGCTTCAAAGCGGCTCGGGTTTGGAATCCACTGTCCCCCGACCTAGACTTGCCAGCGGCTAAACGGGCCGCAAAACAGCGCGACAGGTGTGTGCGGAACTGGCCAGCGGACCGGCCCGAGCGGCCTGCTTTACGAGGCGATCATGACGATGACATCGAGCGGTTCGGCGGCGTCTTTGGCGGGCAAGGGGTCGGTCGCTGGCGGGGGCGGATCGGTGCTCAACGCGTCGGACACGTTCGCGCCGCGCCACATCGGCCCCAGCCCCGCCGAGATCGACGAGATGCTCGCCGCCGTTGGCTACCCCACCCTCGATGCCCTTGGCGATGCGATCGTCCCCGCCGGCATCCGCCGCGGCCCGATGAACCTCCCCGCCGCCCTCACCGAGAGCGAGGCGATCGCCAAACTCAAGGGGTACGCCGAGCAGAACACCGTCGCCCGATCGATGATCGGCATGGGATACCACGACACCATCGTGCCGCCGGTCATCCTGCGGAACATCATCGAGAACCCGGGGTGGTACACCCAGTACACGCCCTACCAGGCCGAGATCGCTCAGGGTCGCCTCGAAGCCCTGCTGAACTTTCAGACCATGGTCGCCGACCTCACCGGCCTGCCGCTGGCGGGTGCCAGCCTGCTCGACGAAGCGACCGCCGCTGCTGAGGCGATGGCGATGTGCTACGCGATCTGCGGCGGGCACGAGGCCTCTCCCCAGCGCAACACGTTCGTCGTCGCCAGCGATTGCCACCCCCAGACCATCGCAGTGGTTCAGACGCGCGCCGAGACGCTCGGCCTGAACGTCAAGGTCGTTGATGCCGCCGCGATCGGCTCCATCGGCGCGGACGTCTGCGGCGTGCTGGTGCAGTACCCCAGCACCTTCGGCACGCTCCGCGACTTCGAGAAGGCCTGCAAGGATGTTCACGCCGCGGGAGGCGGAGGGGCCCAGTTCGTCGTCGCTACCGACCTGCTGGCCCTCACGCTCATCAAGCCGCCGGGTGAGTTTGGCGGCGGTGGGGCGGATATCGCCATCGGCAGCAGCCAGCGTCTGGGCGTTCCGATGGGGTTCGGCGGGCCGCACGCGGCCTTCATCGCCACGCGCGCGGAGCACGCCCGGCGGATGCCCGGACGCATCATCGGCGTCTCGCGCGATGCGCAAGGGAACGCCGCGCTGCGCATGGCGATCCAGACCCGCGAGCAGCACATCAAGCGTGAGAAGGCGACCAGCAACATCTGCACCGCCCAGGCCCTGCTGGCGATCTGCGCCGGCATGTACGCGGTCTACCACGGGCCGGAAGGTCTGCGGCGCATCGCCCAGCGCACCCACGCCTTTGCAGAGTCGCTCCGCGCGGGCCTCAAGAAGCTCGGCCACACCGTCGCCAGTGAGTCGATCTTTGACACCGTTCACATCAGGCCCGTCGGCCGCACCGCCGCCCAGGTCGTCGCCGCCGCCCACGCCCGCGGCGTGCTGCTGCGTGACTGTGGCGACGGCTCGCTCACCGTCTCGTGCGATGAAACCACCTCGCGTACCGACGTCCAGAACGTGCTCGCGGCCTTCGGCGGCACCGGCAGAGAAGACGTTGACGCCTTCATCACCGGTATGAGCCTCGACTGCGGCGGCGCGTTCGCACGCCAGAGCGGCTACCTCACCCACCCGGTCTTCAACACGCACCACAGCGAGAGCGAGATGCTCCGCTACATCTTCAAGCTGATGGGCCGCGACCTCTCCCTCGCCCAGAGCATGATCGCCCTCGGCTCGTGCACCATGAAGCTCAACGCCACCAGCGAGATGATCCCGGTGACGTGGGAGGCCTTCGGCCGCCTCCACCCCTTCTGCCCGCCATCGCACGCCAAGGGGTACCACAGCCTCTTCAAAGACCTTGAAGCCTGGCTGGCTGAATGCACCGGCTTCGACGCCGTAAGCCTCCAGCCAAACGCCGGCAGCCAGGGCGAGTACGCCGGCCTGCTGGTCATCCGCGCATACCACCGCAGCCGCGGCGACGCGCACCGCGACATCTGCCTCATCCCAACCAGCGCCCACGGCACCAACCCTGCCAGCGCTGTGATCGCCGGCATGAAGGTTGTCCCCGTCGCCTGCGATTCCAGCGGCAACGTTGACCTCGCCGACCTTGAGAAGAAGGCCACCGAGCACGGCAAGAACCTTGCCGCGCTGATGGTCACCTATCCGAGCACCCACGGCGTTTTCGAGGAGGGGATCAAGGAGATCACCGCCATCATCCACCGCCACGGCGGCCAGGTCTACATGGACGGCGCGAACATGAACGCGCAGGTCGGCCTCACGTCTCCCGGCAACATCGGCGCCGATGTCTGCCACCTCAACCTGCACAAGACGTTCTGCATCCCACACGGCGGCGGCGGGCCCGGCATGGGCCCTATCTGTGTCCGCAAGCACCTCGCACCGTTCCTCAGCGGCCACCCGGTTGTCAGCCCCTTCATCGACCAGAGCGACATCAACACCGCCGCCAGCGCCGGCAGCAAAGCGACCGGCCCGGTGAGCGCCGCCCCCTGGGGTTCACCGAGCATCCTGGTCATCTCGTGGATGTACATCGCGATGATGGGCCCCGACGGCCTCAAGAAGGCGACGCAAGTCGCCATGCTCAACGCCAACTACATGGCCAAGCGCATCGAGTCTGAGGGCAGGCTCCCCGTCCTCTACCGCGGCAAGAGCAGCGCGGGCAAGACCGGCCTCTGCGCCCACGAGTTCATCCTCGACACGCGAGCCGCCGTCGCCAAGGCCGGCTGCACCATCGACGACATTGCCAAGCGCCTCATGGACTACGGCTTCCACGCACCGACGATGAGCTTCCCCGTCCCCGGCACGCTGATGATCGAGCCGACCGAGAGCGAAGACAAAGCCGAGCTCGACCGCTTCTGCGAGGCGATGATCGGCATCGCCAACGAGATGGAAGAAGTCGCCAGCGGTAAGGCCGACAAGGCGAGCAACGTCCTCAAGCACGCCCCGCACACGCAGATGGTCGTCTGCGCCGACGAGTGGAGCCGCCCCTACCCGCGCAGCAAAGCGGCCTACCCCGCGCCGTGGCTCAAAGACAGCAAGTTCTGGCCCCCCGTCTCGCGCATCGACAACCCCTTCGGCGACCGCAACCTCATCTGCACCTGCCCGCCGATGAGCTCAGAAGCCTGAAGACCGTTTTCCACAGTGGCACAGACAAGAGAGGGAGGGGCAAGGCATTCCTTGCCTTGACACACTCTTCATCCCTCCGCCTTTCGCTGTGTCCTCGGTGTCGTGGTGCAGGTGTTCAACCTGCACGGCCATCGATCTTTCGGCTCCGCTCCGCTTCGCTGCGTTGGGCGCGGCTCTGTGGTGAACGGTCGCTCTTAAGCGATACCCTTCATGCATGGTTGACCTTGCAACAGTTGTGAAAGTCGGGTTAGAGGCCGCGATTGAGCAGGCCCGCAAGAGCGAGCGGGAGGGGGGGATCCCGATCGGGTCGTGTCTGCTCAATGCCGATGGCGTGGTCGTGGGGCTCGGGCACAACCTGCGGGTGCAGGCGGGTGACCCGACCGCGCACGCCGAGACGGTCTGCATCCGCAACGCCGGTCGGCGGCGGGACTGGCACACGCTGACGCTGGTGAGCACGCTCAGCCCGTGCGCGATGTGCACGGGGACGTCGATCCTCCACCGCATCCCGCGGGTGGTGATCGGAGAGCGGCAGAACTTTCAGGGGCGCGAGGATTGGTTCGCCGCGGAGAAGGTGGGGGTGGAGATCGTCAACGATGAGCGGTGCATCGAGATGATGAAGCGGTTCATCGCCACGCGACCCGACCTTTGGTGGGAGGACATCGGGGTGCCTCCGGGGAAGGCGTAGTGATGAGCGGGGAGTGGTGAATCAGGAAGGGGGAAGGGGGGGAAATGGCCCGTTGCCCCTGCTTTTGCTTGGGGCCCATCGCTCGTCACTCGTTACTTCATCTGTATAATTGGGGCAATGAGCACGAACGGGTCAAACGGATCACAGCCTCAGCCTCACTACGTGCCCGGCGCCACCAATGGGCCGGCGCACCATACCAAACGACAGGGAGATGAAGCCGTGGGCACGATTACCCCGACGACAAACAAGGTCGATCCGCACGCGGTGACGATCTCCGGGATCATCACCCAGCCGGTCTACGGGCCCGAGGTGCCCGCTGAGTCGATCAAGCATCAGGCTCGCGAGATCCCGGCGCCGGGGCAGTTCCCCTACACGCGCGGCCTGTTCGCCAAGGGGTACCGCACCCGGTTCTGGACGATGCGGCAGTTCGCCGGGTTCGGCTCGGCCGACGACACCAACAAGCGGTTCAAGTATCTGCTGGAGCAGGGAAAGGCAAGCGGCGGCGGCGCGACAAACACGGGTCTGAGCACCGCCTTTGACCTGCCGACGCTGATGGGACGCGACAGCGACGATGCCCTGAGCGCGGGAGAGGTGGGCAAGTGCGGCGTGGCGATCTGCACGATCGAGGACATGCACCGCCTCTACGACGGCATCCCCGTCGATCAGGTGACGGTGAGCCAGACGATCAACGGGCCGGCAGCGGTGATCTGGGCGATGTACCTGGCGATGGCGAAGCAGCGGGGGATCGGCTGGGACAAGCTGGGCGGGACGCTGCAGAACGACATCCTGAAAGAATTCCACGCTCAGAACGAGTTCATCTACCCGCCCGAGGCGAGCGTGAAGCTGGTGGTGGACACGATCGAGTTCCAGAGCAAGTTGTTGCCGAAGTGGAACAGCGTGAGCATCAGCGGGTACCACATCCGCGAGGCGGGTTCGAACGCGGTGCAGGAGTTGGCGTTCACGCTGCGCGACGGGATGGAGTACGTCGAGGCGTGCCTCGAGCGCGGGATGGACATCGACGAGTTCGCGCCGCGGCTGTCGTTCTTCTTCAACTCGCACAACGAGTTCTTTGAGGAGATCTGCAAGCTGCGCGCGGCCCGCCGCATCTGGGCCCGCGCGATGAAGGAGCGCTACGGCGCCAAGAACGAGCGCTCGTGGTTCATGAAGACCCACGTGCAGACGGCGGGCTGCTCGCTGACTGAGCAGCAGCCGCTGAACAACATCGTGCGCGTCGCCTACCAGGCGATGGCCGCGGTGATGGGGGGCTGCCAGAGCCTGCACACCGACAGCATGGATGAGACGCTCGGCCTGCCGACGGAGCAGGCGGTGACGGTGGCGCTGCGGACGCAGCAGATCCTCGCGCACGAGACGGGCGTCACGCGCGTGGCCGATCCGCTGGGCGGGTCGTGGTACGTCGAGCAGCTCACCGACACGGTCGAGAGTGGAGCGCTCGACTACATCGCGGACATCGACGCGATGGGCTCTTACGGGAACGGCAACGCCGCCAACGCAAAGGAAGGCAAGAAGGCAGGTGTTTTCGCCCCGAAGACCACCTACGGGCGCGGCGTGGTCGCGGGGATCAACCGCGGCTATTTCCGTCGGCAGATCGCCGAGGCTTCCTACCGCTTCAGCGAGGAGTGCGAGGCGGGCGACCGGCTCATCGTCGGTGTCAACGCCTACAGCGACCCCGATGAGAAGCGGCCGATCGACATCCTGGTCATCCCCCACACCGTCGAGGTTGAGCAGAATGAGCGGCTCGCGGCCTTCAAGAAGCGTCGCGACAAGGCGAAAGTCGAGCAGGCCCTGGCCAACATCCGCCTGGCCTGCCAGGGGAAGACGTACACGCCCGTCGAAGGTGGCACAGGCCTGACGCCCGCCGACTCGAAGATGGACGCGACCAACGTGATGCCTGCGCTGGTGGATGGTGCGCTCGCCAACTGCACGCTCGGCGAGATGGTGCAGGCGATGGCGGACATCTACGGGCGGTACTCGGGCGGGCCGGAGTGGTAAGAACGGAGGCTTTCGTCGTTCGGCCCCAAGCACTCGTGAAAGACAAAGGCCCCGGGCAGATTCCCGGGGCCTCTTTCTTGCTTGCCATCCACTCGCGTCGAATGGCGAATGGCACGTGCCGCTGACTCACTTCTTCGTGAAGTCGATGTGCAGCATCTTGAATTCCTTGCCACTCTTGGGGTCGTTTGCGAACATCTCCATCGTGCTGGTGGTGGGGCTGGTGATGGTGATCACTTCGCGCATGGCCGCGGGCTTCTTGGTGATTGGGCAGTTCATGGTGTAGTTGATGGTGAGGGTCTTCTCGTCGGACGAGAGCTCGCCCGTGCCGTTCATGATGCCGGTGCCCATGTTGTCGAACCAGGTGGAGACGAACTTGCCGGTGACGTTGTCAAAGCCGGTCGTGCCCATGCCGAGGAAGGTCTGGCCCATCATGTCACCGGTGACGGTGCACTGCGAGAAACGGCCGTCCATGATGGTGGTGATCGTCTGTGTGCACTCGCTCTCGATGGCGGGTGTGCCGGGCGCCATCCATATCTTCTCCTTGCCCTTCCACGTGCCCGCGCCCTTGGCGAGCCACTCGTGCATCTTGCCCGGCTTGGCGGCGGCCTCACAGGCGGCCATGTCTTCAGGCGTCCAGCCCGGCGGCAGTTGCATCTCCGGCTGGCCCATCGCCGGCGCCGAAGGCGAGGGCGCGTGTCCGGGCGACTTGTCCATGCCCGGCTGAGCGCTGGCGATGGTCATCGAGCCGACGACAGCGATAAGGGCCGCGGCGGAGATGCACAGAGGGGCGCAAATGTACCTGCAGTTCATGGTGGACTCCTGTTTGCTGGTTTGCCAGGGAACCTGCGGCAGCGCAGCCGCGGCCTGTCCGGCGGGATCAATTCATTATAACACAACGTGACCCGGTGCTGGTCCATGTTCCCGGGGTGCGACCGAATGGGGGAATCGTTCTCAGAGCGCCCGGCGCGACACGGGCTGGGCACCGGCGGACGGAAAGCCACGGCGGAGCCGCTACCAGCGGACCATCATCTGCATCTTCTTAAGCCAGGAGGCCGCTTCCTTGGCCGTCTTGCCGCTGATCTGGCGAAGCTCACCAGCGTCGAGCAGCACACCCTTGCAGCCGGGGCAAACCTCAATAAGGACATCCGGGCGGTGAGGGTGCTTGATTTCAAGCAGCTGCCTTCCATCGCGGGGGCAGCAACGTCCTCCCAGTGCGGCCCGCCCGCTCTCGCGACCGAACGGGCCGGAGTCAGCTCCCTGAACGACCGCTTCATCAGCGGCGATCAGCCGCTCAAGCTCCCCGTTGTCGAGCCAGAGTCTGCCGCACGCGTTGCACCGATCGGTGACAATGCCGCCAACATCTTCCTTCTCCATGAGGCTGTGATCGTGCGGGCAACGAAGAGTCTTGTCATCCTCCGAGCCCGGGATGTGCCGTGGAATTGAGGGTGGGGTGGCCATGGCGAAGGGTAACAGGCGAAGGGTAATCGTGGCAAGTCAGGCGTGGTCGTTTGGGAGCGGCACCAGCCCGAACTGGCGGTGCATGATGGCGCGGCCGGCGTAGATGACGGGCGTGAGTGCGATGGCGATGCAGAACTTGAGCATGTAGCCGGTGGCGGCGGTCTTGAGGACCTCGGCCATGGTCATCGCCGCGGGGCTGCCGGGTGAACTGAAGAGCGTGCGGCCGAGGCTGAAGGCGAGGTAGGTGACAACGAAGCTGTCGATCATCTGGCTGACGACGGTGCTGCCTGTGGCGCGGAGCCAGACGAGCTTGCCGCCGGTGCGACGCTTGATGAAGCCGAAGATCGCGATGTCGCTGAAGCTGCCGATCAGGTAGGCACCCAGCGAGGCGACGTACATGATGCGCGAATTGGCGAAGATGTCGTCGAACGACTTCTTGTCGATGTTGTACGGCGCACTAAGGTGCGGTAGCGCGAGCGAGAGGTTGACGGCGGCGAAGACAAAGGCGCCCATCGCGAAGCCGATCCAGACGACGCGGCGGGCCGCCTTCTTGCCGAAGTACTCATTGATCAAGTCGGTGAGCAGAAAGGTGACCGGAAACGTGAGCATGCCCGCCGTATGGACGATCGAGCCGATCGGGTCGGTCTGCCACGGCACGCGGAACGAGAAGGGGAGCCCGATCTCAAAGAGCTTGACGCCCGTCATGTCGCTCACCAGCAGCGAGGCGACGAAGAGGGCGGTGAGCCAGAGGTAGACCTTCTGAGCGGTGTTGAAGCGTGTCTGGCCTTCGAGGGTCGTCGGAAGCGGCCCGGACGTTGGGGAGGGTGGGGGGGGCGGGGCGGGCATCGAGAAAGTGTACGAAGCAGGCGATGCAAACGGGGACGACGGTGAAGAGCGAAGGGGTAGGCCCCTTAAGCGGCGGCCTGAGGCTCCTGGGGGTGCCTGCACTTTCACTTTGTCCTATCCTCTCCGCGATGACGACTCACCCATCCGTTCCACACCATCCCGGCCACACCGGGCACACGCTCAGCACCGCGACCACCGAGTTCGAGAAACTCGACCGGTGCAAAGGCCTCGACCACAGGCCGCGGGTCCTGCTCGGCAAAATGGGGCTCGACGGTCACGACCGCGGCGTAAAGGTGATCGCCCGGGCTCTGCGCGACTCGGGCGTGCACGTGATCTACTCGGGTTTGTGGCAGACGCCGCGGTCACTGGCGATCAGCGCGGTGCAGGAGGATTGCGACGTCATCGCGGCGAGCATGATGAGCAACAGCCACCTCGTGCTCGGCCCGCGCCTCGTGACGGAGTTGAAGACGCTCGGTCGGCCGGACATGCCGGTCTACATGGGGGGCATCCTGCCGTCTGAGGATGTTGGCGAGTTGCTCAAGCTCGGAATCGCGAGGTGCTTTACAACGGCGACGGGGCTGATGGACATCGTTGAGGCGGTGAAGGGCGCAGTGAAACCGCCCGCGCCAAGCCTTGCCGTCGATTCACCGCAGGCCCAGCTCGCGAGGGACATCACGCTCGTGCACGCGGGCCAGGGGCTGCGGCCGGGGGCGAAGAAAGCGCGTCCCCAGCGGGTCATCGGCGTCACGGGTTCGCCCGGTGCCGGCAAGAGCACGCTGGTGGCGCAGCTCGCGGGCGAGTACACCCGGCGTGCGAAGGACCGGAAAGACCTTGGGCGCGTTGCGGTTGTGGCCTTTGACCCGATGAGCCCGATTACCGGCGGCGCCCTGCTCGGCGACAGGCTGCGCGTCGACTTTAACGCGATCGACGATGCGATCTATTACCGCTCGCTGGCGATCACCAGCGAAGATTACCACACGCTCGACGAGATCCTTCGGGTGATCGGTGGGGCGGTCGGCACCGACGGAACGCCGATTTACAAGACCGTGTTCGTAGAGACGGTTGGTGCCGGGCAGAACGAAACAGCCGTGCGCAACCACGTAGACAAGACAGCCGTGGTGCTGACTCCGGGCATGGGAGACGCCGTCCAGATGGACAAGGCGGGAATCCTGGAGATCGCTGACGTGTTCGTGTGCAACAAGGCCGACTACCCCGGCCAGAACGAGCTGGTGAAGAACCTCCGCGATGTCGCCGGCCGCCGGCCCGTGCTGGAGACAGTTGCCACGATGGGCAAGGGCGTGCCGGAACTGCTGGACCTGCTGCTTGCATGAGCGAATTGACCGCACACGTCGAGAGCGAGACGCCGCCGCACACCATGCAGTGCATGGAGGTCTGGGGCGGGTTCGGTCAGAGTGACAACGGCGTGATCATGCCGGGCCTTGACGTCTGGGTCTTCTCGCGCCCGTACCAGGACTCCAGCGAGGGGGGCGATGTTCACTACGTCAGCAGCTGCGGCACGGGAAGGATCAGCAGGCTGCTGGTGGCCGACGTATCCGGGCACGGCGCGAGCGTTGCGGCGATCGCGAAGGACCTGCGCAACCTGATGCGCAGGTTCGTGAACTATGTAGACCAGCGCGTGTTCGTCGAGCGACTGAACAGTTCCTTCGTTGAGCTCAGCAAGAACGGCGTGTTCGCCACTGCCGCCGTCGCGACGTTCTTTGCCCCGAGCCAGACGCTCACGGTGACAAACGCCGGCCACCCGCGCCCGTTGCTCTACTCACGCGTGCGCAGGTCGTGGAGGCTGATGACCGAAGACGCGGGCGTGGACGAGAAACGCCTGGCGAACCTGCCCCTGGGAATGTTTGAAGAAACCGCCTACCCGAACATCACGCTGCAGGCGACCAAGGGCGACATCGTCGTGATCTATTCAGACAGCCTGATCGAAGCTCCACTGGAGCACGTCGCCGGCGGGAAGACCGGACGCTTGCTCGGTGCGGAGGGGCTCCTCGAGGTCGCCCGTGGGGTGCCGATCGAGCCCGCGGAGACCCTGGCAACGAGGCTGTACGCAGCCGTGCTGGCCCGCGCTGCGCCCGGTACGCAGACCCTCGGCGACGATGTCACAATCCTCGTGCTCCGCCCAAACGGCAGCCGTCAGCCCGCACCGTTCTTCGAGCGTGTCTGGGCCGGCGTGCGGTTTCTGGGCGTCGCCGTGATGAGCATGTTCGGCGGGCCCGCAGCGCCGTGGCCGGAGATGAGCCGGACAAACATTCTTGGATCGATGCTCAAGGGCATCTCCAGCGCGTACGGAAAAGGCGCGGAGCGGATCTGAGAGATCGGCCGCACCGCGCCTCGTTCATTCGCCAGCCTGCAGGCTCAGAGCTTCAAGGCCGGCTCTGCCACGGGCCAGAGCCACGAAAACGTGGCGCCCGTCACCACGCCGTAGAGCACGCCGTCAACGATGCCGTTGACCATCGCTCGCTTGCCGGACTGGAACCAGATCATGTTGGGCAGAAAAGAGAAGCAATAGGTGAGAATGCCCAGCGTGCCCAGCACCTGAAACCTGTCCGCGAAACCGCCGGCAAGGTCGGGGCGGATGTGCCAGGCCACATACGCGATCAGCACCGACGCGATCAGAAAGACAAGGAACGTGCAGAACATGTTCTTGGGCATGCTGCTCTTGGCAAAGACCGTAATCACCCCGGCGGGGGCGCGCTCAAAGTTGGCCTTCCCTTCGGGCGTGTTGCACTCCTTGCCGCCCATCTTCGGAAAGATGTACATCCCAGGCGCAATCCCCCTGGCCTTCAGGTCGTCGCGGAAAGACTCAGCGTTAGGCAGCGCGGCCCAGTCATCGCGGTGGTGCGGCAACACCGCCCACACCAGAAAGCTGCACATGAACACAGCGACACCGCAGACCAGAATCGGCAACCAAAGGTGCTGGAGAAACTCCATGGTCATACTCCATGCAGGCCGTTGAGGAGAGTGGCACCGGGAGCACAAACGTGCCGCGGCCTGTTTGGTTGGCGTTATCGGTCGGCGAAGGCTCAGGGCTTGCGTAGGAGCAGCGCGGAGAGGGTCTGCCCATGCAGAAATGCCCGGTCCCCAACCGGGCCGATCTCGCCGGCTGCGAACATGCCCGCCAGCGGCAGCACAGGGCTGATCGTTATGGCCGTGCCCGCCTTCGCCTTCATCTCGGCCGGTTCATCCTGCTGGAAGGCCTGCTGAATGGCCTGGGCATCATGGTGCGGGCCGGAGAACAGGCGGGTCCCGCGGCCGTTACAAGTGAACACCAGCGCCCCGGCGGGTGGTCCGTGCAGGGCCTGAGCGTCCAGGAGCATCGACAGGTCCTCGTGGGCGGTGGCGGCATCCCGAATGTGGAATCGAATGGTCTGCCCTGTCCGCACCCTGTCGGCGACGGCGATCGCGTTGTCCTGCTTCATCACCCCAACCACCGCCCGCATCAGGTAGTCCGACCGTCCGAAGTGGTCCTTGTACTCGTTCACGACCCTTCCAACCAGCAAGCCGCCCCCCAGCAGCGCGCGCTGCGGCTCGTCAAGAGATTCGATGACCTCTTCCAGCACCTTCAGGGCAGGCCGTCCCCCTAGCGATCGGATGAACTGACCCTGCGAGCTGGTAACGATGAAGTTCGGGCCAACCGGCCGGCAGCCCTGGCTCACGATGCAATCCGCCCGAAGCGCCCCCGCGAGGGAGACGCCAACGCAGCCGGTGGTGACAATGCGACCGTCAACCAGCAGCGCGTTGCCCCCGGGACGGTTGGCCGCGGAGGCGAAGCCGCCGACGATCGGGGCGCGTCGATGGTCGCCGTCTGCTCCGCCGCTGCCAGCACCGTGCGGGTTCGCCAGCGCGCGGGAGGTGTTCAGCGCACCAAGCACGGCATCGATCGGCGTCGTGAATGGATCGGCCAGCAGCACGGTCGCCCGGTGCCCGGGCCCGATGCCAGCAGCGCTGGCGACAGCGGCGAGGTCCTCGCCTTGCGCCGGAGACTCGTCGAATTCAGAGCGGGCCAGGGAAGGCGGCAGATCGGCGGAACAGAACGTCTTCGCGAACACACCGGGAGCCACCAGCGCGAGCATTGAGACCGCCGGTGTGCCCTCCAGCTCGAAAGCGCCAGCCAGAACGGTCTCAGCGCTGCAGCCGATCATGTGCCCGGGTGCCAGGCGAGTCGCGATCATCCGTTCGATAAGGGCCAGGCTCCCGCTGTGATGCGGCGTAATGAACAGAAAAACCAGGTCCGCCGGGCCGCTGTGACCGGCGGCAGAGAGCGCTGCCACGGCGCGGTCGCACAGCTCAGCCGCGGCGTCCGCTCCGGCGGGCTGGCATGAATAGACGTTGACAGCGATCATCCCGCGCGTCGCCGGCGAGGCTGGCCGATGCTGCAATTCGTGCGGGCCGTGCTGCATCTTCGGGAACGCGTCCGGGCACAGGTCAAGGGGCGTCGTTGTTCTTCTTCGTCCGGTCAAGCCCGGTCACGTTGAGCCGCTTGACCAGCTTGTCCGTATTGAACGGCGTGACGTCGACCTTGGGCATGTCCTGGTACATCAGCCTTGCCCGCAGGTCCTGGTCGAACGCGAAGAGGTAGCGGAACGCCTCCTGAGTCAGTGGCCGCAAGCCCGTCACCTGGGTCAGAACAGCACCGGAACCACCCGCAAGGGCGTGCACAAACGTGCGATCAAGCGCGCTCTCCGGCGTCACCTTCAGGCCCGGATCAAGGGTCTCCGCGTGGGTCAGGACGGCGTCAACAAAGCCGATGTCCTGCAGTTCCTCCTGCGCGGCGGCTCCCTGCTCCGTCGCCACACCGCGGGCACGCTGAGCGAACCCGCTCTGCACGGTCAACCCCGGGTAGCCGAGTTTCTCAAGCTGGGTGGGCGCATCGGAAATGCCCAGAACCACAATCGCGGGGAGCACCCCCTCGATTTCGGCCTTGAGGGTCTGCAGCGCCTTCGCCTTACGGATGTCCTTTTCAACCTGCGCTCGCACTTCGTCGAGGCTCCTGGGGCTCGCGGCGGGGAGTGCGCTATCGAGCATGGCAAAGTAGAGCGTTCCGTCGCGCCCCGTGAACGGAGTGGTGATCGGCAGCCCCACCTGGGCGGGCACGCGCCCGGCGGGCTTGTCCAGTTCCTTTGCGCCAAAGAGCACGTCACGCAGAAAGATCGGCTGCTGCCCTGTGCGTGAGAGCATCGACGTCCCGATCCCCTTCTCCATTACAAACGCACGCGCATCCTGCGGTGTCGACACCGTGTTGACCGCTGAAACAGACAGGGCCGACCGCTCGTTCGCCGGCAGGCGCTGGAGCGCCGCAGAGACCGCCGCCGCCACGTCGGGCTTCTTCCAGTCGGCCGGGAGGACTTTGTACCCGTTCTTGTCGGGCAGCAACGCGCTGTCGCGGAGGAACTCCGCACGGACTTCCCGCGAGAAATCATCGATCACGCGCTGGGTCATCTCCGCCCGGATCTCGTCTTCAACCTGGCGGCGCACCGCTGGGTCGAGCGTCCCTTCGGCGGTCTGGCGAGGGATCGCCCGCCGCTGCACCTCGATGGGATCGATCCGCACCGCGCTGCTTGTCGCGGCCTTATCGATGGAGAACCACGTGTAGGTCACGCGGTCGTTCTGGCGGTAGCCGACACCGTCCTCGCCGGTCCCGACGGTCGTGTCCTTGTGCTTCTCAAACTGCGCCTGCATCTCCTCGGGCGTCGGCGCGGGCGCTGCCGCGATGCGGGCCTCCGTCAGCGGGACGTAGATGTACTTGATCATCGCGACGTCAAGCTGACGCCGCGCCTCGGCCGTGATGCGGTTGGCAGACGTCTGCGGCACATCCCTGTATGAAGCGAGCAGGCGCCCAAGGCCGCGGTACTCCGCCAGCGCGTTTGCACCTTCAAGAGTCGCGTTTCCCGAGCGCCCCGCGCTCGCGAGGTACGTGTCGGCGAGCTGGTTGATCCGCGCGTCTGCCTGTTGTTCGTTCAGGCCGGTCTGGGACATGAAGTTCTTCTTCCAGTCCGAGTAGCCGGCCTGCTCCGTGCCGTACTGGCGGGTGAGGTTCATCGTGGCGATCTGAAGCGCGATGGCGCGCCCGTCCGCCGGTCCGCCGACAAGGCCCGCCTTCTCTGCCGCGGCGGTCACCAGCTGCCACTGGGTGCCGTCGTCGTCCATCTTCAGGCTCTTCATCAGGTCGTTGTTGATGACCCGCTTGATGCCCTCGAGGTGGATGCTCGCCGAATTAAGCTCCGAGTGCGAGACCTTCGTCCCGTCGACGTGGTACATCGTCTGGCTGTCGTTGGCGAACGAATTGATCTGTCGGAGCGCGTCGCCGAGCAGGAACGAGACCATGATGAGCACGCCGCCGACAACCAGGACGTACATCTTGTATTTCTGAAGGAGCTTGATCATCGGTTGGGCTCGGCGGGGTCGTTGGGGTCGCGGGTGGGGGGCTGATTCCAAAGCGCAAGGACGTGTGACGCGATGATAGAACGCGCACGGGCAGGGGAAACAAACCGGCCCGCGCGGGTGCGCGGGCCGGGAGTGAATCCTGTGCGGCCAGCGCGTCGCACGGATGCGAGCGCCGGGCCGTTGATCAGCGGTAAAACTCGACGATCAGGTTGGGGTTGATGTCGAAGGGGATCTGGTCGCTGGTGGGCACGGCGACGATCTTCAGCGTCAACTCGCCCGGGTTTGAGTCAATCCACTGCGGAACCTCGTGCCCGCCGATGGACTCCATGTTCTCGCGCACGAGCTTCTGGATGCCCGGCTTGAGCGTGATGACGTCACCCGGCTTGATCGCGGCCGAGGGGCGGTCGGTCTTGCGCCCGTTGAGCAGCACGTGACCGTGCGCAACAAGCTGGCGTGCAGCCCAGATCGTGCGGACCCACCCGGCACGCCGGACGACGTTGTCCAGGCGCGTCTCGAGCAGACGCAGCAGCACCTCGCCGGTGTTGCCCTTCATGTGCTCGGCCATGCTGATGTAGCGGCGGAACTGCTTCTCGAGCACGCAGTAGTGGAAACGCACCTTCTGCTTCTCGTTCAGGCGGAGGCCGTAGTCACGCAGCCGGCGTGAGCGCAGGCCGTGCATGCCGGGGTAGATCAACTCACGCTTGGATGTGTGCTTGGGGCTGTCGGCGATCGGCACACCGACGCGGCGGGAGAGCTTGACCTTTGGACCTGTATAACGAGCCATATCGATACCTCCGTCGTTCCAGCCGGACGCCGTGGTAAGCCACGGCGCCCCGGAACGTGATCGCAAAAGCGATCGGCCTGATCCCAACGCCGCGACTACGGCTGGACCCTGGTGACCCGGGCAAACGCTTGCCCGAAAGTGGGGCCAATGAAAGCACACTCGACCGGCTTGGTCAAGCGAGCCCGCCAACATGATCGGCTCCCGTTCGGCTCAAGCCACTGCACGTTTGCAGGCCGTCGTTCAAGAGGGTCAGGCGGAACGTGCCGACCGACGCGGATCGCCGGCACCTCGCCAAGCAACTGAACGTTGATGTTTCAACCACACCGGACCCAGCGCGGCCCTCCCGCTCCGGCACCCGTGCTCGCGCAAGTCACAGGGACTGCCGCGGATCCGGTTGCGACCCCTTTCGCAGGATCCGTCAGGAGCTACCGCCATTCTCACGCCCTCGCCCGCATTCGCGCTGGTTCAGATGCCAGACGAGCACGATCTGTGCGCCGCCGTGCACCTGGCTTGAGCGTGTCCACCCGCGCACGCTACACTGAGCCATGACGAGCCGTCGCCCGTCCATCGCCCTCCCCGTGCTTCAACAGCGCGGCTCAATGCTGGGCGGTTTGATGGGCGAGAAGAAAGAAAAGTGCGGTGTCTTCGGCGTCTGGGGGGGCGAGCAGGCCGCAACGGTTACCTATTACGGGCTTTATGCGCAGCAGCACCGCGGCCAGGAGGCCGCCGGAATCGCCGTCAGCGACGGCAGCAGACTCGTCGCTCATACAGACCTGGGGCTTGTCGCGGAGGTCTTCAACGAAGAAACGCTCGCCCGGCTGAACCGTCGGGCGACGCGCGGAGCGATCGGGCACAACCGCTATTCCACGGCGGGCGGGTCAGCCGCGTGCAATTCCCAGCCCCTCCTGGAGCAATACGTCGGCGGCCAGGTAGCGGTCGCCCACAACGGCAACCTTGTCAACGCCGATGCGCTCAAACGCTACTTCGAGCAGTTGGGGCACCTGTTCCATACCACCAGCGACACAGAGGTGATCGTGCACCTGCTGGCAAGCCCGGAGCAACAGGGCAGCGCCGATCCTGTCGGCGCAACACTCCGCCACCTGCAGGGCGCGTTCAGCCTGTTGATGCTCTTCCCCGACCGGATCGAAGCCGCCCGCGACCCCTGGGGGTGGCGCCCGCTGGTGATCGGCACGATGCCCGACGGCTCACCGGTCGTGGCGAGCGAGACGGTGGCCCTCGACTGCGTCAACGCGGTCTTTGTCCGCGAGGTTGAACCCGGTGAGATCGTCACCCTCAGCGACCGCGGGGTGGAGTCACGCCGTTTCGCAGAGCCGGCAGAGAACCTTGCCCAGTGTGTGTTCGAGCACGTCTACTTCGCCAGCCCGAGTTCGGTCGTGTTCGGACAGAACGTTCAAGTCACGCGTGAAGCCATGGGCGAGCGGCTCGCGCAGGAGAGCCCGGTCGATGCGGACTGCGTCGTGCCGATGCCCGACTCCGGGCGGTCCGCCGCGCTCGGCTACGCGCGGTCCAGCGGCATCCCCTACCGCGAAGGGATCGTCCCCAACCGCTACGTCGGGCGCACGTTCATCAAGCCGACGCAGCAGCAACGCCTCAGCGCCGTGCGCCTCAAGCTCAACGTGATCGGTGAGATCGTCAAGGGCAAGCGGCTGATCATCGTCGACGACTCGATCGTCCGCGGCACGACAACAAAGGCGAAGGTCGATCAGATCCGCGCGGCGGGTGCGAAGGAGATCCACCTGCGGATCAGCTGCCCACCGATCCGGCATCCGTGCTTCTTCGGCGTGGACTTCGCGACACGCGATCAGCTCATCGCCGCAGGCAAAAGCGTCGAGCAGATCCGCCAGTTCCTCGGGGTCGACTCGCTGGCCTACCTGTCGCAGGAGGGGATGCTCTCGTGCGTGCACATGCCCTCGCGCCACTACTGCGCCGCCTGCTTTGACGGCAACTACCGCATCGACGTCGAGCACCCGACGACCGACGAGGTCGGCACACGCCAGCTGAAGATGTTCACGTGAGCGACGCGACCACTCCATCCCCCGGGCGGACCGCGCGACCAAAGCCGGGCCTCACGCTCGCTCACTCCGCCGACGCGGACGATGTGTTCATGTGGTGGCCCCTCACCGGCAAGGTCGACGCCGCAGACCCTCAGCGCCTGATCGAACCCCCGGCGATCGACACGGGCCCGTTCGTCTACCGCTCGCTGCCCGCCGACATCCAACAACTGAACCTGCGAGCAGTAACCACCTCCGACCTCGACATCACCGCGATCTCGTACGCCGCCTATGCGCACTGCGCCGCGTCCTACGTGATCACCTCTTGCGGCTCGTCGTTCGGCGACGGCTATGGGCCGAAGCTGGTCGCTCCCGCGGCGCAGGCCGGAATCACGCTCGCCGAAGTCCGGCGTCGACGGTGGCGCATCGCGGTGCCCGGCAGGCACACGACCGCCTTTCTTGTGCTCAGCGTGCTGCTCGGGCGGGACGGCTTTGTGCCGGTGGAACTGCCCTTCGACAGGATCATCGATCAGGTGCACAGCGGCCGCGTAGACGCGGGGCTCGTCATCCACGAGGGTCAGCTGCTCTTTGGTGACCGCGGCCTCTCGCTTGTGGCCGACATGGGCGCCTGGTGGAAGGAGCAGACGGGCCTCCCGCTCCCGCTGGGTGCGAACGCCGTCAACCGCCGTCTTGAGGGCCGCTTCGGCCCCGGCACACTCAAGCGTGTGGTCGGTTCGTTGAAGGAGAGCATCGACCACGCGCTCGCCAACCGCGACGAGTCGCTCGCCTACTCGATGACGTTCAGCCCACTGAAGACCAGCGCCGCGCTCGAACGCTACATCGACATGTACGTCAACCGCTGGACAGTCGACGCCGGGAGCGAAGGGATCGAAGCCGTTCAGCTCCTGCTGCGACGCGGAGCAGACATCGGGCTTTTGCCCGACCCGGGCCCCGTCGAGATGCTGGTCCCGTAACGCTCCACGATCCGTACGTTTTCTCCGCCGTCTGAGTCGATTCGGGCAGTGTTCTACCCTAATCCGCCCCCTTTCGCGGTGCTCGGTCCCTGCTGACTGGAACCCGGGCGGTATCTGTACGAATAGAAGAGTGCGTACCGCCGTTCGGCGGACGGTCTCTTTTGACCGGAAGGGCCCGCTGCGGCACCGTCATTCACCGGTGCGGTAGAGCGGGCAACTCGGAGGTATTCGCATGCGGCACGGAACGGTGAGCGAGATCAGGTGGGCGGTTTGTCTTCTGGCTCTCGCCGGCGTGACGGGCAGCGCGCTCGCCGACCCGCGCGTGGCCACCACCCGCAAGGACCTCTATTTCTTTGGCTCTCAGCCGACCACGCCCGACGAGATCAACTTTGAGTTCCTCCGCGAGGCGGACGTCTGCGCCGCGTGCCACGGTGACTACACCGAGTCGCAGTCACCGTACGAGCGCTGGCGCTACACGATGATGGCCCAGGCCTACCGCGACCCCATCTTCCACGCCGCGTTCCAGGTCGCGAACAAGGACATCGGCAACGCAGGCGAGTTCTGCCTCCGCTGCCACGCGCCGATGGGCTGGTTCCAGGGGCGCGCCACCGCGACAGACGGCTCAAGCCTTGACCCGCTCGACTACGAGGGCGTGTCGTGCTCGATCTGCCACCGCTCCGTCGACCCCGATTACAAGCCCGGCATCAGCCCGAGCGTTGATCAGGATGTTCTCGCGGCCCTCGGGTTTGACCGCCCGCCCCAGAGCGGCCAGGGCGGCCCGCTCGCCAACGGGCACCTGGTGATCGACAACCTCGACCGCCGCCGCGGGCCGTTCGACCTTGGCCAGTTCTTCTTCCACGAGTTCCGCCAGTCGAACTTCCACACCACAAGCGAGGTGTGCGCAGCGTGCCACGACGTGAGCAACCCCGCCTACACCAGGACCGTCAGCGGCGGTGGGCAGGTCACCTACACCCTCGGCTCGCTCGATAGCAAGCACCCAACCGGCAACAAGTTCGACATGTACCCGGTTGAGCGCCTCTACAGCGAATGGGCGGAGAGCGCCTTCGCCAGCGGATCGGTCACCCAGACAATCCCCGACGGCTCTGGCGGCTTTGTGGGGCGCTTCGGCGGCAGCGGCGTGACGGCCTACTCGTCGTGCCAGGACTGCCACATGCCCATCATCGAGGGCACCGGCTGCGCTCCGTTCCTTGGCTCACCGGTGAGGCCGAACGTGCCTCAGCACAACTTCGCCGGCGCAAACACCTGGGTGCTCAAGTCGATCAACGACCTCTTCCCGCCCGTCGAGTCGCGCCTGGAAGACCCGGCGATGCTCAACGCCGCCATCGGTCGCGCCGTGACGATGCTGCAGCGTGCGAGCGACACGGAACTGAAGGTGATCGGCGACAACCTCCGCGTGCGCGTCATCAACGAGAGCGGGCACAAGCTCCCCTCCGGCTACAGCGAGGGGCGCCGCGTCTGGGTCAACGTCAAGTTCTTTGACTCATCAAACAACCTCATCGCCGAACGCGGTGCCTACGACAGCGCAACCGGCACGCTCTCGACCAGCGACACCAAGGTCTACGAGCAGAAGCAGGGGCTCGACACCGCGGCGGCGCTCCTCAGCGGTCTCCCCACCGGCGAGGGCTTCCACTTCGCCCTGAACAACGTCATCCTCAAGGACAACCGGATCCCGCCGCGCGGATTCTCCAACGCGGCCTTCGCCGCCGTGCAGGCCGCACCCGTCGCCGCGACCTACGCCGACGGCCAGTACTGGGACGACACCTACTACGTGATCCCTCCCGGCACCGCGAGCACGCAAGTCAACGTTTACCACCAGACCTCGACGAAGGAGTACATCGAGTTCCTTCGCGACAACGCCAACGCTGCGATCCAGCCGCACGACCTGGTTCAGCCGCCGGCCAATAGCAGCGCGACGACGCTGGGCGACCTCGTTCACGAGCAATGGGTGAAGTGGGGACGCAGCACACCGACCCTGATGGACACCGCGGCAACGCTCGCGCGGGCCTGCAAGCCCGACCTTGGTCAGCAAGGCGGCCTGCTCGGTGCCGACGGCTTGCTCAACAACAACGACTTCATCGTCTTTATCGACCTCTTCTTCACCCAGAGCCCGCTGGCCGACTTCGGCAGCCAGGGCGGAATCGCCGGGCCCGACGGCCAGCTCAACAACAACGACTTCATCGCGTACATCGACGCCTACTTCGCCGCCTGCCCGTAAGCGGTGAACGACCCTCATAGGTGCCAACACACAGAAGCCCCGGCGCAACGCCGGGGCTTTTCATTACCGTCAGCACTGCCCTCGAAATTCAGGCGTTCCGCTTGACCGCCCGCACCGCGAGAAAGAGCGGGATCTCCTGCCTTGCGCGATTCTCCTCCGCGGCTTTGGGCCCCGGCTGGCTGACGCGCTGACCGGTCCACTCTTCGATCGCCTCGATCAGGAAACCCGCGGCGGCCAACGCCTTGACATACGCCTGCAGCGGTCGGTGGAACGTCCACGTGACCACGTCCGGAGCATCGCCCGGGTGCATCGAGATCCGCCGCTGTCCGGGTGAGAGGTAGCCGTCCACACGCCGGAACTGGCGAACCTGAGCCCCAGACTCGTCCCACCCCCACGAGGTCTGGCCCGGTGCTCGGAAAGAAGGGTGCGAGATGACAAACACAAACGCTCCACCCTCCTTCAGCAAGGATGCAACGCCTTCAAAGACCGGGTCGATCGGCTCGATGTTCCCAAGGGCCATGACGCACGTCGCCGCATCGAAGCCGGGAGAAAGCCCGGCCTCTCCAAGCTTGCGGGCATCCCCCACGACGAACGTGCCGCCACCACGCGAACCCGCCGCGGCAACCAGGTCTGGCGCTGCATCAACGCCGGTGACGGCGGCCCCGAGCAGGCTCATCGAGCGGCTCACCACACCCTGCCCGCAGGCGACGTCGAGAATCCGCATCCCTTCGTGCGGTCCGACCATGCGCATCGTGCCCGGGATGATCACGTTCTGGTAGTGATCGCTCCCGCCGCTCTCCTGGAGGTTGTCGTACCACTTGGCAACGTTGTTCCAGGATGTATCTCGGTCGGCACGCACCGTGACCGGCCGCAGTCGCTGCGCGTGCGCGACCTCGACAGGGGCGGGGATCGCTGCGCCGACCGCCGTGTAGAACGAGGGCGGCGCCGGGCTGTTGAAGCGCACAGCCTGGCCGCTGCCAGCGTGCGTAAAGCCCATCTCTGTCGCGTGCAACGCCACGCGCTTGATCGGGTCCGTCCGCGCGCCGAAGCGGTCGTCGCCGATAATCGGGAATCCCTTGTACGCAAGGTGTGCGCGAAGCTGGTTCTTGCGTCCGGTTGCAAGGCGAAGCTGCACAAGCGTCCGCCCCTGCCCCACGCTCGCGATGCGAAAGTGGGTGACGGCAAGCCGTGCCGCATCCGCCCCGCTCCCGTCGGGACCGGCGATCTTGCCCGAGAACGCGTCGATCGGCTCAACAATCACCCGCCCGTCGTCCCCCTCGCGGATAAACGTCTGAATCGTGCCCGCATCACCGGGCTGCCCCATCACCCCCTCAACCACCGCGACGTACATCCGGTGCACACGCTTGTTCTTGAAGTCATCCTTGAGCCACCCGAAGCCGCGCCGGCTCTTGCTGAAGACCAAGAGGCCCGAAGCCTCTTTGTCCAACCTATGAATGATCCCCGGGAGCGGGCCGGGAAGGGTCGACGACTTCCCCGCCGCCTCAAGATCGCGCTGGCGCGAGCGTGACAGCCTGGGCGCGTGCGCGGTGAGGTACTTCTTCAATCGGTACGCAAGGTTGTCCCGCCCCTCCTCGGCAACGTCCACCGTCAGCATATGCGGGGGCTTGTCGACGACGATCAGGTCATCATCTTCATGGATGATTCGCACGCCCGGTCCGAGCGGGCCGACAGGTCCTTGCTCTTCCCTTCGCGAGGGCGGCGGACCCGCCCGCTTTCCTCCCGCTGGTGGCCTGCGGGCTGACGGGCCAGCCGGTCTGCCGCCGCGAGGCCGGTCGTCAGAAGGGCGCCCCCCCTTGTAACCGCCTCCGTTGGGCCCGGAACGGTCACCGTTAGATTTGCGGCCTTTGTGCGGGCGTGGAGTAGGGGCCATCAGGAGAGCGTAGCGGCGCGAGGGGAACGCAGCAGCATTCCAACCAGTTTCCGTGCGAAGATGCGCTTGGACACTGGGCTCCGCTGGCGAAGCACAGTTCCAGATGCAGAAAGCACCGTCGCCCGAATGCGGGGCGATTCCATCGTTTCAAGCGGGTTTGCCACGATCAGGTCTAGCCCCTTGCGTGCAAGCTTCGCCGCGGCACGGGAAAGCATCGTCCGCTCCGGCTCAAGCGCAAATCCCACCAAGAGCTGCCCATCCCTGCGTATCGGCTTCAGGCCGGCGAGCAAGTCGGGCGTCGGTTCAAGACGAAGCACCAGGGAGCGCCCGCGCCGCGGGAGCTTTCCCTTCGATCGAGCGATGGGCCGGTAATCTGCGACGGCCGCGGCCATGACCAGGATGTCACAGTGGGGGAACTCCCGATGCAGGAGCGCCTGCAGTTGAGCGGTTGTTCGGAACCGAAGCACGCGAACCGACGAATGGGTGGGCGTCAGTGACGTCGGACCAAGCAGCAGCGTGCAGTGCGTTCCACGGGCGGCGGCCTCGTCCGCCAGCGCGATCCCCATCGCGCCGGAAGAGCGGTTGCCGATGAACCGGACATCGTCGATCGGTTCCTGGGTCGGCCCTGCGGTCACCAGCACCCTTGCCGGGCGGTCGCTCTCGCGAAATGACCGGCGGACGGGGGTAGTCTTGGGCGCAGTCTCTGGGTGTTTGCGAACGGCGCGGCTTTTCGTCATAATCCTCGGCCCTGTAAGAACTTGAGAGGCGACCGTCATCGCCCGCGGACTATCCTTAGACCTTCCACCATGGCCAGACAGCGCAAGAAACTCGGTGAAATCCTCGTCGGCTGGGGAGCCGTCTCGGCAGAAACGGTCGATGGGGCCGTCGGGAAGGCCCGGGCCAGCGGCAAGCGGATCGGCGACATGCTGATCGAACTGGGCGCTGTAAATGAAGAAATGGTCGCCAAGGCCCTCGCCAACCAGTTCGGGCTGGAGTACGTCGATCTGGGTTCGACGGGCATCGCCAACCAGGTTGACGCCAAGCTCGTCCCCGACGACCTGATCAAGAAGCACCTGATCCTGCCGCTCGCCAAGACCAACGGCCGCCTCACGCTGATCATCCACGACCCGCTGAACCTCGAGCTGCAGGACATGCTGCGTTTCCGTCTCAAGACGGAGATCGACACGCGACTGGCAAGCCGCTCAGCGATCAAGGGCTTTATCGACAGCAAGCTCGGAAAGCCCAAGGAAGTCGGGGCGGGTCAGTCGCTGGTGACCGACTCGATCGACAAGACGATAGACCGATCCGTCGACAAGTCGATGGACAAGTCGATCGACATCACCGGCGAAGAAGCGCCGATCGTCAGGCTCGTGACACGCATCCTGACCGAGGCCGTCAAGATGCGGGCGAGCGATATCCATATGGAGCCGATGGGCGACCGGGTGCGTCTGCGCTACCGCATCGACGGCGTCTGCATGGAGCGAGACAACCTCCCCAAGCGCATGCAGAACGCCGTGCTCAGCCGCCTCAAGCTCATGGCGGGCATGAACATCGCCGAGAAGCGCGTGCCGCAGGACGGCCGCATCAAGCAGCCGATGGAGGAAGGGACGATCGACTACCGCGTCTCGGCCTGCCCGACCTACCACGGCGAGAGCGTCGTCCTCCGTATCCTCCGGCCCGACTCGGTGAAGATCGGCCTCGTCAACCTCGGCTTCGAGGAAGACATCTTCGCCACGTTCAACAAGATCATCCGCCGGCCCAACGGCATCTTCCTGGTCACCGGCCCCACCGGCTCGGGCAAGACCACCACGCTCTACTCAGCGCTGGACGTGCTGAACCGGCCCGACAAGAAGATCATCACCGCCGAGGACCCGATCGAGTACAACTTCACCGGCATCAACCAGTGCCAGGTGCGTGAGAAGATCGGCCTCTCGTTCTCGATCATCCTCAAGACGATGCTGCGCCAGGCGCCCAACATCATCCTCGTCGGTGAAATCCGAGACCGTGAAGTCGCCGACATCGCCATCCAGGCCGCACTCACCGGCCACCTTGTCTTCAGCACGCTCCACACAAACGATGCGCCCTCGGCCATCACGCGACTGATCGACATGGGCGTGAAGCCGTTCCTGGTCGCCTCGGCTATCCAGGCGATCATGGCCCAGCGACTGGTCCGCGTGCTCTGCAAGGAGTGCAAGCAGCCCGACCCCGACCCAGACCCCAAGTACCTCCACCTGATCGGCCTCAAGCGCGAAGACGCCATGGGCAAGGCCCTGATGCCCGTCGGATGCGCCGCCTGCAACAAGAGCGGGTACCGAGGACGAAAGGCCATCTTCGAGATGATGCTGATGAACTCAGAAATCCGCGAGATGGCGTTCCGTCAGGAACCCCTGACCAAAATCCGCCAGGCAGCGATCGCCAGCGGCATGCGTCCGCTCGTCGACGACGGCCGGATCAAGGTCCTCAAGGGAATCACCAGCGCCGAAGAGATCGCACGCAACACGCAGGTGGAGGGCATCGCCTGACCCGCCCGCGCCGGGCGTCCGGCCCGTATCGAATTGTCCCCCAATCGCTCGCCGACAAAGACACCCACCGCCCCCGACCGGAGATTGACGTATGCAAATGGACCGCCTGCTGGAGACCGTCGTTCGCGAAGGCGCAAGCGACCTCCACCTCACCGTCGGGCGCCCCCCGGTCGTTCGACTGCACGGCCACCTGGCCGACCTCAAGACCAAGGTCCTCGATTCGGACGACATGGTCGCGCTCATGAAGTCGATCACCCCCGAGAGCAAGCAGGCAGAGCTCTCCGAGGGCGGCGGCTGCGACTTCGGCTTCTCGTTCGGCGACGCCTCCCGCTTCCGTGTCTCGATCTTCAAGCAGCGCGGCGACATCGCCATGGTGCTGCGGCGCATCCCCAACAAGCTGCTCACGTTCGAGCAGATCGGCCTCCCCGAGATCTGCCGCGAGCTCATCCGCCGCCCCCGCGGCCTCTTCCTCATCACCGGCCCCACCGGTTCAGGAAAGACCACCTCGCTGGCGACGATGATCGACTACGTCAACCAGAACTTCGACCGGCACATCGTCACGATGGAAGACCCCATCGAGTACTATCACAAGCACAAGAAGTCGATCGTCAACCAGCGCGAAGTCGGTACTGACGTCAAGACCTTCGCCGAGGCCCTGCGGCGCGTGCTCCGGTCCGACCCTGACGTGATCCTCGTCGGCGAAATGCGCGACCTCGAGACCATCGAGTCGGCCATCCGAGCGGCCGAGACCGGCCACTTGGTGTTCGCCACCCTTCACACCACCGGTGCCGCCAAAACCATCGACCGCGTGGTCGACGCCTTCCCCGTCAGCCAGCAGAACCAGATCCGCGTCCAGCTCTCGACGGTCCTCGTCGCCGTGCTCAGCCAGGCGCTCCTGCCCCGGTCCGACACCAAGGGCCTGATCGCGGCCTACGAGTTCCTGGTCACCACCCCGGCGATCAGCAACCTGATCCGCGAGGGCAAGACCTTCCGTATCGACTCCATGATCCAGACCGGCAAGAAGTTCGGTATGCAGCTCCTCGACGACCACCTCTGGGCCCACTACATGGCCGGCAAGATCGATGCTGAAGAGATGGTCGACAAGGCCAAGAACCCCGGCGAGCTTCGCGACAAGGTCCACAAGCTCGGCCGCACCGTTGGTCGCACCGAACTCGACGCCGAAGACGCCGTACCCTAAAGAGGCGTCCGGGCAGCCGTTTAAGGTACACGCCATCACCCATTCCCGATTTAGCCACGCGCACGTATCGCCCTTCAGACTGTCTGCGCTGAGTCGCTCCGTCAACGGCTGGTGAGCCTGGCCTCGCCATGCTTGCTGTGGCGGTCGGACGGTTATCTGGCATCGCGTGGGGTATTCCGCACGGTCAGCCGGACATCAGAAACCGTCGAAACTGCCGCAAGTGTTTGCACAATCATCTTGTCGTATTGAACAGAACCGCCAAATCGGCTTTCAATTGTGGAACTGATGCGGTAGTCTGTCGGATAAGTAGAAGTGTCGAGGAAGCATCGACTTGCACGCAGGCGACCGACACCGGGCCCGGCCTCGCATCGATTCGGATTTGTTCTGGGGTGGGGCTGATCGATCCGAGCAGGCAAGAGACTTGGGGGAGGAATTGACCGCGGATTTTTCTCCGGAGCATGCATGGCGCAGACACAAGCCGAACTGAATGAGATGAAGGGGCGCAAGCTGGGACGGGTGTTGACCAAGCTTGGTCACGCCACCCGAGAACGCATCCACGAGGCCTTGGCGATCCAGAAGACCCGCAAGGTCCCGATCGGTCAGCTGCTGGTCGAGCTTGGGTACTGCACCCTGCCGCAGATCAACGAAGGTCTGGCCGCGCAGGCTGGCCTTGGGTATATGGACCTGTCGACGTTCGAGCTGCCCGCGGACGTACGGGATGTACTCCCGGCCCAGACCGTGCAGGCGTACCAGTGCGTGCCTGTCTCCTACAACCCCACGAGCAAGCGGCTGAAGGTCGCGATCAAGGACGCCAACGCCTACGTCGCGGTTGACGACCTGCGCCGGCTCATGGGCTTCAACGTCGAGGCCGTCGTCGCCGAGGCGGGCCAGGTCGACGCGCTCATCAAGAAGCACTACTCCAAGGGTGAGTCGATCACCGACGTCGTGAGCGCCCTCGCTGGTGACACCAAGCTGAAGGAGCTCGCCCAGCGCGGCGGCATCGGCGACAAGTCCATCGACCTTGACGCGATGACCGACGCGATGGAGGACAACAAGGTCATCAAGCTGCTGAACCTTGTGCTGATGCAGGCCATCAAGGACCGCGCCAGCGACATCCACTTCGAGCCGTTCGAGGAAGAGTTCAAGATGCGATACCGCATCGACGGCGTGCTCTACGAGATGCACCCGCCACCCAAGGAACTCGCGGGTGCCATCACCAGCCGCATCAAGGTCATGGCGAAGCTCGACATCGCCGAGCGGCGCATGCCGCAGGACGGCCGTGTGGAGTTGACCGTCGGCGGCGGACCGGTGGATCTTCGTGTGAGCGTTCTGCCGACGATGCACGGCGAGAGCGTGGTCATGCGCGTGCTCGACCGCAGCAACGTGCAGCTCGCGCTGGACCGCATCGGCATGCGCGAGGACGACCTTGCGACCTTCCGCCGGCTGATCAACAAGCCCAACGGCATCGTGCTTGTGACCGGTCCGACCGGCTCGGGAAAGACAACCTCCCTTTACGCGGCGCTGGCCGAGCTCAACGACATCGAGACCAAGATCCTGACCGCCGAAGACCCTGTCGAGTACGACATCGACGGGCTCTGCCAGGTGCAGGTGAACACAGAGGTCGAGTTGACCTTTGCCAAAGCGCTCCGCAGCTTCCTCCGTCAGGACCCAGACGTGATCCTCGTCGGTGAGATCCGCGACCTTGAGACGGCCGAGATCGCGGTGCAGGCATCGCTGACGGGCCACCTGGTGCTCAGCACGCTGCACACCAACGACGCGCCGTCGAGCATCATCCGTCTTGTTGACCTCGGTGTTGAGCCGTTCCTTCTGACGGCGACGCTCGAGGGCGTGGTGGCCCAGCGCCTCGCACGCACCATCTGCCCCAAGTGCAAGCAGGCCTACACGCCGACGGAGGAGGAACTGATGGAGCTCTCGCTCCGCCCAGACGACGTTGTCGGCAAGCAGTTCTACCGGGGCGCCGGGTGCACCAACTGCTATTCCTCGGGCTACCGCGGACGCATGGCGATCTTCGAGATCATGGGTGTCGACGACCACATGCGCGAGCTGATCATGAACAAGCAGAGCACGAACCAGCTCCGCTCCTACGCACGCAAGCGCGGCATGCGCACCCTGCGCGAGTGCGGCCTGCTGGCTATCTACGAAGGACAGACCACCATCGACGAGATCGTCCGCGAGACGATCGCCGAAGACTGAACCCGCTCCGCGCCAACCACCATCCGCGGCGGACCCCGCCGCCGACGCACGACAAGAGCACAAGGACCACCATGGCAAGCTTTACCTACGAAGCACTCAACGCCCAGGGCAAGCCTCAGAAGGGGCAGATCGATGCCGGTACGAGCGAAGAAGCGATCCAGCGCATCAAGCAGCAGGGCTTCTTCCCCACGTCCGTGCGCGAGCAGAAAGAGAAGAAGGGCGCCTCCGGCCCGACCGAGGCGACCAAGAAGCGCAAGAAGGGCGGCGGCATCAGCATCGGCGGCGTGAGCACCAAGAACCTCACCACCTTCACCCGCCAGCTCAGCACCCTTCAGGACGCCGGCCTTCCGCTCCTGCGTTCGCTGCAGATCCTCGAAGAGCAGCAGAAGCCCGGCAAGCTCAAGAGCGTGCTCCTTGACGTCTGCGACGACGTCGAGGGCGGCACGAGCCTCAGCGAGTCGATGGCCAAGCACCCCCGCGCGTTCGACAAGCTCTACACCAAGATGGTGGCCGCCGGCGAGGTCGGCGGCGTGCTCGACATCATCCTCCAGCGCCTGGCCGACTTCATGGAGAAGGCCCAGCGCCTCAAGCGCAAGGTGATCGGCGCCCTGGTCTACCCGGCGGTGGTCGTGTTCGTCGCCGTCGGCATCGTCATGTTCATCATGATCGCCATCATCCCGAAGTTCTCCGAGATCTTCAAGGAATTCGGCGTCAAGATGCCCGGCCTGACCAAGTTCCTGGTCGATTCCAGCCAGTGGATGGCGGGCAAGATGATCACCGGCAACCCCGCCGCGCCGACGATCCCAGGGTTCCTGTGGATCACCTGCCTGCCGATCATCTTCTTCATCCTCTGGAAGGTCGTCCGCACCGCGACACCCGGCCGGGCCGTCACCGACACCGCGCTGCTGTGGCTCCCCATCTTCGGCAGCCTCATCCGCAAGACCACGATCTCACGCTTCACGCGGACGCTCGGCACGCTGATCAACGCCGGCGTGCCGATCCTCGAGGCCATCACCATCACCGGTGAAACGTGCGGCAACTACGTCTTCGAGAAAGCGCTGCGCAAGGTCCACGACTCCATCCGCGAGGGTGAGTCCTTCGCCGGCCCGCTCCGCGAGAGCAAGACGTGCGACTCGATCGTCGTCAACATGATCGACGTCGGTGAAGAGACCGGCGACATCGACGCCATGCTCCTGAAGATCGCCGACAACTACGACGAAGAGGTCGACGTCGCCGTCGGCTCGCTGGTCAAGCTGATCGAGCCCATGCTGGTGCTCTTCCTCGGTGGCGCCGTCGGCACCATCGTCGTCGCCATGTTCCTCCCCATGATCTCGATCATCGAGAAGCTCTCCTCCGGCGGTAAGTGAAAGGGCAAACGATGCGCAATCGCCATCCAAACCTGAGGCACGCGGCCCGCGCGTTCACCCTGCTCGAGGTGCTGCTGGTCGTCGTCATCATGATGGTGCTCGCGGCACTGCTGTTCTTCGCCATCGGCGCGGCCGTCCGCTCCGTGCGCAGGGCCAGCGAGCAGCAGTACCTGCGTTCGCTGGCGATGGCCGTCGAGCAGTACAAGCAGAACGTCGGCGTCGTGCCGCCCCTGGTGGCCGACGGGCCGAACGACAACACCGGCCCGCTCGTGGTCAGCCCCTCCGTCGGTCCGGCCCGGCCCCGGTTCAAAGGTGAGGACCCAAACGACCTCTCCCGCGCCACCCGCTACGCCCGCTACGAGCTCGACCCCGATATGCCCGGCACCACGCAGCTGCGTTCGAGCAAGTACACCCTGGGCATCTACCTGCTCGGCGCTCTCGACCGTAAGTACGACGGCGTCGACGGGCCCGGCTTCACCAAGCCGGACACCGACGGCGTCTTCAGCCGCGCCGGCTCGGTGACGCAGCCCCTCTTTGACGTATCCGGCAACACCGACCGCGTCCGGCGTGAGTCAACCGTCGGCGCCGAGGACGACCGCGCCTGCCGCACGGTGCTGGTCGACCGCTGGAACAACCCCATCCTGTATTACCGCTGGTTGCCCACCCTCCACACGGCGTCGGGCGGGCTCGCGTCGGTCTATCCGGGGGCGCCTGCAAACACCGCGGCCCAGGCCAAAGAGGTCCGCAGCTTCAACGTGCCCCCCGGCGTCGGCAACCCCACCACCACCCCCGAACTGCGCAACGCCTCGTGCGCAATCGTCTCGGCCGGGCCCGACGGCCTGATCAACGACGCCGACCCCGATGCGCCCGAGAACAAGGACAACATCGTGGAGGTGGTGAAGTGAACAGCCTTAACCCTCCAACCCGTCGCGGCTTCTCGCTCACCGAGATGCTGGTGGTGCTGGTCATCATCGTCATTCTGCTTGGCATCGCCATCCCCGCCTTCCGAGCGATGAACCAGAGCCAGGAGAAGAACTCCAGCGAAGCGCGGCTCGGCTTCGCCCTCACCGCCGTGCGTGACGCGGCCGTCAACGCCGGCGAGGGCAACGACGTCGCCGCCGTCTTTACCTACGACATCGGCGGACCGATGCGCGTGGTTCCGTGCCAGCTCACCGGCAAGCTCGTCCAGTACACCGGCGGCAACACCGTGCCGGTCTCCTACGAGATCTTCGTCCCCCTCTCCTCGATCGAGCCCGCCACGCTCCCAACGGGTTGGACGGTGCGTGCCTATGCGCCGGGCGCAACGATCAACAACGGCTGGTACGACGACGGCTCGCCGGCGCGATACGTCGCCAACGCCCCCGCGTGGGTCTTCCCCGAGACCGGCTTCTTCGACCACACCGCGACCAACGACGGCGTCAACCGCCAGACCTTCATGGTGCGCTTCGAAGGCGGCACCGGCAAGCTCGTGGGGGTGAACACCAAGCCCGCGCTGGTCATGCTCCCGCGTCCGACGTCGCTTGGGCGCACGCTCCCCGACTTCCTCCGCGCCGACCTCTCCGGCGATCTGCGCCAGCTCGTGCTCACCGCCCTCAATGATCCGCGCGTCACGCTCGCGCAGCGAAACGCCGCGATCGGCCCAACCAGCAGCGACATGGTGCTGGTCAAGCCCGTGCGCGTGCTCGCCCTCGCCGACGAGGCGGCCCTCGCCGGCTCGCTGGGCGTGCGGGTTGATGATGTCAGCCGCTGCCTCTACGAGACGACGCCGGCCGAGGTCACCGCCGGGCTGACGTTCTCGCCCCGTCTTGTCAACGGCCCCACCGGCGGCACCCCGCTCGACACCGCATCGGTCGGCCGCGCCATCGAGTTCTACGACAACCCCACCGGCACCGGCACGGTGCGCACGTCAACCGGCGAAGTGCGGATCTACACCATCGAGCGTTACACCGGCACGCTGAAAGAACTCACCGTCTCACCGCAGTGACGAAGACCCCGCAGGAAGGACGCCCATGACCCATCAACCCACCACAACCCGCCGCGTGCCAGCCGTCGCGTTCAGCGCGGGCGGCTTCTCGCTGGTCGAGGTGCTGATGGCCGTGCTGATCCTCAGCCTCGGCCTGCTCGGCCTGGGCGCCATCATGCCCGCGGTGCTCAAGCAGCAGCGAGTCGGCACCGACCAGACCTTCGGCACCCTCGCCGGGCGTTCGGTCGCCGCGATCGTCAAGGGCAACCAGCTGCTCAACGGGCGCAACAAGACCGGCAACACCACAAACGCCATCCTCGCGTCGTACAACCGCTGGGAGGCCTGGGCCCGCTGCATCCAGAGCGCCGGTTACTCCTACGGCATCCCCGAAGACGGCACCTGGCGCGTGCTCGAGGTCGAGGGCGACTCCAGCGGTATCGGCACCGGGCGCGCGATCGTCGGCCCGTTCGGGCCCAACATCAACACCAACACCGACGACCGCGCCTTCATCAACCTCATCGATCGGCTCGTCCCGTCCACGTCCTCGGTCACGCTCGGCACATCGGTCGTCAGCGAGCCGCAGTTCGTGGTTGACCTTGCGGTCCGCCGCGCCACCGCGCTCGACCCCGCCCAGATCGGCGCGGGCGGAACCATCCTCTACGAACGCCCCGGCAACTTCACGGTGCAGGTGGCCTTCATCACCCGGCGCATCGACCAGCGCATCCGCCCCCCGGCGGGCACCAGCATCATGGCCGCCCTCACCGACAACACCCTCCCTCTCAACCAGCGCCGCTGGCCCGTGAGCGAGGACAACAACGGCAACCCCCTCGGTGACGGCGCTAATCAGGGCGCGGGCGCACCGCGCTACTCCCTCCCCTACGCCGTCAACGTCGTCTTCGATCCTAACTATCCCGATCGGCTTGTTGTCGCCAGCGCTGAAGACTCGGCCCTCCCAGGCAGCGCCACCGCCCGCTCCCGCAACGTCGCGGCCCAGCAGCTCGCCGCCAGCGGCCAGATCATCATCGACAACCTCGGCAACATCTACAACGTGCAGGGGTACGACGACCGCGTCGGCGGCACGCCGCAGCTCGCCGTGCGAATCTCTCCCGCCGCCCCCGGCAACACGCCCGGCTCAGGCACGAGCGACCCGCGCCGGCTGCACCAGGTCCTCGTCTGCCCGCAGCCGCCCGCCGCGGTCAACATCATCACGGTGAACCCATGAACCACACCAACCACAGCCATCCACGCGCCCGCGCCGGCCGTTCCGCGCAGCTCACGCGCCAGGGCTTCACGCTCACCGAGATGCTCGTCGCCGTCGGCGCGATGGCGCTGCTGTCACTCGGCGTGGCACAGGTCTTCTCGCTCACCACCCGCACCGTCGCCGCCGGCCGGCGCCTGAGCAACCTCAACGCCGTCGCCAGCGCCACCGAGCGCCAGATGCGCGCCGACTTCTCCTCCATGACCTCCCGCGGCGTCATGGTCATCCGCAACCAGATCGCCAACAACAACAACACCGTCGCGTCCTACCCGGCCGATCCGGAGCCGCGCCGCCGCCGCATCGACGAGATCATCTTCGCCGCCACCGGGCACTTCGCCAGCCTGCAGCAGCCCATCACCGCAGACGGCGCGCCCGTCTCGTCAACCGAAGCCCTGATCTACTACGGGCACGGCGCAAAGCAGGACCCGCTCGCCGCCAACGCCTCCGGCTTCAACAACCCAGTCAACATCGCCGACACCAACGCCGCGGCCCCCGCGCTGGGCGTCACGCCCGGTCCCGGCGGTTCAAAGGTGAACCAGTACGCCTCGGAGTGGACGCTCGCCCGCCGCGCGTTCGTGCTCGCCCCGCCCGCTACCCAGGTGCTTCGGGTGATCCCACCCGGCCAGGGCTTCACCGCGACGGGCACCTTCGATTCAGCCAAAGAGATCGCCGGTCTCCCCGCGGTCCCCTCCGCTAACCGGTCAGACGCCACCCGCTGGGCGTCGTACTCCACCAGCGCCCGCACCCTGCGCGGCGCAACGCCCGCGCTCTCCAGCGGCGTGGTCGACATCATCGCCATGGACCTTCGCACGATGGCCGCGCAGCTCTCCGACGCGTCAAGCGGCGGATCGAGCTTCGGCGATGCCTACGCCCTTGCCAACACGTCGAACCAGATGGCCGTTGGGCTCGGGGCTGGCGGCGGCACCTCCATGACCTACCAGCAGGCCTGGATGCGCGGCCTGCTCCCGGCCGACTCTGACAGCGGCCGGCGCATCCGCGTTGAGACCACGGTCCCCGACTTCCTGAACTTCAACGGCGGCGGCGCAACCCCCGTGCAGAGGTCCGACCAACTCATGCTCACCGGCGGGGCCTTCCTGCCGCGCTGCAGCGAGTTCATCGTCGAGTATTCGTTCGGCGCAGCCCGCACAGGGAACAACCCCGCCGGCTCGACCGACATCGGCGCCGTCTTCTGGCACGGGCTCGACCGCCAGACCGGCGTCGTGTCGTCACCCAACGATTACGCCAAGCACGTGGTCCGCTACCGCGACCTGGTCTCGGTCACGCCCGACGCGGTGCAGGCGCGTCTTGTGCCCCGCCGAAACACCGCAACGCTCCCGCCCGGCACGCCCGCCCGCGTGTTCTACACCCAGCCCGACCTCATCGACCCCGACTACGTCCAGCAGTGGGGCTCGGTCCCCGCGTGGAGTTCTAACGGCACATCCGCCTACGCGTTCTTCGGCCTCAACGACCCGCTCTACGCGCCCACCACCACGCTGCTGGCCTACGACGCCAACGGCGACGGCAAGTACGACTGGTCAGAGGGTGACATCCTGCAGGAGCCCGAGAGCCTGCCCTGGACGCGCCCCGTCATGCTGCGCATCACCTTCACCCTCTGCGACCCGACCGACCCCTCGATCGAGCAGACCTTTCAGTACATCTTCGACCTTCCCAAGGACAGCCGCGGCGGAGCGATGTAACGCCCGCGCGATCCGCCCCCGTGGTGGTGGTGGGGGGGGGCGGCGGAATCAAGCGACAGACTCAACCGGCCGCGCGCTGAACCAGGCCCGCCGCCAGGAGAACGACCATGCCTCACAACCAAACGCCCGCAAACACCCTCTCCACCCGCGCCAGCGACGCCACGCGCCTGCGCGTGCTCGCCGGCACGCCGCACAGCCGGCGCGGCTCGGTGCTGGTGCTGGTCGTCGGCGTTCTCGCGCTGCTTGCGATCATCATCGTCGTCTACACCTCCGTCGGCCAGGCCGACGCCCGCGGCGGGCGCGCGCTGGTCAACCAGGCACGTCTTGACGACCAGAGCCGGGCCATCAGCGAGCACATCCGCAACATCATCGGCGAGGATGCAACGGCCGTGCGGGTGCAGCGCGTCTACACCGCCAACGGCGGCGCTCGCACGTTCTATTCCGTCCGCGAGACCAGCGACTACCCGTACACCGACCCTTCAAATCGCAGCAACCTCGTTCTGGCGGGCGGCATCGCCGACAACCTCCGCTTCAACCCAGCCGGCAACATCACCAGGGGGTGGACGGCCGCCGGTGAAGACCAGCGCGTCACCAGCGACCCCTACCTCGCAACGTCCACGCCCACGTGGTCCAACCGATCGCTCACCACGCTCCCCGCGATGCCGTCGGCCTTCGCGCTGATGGGCCTGCACCGCGACTGGGGTCACCTGTCGCTCATCTCGCCCAGCGGCCTGCCGGTGAACATGGCCAACCTGCGCGGCAACTTCAACGCCCCCGCAGGCTTCACCGCCGCCGGGCCATACTCGATCGCGACCACACCGGCGATGAGCGACTGGCTCCACCTGTGGAACCGCGCATCCAACGGCGGGGCCGACCCCTACACGGCGGTGCCGCGGATCGCCCGCGTCACCAACACCGACCTCTACAACTCTCCCGCCACCTGGAGCAACGACCGGATCGAGACCTTCCGCCCGACGACATGGAACCCCAGCGGCCTCACCGCCGGCGACGTGAAGTTCATGGGCAACACCCTGGCCGACGCCGATGGCGACGGCTGGTACGACGCGCTGTGGCAGGAACTCGTCGATACGTCCGATCCCTCGCGCCCCGCCAGCCTGCTGCCGGGCGGGACCGGCGTGCGCTGGTTCGTTGCGCCGCGCATCATCGACCTTTCGGGCATGGTAAACGTCAACGTCGCCACCAGCTTCGCCGTGCCGCCCGACATCGAGAACCCCGCGGGCCTCACGCCCAGCGATGTTGACCTTGAGCGCCTGCTAACGCTCGCCGATGCTCGCCAGTATTTCGATATCAACCCCGGTTCAAACTGGGTTGACGGCTCAAACTACAACGACGCCAACCAGATCACCCTCGCCGGTCTGTCCGCCTTCTCGCGCATCCTCGAGGCACGCGTCTCGGGCGTCGCCGAGGCCGACCTCAACGGCTTCTTCACACCCGCCGGGCCCGACATCGTCGGCCCCGCATGGCTTGCCTCCATCGGCACGCGCCGGCCGTCGGGGCTCTCCGGAAGCGGCGTGACGCTCGGCGCAGTCACACGCACCCAGCTTTACACACTCGGCGGCAAGGATGAGGCAAACGGCCAGCTCCGCTCCAACACCCCCACCAGCCAGGTCTACTTGAAGCAGAACGGCGGCTACGGCCCGGCCGACGAGCTCGACCTGCGCGCCTTCGGGTTCGTCAACGACGCCCGCGCCCTCTCGCGCCTCGAGACCGTCGCCGCGTCGGACCCGCGCTACGCGCTGATGAACCCCCTCCGCTCTCTGCGCGACTTCGTCACCGACCGCGACGCGGGCATCATGCCCGGGCTCTACGTCGGCGGCGGCGGAAACCAGGTCCCCCCGGCGATGGCGCAGTATTTCAGCGACCCGCGCCACCTGCTCACCACCATCAGCGGCGCACGCCCCATCCGCTACTCGCACCGCCTGCTCACCGGCGCGACCGATCCGAACGCCCGTTACGCGATGACCGCAGACGACGTTCGCACCGACATCGTTCCGCTCCTGCACAACGCCGTGCAACTGACGGCCACGCCCGCGCGCGGCGTCTACCCGATCCCCGCCGCCAACGAGATCTTCATCAACTACGCCCTCGCCCTCTCGCCCTTCCTGGGTGACCCGCAGATCTGGAACGATGCGCCCGCCGGCTCGATGCGCGCCCACGGAATGTCCTTCGGCGGGCCCACCTACGACCCCGCCACCACCGGCACCAACGTCGGCGAGACCGTTGTCCCCGGCCAGTTCCACGGCCGCGCGGCCGAGGTCGCGGTGCGCACCGGCGCCCAGATGGCGCTCAACCTCATGGCCTGGCAGGACGACACCCGCCAGGTCGCCGGCGCGACTCAGCCCGACAACCGCCTGCTGGCCGCCACGCTGCTGCTGGACTCAACCAAGCGCAACCAGGTCGCAACGTCAACCTTCCCCTCGGGCCCGCGCCAGTTCCCTTACTGGCCCGCGAACCTCACCGGTGCGCTGACCAACACCAGCACGCTCACGCCGAACACGCTCGGCACGACCAAGGCCGACGTCAAGGCCTACCCGTTCGACCTCGACATGGTCGACCCGGCCAACCCCGCGCCCACCAAGCTCGCCACCGGCGCCAACGCGATGACCACCGGCTACGCGGTGAACATCTTCGCCGCCCAGCCGCAGCCCTTCCTGACCGCCACCGTCAGCTTCGATATGTACTACGACGCGCCGCTGGCGCGCGGCGGCGACAGCAAGGCGTCCGGGTCTGGCGCCACAGACGGCGAGTGGACGGCCGATGTTGACGCCATGGGCAACCCCACGGGAACCACCACCTCCCTGGGCATCACCATCGACGGCTCGATCTCCAACACCAACCACGACTTCCTGATGGAGTGCGTCGCCTTCCAGGTCACAAACCCGTTCGATGTGCCCATCACCCTCGGCGACCCGGCATCGACCAACTTCGCCTACTACTTCGAGTTCGCGGGCAAGTACTACGACGTCGCCAAGTACGACGACTCGGGCAACCGCGTCGGCGTCGTCACGCTGCTGCCGCGCCAGTCGCTCTGCTTCTACGTCCTCTCCGACACGCCCGACCGCGTGCTGACGCGCTGGCGCACCGCCGACCCCACCGTCGATACGCTCGCCGGGCTCGGCGGCGACGTGCTCAAGACCTGGGTCAACAAGCAGTTGACGGCCGTCGCCGGCAACTCCGCCCCTGCGCTCCGCACGGTGCAGATCAACCCCGTCAACGGCAACCAGCTCCCCCTGAGCGGGCCGGGCGAGGCGATCAACTCCTCGGCAACCTCCGACGCCAACAAGGTTGTCCGCCTGTGGCGCGTCGTCCGCGACCCCTCGGCCGGATCGGGCGAGTCCGCGGCGAGCAACCACATCGCCAACGACTACCTCGTTGACCGCCTCCGCGACCCCAGCTACGGCGACGCCGGCCAACGTGCGGCCCTCTACCGCAGGCTCGACAGCGGCAACAACCGCTTCACCGGCATCGACTCCGGCCCCGAGCCCGGGGAGCCCGAGTACACCGGCGCCGCCTCGCAGCGGAACAACACCGGCTTCGCCATCACCATGTTCGGCGCGGTCCGCCGCCGCACCGACCCAAACGGCGGCCCGCTCCCCGGCGACGCCTCCGACACCACCGCGGGCACCATGCCGGCTTGGTGCCTTGAGCCCAAGGACGGCGCCGGCTTCACCGCCGCCGCCAACGCCAAGAACATCACCGACGCCAACTTCAACTTCACAAACTCCAGCAACGTCGGGCGCCTCAGCCCGTCGGACTTCACCGGCCAGGGGGGCAGCGCTAACACCTTCAAGCGCATGATCGGCAAGGGCGTCAACGTCGTCTTCACGCCCGCGGGCGTCCACCCCGCTTCGCGCAACCTCACCAACGATGCCAGCCACATCATCGGCGATGACCTCGCCGCCGTCGGCTGGAACGCCGGTGCAAAGTCCGCCCTGCTGCCGGTCTACCCGCGCCGCAACAACACGCCCCCCAACACCGAGGTTGAGCGCCCGCCCCTCCGCCCGGCCGACTTGCTCCTGCCCTGGGCCATCGGCCCGTACCAGAACCCCACCGCCCCCGCCGCGGCCGGCACCGAGGCCGAGCTCGAGGCCCGGCACACCACGCTCTCAGAGGCCATGGCCTTCGGCCTCAACTACAGCCGCTCAAACACCGACACCGCCTACGAGTTCCAGATCGGCAAGGTGCTCGACCGCTGCCACCTCCCCACCGACCGCTTCGTCCCCTACAACGACATCAACTCAGACGGCGCGTGGAACTACAGCGGCGGCTTCGACCCCTACATCTCCAACGGCATCCCCTTCGCCCTCAACATCCTCGACCGCTTCCGCACCACACGCTACGGCACCGTCGACAGCGCGATGCAGGGCCTCGGCAACATCAACACGGTCTCGCTCGAGGCCCTGCGCATGTGGCCCATGCTCACCCCCGCCTCGCAGAACATCTACGGCTCAGACACGCTTGGCTTCAAAGGCCACTGGACCAACAGCACCAACAGCCCCTACACGCTCAAGCTGAGCAACGAGGCCGGCACCCTGGCGCCGCGCTCGCTCTGGAAGCCCAGCGACGACCGCTGGGACGTCGCCGCGACCCTCATCGCCTACCGCGACAAGCAGGCCGTGGTCGCACGCGGCAACCAGGGTGACGAGGCCGGCGGCAGCCGCGTCTACGTCGACTTCTCGCCGGGCAACGACACCACCACCGGCACCAGCTACCGCGGCGGCCGCCCGTTCATGACCAACTGCGTCAACGTGCGCTCCGAGCCGGGCTTCAAGTCCATCGGCGAGATCATGATGGCCATCGTGCAGGACAACACCGCCCGCTCAAGCCAGAACCTCGACGCCGCGCACCAGAAGCAGCTGGGCATCGACCGCCTCGCCGCGCTCGACAACGTCGCCTCGCCCTCCAACTTCCAGACGCAGGTCACGCAGATCGCCGACACCAACGCCCTGGGTGTGACCGAAGGCACCGGCCCCAACCGCGAGCAGGCGTTCGGCCTCACCGCCCACGCCTCGATCAAGGCCGCGACCGTCGGGCCGGGCAACCACTTCGTCCACGGCGGCAAGTCGTCCGACTACGACCGCAAGATCGCCCTCGCCGACGCCCTGCTCAACACCGTCTCGACAAGCTCGGACTACTTCTGCGCCTACTTCCTCGTCAACGGCTACACCGAGGGTGACACCCTCGGCCTCGAGCCCTGGACCGGCAACGGCGCAGCGCCAAACGAGGACCGCTACACCCGCCCGATGACCCCCAGCATCCAGCGCCGCTACATGATGGTGCTCGACCGCAGCGGCTGCACCCGCCCCGGCGACAAGCCCAAGGTGCTCATGTTCGAAGAGCTCCCCGTCAAGTAACGGCTACGCTCCGCAGTCCCGCCACCGGGAACGGAGATGCCCATGGCCAAACGCACCACCCAAGACGCCCGCGGCATTACCCCCGCGGGCGTTTTCACATCCACCTACTGCTGGAGCTACCCCTGCAAGCCCAGGCCGCTCTGGATGGCCCTCACCACCGGCATCAACCGCTGGTGGCAGCCGGCCTTCTTCGCGCAGGCCTCGTCGAAGACGTTCAAGCTCGAGCCGCGCCTGGGCGGCATGATGGGTGAGGTGGGCCCCGCCTCGGGCAACGCCGGCGTGATCTGGGGCACGGTGATGGGCGTCGACCCCGGCCGCTGGCTGCTGGTGGTCGGGCACACCACGCCGCGCTGGGGCGGCCCCCACACGGGCACGATGGAGTTCACCATCGCCGCAGCGCCCTGCGGCGCATCGCTCACGCTGGTGCACGCGGTCTTCGGCAACGCCACCGCCGCCACGCGCCGCTCGCTGAGCGAAGGGTGGAGCGCGCTGTTCGACACCGCGCTGCGTGCGCACCTGAGCAAGTGAAACACCACAACGGCCACCGCCACACCAGCTCCCGCCACACCGCTTCCCCCCACACCAGCCCCCGCCACGCCTAGAGTCGGCCCGCACAGGGCGTAGCTCAGTTTGGTAGAGCGCGGGGTTTGGGTCCTCGAGGTCGCAGGTTCAAATCCTGTCGCCCTGATTTGTGCAGCAGAGCCGCATCGGCCCCCTCCCCCTTCCCGCGGGGGCCGATGGACCGCGCAGCGGTCGCGACAGGATTCTGCGCAGCACACTCCTGTCGCCTTGATTTGTGCAGCAGAGCCGCGCCGGCCCGTCCGGGCCGGTGGAACGCTGGGTCAGCTTGCAGAAGATCTGATACCACAGAGACACAGAGGCACAGAGAAGAGGCTGAGAAGGGGCTGATCCCACGCTCCCATTCTTCTCTGTGCCTCTGTATCGTGGTGCAGGTTTTCAACCTGCACGGCCATAGATCTTCCGGCTCCACTCCGCGTCGCTGCATTGCGCACGGCTCTTTGGTTAATCCTCCCTGGCCTTGCCGCATTCAGGACAAGGCGCACCCGCGTCGAGTCCATCCATCGCATAGCCGCACTTGGTGCACACGCCGAGTGATCTCAATCGTTCAAGGCGTCGTTTCACGCGCTGCCGCCACGCGTAACGAGCAACGAGTGAGAGCCCCGCAACGACCATCACGCTGACCGAAATGTTGGCCATCGCCGGTCCACCACGACCGAGCCCGGACGCAATCCCCGCGGCGAAAAAGAGCAGCACCGTCAGCCCAAACACGATGACGAGCACATCGACACGCCGGTGACTCATACGCCGCACTCCGGACACTTCGCCTCAGCCCCGAGCCTCGCGAGGTCGTAGCCGCACTTCTTGCACTGGCCGGTGACCGCCGGCCATCGCGCGACAATGCTGGAGCGGAGGAGCAACGCGGCCTGGCCCGTAGCCGGGAATCGAACCGTGCGGGCCGAAGGGCCGCCGCCCAACTGACTGCTTTCGACGGGCGGGAAAGGCACTCTGCGACCCGGGCAAAGGTCAGGAGGCAGGATTGGGCCAGGCGCCTCACATTGAAGTCCTTTCTTATGCTATTCTCATCCCACCATGCATTTCATTCCGCCCCCGGGCGTTCCTACTCAGAGCAGCCTTCGTTCGTCACAGGTGGTTGCAGTCATAGGGACCGTGGTCATCTGCGCGTTTGGCGGCACGTTCATCCTGATGGCGTGGTCCGGCCCACTCGCACCGAGCCCGGTAGTGCATGTCATCTTCGGCATCTTGTGGGGGCTCTCGGCGCTGATCATCGTTGGCTTCTGGTTGAGCGGAGCGAAGGCCCTGCACAACCGGGCTGTGGCTCAGTGGAGAGTGACAGACGGCTCTGCACAGACCCGCAAGGCGATCGTTTTTGCATGGGCCACGCGCCGGGTGAAATATCTAAAGCCTCTGGTAATGTGCAATCTCTTTGGTCTGATGAGCACAGGAGGGGCCTTCGTGATCTGGGAAGTGCTCGGTGTCACGGCGATTTCGGTCAGCGCGTGTGTGTTCGTCTTTCCGACAGCAAAGTCGGCGGCCAAGTTGCTTGACGCTGTGGAAGCGGCCGCGTTGGCTGAGGATTCCGTGCCAGCGATAGAAGATCACTCCGCAGGTCACGGGAAGTGATCCGTGAAAGCTATTCACCCGTTCCCGCACTCCGGGCAAACCGTGCCGAGCGCAGCAATGCGGAGCGGAGCCGGAAGTCGAACCGTGCGGGTTGAAGGACCGGCGCCCAACAACTCCACTTCGGGGGGTTGAGCGGATTCCATGCTGTCCCGTGTGGTGGTCGGGGATCGGGCCGGGCGGTTAAGGGAACCGCACCCTCAGTCCGATGTCACTTCAACGTCCAAGTGACGCTCAATGGCCTTTGACGCCACATCCACCATTTCCCCCAGCACCTTTTGGAGTCTCTGCGATGTTTCGGGGCTCGCGATCAGAATACTGAGTTCCCGTTGAACGGCGTGGAGGTCTGAAAGGGGAAATCGGTAGTCTTCCCAATGATCCTGCCAATTCGAGAGATGCTCAAGGCCGTGCTTCTTCACCAGTCTAAGAAACTCCTCAAACCCATCCAAGTCCATGAATGCGAAGTCTGTGGCCGGGCTCTTTGGAGAAGGACGAATTTCGAATGACTGCATGTGAAGCTCAAGGGGAGACTGGCCCATCATATAGAGTGCAATACTCGCTCAATTCCCACACTCCGGACAGACCGCCCCGGGCGCGAGCCCGCGCCGGTCGTAGCCGCAGGCGGGGCACGACCCCGTGACCGCCCGCCGCCGCGCGAGGGTGCCGGAGCGGAGCAGCAGCGCGGCGGGGGTCCAGAGGAGGGGGGGGATGGGCCATACGACAACCGCCCAACACACGTGCGATTTGCTGTTGTAGTAGCAAGCGAGCCCGAAGTTCTGCTGCACATCCGGTCGAGGTTCTACGAACACCGGCGTCACCCACCGGAGCCCTCCCGCGCTCGGCCAGACGCGATCGAGCGAGAGCGTGTAACTGCCCGTGCCGTTGTCGTGCCGCCAAGCCACAAACAGCCCGTCGAAACAGGACAACTGCCACCTTCCACAGTTCGCCGATCCGCCCCACCAACCAACCCACACTCCCACCGAGAGCAGGCCGAGTGCGAGGAGCGTCCAGCCCAGCGCCCTCCGCTTGCCCCCCCGGCCGATCTTCTTCACATTCACATTCACGTTCACGTTGTCCGCCACGCGCCGAGTCTACCCGAAAACGCGCCAGACCGGGGCGGGCAAAGCCAGGCCACGGATGGGCACGGATCATTACAGATCAAGACAGCGGTCACGCATCGTTCTGATCCGTGTCTGTCCGTGTTCATCCGTGGCTTGCCTTGCTCCTGCCGCGGTGGTGGCCGAGGGCCGCTGCGTGCTGGGTGCGGCCTGTGGCCTTGCCGAGAGGGGCGTACTGTCAGCAACGTTGCCAAGGGATGACCGAGCCATCGTGGAGAATCTCGCTTCTGCGCCCGGCGTGCACAGTGGGGGCGGGGGAGGTGGGGGAGGGGCTTGGCGGCAGTTGCTGCGGTCGCGGCCGGCCGCGGTGGGCATCGGCCTGCTGGCGGCGATCATCGGCGCGTGCATCTTCTCGCTCCCCTGGACGATCGGCACGGTGGATGAGCCCGGCTTGGCTGCGCTGGGTGAGCAGCAGCCCTCCAGCCCGCGCTTTGAACAGCAGGTCCGCTCGGCGCCGCGCTTGCCGCCGTTCTGGGCGGCGAGTGAGCGCTACGCGCCGGCGATCAACGCCGCCGCCGTGGATGCGGCCATTCGGGCCGAGGCCGACCGGCGCGGCACCCCGTACGACAAGCTGGCCGAGAGCGGCTTCACACCGACGGCCGGGCAGGTGGAGGCCCACCGCCCGCACTACCTGCTCGGCACCGACCACCTTGGGCGCAGCCTGACGGCGCGCGTGCTCCTGGGTGGGGCGCTGTCGCTGCTGATCGGCCTGGCGGCGGCGGCGCTGAGCGTGGTGATCGGCACGCTCTACGGCGCGATCGCGGGGTACGCCGGTGGTGTGGTTGACGGGGTGATGATGCGCATCGTCGATGTGCTCTACGGGCTCCCGTACGTGCTGCTGGTGGTGCTGCTGGCGGTCGCGGTGGATGGTGCGCTGGGGCGGTGGCAGTCGGCGCGGGTGGCGGGGATCAGCGCGGCGACGGAGCGGATGGTGGAGGAGTCGCTCAGCGCCCTGCCCCCGCAGCAGCGGACCGACGAGGCGCGGATGGAAGCGGTTGGGCGCGCGCGGGCAGCGCTCGGCTCGGGCGAGCTGACACCCGCGCAGTCGCAGGCGGTGAACCTTGTCACGCTGCTGGTGGCGATCGGCGGGGTGAGTTGGCTCACGATGGCGCGGGTGATCCGCGGGCAGGTGCTCAGCCTCAAGGCGCAGCCCTTTATGGAGGCGGCGCGGGCGATCGGCGTGGGGGTAAAGCGGCAGTTCTCCCGGCACCTGCTGCCGAACCTGGTCGGCCCGATCGTGGTCTACGCCACGCTCATGGTGCCGCAGGCGATGCTGCAGGAGAGCTTCCTGAGCTTCCTGGGCATCGGCGTCAAGCCGCCGCTGCCGAGCTGGGGGAACCTCGCGGCCGATGCGCTGGGTGAGCTCAACACGGTGCGGTCGCACTGGTGGCTGCTGCTCTTCCCCTGCCTGCTGCTGGGCGTCACGCTGCTGTCGCTGAACTTTGTGGGTGAGGCGATCCGTGAAGCGGTCGATCCACGCCTGAGCACCCGCCGCGCTGGCGGGGGTGGAGGGGAGAAGTGAGCGGTGCAGGTTCCTCCCCCGTGCTGACCGTCGAGAACCTCGCCGTCTCCTTCGGCGGGCGCGATGGTGCGCCCGCGGTGCGGGCGGTGAGCAGCGCGAGCATGACGCTCTACCCGCGCCAGACGCTGGCGGTGGTCGGCGAGAGCGGCAGCGGCAAGAGCGTGACGGCCCTGAGCGCCCTGCAGCTGATCCCGCGCCCGCCGGGCCGCTTTGATCGCGGGCGCATCCTGCTGCACGGTGATGCAGGTGTCGCGCCCCGCGACCTGCTGACAATGCCCCAGCGCGAGATCCGCGCGGTGCGCGGCGGCGAGATCGCGATGATCTTCCAGGAGCCGATGACCTCGCTCAACCCGGTCTTCACCATCGGCCAGCAGATCACCGAGGCGGTGCTGCTGCACCAGGGGATCGGCAAGATGGAAGCCCGCGCGGCGGCGATCGCCGCGATGGACGAGGTGGGCATCACCAAACCCGCCGAACGCCTCGACGCTTACCCGCACCAGTTCAGCGGCGGCATGCGACAGCGCGTGATGATCGCGATGGCCCTCGCCTGCCACCCCCGCATCCTCCTCGCCGACGAGCCGACCACGGCGCTGGATGTCACCATCCAGGCGCAGATCCTTGAGTTGCTGCGGGGCCTGCAGGAGCGCAAGGGCCTGGCGATCATGCTCATCACCCACGCGCTTGGCGTGGTGGCGCAGAACGCCGACGTCGTCGCCGTGATGTACGGCGGGCGCATCGTCGAGTACGCCTCCGTGACCGAGCTGTTCGAGAACCCCCAGCACCCGTACACCCGCGGCCTGCTGGCGAGCATCCCGCACACCCGCCACCGCGTCGCCCGCCTGACGACGATCCGCGAACTGACCGGCGACCCAACTCAGTTTCAGCGGCTGGGCTCTGGGCAGCACCCTTGGTGGCCAGACCACGCTCCGCCCGCGGGTACGGTGGCTGACCCGGGCACGGGGGTCGATTCTGTGCTGGCCGAGATCACACCCGGCCACTGGGTCGCTCTCTGGCGGACACCCGAGGCACTGGCCCTTCCGTGTACGTTCCCAGACCTCCCAACGCGCCGTCAGCGGGTAGGGCTGGCAGAATCGTCCAACGTCCACCCATAGGCCTATCCACCGGGTTATGCACATTCCACCTGCAGACCGCCGGATTAGGGGAGAGGGAGCGGAGTTTGGCTCGCTGGCCTAGAAATCGCAGGCGCAGTGACGGATGAAGCCTGATTCCTAGGGAGATACCGTGCCTGGAGCTCGCCACTTGCCCGGGGCGAGCCGGTCGATGGATGGTGGCGTGTGCGTGAATTGGGTAGTTTTCCACGGTTCGTTCACACCGTTTCAGAAACGCGTTACACGTTGATCTTGAACGAATCGGCTCTTTGTTCGGTACGCGGTTGGAACTGAGGGCGAGGATCGGGGACAATGACGGCCATGCTCCGCGTCCTCCTGCTCCCCGAGAAGTCGTTTGCCATGCGAGAGCGGGCGCTGCTGGAGCGGCTCTCGGTCGGGCTGGCCGACGAGGGAGCGCGCGTCTTTCAGGGGGTGCCTGGGATCGGGCTCGATGCGGACGATGTGCGGAGCGAGCGGCTGGGGGTCTTCGCGACGGCGGTCCCGTTCGCCGATCAGGGCCTGCCCTGGACCGAGTCGCTCAGAGCGGGCGTGCTGGTCGCGGCGATCGGCAAGGCGTCTGGCGTGGGTGGAGGCGGTCGCTGGGCGGGGGGAGGCGGCGGGGGGAGTGAAGGCGGCGGTGGCGGACGCGGGGGGCGCTCTGGACAGGGGATGCAGATCGTTCACGCGTTTGGCCGCAGCACGTGGGAGGTCGCGTGGCAGACGGCCGCGCGTTTCCGCTCGGCCGATTCGGGGGGTGCGGCTGCACTGGTCGTCGAGGTCTTCAGCGCTCGCTGCGTTGACGATGCCGCATCTGCGGCGGCGCGGTGGTCGCACCGCTCGCACGGGCCGGCGGTGTGGTGGAACGCGGCCGATCCAGCGCTGGCCGCGCGGCTCAACATCGTTCTGGCCGGGGTGAAGGGGGGTGCGGCCCTGCGGGTGACGAGCAACGCCTGGGGCGTGCACGTGCCGGAAGACCCGCACAGCGAGATCGACCCGACACGCACCGGCACCGTTGTGCTCTGGTGCGGCAGCGGCCTGAAGGGGGGGCGCGGGGGCAACGCAACGAAGGAACTCAGCGCCCTGCTGGAGGGGCTCCGTGCACGGTCAGAGTCCCCGCGTGGGTTGCTGGTGCTCGCCAACCAGCCAACCGCCGACCGGCTGGGGCTCTGGAAGCTCGCCCGTTCGATGGACCTCGCTCCGTGCGTCAGCGTTGTTCCCCAGTTGACCGAGCGATGGGACCTCACCCTCGAGGCCGATGCGCTGGTCATACCGTCAACCGACGGCGAGCAGCACGGGTTTGTGCTTGACGCGATGGCCGCGGGCATGCCGGTGATCGCCCGGGCCGACGACCTGGCGAGCCACCTGGTGGACCACGAGACCGCCGTGCTTGTGCGCGAGGCGACGGCCGGCGCCTGGAGGTCGGCAACCTCGGAGGTGCTCGACCAGCCGACGCGGGCGGTGGCGCTCGGTTCGGCGGCGCGGAACTTCATACGCGAGAAACGCCTCGCCAGCGCGTGGGTCGCGGGCGTGATGAAGCTCTACGAGCGGGCGGTGGCGGCGGGCGGATCGAAGTAACGGGCGAAGGGGCGACGCGTTGATCGAAGGACTCTTCACTCCCGGTGACGGCGGCAGAAAGAAGCGCGGCAAGGCGTCGGCCAAAGCGGTCTCTGACGCCGCGGCTTCATCCGCACCTTCCGTGCGGGCGGTGGCGGGGGCGGTCGAAGGTGCAGAGGTGAGCCGTCCGCTCACGGTCTCTGCCCTGGCGGCGACGATCAACGAGAAGCTCTCGGCCGGTTTCCCGGCCCCGGTGCGCGTGCTGGGCGAGGTCTCAAACTTCACCAACCGCACGCACTGGTACTTCGCCGTCAAGGACGCCAGCGCGGTGCTCAACTGCGTGATGTTCGCCGGGCGGGCCAAGGGGCACGCGTTCGTGCCGGCGAACGGCCAGAGCGTGGTGGTCACGGCCAAGGTTGAGGTTTACGAGCCGCAGGGCAAGCTCACCCTCATCGCCGAGAAGATCGAGCAGGTCGGCGCTGGTGCACTGGATGTTGCCTATCAGCAGCTCGTCGCCGAGCTGCGCGCGCTCGGCTGGTTCGCGCCCGAGCGCAAGCGTGCGCTGCCGGTTTTTCCGCGCCGGCTCGCGGTGATCACCAGCCGCAAGGGCGCGGCGCTTGCCGATGTGCTCAACACGGCCGCCCGGCGTTGCCCGGGCGTTGAGATCTGCCTGATCGACTGCCTGGTGCAGGGCGCAGCCGCGGCACCCGACGTTGCCCGGGCGATCGGGTGGGTGAGCGCTCACGCGGCCCGCGAGGGGATCGATGCGCTCCTGGTGACGCGGGGCGGCGGGAGCATGGAAGACCTCTGGGCCTTCAACGATCGCGCGGTGTCGCAGGCGGTGCTCGACTGCTCGATCCCCGTTGTTGCGGCGATCGGTCACGAGACCGACACGACCATTGTTGAACTCGTGGCCGATGCGCGGGCCAGCACGCCCACGCAGGCGGCGATGCTGCTCACGCCCGATCGCGACGCGTTGATGCAGGAACTGCTGCAGAACGGCCGACGCCTCTACCTGACGGTGAAGCGCGACATCGCCGCCCAACGCGAGGCGGCCGAGTCGGACCGGCGGAGGCTCTACGGTGAGCTCCGCAGCCGCTTGAGCGGGGCGCACACCGCGCTGGCGCGGCTCGGCGCACGCCTGGACCGCTGCCGCCCCGCCGCCCAGCACGCCCGGCGAACCGCTTCACTTGAAGCCGGTGAGGGCCGGCTCAACAACGCGCTGAAGGCAAGGCTCAGGCAGGAGCGGCACACCCTCGAGCGGCTCGCCGACCGCGCCCGTGCCGCCCAGCGCAGCGTTCTGCTGGTAGCGGGCGAGCGGCTCACTTCGGCCGGCCGCCAGCTCCGGCTCGTCGGGCCGATCTCGGTCCTGCAGCGCGGCTATTCGGTCACAAGCAAAGCGGATGGAACGGTGGTCCGCACGCCGCAGGAAGTGAAGGCGGGGGAGCAGATCGTGACGCGCCTTGCCGAGGGACGCATCGAGAGCATCGTGGGCCAGAGCCTTGCCGCGCCGCTCCCGGGCGGGGCACGGAGCGCCCGGCACAGCCGGCGCAAGAAGCCCGAGGGCGACGGGCTCGAGGGCGGGCTGTTCGACACGGCCGAGCCCCCAGCGTGACGCGGGCTCGCCGCGGCCAATCAGCGTGACAGCGTGGCGAGCCATCGGAGCAATTCCTCCGGCGGGTTGGGATAGGTGCGGCAGATGCTCCCGCTGCGCACCACAAGCGCGTTGCCCATCGTGAACAGGTCGAAGCGGTCGAGCGGCTGGTCGCTGGCGGATCGGAGCGTAACGCTGGCGACCGCCTTGGCCCCGCTCTCGCTCCCGCCCGGCAGGCCGATCGTGACGGCCTCTGCACCGGCGCGGGTGAAGAAGTTCAGGATCGCCTCCGACCCCGCGGCGGTGGCGGTGTCCTGCGTGATCGCCGGAGCGCCGTCGAGCGACTCGAACCATCGTCCGGCGAGGGTGTCTCTGCTGAGCTTGAGCGATCGGGTTGACGGTGAGGCCGCCGAAATCTCCACGGCTCCGACATCAGAGGGGAGGGTTCGCGTAGAGGCTTTCATCACCAGGTTGGTCATCGGCGCTGTGAGCTTGGCAAGCTGAACCGCCGAAACGGCAAAGATGGTCGCTCCGCCGTCTGGCGACGCGAAGAGCGAGGTTCCCTCGGTGTCGGCGGCCTGTCCGAAGCGAAGCTCGACGGTGCGTGTCGTTGTGACCGGCTTCTGCGATGCAGGATCAATCGCTCGCTCGTCGTACTCCAGCGAGAGTATCGCGGACGGGTTGTCCAGGCCGGCGGCCTGCGGTGTCGGCTGGGTTTGCTCGTCGTAGAAGCGGGCGATGTTGAGGTTGGCGAGCGTCGCCAGCACCGTCGCGACCGGCTCCCCCTCTGCCGGAGCACTGATAACCGGGTGGTCGGGTGTTGCGCCCCTTTGCGCGTTTGGAGTGGAAACAAACCACTGTCCATCCAGGCGTGCGAGGCTGAACCCGGACTTGCCGGCACCATCTGTAAAGGTGATGCGTGCTGCGCTCCCCGGGTCCGTGCCGAGCGCCCTGGTGTCGCGCCAGGCGGAGGGGCCGGGGGACGTGAGGACAGCCAGCAGCTCATCTTGAACGATCGCCGGCCGCCGCGCGGAGGCATCGGGCGTTGTAACGTCTGCCAGAACCTGCCCCCCCAACGCTCGCGGGGAGAGCCGCAGTACTGTGTCACCGCCTGCACCGTGCAGCGTGAGGACGACAGGGGGAGGCGAGTCGGGGAGGGGGCGTCCGCTCTGGGGGTTTGCGATTCCCTTTGCTTCGCTGAGCATCCGCAGGAAGCTGCGAATGCGTGTATCGTCGATCTGGTACTTACGCGCTGAGCCCGCTGACGCACGCCAGTACCACCGGTTGTCAGCCCCTTGCGAACGCTCCATGGCCTGCGCACCGCCGGGCGGCACGAGCAGCGTAACCGCATTGATGGCGGCTGCGTCGAATCGAGCGGAGAACAAGGGGTCGCCCTGTTCGATCGCTGCGCGGGGGCCGGGCGTGCCTCCGCCCGAGGGCCTGAGCACGAAATAGGCGCCAACCGCCAGCAGCAAGGTCAAGAGCAGGGCGATGATCGCTGGGCGCGTGGACATTGCCTGAGGGTACGGTGGGTGTCACAGCGTTTGCTGGCGGGTGCGCATCTGGCCGAACTCGCCGCGAGCGGCCGGCGAAGAATGGCCGATGAACGAGCCGATGAGAAGGCCGCTGATTGGGGTAACCGGCGATGTCGAAGCGGTCGCGGGGAGCGCAACGGGGGCGTACCGCGTGCGCACCGGCGGCGCGTACCTCGATGCCGTCAAGCGTGCCGGGGGCGTTCCCGTGGTCATGCACCCGGACGCGGACCTTGCCGCCGCGTACGCCGAGCGGTTCGATGGGTTTCTGCTCACCGGTGGCAACGACCCGGATACGACGGCCTGGGGCGTGCCGATGCACCCCAAGGCGGTGGCGATGAACGCGCAGCGTCAACGGTTTGAGGTTGCGTTGCTGAAGGCGATCGACTCGGTCGACGCTGGGAACACGCCGACCCTCGGCGTGTGTATGGGGATGCAGATGATGGGCGTTCATCGGGCCGGCATCAATGCGCTGGTGCAGCACCTTGGCGACGTCGTCCACACCGCGAGCAAGCACGGCGAGGGGGGTGACGCGTCACACCCGATCAAAGCGACCGCGGATTGGGCGCGGAGTGAGCTGGCGACCATCACACCCGACGGCAGAGTTACGAGCCACCACCACCAGGCGATCGACAGCGCGGCGCTTACTCGGGAGAGCCGCCTGCGCGTGCTGGCAGAGGGTGAGGACGGCGTCTTGGAGGCGTTTGACGATCCCGGTCGCCCGTTCTATGTCGGCGTGCAGTGGCACCCGGAGCGTACCGCGGACGCGGGGCTGGGTCAGGGCGTGATCGATCGGCTGGTCGAGGCCGCGCGCAAGCGCATGCCTAAGGCGCCTTGAAGCCGAGGTTGAGGTAGATCTCTCGCGTGGCGGTCGATTTGTTGAGCGTGTAGAAGTGGATGCCGCGGACGTCCTTGTCGAGCAGGTCGCGTGCCTGCTCTGTCGCCCAGTGGATGCCGACGCGTCGAACGGCCTCGGGGTCGCCGCCTGTGCGGTTGATCGCACGCAGCAGCGGGGCGGGAAAGCGGACGCCCAGCGCCATGTCGGCCATCGCGTACATGCCCTTGACGCTCGTGACGGGCATGATGCCCGCGATGATCGGGACGCGGATGCCCGCGATCTCGCACCGGTCGCGGAAGTCGTCGAACTCGTTGTTGTCAAAGAAGAGCTGCGTGACGATGTAGTCGGCGCCGGCGTCAACCTTCGCCTTGAGATAGTCCATCTCCTTGACGCGGTTGGGGGTGCCGGGGTGCCCCTCGGGGAATCCGGCGACGGAGATCCCGAAGCCGCGCTTGTCGGCGTGGCTCCCCTTGCGTGCGTTGAACGTCTTGATGTGCTTGACCAGGTCCGCGGCGTAACGGAACGCGTCCTGCGATCGGTCGTAATCGGCCTTGTCGCGCGGTACGTCCCCGCCGAGGGCCAGGATGTTGGAGATGCCCGCGCGAGCGTACTTCTCGAGGATCGAGTCGATCTCGAGCTCCTTGTGGCACACGCACGTCAGGTGGGGAGTAGGGTCAAGGCTCGATTGACGCTTCAGGCGGACAACAAGGTTGTTGGTGGCGTCGCGCGTTGAACCGCCGGCCCCGTACGTCACGGAGACGAACGCGGGCTTGAGGGGTTCAAGCTCCTTGATCGCGTTGAAGAGTGAGTCCGCCGACTCGGGGTTCTTGGGGGGGAAGAACTCGAAGGAGAAGGTCGTCGCGTGCTTGGCGAAGATGTCGCTGATGTGCATGTCGGCGGCCTGGGTCCGTTTGGTGTGATGGTGTCGGCGGTTCGGGTGGTAAGGTGGGTAAGGATCGGCGATCGAGGCCGCAAGGATTATATCCGTTCATCCGGATGAATGCGAGAGTGAGAAACTTGCGAGGGTGGGCCGCTCCAGACCGCCTCTGGGGGGCCAGAATCAGGCATGCGAGCAATCATCATCGGGGCATCCGCGGATCGGGCGAAGTTCGGAAACCGGGCGGTGCGTGCGTATCTGAAGCAGGGGTGGGAAGTGGTGGGAGTGAACCCGAACGCCGCAGGGACGGAGGTGGAAGGGCTGCCTGTGTATGCGACGGTGGCGGATGTGCCGAAGGCGGAGGGGGGGTACGACCGGGCGTTGCTGTACATCCCGCCTCGATATGGGGTGAGAGCAGTTCAGCAGATCGCGGCGCGTGGGGATGTGAATGAGGTTTGGCTGAACCCGGGGGCGGATGGGCCGGAGGTGATCGCGGAGGCGGAGCGGCTGGGGGTGCGATACGTGCAGGCGTGCGCGATCATGGATGTGGGGCCGATGGTGCGGTGAATCTGTTGCGGGCGCGGAGGAAGGGATGATGATTCGCATAGGCGGGCAGGTATGCTGAGCAGATGAACCGATTGCTCGTCTTGGCGTGCGTGCTGGTCTCGCAGCTGGTATCTGGGGGGTGCCACTCTCTGTCGCCGGTGGTGGTGGAGGTGGGGAGTGATGATGCGGTGATTGACGAGGGCACGGTGGCAAAGGCGGAAGGACGCCGCGTAGTGGTGCGGTTTGGAGCCGGGGTGGTAAGCGACGCGAACGGTGATGGCGTTGTGCACGTGCGAGCTTCCAACGTGGTGATCGAGTGTGAAGGGGTTCTGCGCGGGTCGGGAGCTGGCGTCGAGCCGGATGCGATGAAGGGAACGGGGATTCGCATCCAGGGTCAGCGTGGAGTGACCGTCAGGGGGTTGGAAGCAACCGGGTTCAAGGTGGGCCTGCGCGCGACGAACGCGGACGGACTGACGATCGATAGCGCGGAGTTTCATAATCTCTACCGGATGCACCTCAAGAGCACGGAGGACAAAGAGCACAACGATGACTGGCTCTGGCCGCACGAGAACGACAGACAAGAATGGGTCAGCCGTTACGGCGCGGCCGTTTGCGTCGAGCGGAGCAAAGGGGTCGTGGTGTCGAACGTGCGCGTCAGGACCGGCCAGAACGGCCTTGTTCTTGATCGTGTGAGCGATGCGCAGGTGTACGACAACGACTGCTCGTTCCTCTCGGGTTGGGGGATCGCCATGTGGCGGAGTTGCGAAAACCTCATCAGCCGGAACGCCCTGGACTTCTGCGTGCGCGGGTACAGCCACGGCAAGTACAACCGAGGGCAGGACTCGGCTGGCCTTCTGATGTTCGAGCAGTGCAGCCGCAACGTCGTGGTCGAGAACTCAATGACCCACTGCGGCGACGGCGTCTTTGTATTCGCCGGGAAGGAGGCGCTCGGTGAGACCTCGTCTGCGGGCGTAGACCACCGGCGGAACGGGTGCAACGACAACGTATTTGTGCGAAACGACTGCTCGTTCGCGCCGGCGCACGGGCTTGAGGTCACGTTCTCGTTTGGGAACCGTATCGACGGGAACACGTTTGAGGGGAACGCGATCTGCGGAGTGTGGGGCGGGTACAGCCAGGTTTCGCTGATCACTTGGAACAGGTTTGTGCACAACGGCGCTCGGGGGGCGGGAGAGGGGGGCGGCATCAACATCGAGCACGGCTACCGGAACACCATCGCCGGCAACGAGTTTGCGGGCAACAGCGTTGCTGTAAAGCTGTGGGACGACGATGATGGTCCGCTGCTGAAGACTCCGTGGGCGATTGCGAACCACGTCGGCTGTCGCGAGAACTGGATTGCTGACAACAACGTAGCGCAGGCGGAGGGGGCGGCGTTTGTCGTGCGTGGGGCGATTGCCACGGCGGTGACTGGGAACACGGTCTTTGCACTCGGCAAGTCGGTCGAGGAGATCGATGCTGACGGAGCAAGCTCGGTCGATGGCGCTGAGCCTTTGGGACGCAGCATTGAGGGGCCTGCAAGCGTTGAGGCCGTCGGGGTGCGGAGACCGGTCGGGGCGCGCGACACGTGGCGCGGGCGGGAGTGGATTCGGATGGGCGAATGGGGGCCGATGGAGCCAGGGTTGGGCACCGGGAAATGAACTGAGAGCGTTGCATGTTCGCACGAGAGCGAAGGCACGCTCATCCGCCCCAACAGAGCCTCGGGCACCTTTTCACAGCGGAGCTGGGAGAAGGCCTTACTTACCTAGCCGCTTGTAGGCTTCAGCGATAGCTCGTTCGACCTGCGCCGGCGCGGTGCCGCCGGTGACGTTGCGCTTGTCGAGCATCGCCGCGACGGTGAGGTGGGGATATATGTCCTGGTCGATGCGGGGCTCGATGGCTTTCATCTCCGCGAGCGGCATGGCGGAGAGGGAGGTCTTGAGCTCGAGTGCGCGGCGGACGAGGCGGCCGCTGATGTGGTGGGCGTCGCGGAAGGGGACCCCCCCTCCCCGCATGCGCACGAGGTAGTCGGCGACGTCGGTTGCGGCGATGACGCCGTCGTCGGCGGCGGCGTTGCAGCGGTCGCGGTTGACCTTCATCCCATCGATGCAGATAGGGAGGACAGCGAGGCACATGGAGAGGTGTTCCACTGTGTCGAAGATCCCCTCCTTGTCTTCCTGCAGGTCTTTGTTGTACGCGAGGGGGAGGCCCTTGAGGGTGGTACCGAGGGCGACGAGGTTGCCCAGGATGCGGCCGGACTTGCCGCGGAGGAGCTCGGCGGCGTCGGGGTTCTTCTTCTGCGGCATCAGCGATGAGCCGCTGGTGACGCTGTCGTCCATCTGGATGAAGCCGAACTCGCTGGAGGAGTAGAGGATGAGGTCCTCGGCGAGGCGCGAGAGGTGGATGGAGCAGAGGGCGGCGCAGGAGAGCGTCTCGAAGACGAAGTCGCGGTCGCTGACTGCGTCGAGGCTGTTGCGGGTGGGGCCGCCAGCAAAGCCGAGGTCTTTGGCGAGCTGGGCGCGGTCGACGGGCCAGGCGGTGCCGGCGAGGGCGCCGGAGCCGAGGGGGGAAACATCGATGCGGCGGAGCGCGTCGGCGAAGCGATCGGCGTCGCGGCTGAGCATCTCGACGTAAGCCATGGCCCAGTGGGCGAGGAGGACGGGCTGGCCGCGCTGGAGGTGGGTGTAGCCGGGGAGGGTCGTTTTGGCTTCGAGCTCTTTGGCGGCGAAGGCGGTGAGGGAGCGCTGGGCGGCCTCGATCATCTTGATGAGGGCGGCGACGCGCTTCTTGGTCCACAGGCGGAGGTCGGTGGCGACCTGGTCGTTGCGGCTGCGGCCGGTGTGGAGCTTTTTGCCGAGGTCACCGACGCGTGCGACGAGCTCGCGCTCGACCCAGGAGTGGACGTCTTCGTCGGTCGCGCCAGCGAGGAGCGAGGCGTCGTTTGAAGCGAGTGCGTGAAGTTCGCGCAGTGCAACTTCGAGCTTCTGCTGGTCGGCGGCGTCAATGACGCCAGCGGATTGAACAGCTTTGCTCCACGCGATCGAGCCCTCGATGTCCTCCAGCACCATCGCGCGGTCGAACGGGAGGGAGTCGTTCAGCGCGCGGAACAGGGCCGAAGACTTGCCCTCGAACATGCCGCCCCAGAGTGCCATGGGAAGCTCCTTGCAATCAGCAAGACAGGAGAATTAGCCGCGGATGAACGCTGATGGACGCGGATCAGAAAGAAATGGCTCCTCCGATCTGCGTTGATCTGCGCTCATCCGCGGCTGGTTTGTGGTTCTGATTTCGTTCTTACTTCGCCTTCGCGGTCTTGCGCTTGGACTTCACGACGACTTTGCCGTTCCCGCCGCCACCCTGCTCGTTCGCCATCTCGTTGAGGGCCTTAATGCGGCTCGGCAGCGAGTAGAGGCGGATGAAGCCGGCCGCGTCCTTCTGGTTGTAGACCTCGTCCTTGCTGAAGGTGGCGAAGGCCTCGCTGAAGAGGGAGTTGGGGCTCTTGCGGCGGACGGTGGTCGCGGTCCCCTTGTAGAGGCGGACAACGATCTCGCCGTTCATCACCTGGCTGATCTGGTCGAAGGTGGCCCACATCGCCTCGCGCTTGGGGGTGAACCACTGGCCGTTGTAGATCAGCTCGGCAAACTCCAGGGCGATGCGCTGGCGGTAGTGGAGCGTCTCGCGGTCGAGCACCAGTTCCTCGAGGCCGCGGAGGGCCTCGTAGAGGACCGTGCCGCCGGGCGTCTCGTAGCAGCCGCGGCTCTTCATGCCGACGAGGCGGTTCTCGACGATGTCGACGCGCCCGACGCCGTGCCGGGCGGCGATCTGGTTGAGCTTCACGACCAGTTCGTGCCCGAGCATCGCCTTGCCGTTGAGGGCGCGCGGGCGGCCGGCAACGAACGTGATGCTCACATCCTCGTGTCTGGCGGGGGCGTTCCACGGGTGCTCGGTGAGCATCCAGATGTCGTCGGGGACCGTGTTCCACGGGTCCTCGAGCGCTGCGCCCTCGTGGCTGATGTGCCAGAGGTTGCGGTCGCGGCTGTAGATCTTGGTCAAACTGGCGGTGGTGGGAATGTTGCGCTTGGCGAGGTAGTTGAGCAGGTCCTCGCGTCCCTTGATGTCCCAGATACGCCAGGGGGCGATGACCTCAAGGTCCGGCGCGAGCGCGGCGTAGGTGCTTTCGAATCGGACCTGGTCGTTCCCCTTTCCGGTGCAGCCGTGGCCGACGGCGTCGGCACCGACTTCGCGGGCGTACTCGACCTGCGCGCGGGCGAGGATGGGGCGGGCGATCGATGTGCCAAGGAGGTACTTGTTCTCGTAGACCGCGCCGCTCACCAGCATGGGGAAGCAGAACTCCTCGACGAACGGCTCGCGCAGATCGACAACCTTGCACGCCTCGGCGCCGGTGTTCTTCGCCTTCTTTTCGATCCCCTTGAGTTCGTCAGCGCCTTGGCCGACGTCGCCGACGACGCAGTAGACCTTGGCGTCGTAGTTCTCTTTGAGCCAGGGGATAACGACCGTGGTGTCGAGTCCGCCGGAGTACGCGATAACGATCTTCTTGGGCATGGGCGTTTCTGTGGGTTTTGGTGCGGGGTGGGACGCGGGACACGGACGGGCAAATGTAGTCGGCCCCAGCGCAGCGCGTGTCGCACTGGCCCGCGGAATCCCGCCCGGTCGTCGGCGTTCGATCATGCTCGGGTGAGCCCGGTGCTCAGGCCTGCGCAGGCGGCGCGATGCTCGCACCGCGCCACCACATGGCGTTGGGCACGTCGAGGGGCTTGTTGCCGCCGCAGCCGTCGCGGATGATCCGCAGGGCCGTCGCGTGCGGCATGCCGATGCGTGCGGCCTCGTCGCGGACCCAGTCACGCACGGAATCGCTGGGGAAGGGCTCGCCGCGGGCGTATGCGTCCTTGGCGACGCGGCAATAGGCCTGGAAGAAGCGGTCCATGCGGTAGGCACCCCACGCGTGCCAGATCGATTTGAGCTCGATGATCTCGCCGTCGCGGTCGCGGATCAGCCCCTTGGCACGGAGTTCCGCGAAGTCGGTGTGCTCGTCATCTCGCTTGTTCTGGTCGTGGTCCCAGGGGATGAGCAGGAAGAGCGGCGGCACCTCACCCGCGTCGGCGTCCTTAGTGGCGAGGATGTTCGTCAAGCCGCTGACGGTCGGGCGTGCTAGGGAGTTGGAGGCCTCGGCGACGGTGATCGACCGCCAGATCACCTGTGACTGGTTGAAGAGCTTCAGCGCAGCGGTCTCGTGAGGGCCGACCACACGCTTGGGGGCTGGTGAAGCGGAGCCCTTCGGGCTGCCTGCGGCGGCGGCGACAAGTGCCGCGGCTGCTTCGGCGGGCGTTGCGAACGCCCTGGTCTGGCCACCGGGCGCTGAATGGGCCTGGTCGTGCCCGTTCATCGCTTGTGATTGCGCAGTGGATGACACGGCTGGCCCTTTCGCTGTGCGTTCCTTATCGGCCGGAGCGTACCGGAACTTTGATCACGATGCGAGGGTGGCGTCGGGAAAGATCGTCGGGCCGAATCGAGTAGGCTGGCGTCATGAAACAGGCGGTGTTGCTGGTGCTGGTCGCGTTGGTGTGCGGCGTGCTTGGTTGCAGCGTGCGCGAGGGAACTGAATTGGCCCGTGTGGGCGATGAGATCGTCGTCGCGGGCCGGTATTTTCACTCAGGGACGAAGGTGGTGCTCTGGACCGATCCGGGCGGCTACGACGCTTACCGCGTGGAAAAGCGGTTCACCCCTTGGGAGAAAGCCGGGTACGACGCCTGGAAAGCGGATAGCAAGGGCCCCAAGTCGCCGGAGCGATTCGGGCTGCGGTTTGCCGAAGCGGGGCGCGGGCCCGGCGGGACAGGCAACAAACTCGATGCGGAAACGCTCAGTCGCGTGCGGGGTGGTGGCTGGACGCTCGACGAGGTGCGCTCCCGCGTCGATCAGTTTGTTCTCCACTACGACGTCTGCGGTTGCTCGAGGCAGTGCTTTAACATTCTGCACGATCACCGGGGGCTGTCGGTGCACTTCATGCTGGATGTTGACGGGGTGGTCTACCAGACGCTGGACGTGAAAGAGCGGGCGTGGCACGCGACGACAAGTAATGACCGCTCCGTAGGTGTGGAAATCGCCTCGCCGGGGGCGATGGGTGTGCCGCGGAACCCGGCCGAGGCTGGGTGGGCCGTCGATTCGGGCGGCGGTCTGGTTGCGCCGCCGCCAAAGTCAACGCTGGGTGAGTGGTACGTCCGCGAGCCCGACGGGCGGGTGCGTTTGTCGCTGCCGAAGTGGCTCGGCGACGGCGGCGTGGCGACTCGCGGCCCGAACGGTGAAGCGTTTGTGCCATGGGTCGTGCCGCCCGGGGCGGAGGGCGGTGGGCTGCGTGTGTCGGTCGTACAAGGGCAGCGGTTGGCGCAGTATCCCTACACGCCACAGCAGGAGGCCGCCCTGGTGAAACTGGCCGCCACTCTCTGCCAGGTATTGCCGAGCATCAACGCCGACTGTCCGCGCGATGCGGGCGGCGCGGTGGCGAACTCGAAGCTGCCCGACGAGCAGTTGGCTGGCTTTGCCGGCATCCTCGGCCATTACCACATCACAACGGACAAGATCGATCCGGGCCCGGCGCTGGACTTTGACCGGCTGATCGCCGAGACTCGCAAGGAACTCGCGCGCCGCCGCTGATCGACCGGCGGCTATCTTTGCGCGTGCACGACCCAACCGACCAGGCGATGCTCGACCTTGCCGCCCGTGCGGCGTTCCGCGGCACCGGGCACGTTGAGCCGAATCCGCTGGTGGGTTGTGTGATCGTCCGACCGGGTGCGGAACCGGTTGAGCAACGCGTGATCGGAATCGGGCATCACCGGGTTTATGGCGGGCCACACGCGGAGGTTGACGCGCTTGCCCGTTGCCGCGCCCTGGGGAATGACCCGGCTGGCGCGACGGCGTACGTGACGCTTGAGCCGTGCAACGGCCATGGGAAGAACCCCCCGTGCGTCAAGGCACTGATAGAGGCACGCATCGCCCGGGTGGTGTGCGCTGCCCGTGACGAGACCGACGGCAAGGGGCACGGAGCGGCGGCGTTGCGGGCGGTTGGAATCCCTTGTGAGTTCACGGGCGTCAGCCGGCGTGCGACAGACCTGAGCGAGCCCTGGCGGCACCGCATGAAGACACGCCTGCCGTGGGTGGTTGCCAAATGGGCGCAGACCATCGACGGGAAGCTCGCGACACGCGCCGGTGACAGCCGGTGGATCAGCAGCGACCGATCGCGGCTTCGTGTGCACCGGCTCCGGGCGGCCGTTGACGCGGTGATGGTGGGGGCACGCACGGTTGAGAACGATGATCCGATGCTCACAGCCAGGGGGGTGCCGGTGCGCAGGCGGGCTGCTCGGGTCGTTGTCTCGCCGAGTGCGAGGCTGGCTCCCGACCGGGTGCTAGTCGCGACGGCAAAGGAGCACGCCACCGTGCTGGTGTGCGGCCCGGCAGGGGGTGAGAGCGCGGCCGAGGCCGGTGTCAGGCTGCTGCGTATCGCCGAACACGAACGGGGCGACTTCCTTCGCGATGCGCTTGTGGCCTTGCGGCGAGCCCACGGCGTGCACACGTTGCTTGTTGAAGGGGGTGCCCGGCTGCTGGGCAGCATGATCGTGCGGGGGCTCGTGAACGAAGCGCACGTTCACACCGGGCCCGTGCTCCTGGCCGACGGTAACGGGGCGGGATCGGTTCATGGCGGCACCGGGGAAGTTGCACGCATTAGCGACGGGCAGCGGTGGCGGCTCTTGAGCGTGAGGCGCGTCGGCGACGATGTGCAGAGCGTCTATCGCACGCGGGGCTAGCCGCGGTTCCAGAACACGAGCGAGGGCTGCACGGTTGCGGGCCTCAAAACCGGCTCGGCGTCGGGGTGCTCAAGGCACGGTACGAGCACGCGGGTGCCCGCCGACGTGTGCTTCTGCTTGAGCATGGCGAAGGCGATCGGCGTGCCGCCGAGCATGGGCGAACTTGTCCCGCTGGCCACCGTGCCGATCGGCGCGGGCGGCTCGGTGCCCGCGGGCAGGGGATCAAGAAACACCGGTGCACCGCCGGGCGGGAGAGGCGTGGGTTGGGGAGATTCTGACGGCGTGGGCTCATCGAACTTCAGGCCGACAACAGTCTGCTTTGGTTGGCCCAGCGCGTGCATCCGGGCGACGATCTCCTGCCCGAGGTAGCACCCCTTCTTGAAGCTCACTCGGTCGTTGAGTGCCCCTGATTCGGCCGGCAGCGCGTCGGGCCCGAAGTCGATCATGTAGAGCGGGGTGCCCGCTTCGATGCGGGCGACGTTGTACGCGTGCCAGCCGATCGGTCGCAGGCGTGGGCGCGGGTTGGGTCCGGTGTGACCCTCGGTGTTCTCGTGCGCGGCCGTCAGCAGGGTCTGGTAGACCGGCAGGACCGCTTCGTGAGCGAGCGTCAACTCAAGGCCTATCTCCCCCGTTGAATCCCAGCGGTCTACCGCAACGCGGTGCCCTGCAATCTCGAGTTCGGCAGCCTCCCCTTGTCGGATGTCCGCCGGTGATGCACCGGCGACGTGTGCAGCAAACGACGCGAGCACCGCGCAGGCAGACGGCCCGTGGAGCGACAGGCGGTGAAGGCTCTGCGATGCGTTCTCGATGGTGACATCGTCCGCGATGATGTACGCGTCGAGTGTTTGCTTCGTCCGGGCCGCTGCGAAGAGGTCGAGGTCGGCGATGATGCGGTCTTCAAGAATGATCAGGCGCAGGTCCGCGTCGATTCGGCCTTTGCGGTTGAGCCAGAACGCCCGGCGGGACTGGTAGGGCCTGGCGTCCTTGAGTTCCTGCGTCACCATGCGGTTGAGGAACGCAAGCCGGTCGGCACCTGCGAACACGAGTGTTCCGCGATGGGGCTGGTCCAGCAATGCCGCGGCCTTCCTGATCGCCGCGTATTCGATATCGACAAAGTCGAACAGCGCGGCAACGTCAACCTGGGGGAGTTGCCCCTCCGCTGCGCTGGCCTGCGCGGGTCCGTACCGCTCCCAGCGTGCCTCGGCATGGTCAAACAGCGGATGGAGAGGAGTAGGGGAAGTCATCGCGGCGGCAACCGGTGGGCGGGGCACGCGGTGGTGCGCATCCGGCGTCCGCGTGGGTATCGTTGCCCTCTACCGTCCCAAGTCCACCCATCTGTACGGAGCGAGCGATGAACATTGACCTTCTCAAGCGGTTGTGCGAGATGCCCGGGGTTCCAGGGCGCGAGGAGCGCGTGCGCGAACTGATTGAAGAGGAGGTTGACGGTTTGTTTGACGAGGTGCGCACCGACGCGATGGGCTCGCTCATCTGCCGCCGTGCCCCGCGCACAGCGAAGAAGAAGAGCGCCAAGTCGTCGCCGGGCAAGGCGACGAAGGTCCTCATGCTCTGCCACATGGACCAGATCGGGTTCTACGTCCGGCACATCGATGAGAAGGGGTTCCTGCGCGTCAACAACGCCGGCGGGTTTGATACCCGGAATCTGTTCTCACGGCGGGTGAAGGTCGCCACCGGCAGCGGCGACTTGAACGCCGTGATGAACCCCGGCGGGCGCCCGGTGCACATCGCAAGCGACGCCGACAAGGCCAAGATCCCCGAGGTGAAGGAACTGATTGTCGACACCGGCCTCCCCGCCGACGAGGTCAAGAAGCGCGTCAAGATCGGCGACTATGTCGTCTACAACGATCCGTTCATGGAGATCGGTGGCAAGCTGGTCAGCCAGGCGATGGACAACCGCGTCGCGTGCTGGCTGGGCATCGAGAGCGTGCGGCGCATCGAAGAGGAGGGGCGCGGGCACGCGTGCGAGCTTTACGTCGCGTTCACCACGCAGGAAGAGGTGGGGCTCCGCGGTGCAAAGACCGCCGCGCACGCGATCGGCTGCGATATCGGCATCGGGCTTGACGTCACGCTCAGTTGCGACACGCCGGGCGTTCCAAGCGACGAAGCGGTGACCGACCACGGCAAGGGTTTCGGGCTGCACGTCATGGACGGGTCGTTCATCGCCGACTACAAGCTCATCGACGAGGTTGAGGCGTGCGCGAAGAAGAACAAGATCCCGTACCAGCGCACGATCCTGATGCGCGGCGGCCAGGACGGTGCGGCGGCGCAGCAGAGCGGCGCGGGCGCGCGTGCGCTGGGCATCGTGGTCGGTACGCGCTACATCCACACGACCACGGAGATGATCGACAAGGTCGACCTCAAGGCGGCGCGCGACATCCTGGCTGCGTGGATACCGACGATCAGTTGATCGGGCTGACGACCTGCTCGATCGCCTCGACGACCTGGCGCACCTGGAAGGGCTTGCGCAGGTAGCTGTCGAACCCGTTGCCCTTCATGGCTTGCAACTGGGCCTCGGAGAGCTTGCCGCTCATGGCGACCACGCGCGTGAGCTGGAACTCGTCGTTGCCGCGGAGCAGCCGTGCGAGCTCGCGCCCGTCGCGGTCCTCAAGGTGCGCATCCAGCAGCACCACGTGCGGCTTGAACCGCTCGCACTCGAGGCCCGAGGCGAACGCGGTTGTCGCCGAGCGTACCTCGTAGTTGGCCTGCTCGGAGAGCACCTTGGTCAGGATGTCGACCACTTCTACCTCGTCGTCGACGATCAACACCCGCGTGCGTCCGCTGAGCACCCCGTCCATCGGGATGCCGTGAGCCTTCATGAACTTGACCAGCTGCGACATCGGGATGCGGCGGTCCTTTGAACCGGGGATTCGGTATCCCTTGAGCACGCCGGTGTCGAACCACTTGGAGACGGTGCGGGGGGCGACGTTACAGATTTTGGCGACCTCGCCGGTCGTCAGGACATCCTTTTCGTAGTGCATCGCTCACCCTTTTCGTGCATCCATGCTGCCCGCCGCGCCGGTGCGCCGCGTGTTGGCGAGAAATCGGCGACCGCGAAGGGTGTCTTGACGGTGAACGGGGTTGCAGGTGCGGAATCGGGCGTTTCCGGTCCATGCGGCGGGCGTTACGGACGTTGCGGCGGTGTTTCCGGACGGGCAGACAGCCGCTCGCGTCCCTTGCAACCTGCCCGTGAAGGTCGCCGTCGACCGGGTGGGAACAGCGATTGCATGGCGGCCGTCGCAGCACTCAGAAAATACCCCTATGCGCGGCCGCCTGAGCCGTTGAATCCGGATTGAAGAGTCGCTACCTTGTCCGGCGGTTGGGGGTCCGGTCCCGTGGCTATCCCCTTGTCAGTCAAGGACTTGTCAGTCAAGGAGTTGATCGTGCGACAGATCTCGGCTTCGCGTGCGGCAGTTGTTGTCATGGCCATCTTGGCCGGTTCCACCTTCTCTACCGCCCAGGCGGCCGACGAGAAGACGCTCAAGGAGACCGAGAGCCAACTCCGTGACTATGTCCATTACGTCAAGATCGCCCGGTATGACCTGGCGAACAGCTTTGGTCAGTCGGTTGTCGACAAGCTCGCCAAGCCGATCGGCAAGGCGGAGGGTGACGCGGCCGTTACGCTGGGCGAGTTCGTGCACCTTCTCGAGAACGGCGGCGAGGTTGGCCGCTTCGAAGACGCGGTCGGGCGCGGCGAGCGCATCGGCGAGATCGAGAGCGTCAGCGCGGCTCTTGCGAACGCCTACAGCAAGGGCAAGCTGGAGATCGCACGCAACGCCAGCGAGATCACCAAGAGCATCGAACTGCTGACGGGAACGCAGCGCCAGCGGCTGGTCTCGCGCGAGCGCCTTGCCGCGGCGGGTGAGTACGCGATGCCGCAGTTGCTTTCCGCTTTCCAGAAGCGCGACAACCCGGCCCTGATCGCCGAGGTCAGGCAGCTGATGGTTGACATGGGTCGCCAGGCCGCACGCCCGCTGCAGGCGGCGGTCGCGGGCCTTGACGACGGCACGCAGGAGGCCGCCATCGGCGTGCTGGGCGATATTCCCTACACCAGCAGCGTCGCGGTGCTCAACGACATCGCGAACAACAGCAAGTCCGACCGGTGCCGCAAGGCTGCGCTCCGTTCCCTGGCCAAGTTGGGCAAGGCCGGCGCGGGCAACGTGGCAGGCGAGTACCTCAAGCTTGCCGAGGCCTATTACTCGGGCGCAGAGAGCCTGACGCCGTTCCCGAAGGATGACGCCCAGCTGGTCTGGTCCTACGACCCGCAACTCGGCCTGACGGCGCGAGCGGTCGACACCTCGGTCTTCCATGAGACGATGGCGATGCGCACGGCCGAGCATGCCCTGCGTGCCGATGCCAAGAGCCAGGCGGCCGTGTCGCTGTGGCTTGCGGCGAATTTCTCGCGGGAGATCAACGCTCCGAAGGACTACGTCAATCCGCTCTACAAGGACCGGCCCGAGCCGATGTTCTACGCGGCGGCCGCGGGAACCGACGCCCTGCAGGCGGTTTTGGCGCGGGCTCTGGACGCCAAGGACGCTCAGCTTGCCCGGAAGGCGATCGCCGCACTGGGCAAAACCGCGGGCCCCTCGGCGCTCAAGGCGAGCAAGGGCCGCAACGCTCTGATTGAGGCCCTGCGATTCCCCAACCGTCGCGTGCAGACAGACGCGGCCCTGGTGCTGGCGGGTGCCAGCAGCAGCCAGACCTTTGACGGCGCTGAGCGTGTCGTGCCCGTGCTGGCGAGCGCTGTTCGCGAGGCCGGAGCCAAGTACGCCCTTGTCGTCGCCACAGACGGCGAGAAGAGCAAGATGATCGGCGACGGGCTGCGGGCCATGGGTTACACCGTGCTCCCCCCGGCGGCCACCCCTGGTGATGTCGACGGCTCGGTCTCGGCTGTGGCGGGCGTTGACCTGGTGGTTACCTCGCTGCCCCCCAAGGAGACTGCGGGCGTCGTTTCAACCGTCCGTGGCCACAGCAAGCTCTCGGCCTCGCCGGTGCTGGTGATGACCGACCTTGATGGAATCAACGAGCTTGGCGGTCGGTACGACCGTGACGTGATGGTGCGGATCGCCCGCACGGGGATCAGCGCCGAGCAGGCGGCTGAGGCCGTGCGACAGATCACGGCGGCGACCATCGGCGAAGCGCTGACCGCCGACGAAGCGAGCGACTATCAGAACCGTTCGCTGGACGCGATCAAGGCCGTGGCGATGAGCGGCTCTACGGCCTATGCCGTCGGCGATGCAACCGCCCCGCTGGCATCAGCGATGAACGACGCGAAGGGAAGCCTGAAGCTGAAGATCGCCGACGTGCTCGCAATGATTGGCGAAAAGAAGGCACAGCAGGCCATCGTCGACGCGGCTCTCGCCGCCGACGGGGCGGACATGATCGCCCTGGTCAACTCTGCGACGGCGAGCGCAAAGCGTCACGGAAACATGCTCGATGAGCGGCAGGTCAAGCGCCTGCTCGACGAGGCGGCCAAGACGACCACCGGCGAGGCCGGCACCGCTCTGTCTGCCCTGCTGGGGGCGCTCAACCTGCAGAGCGACCGGATCGTCCCGCTGATCCTGGCCAAGTAATTCGTCCTGTAACTGGTTCCCAGGCCTCTGAGCTCGAGTGAAAAGGCCGGCACCCCGCGGTGCCGGCCTTCTTTGTTTGCGACGTAGCGTCCTTTTGCTTACTCGAGGTTCAGGCCGCTGAGATACGCGTTGAAGTCGTTGCGGGCGGTTTCGAGCTCAGACGCTGTCGCGGCCTTGACGCGTTCGAGGCCCTCGAGCTTCTCGCTCGTCTTTCCCAGGCGTGTGGAGAACGTGGCATAGTTTGGGTTCTGGCGGTCGAGCTTGTTCATCATGTCGACAAGCTGGCTCTGATCTCGTTTGGTGGTCTCGATCGCCTGGTCAGTTTCGGCGGCCCGGCGCTGCAGGTCGTTGATCACACCCTGGCGGCGGCCGGCTTCGGTGATCGCATCGAGCACAGCCTTGGAGATCTTCCCCTGCTGCTGGTACGCCAGGAGCGACTTCACGTCATAGTCGAACACGCCGATCTGGCTGACGTCGGTGCGTTCCTGGATCACCTTCGTCGCGACCGTCTTGCTCGCCTCAACCGAGAGGTTGAAGCGGTAAAGACCCTGGGTCTCCTCCACGGCCTTGACGTCCTTGAGGTCCCAGCCGTCCATTTTGGGGTGCTCGAGCACGATGTTTCGGCCGCGTTTGGCGTCTTTGTTGTCGAACACGTACTCAACGCCCTGCGTGACCTTGCTGGTGCGCATCAGCAGCCCGTTCACAAACTTGAACGAGGTGATGTTCCATTCGTTGACCGGCTTGGTGACCACGGCGACGTCCAGGTCGAGGGCGTAGGCGATGAGCCGCTTGTCGCCCGCGGAGACCTGCCCGATCTGGGCGTCACCTGCGTATGCGGCGCCGTCGTAGACCGCGAGGGGGCCGGGCAAGAGCTGGCCACCCGAGGAGTTGGTGATCTCGGCGCCGCGCATCGGATGGTCGGCCCGGTCGGCCATGTTGTAGATGCTCACGCGCCTGCCCTGGATGTTGGCATCGATGATCGGGATCATCGCCGAACGCTGCCGCTCGATGGTGACCGGGTTGCTCAACGTGTACTGGAACACCTCGCCCACTTCCCCGCCTTTGGCGACGGAGTGACCGCTGTAGTCGGCCATGTCGGAGGCGGTAAGGTCGAAGTCACTGCCGTCTCTTCCTGCGGTGCCTGATGCGGGACGACCCCCGGCACCACCCGAGAAACCCGCTTTCCTGGCGGCAAGCTCCATCGGTGCAGCGGCCGGTGCGGCGGGCGCCATTGAAACAGACTTCATGCTGTTCTTCTCTGCCTCGCGCCGCGCAAGCTCGACTCTGGCAGTCGCCGCGTCGGTTCCACCGCCGTACTCCTTGGGCATCACGCCCGCGACGGTGGGCACGGGGATGTCCGGCCGCCAGACGTACATCGGCTCGGAAATATCCATTTTGAAGCTGACCGGCCGCCCGGAGACCAGCGAGAGCTTGACGTTGTTCCAGTCGTTGTCAGTGACGTTCTCAACCAGCGCCCATCCCTTGAGCACCGGCGCGATGTCGGTCGGGTCGGGCTTGGCGGGGTCGACAGACTCGGGCAGCAGGAGCCGGTAGGACGCCTTCCAGACCGGCGACTCGTGTACATAGGCGACGGCGACGCGGCGCGACCCCTCACCAGAGAGCGAAAAGTCGAGCGACTTGATACGCTCGGCACGGCTGTCGGCCAGCGCCGCCAGCGCTTTGTTCATCTCCTCGGCGATCTTGGTGTCGTTGATTGTGAAGTTCTGCACGTCCGTCACGGTGACCGACTTGATGCCGCCCGCAGTGATCAGGTTGACCACGGGTGTGTCGATGACCTGCCCCTTGTCACCCGCGGGAATCTTGCGCGACTCGACCGAGAGCACAGTCCCGATGAACTCACCCGTCGACGTCTTCAGGGTGACCGGCGTGCCCCGCAGCCGCTCGAGCAGGGAGGGCAGGCTTGGGTTGTCGCCGATGTTGATCGAGAACGACCGCAGACGCCGGTCAAGCGGGTCCTTGCTGGCAAAGCTGACGGCATCAATGCGGCCCTTGTCCAGGTCGAGCACCTGCATGCTCTTGAGCACATCGTTGATCTGGTTGACGTCGAACCGCAGGCTCACCCGCTGGGACCCGTCGACCACGCCTTTCCTCAGAAAATACCCCACGCCGGACCGGTAGAGGGTGATGTCGGTGACGGGGAGGTCCTTGGCCTCGGCCGCACTCTGCTGCGAATGTGCCAGCCCAGAAGGCTGCTGAGCGGCGGCTGCCACCGCAAGGGAAAGGCTGAGCCCCGCGACCGCGGCGAGGAGCAGCGTGCGGGTGGTTGATCCGGCATGAGAGAGATTCGGCATTGGTTGCTCCTGAAGGTTCTGGCCTTTGGACGGGCCGGGGGACCGGTCGGTTCACTATTGTGACCGAAGTGTGCTGCGGATACCGGCCGGGCTGGCAAGTGGTCCAGTCTGGGGGCAGTCCGGGCCGATTGATGGTCATCGATCCATGCTGCTCCCCGTGCTGAACAATTCTTCGCCTACCAACGGTCAGGAGGCCGGACTTTCCGATGCGCTCGCCCGGGGGCTTTCGATGGCCGTCGCCGGTCACGGGTCTGTGCGGCTGGCGTCGCACGACCGCCTTCTGTATGCCACCGACGCCTCGATGTACCAGGTTGAACCGCTGGCGGTGGTCATCCCCGCCGACGCGACCGGGGTGCAGCGGACTGTTGAGTGGTGCGGCGAGCAGTCCGTCGCTGTCCTGCCTCGCGGCGGAGGGACCAGCCTCGCCGGCCAGTGCACCGCGCGAGCGGTGGTAATCGATACCAGCCCCGCCATGCGCCGGCTGGGTCTGGTTGAAGGCGGCACGGTCTGGGCCGAGGCCGGCTGCGTGATCGACGAGGTCAACGCCGAGCTCGTTCGACGTGCCCAACACGAAGGAACGCCTGCCCTGTTTTTTCCAGCAGACCCCGCGACCGTCGCCCAGGCGTGTGTCGGGGGGTGCATCGGAAACAACGCTTCGGGGTCCCGCTCGATCAAGTATGGACGGACGGTCGACAGCATCGCGGAGATCGACGCAATCCTCAGCAGCGGTGCGCGAGTCGTCTTCAAGGCCGGCGCCGGGCGGGCGGACCCGCTTGCGCTGAAGCTCGCCGACGGGGTCGCCCGGATCGTGCGTGGGAACGAGCGGCTGATCCGAGAGCGCTACCCCAAGACGCTGCGGCGCAACGCCGGCTACGCGCTCGACATGGTCCTCTCGCAGCTCGACAGCGGCGTAGAGCCCGCGGACCTGGACCTGACGAAGCTGCTCTGCGGCAGCGAGGGAACGCTCGCGGTTACCGTCGCGGCAAAGCTCAAGCTCACTCCGCTGCCGAAGGCCCGCGGCCTTGCGCTTGTCAGCTTCGCGAGCGTTGACGCGGCGATCGAGTCGGTTCTGCCACTGCTGCAAACGGGCGTGAGCGCCGTCGAACTGGTTGATGACGTAGTGATCGAGGCGGCGCTGCACAACCTTGAGTGCCGCGAGTATGTCAAGGCCTTTCCGGTCGTTGAGGGGCAACCGCCGCGGGCCGTGCTTTATGTCGAGTACCAGGAAGAGGCACTGAGTGCCGTCACCGAGCGCCTGGAGGGTGTTGCGCGCGTACTGCCCGCGGGCACGCCGATCAGGCTCGTCACCGACGCGGCCGGCATGAACAACGCATGGAAGCTGAGGAAGGCGGGCGAACCGCTGCTGCACGGCCTTCCGGGCGACCGCAAACCGCTGACGTTTGTTGAAGACAACGCCGTCCCCCCGCAGAACCTCGGCCTGTTTGTGCGCGAGTTCCGCAGGATCATCGAGCGGGAGGGGACGCGGGCAGCGTTCTGGGCGCACGCTTCTGTCGGGGTGCTGCACGTGCGCCCGCTGCTGAACCCGCACAACGAGGCCGACCTTGAGAGGCTGCAGCGCATCGCCGTCGAGGCGGCAGACCTCGCCAAAGCCTGCGGCGGAGTCATGAGCGGCGAGCATGGCGACGGGCGCGTGCGTGGCCCGCTGCTTGAGCGTTTCTACGGTCCCGAATTGATGCGGGCGTTTGCGGATGTGAAGCGCCTTTTCGATCCGGGCGGCATACTCAACCCCGGGAACATCATCGCGCCCGGACCGGTGCACTCCATCGTGGAACGCACGCGCATCGAGCCGCGGCGCGGCACTGACAGCTTGCAGAAGAAGCCGACCGTTCCCCATGTCGACACGTATTTCGACTACGGCGATCATCATGGCTTTGCGGGGGCCGTTGAGCGGTGCAACGGCGCCGGCGTCTGCCGCAAGCAGAGCGGCGGCACGATGTGCCCTTCCTATCGAGGGACCGCCGACGAACGCCACAGCACCCGCGGAAGGGGCAACGCTCTCCGGCTCGCCATCACAGGCCAATTCTCATCGGACGGATCGGACGCCCCAGCGTGGGACGATACAGAGACAATCAAGACGCTCGATCTCTGCCTCTCCTGCAAGGCGTGCAAGGCCGAGTGCCCAAGCAACGTCGATATCGCCCGGCTCAAGGCTGAGTTCACGGCGCAGCGCTACCGGGCGAGCGGGCACGTTCCGCTCGGTGCCTGGGCGACGGGGAACGTGCGGCTGCTGAACCGCCTGGGTTCGCTTACACCCGCCCTTGCGAATTGGGTGACAGCGAGCGGTGCCGGCAAGTGGCTGGCAGAGCGCGTTCTCAGGATTGACCGCCGCCGCCAGCTTCCCGTCTTTGCAAAGAGCCTGCGACGGCAGTGGGGGGCATTGCCGGCCGGCACGGATGCTCCGCGTGTGGCCCTCTTTGGCGATTGTTTCACTTCGTACAACGAGCCGCAGATCGGCCTCGCCGCGCGGCGCGTGCTCGAGCGCCTTGGTTACAGCGTGGTGCTCCCGGGGCACGGCTGCTGCGCCCGGAGCATGATCTCCGTCGGGATGCTCCCCTCGGCGATCGAGACGATCGACGCGACGGTTGAGCAGCTTCGGCCGCTGATTGAGAGCGACGGGGTGCGGGCAATCCTCTTCCTCGAGCCCTCGTGTCTGAGCGCTGTGAAGGACGACTGGCTGCAGTTGAAGTGCCGCTCACCGAGAGCGCTCCGCGTGCGTCTGGCTGAGAAGTCGATGCTGATTGAGCAGTTCATCGACCAGGCGTGGGAGCGTCACCCCGTGAAGCCGGAGGTCGGCACGGACGCTGAGCATGTTGCGCTGCACGCCCACTGCCACCAGAAGGCCCTTTGGGGTGCCGAATCGTCGGGGGCGATGCTCAGGCGGTTTGTTGGTGGCAAGCTGACAACGCTGGCTACTGGGTGCTGCGGCATGGCAGGGGGCTTTGGCTACGACAAGGACAAGTTCGACTTGTCGATGGCCATCGCGAAGCTTCCGGCGCACCAAGGGGGCGTGGTTGAGGCGATCGGTCAGGCTCCCGGCGGACCGGCCAAGACCGTCTGCGCTACCGGAACCTCCTGCCGACACCAGATTTCTGACGCGACCGGCGGCAGACAAACCGCGATCCACCCGATCGAACTTGTCGATCGCATGCTCGCTCGGTGAGGTGGCTCAGGCAGCCGCGAGTTGCTTGGCGCGGTGCATGCTCAGCGGGAGGCTCAGCATGTAGATCGCGGCGAGCACACTCAGCGTCAGCCAGGTGTCCTTGATCATGCAGACCGCGATCAGCCCGACGCCGACCATGAGCACCGGCAGCAGCTTGCGGCTGATCTTCACGTGCTTGACCGATGCCATGGGGATTGTGCTCACCATCAACCCGGCCACAAGCAGCGTGTAGCCCACAACGCTCCAGAGCAGCCAAGGCTGCGTCCAGTCCACGCCGAACCGCGAGCTGACGATCTGGCTCAGCGACAGCATGACGGGGATCAGCACGACAAACGCGGCCGCCGGTGCGGGCAGGCCCGAGAAGAACCTGCTCACGGGCGCGGAGGTGCTCTTCTTCTTTGCCTGCGCAGTGAAGCGGGCGAGCCGGATCGCCGCGCACATTGAGTAGAGCACCGCCACGCCGTAGCCGAACTCATCCGCTCCAAACAGGCGCCACTTGAAGAGGATAAACGCCGGGGCAACGCCGAAGGAGACAAAGTCGGCGATGGAATCGAACTTCTCGCCGAAGCGGCTGGTTACCTTCAGCATCCGGGCCATCCGCCCGTCAAAACCGTCGAGCAGGAACGACATTCCGATCAGCGCGATCGCTGTCGCCAGGTGCTTTTCCGGAGACCAGCCCGGGATCGGGCTGAACGGCAGCCCCGCCGGGGCGTTGGGGTTGTACTTGAGCGCGAAGTAGATGCTCGCCAGCCCGCAGCAGAACGCCCCGCCGGTCATCATGTTCGGGATCAGCTTGCGGAGCTCAACCTCGCGGCGCGTGCGGCCGAGCGGATCACTGAACGTCTTGACCTCGCCGCCCTTGGGCTCTGTCATTTTGGCTTCCAGGTTCGTGGAGGGGGTGCTCATTGTGGTGCCGCCAAGGACTCAGGCCGACGCCGCGGCGTGCGCGCCGGACGGCACGACGGTCACCGAGGGCGCAGCGGGCATGCGTGCAAGGATCGTTTCACCGCACAGCGTCTTATCACCAACCTTGACGTTCACGGTCGATCCGGGGGGAAGGAAGATTTCGGCCCGCGATCCGAAACGGATCAAGCCGTATCGGTCGCCGGCGTTGATCTCCTGCCCCTCCCTCAAGTGGTTGACGATCCGCCGCGCCACCAGCCCGGCGATCTGGCTGAAGACGATCGGCCGCCCTGCCCGGTCGCGCATCAGCACCGCGCACCGCTCGTTCTCGGTTGAAGCTTTGTCCACCGACGCGGTCAGGAACTTCCCTTGGGTGTAGCGGATCTTCTGAACCGTGCCCCCCGCCACCGCGCGGTTGACGTGCACGTTGAAGACGTTGAGAAAGATGATGATCCGTTGCACAGGCGCGCCGGCCACCTCAGGGACAAACGCCGAGACCTCCGTCGGCAGGGGCGACTGATCGACCTTGATCACGACGCCGTCTGCCGGGCTGATCACCGCGTCCGCATCCTGAGGGGTGTTCCGCTCAGGATCACGGAAGAACCAGAGGCACCAGCCACAAAGGAGCAGCATCAGCGCCGCCACGGCCCATCCGAGCGGCGTGGATAGCCACAGCGCAACCGCCGAGAGCACCGCCGCGACGGTGAAGAACGGGACGATCACTATCCAGCCGTCAGGGGCGATTCTCACGAGAGGAGGCCTTTCCCGGCCGCCAGTGGGGGGCCGTCGCAGGATCATAGGGAGTTTGCCGCCGTGCTTAGCGCACGCCACCCCCCTAAAGTCCGGCCCTCGCTCGGGATGCGCTCGCCGCATACCCGGATTCTCCAGATCGCCCTTTCCGTCCCACCTTCTGTTGCTATGGCCAAAGGCTCTTTGAAACCCCCCGCCCAGCCGACGTCCGCCCGCCGCTCCACGGGCCCACGCATCGCCATCGTGGTCAGCCGGTACAACTGGACGGTCACGGGAAAACTCCTTGAAGGGGCGAAGGCCGCGTTTGATGTGGCGACCGGCGGCCACTTTCCGGAAACCGACGTTTTCTTTGCTCCCGGTGCCTTCGAGGTTGTCGCTCTTTCTAACGCTTGCGCAGAGTGCCGCGCCTTTGACGGGGTTGTTGCGCTTGGCTGCATCATCAAGGGTGAGACCAACCATGACGAAGTCCTCGGGCACGCGGTGACCCAGGCACTGGCGAACATCGCCCTCGTCACCGGCACGCCGGTCTCACTCGGTGTGCTGACCGTGAACACCGCGGACCAGGCGAAGGCTCGCGCGGGCGGGGGTGGGGGGGCGAGAGGGAAGCACGGAAACAAAGGGACAGAGTCGATGAACGCCTTGCTGGCAACCCTCAGTGAGCTCGAGCGGATCGAAGCCCGGCGCACCGGCGGCACGCAGCGATCGTTTGAGATTGATCTTTCATCGCTCAGCGGAGCGCCCGACAAGCTCGTCCGACAGCCGGCCAATCAACCGTCCGACAGGGGGGACCGCTAGATGGCTTCGAGCAAGACCGTCCGTCGATTGGCATTCGCGGCCATGTTCCAGCTCGACGCCCGCAACGGCGCCGACGTCAACTCCGTGCGCGACGGGCTTGCCGAGGATGAGCCTCGCCCTGACGACCTGGCGGAGGCGATGAAGCTGGCGCTCGGTGCCTGGTCCGATCGTGTTGCCGCTGACCGAGCGATGACGCGCCTCGCACCGGCGTGGCCCGCGCATCGGCAGGCCCTGGCTGACCGCGCAATTCTTCGGCTGGGCCACTTCGAACTCACGAAGGGGCTCACGCTCAGCAACGTTGAGAGCAGCCCGCCCAAGGTGGTCATCAACGACCTTGTCGCCCTCGCCAAGGAGTACAGCACCGAGAAGTCCCCTTCCTTTGTCAACGCGCTGCTAGACAAGATTCTCAAAGAGTCGCAGGCCGCGGCCGCCGCAGAGAAGGTCAAGGCGGGGCCTGTGTCTCCTTCTGCACCGTCACCCTCCCCCTCGCCGATCGATGCCGGCCCGACGCCGGCCGGCGATGACGCGGGTTTGAACCGATCGGTTGCCGACGGGGAAGGCTGACGCTCGTTCACCCGATCCCCTCTCTCCCCTGATTCTCCTGTCTCCCCCATGGGACTGTTTTCCAAGGTCATCTCGACGCTCAGCGGTGCGCTCACGAAGACGAAGGAGTCTTTCGTCCATGGTCTCCGCTCACTGATCCTCGGGCGCAGGCTCGATGAGTCGCTGATCGACGATGTGCAGCGGATGCTCATCGAGGCGGACGTGGGCAACAAGGCGACCTCGATGCTCATCGACTCCGCCCGCGCAGACTTCCGCGCGGGTCGGCTCAAGGAGAGCAGCGAGCTTCTCGATCACCTCAAGCGCGGCCTCAAGACGATGCTCGACCACGGCGGTGCATCGAGATCAGTCCCCCTTGTCGTTGCCGCGACCAGGCCCACTGTCTATCTCGTTACCGGCATCAACGGCGCGGGCAAGACCACCAGCATCGCCAAGCTCACCAGGTTCCTGCGAGACCAGCGCAAGACGGTTCTGCTGGGTGCTTGCGACACATTCCGTGCCGGCGCCGTCCGCCAACTGGAGGTATGGGGCGAGCGTCTGGGCGTTGAAGTGGTCAAGGGTGGAGCGGGTGCTGACCCGGCCGCCGTTGCGTTCGATGCCTGCAAGGCCGCGGTTGCCCGGGGCGTTGACGTCGTAATTATCGATACCGCGGGCCGTCTGCAGACGCAGGACCCGCTGATGAGGCAACTCGCCAAGATCAAGAGCGTCATCGGCAAGAGCATCCCCGGCGCGCCGCACGAGACACTGCTGGTGCTCGATGCGACAACCGGTCAGAACGCCCTGCGGCAGGCGGAGGAGTTTGGCAGGGCGACCGGGGGAGGCGAGACCGGCCGCGGGGTGACGGGCATCATCCTGGCGAAGCTCGACGGCACCGCCAAGGGTGGCGTCGTCGTGGCCATTCGGGCGGCGACCGACATCCCCGTCAAGTTCATCGGAACCGGTGAAAGCCCGGAAGACTTCGCCGCCTTCGACTCAGACAGCTTTGTCGAAGCCATGTTCAGCGAGTAGCAGCAGGCCCGGCCGCGGGATCGCACAATGACCAGCCGGCGTGAGCTGCTCCAGGTGCCAATCCCGTAGACGAGCCGGCGGTTTCAGTCGCTGGCGGGTGAGCTGGCGGTCGAGCCCACGGATAGTTAGGCCGCTACTCGCCCAGCTTCTGCGGGGCGATGTGCTCGTAAAGGAACCACGCCTGCAGCTCATTCGTGCGGACAACGCTCGACACGATGAGGTCGTTTGTGCCGTCGTCACCTCGGTCGTCGGCCTCCTTCGCCATCGCGCGGGCCTCCTCGAGCACGACCTCGTGGGCGTGCAGGAGCCGGTAGATCTGTGTGACCTGGTCTTCGCGGCCGCGGGGAGGGAGCGGGATCGCGGTCATCGCGGCCGCATCGCCACCCATCGCCACACTCACGCCGCCGAGGGTCATGATGCGTTCGGCGAGTTCGTCGACCAGCTTGTCCTGGCCTTCGTAGTGCTTGTCGTAGAGCAGGTGGAGCGGGTAGAAGTGCATGCCCGACACCTGCCAGTGGTGCTTCTTGTACAGGTCGCGCAGCGTCATCGTGTCGGCGAGCAACTGGTTGAGGTTGTCGATGCTGCCGTTACGGGCGTTTGCTCCCAGCGCGAGCGGGACCGGCCTGGAATGGCCGTAGGCCTGGATCTCGTTGGCCTTCACCGGCCCGAAAGGGTTCCGTTTGCCGGCCTTCCCGTTGCGGTCGCTGCGGGTAATGGTGGACTTGCTCACGATGTGCCTCCCAATAGGTGTGCGTCGATCGAATTAACGAGAGCGTATGGACAATCGCAGCTTCAGTCCGCGATGGACTGTCACCGCGTGCGCGGACTGATCGACGCCGTTCGCCGGTGCTCTGCTGCCAACTTCTACGATCACCAAGGCGGTTGGGTTCTCGTTGCTCTTACGCCTTCGGGGGGGAAGCGTTGTTGCTTGCCTGCGCAGCGGCTTGCGCGGCGCCGTGTGCCGTCGCGTCCCACGTGCTCTTGACGTGCAGGTCGGTGAGCTGCTTCTCAGGGACCGTGCTGGGGGCGCGGGTCATCAGGTCCTGGCCGATCTGCGTCTTGGGGAAGGCGATGACATCGCGGATGTTGTCGGTGCCGCAGATGTGCATGATGAGCCGGTCGAACCCGAAGGCGATGCCCGCGTGGGGCGGCGCGCCGTAGGACAACGCTTCAAGGAGGAAGCTGAACTTCTCCTTCGCCTGCTCGGGCGTGAGGCCCAGCAGCTTGAACACCTTGCTCTGCACGTCCTTGTCGTGGATTCGGACGCTGCCGCCGGCGATCTCGCTCCCGTTGAGCACGATGTCATAGCCGGCGGAGACGATCGATTCGATCGCCACCTCGTCATCCACATCGGCGTTGACGAACAGGTCGCGCTGATCGTCGCGCGGGGCGGTGAAGGGGTGGTGCATCGCCACCCACTTGCCCGTCTCCTTGTTGCGCTCGAACATGGGGAAGTCGATGACCCAGAGGAAGTTCCACGGGCCACCCTCAGCGCCCGCCTTGGGCACCAGGCCCATGTCGCGGGCGACCTGTTGGCGCAGCTCGCCCGCCGCCTTGGTGGCAACGGCATAGGTGTCGGCGAAGAACAGGATGGTGTCGCCGATCTGGGCTCCGCTGGCGCCCATGAAATCGACCTTGAAGGGCTCGAGGAACTTGGCGATGCCGGTGTCGAGCTTGGGCTGGCCGTCCTCGCCCTTGATCACCTTGACCACGGCGACGCCGCCCGCGCCGAAGCGCTTGACGAACTCGGTGTAGCCGTCGGTGATCTTGCGGGTGAGTTTTTCAGCGCCGCCCGGGACGCGGAGCATCTTCACGACGCCCTTCTTGCTGTTGAACGCGGGGCGGTCGGCACCCTTGGCGAGGGCATCCTTGAAGACCTTGAAGTCCGTCTTGGCGGCGAAGTCGCTTATGTCCTTGATGCGCAGGTCGTAGCGCGTATCGGGCCGGTCGATGCCATAGTTCTCCATCGCGTCGCGGAAGGTCATCCGCTGGATCGGCGGGATATCGAGGCCGAGCATCTGCTTCCAGAAGTACTTGATGAACCCCTCCATCGTCTCCATGATGTGCTCACGGCGGACGAAGGACATCTCCAGGTCGATCTGGGTGAACTCGGGCTGGCGGTCGGCCCGCGGGTCCTCGTCGCGGAAGCAGCGGCAGATCTGCATGTAGCGGTCAGCGCCGCTCACCATGAGGATCTGCTTGAAGAGCTGGGGCGACTGCGGCAGGGCGTAAAACGTCCCCGGCACGTTCCGGACGGGCACGATGAACTCGCGAGCGCCCTCGGGCGTGGACTTATAGAGGATGGGGGTCTCGACCTCGAGGAAGCCGTTGCCGTGGAAGTAGTCGCGCGCGACCTTGAGCGCCTTGCTGCGCGTGCCCAGGATGCTCTGCATCTTGGGGCGGCGGAGGTCGAGGTACCGGTACTTGAGGCGCAGGTCCTCGTTCGGCAGGGCGAGCATGTCGTCGGGGAGGAAGGGTGGGTTCTCCGTCTTGTTGAGCACGTCGAGCTGCATGACCACAACCTCGACCTTGCCCGTGGCGAGCTTGGGGTTCTCGCCGCCGATGCGGACGCGCACCTTCCCCTTGACCGCGATGCAGTCCTCGTTGCGGAGCTTGTCGGCCCCGTCGAGCACCGATTGGAGCGCTCCATCCTCGCGGTCGAACACCAGCTGCGTCAGGCCGTGCCGGTCGCGGAGGTCGATAAAGATCAGGCCGCCGTGGTCTCGGTAGGAGTTCACCCAGCCGTTCAGGACGACCTCCTGGCCGACGTGCGATTCACGGGCTTCACCACAATTGACGGTTCGACGGAGCATGGGAGTGAAAACCTTCCTTGGTGGAACACTGAGGGCCGGGACCGGGGCATCCACCGACCTTACACCGGGCGGCGGTGCGCCCGGCGCACAAAACGGCCCGAGTTTAGGCGGCAAGGGGGTCTCCGCACGCATCCGGCAGGGCGGGGGTTGCGTAGGAGTACCCGCGGGCGATTCAAAGACCCTGTGCACGCGCTTGTTTTGGGCCGGCGCTTTCCTCGGCGGTGTGCCCGGCGCATAATCGAGGCCCACACCGACCCCGGGCACCCGCCCGGGCACGAGAAAGACCCGACCATGCTCACGAACACCTCGCTCACGGCCCGCGCGTCCGTTCTTGCCCCCCGTCGCAGCAGCCGCGCAGACGACGGCTTTGTCTTTGAAGACCTTGAGGGTCGGCAGCTCCTGACGATCACGATCGCCGTTCCCATCAACGACTTCACGCTCAACCGTGGAGCCCCGGCTGCGGTGGTCAACCTGGCGAACCGCTACACCGACCCCTCTGTTTCAAGCGTTGTGCGCTTCGTGACCAACTCGGGCAACCTCGACATGGCCCTCTTTGGCGGGGCGGCCCCCAACACCGTTGCGAACTTCCTCTCGTACGTCAACGCCGGAGCGTACAACAACACGATCTTCCATCGCGAGACCACCATCGTCAATGACGGCATCGCCGTGCTGCAGGGGGGAGGTTTCCAGCGCCCAACCGGCAACTACACGACGTTCCCACCCAACGCCGCGGCAACGCCCCAGCCCATCCCGACCAACGCCCCGATCGCGCTTGAGCACCCAACCGGCAACACCCGTGGCTCGATCGCCATGGCCCGCTCGGCCAGCATCAACAGCGCCAACAGTCAGTTTTTCTTTAACGTCACCAACAACCCGAGCCTCGACGACACGACGCCCAACATCCCCGACTCGGGTTACGCAGTTTTCGGCACGCTCCTGCCGGCGAGCCTGCAGGTGCTCGATGCCCTGGTCGCCTTCCAGTCGACCGACTTTTCGACCGATTTCGGCGCTTCGTTCGGCTCGCTCCCGCTCCGCGTTCCGCCGAACGGGCAGGGCTTTGTCCCGCTGCCGATCTTCCCGACCGACTACCTCACGATCTCGAACGCCTCGGTGCTCAGCGGCATATTCGGTCAGGTCAGCGTTGTGAGCGGCAATCCGAACCTTGTCAACGCCTCAATCAACGGCGGCAACCTCATCCTGACACCGGTCGGCACGGCGCTGGGCACCGCGACGATCACCGTGCGCATCACCGCTTTCGACGGCACGTTCGTGGAAGACGCCTTCGATATTACGATCACCAACCCGCCCCCCGTGATCGGCGGCATCCAGGCCCAGTCAAACATCCCCGTCGGTCACTCAATGTTGCTGAGCGCGTTCGGCGTGCGCGACCTTGACGCGACCGGCGGCGGCGTGGGCTCTGTCGCGTTCTACTACGACTCAAACGGCGACGGCGAGCTGGACGACGCCGATGCCCTGCTCGGCGCAGACACCTCCGCGGCCGGCGGGTGGACGTTCCGCATTGATACGTCTGGCATGGTCGCCGGTGCGAACCGGATCTTCGCGCGAGCGACCGACACCGAGAACGCAACCGCCACCACCTCGCTGGTGGTCACGCTGCGGGCCGCGGTCCCCACAGGGTCGATCACGCCGGGCTCGACAACCGTCACCCCGGGCTCGAACGTCGGCCTTGACATCGGCGGGCTGCCGAACGCCTCGGGCATCCGGCGCGTGAGCATCTTCCTCGACACCGATGGCAACGGCCTGCTCAACCCACTGACCGATCGCCTGATCGGGCACGCGGTCTACAACAGTGGTAGCAGTTCGTGGGTCTACACCGTTTCGAGCGAAGACCTCTCGGCGGGGCTCAACCGCATCTTCGCTCGCACCACGGACGTTTACGGCAATCTCGGCGGGCTGACCTCGAGCCTCATCACGGTTGACGTCTGATGGACCGAACCGGTCCGGCGTGATCCCTCGGGCAAGGTGTAGAAATTTTCTTTCCGGAAGGGTTTTTTCAGGCGACATTTCGGCCGCGGCAGCGCATACTAAAGGCGAACAGCCCCCGATACCGGGAGGGCTCGACGAGGAAGCCACATGCACAGAGCCCACCGCCCGCTCGTCCGTACCTCCAAGGCCCGCTCCGCGTCCGACGGCTTTGTCTTCGAGCAGCTTGAGACGCGTGAAGTCTTTGATGTGACGGTCAACAGCGCCCTCGGCGATGTGGTCCAGAACTCCGCGGGGGCCGTGCTGAGCATCAGCCTGCTGGGGCGTTACACCGATACCAGCGTGACGCAGGTGGTCCGCCTGGTGACCAACGTCGGGAACATCGACATCTCGCTCCGCGGCGATTGGGCACCGAATACCGTCGCGAACTTTCTGACCTATGTCAGTGAGCACTTCTACGACAACACCATTTTCCACCGCTCCCAGCGTCCAACCTTTTCCATCAACTACGGGCTGATCCAGGGCGGCGGCTTCCGCCCGCCAACGACCGATTACAACGGAACGGTCGATGCTACCAACCAGCCTTCGTTCATCCCGACCGGCACGGACCCTGGCCAGGTGCATGACCCGATCGCCCTTGAGCATCCGACAGGGAATGTTGCGTATTCCATCGGTCTGGCGCGGTCGAACAACCCAGACAGCGGCACCAGCCAGTTTTACATCAACGTCACCAACAACACGGGCGTCTTTGACGCCGGGGTGAACCCGCCCGGCTACTCGACGTTTGGCAGTATTCTCGGGTTCACCAGGTCAGTCGTCAACGCGATCAATAACTACACCTATTACGACGCATCTGGTGTGTTCAACAGCGCGCTCGGCAGCATGCCACTCCAGCGGCCCGCTCCTCTGACGCTCCCGGTGTCGCCCGCCGACTATCTCACTGTCGTCAGCGCAACGCTTCTTGGTGACTTGACGGGCGTCGAGACAGCGACATGGTCGGCAAGCGTGACGGACAATCCCACGCTCGTGAGCGTCTCGATCGACAGCGCGGGGAACCTGCTGGTCACGCCCAACACGACCGGCACACGCGGAACGGCCACGATCCGCCTGCGGGCGACCAGCGCCGACGGCACCACGTTCAGCGACGATGAGTTCACATACGAGATCGCCAACTTTGCGCCGTCTATCGGCGGCTTCCAGGGTCAGAGCAACATCGCCGTCGGCGGCAGCATGCTGCTGAGCGCCTTCGGCGTCCACGACAACGACGCGGCCGGATTCGGCGGCGTCGCCAGTGTGCAGTTCTGGTTCGATGCCGACGGCAACGGCGAGTTTGACGAGAACATCGACACTCTGCTGGGGTCCGACACCTCGTCCGACGGCGGCTGGAACGCCCGCGTCTCGACCGCAGGCATGACCAACGGTGCCAACAACATTTTCGCTCGCGTGGTGGACACCGACGGCGCGACCGCCGTGACGATGCGAACGATCACCCTTGGCTCCGCGGTGCCAACCTCGGGCGTGAATCCCGGTTCAACGACCGTTGCGCCCGGCACCAACGTCAACCTCGGCTTCGACAACGGCCTGCCGGACACGGCCGGACTCCGTCGCATCAGCATCTTCTACGACTCCGACGGTGACGGCATCCTCAACCCGCTCAATGACCGCCTGATCGGCTTTGCCACGTACAACACAGGGTCGTCGAGCTGGGGCTTTACCGTGAGCAGCGCTGACCTTTCGCTCGGCGTCAACCGCATCTTTGCGCGCTTGAGCGACAACTACGGCAACCTCGGCGGGCTCACCAGCAGCGTGATCACCGTGGCGGTTCCCTGAGCCGACGGCACTCTGGTATTTGGCCCCGATGAACAATTGAGACTCGTTTGTGGCCCGGGCAAGCCGCCCGGACCGCTTCGTTCGTGTGGGTTATGGCGCGTTCCGGTGCGGAAGGTCTCCGGTTGGCTCACCGCTTGTGCCGCCTCTATCCTCATCTATGCCCACTCCCGTCTCCGCTCCGGCCCGGCTCCGTGCACTGCTCGATGTTGGCGGCCTTGCCATGCCCGGCTCCTTCAACGGGCTCTGCGCTCGAGCCGTTGCCCAGGCCGGCTTCCAGGCGACCTACGTCTCTGGAGCGGCCACAAGCGTCTGTGCCGGCGTCCCTGACGTCGGGCTGCTCACCCTCGAGCACTTCTGCCGCGTCATCCGCGAGGTTTACGACTCCAGCGGCCTGCCGCTGATCGCGGACGCCGACACCGGGTTTGGCGAAGCAGAAATGGTCCGTCGGGCGGTGGTCGAATACGCCCGCGCCGGTGCCGCGGGACTCCACCTGGAGGATCAGCAGTTCCCCAAGCGCTGCGGGCACCTGGACGGCAAATCGCTGGTGCCGGCGGATCACATGGTTGAAAAGGTGCAGTGGGCGGCAAAGGCCGCGAAGGAGGTGGGGGGCCCCGATCAGCTGGCTCGTCCGGTCATCTGCGCCCGCACCGATGCACGCGGCGTAGAGGGGTTTGACGCGGCAGTCTCGCGCGCCAAGGCGTACGTCGCGGCGGGCGCTGACATGATCTTCCCTGAGGGGCTGTCGACTGAGGATGAGTTCGCTCGCTTCGCGGGCGCTCTCGGGGTATCCGGTGGCCGCGGCGGGCGGAAGGGCGTTTATTTGCTCGCCAACATGACCGAGTTTGGGAAGACGCCGATCATCCCACTCGTCAGCTTTGGCCAGATGGGGTATGCCTGCGTGATTTACCCCGTCAGCCTGCTGCGCGTGGCGATGGGGGCGGTAGCCGAAGCGCTCACGCAGCTAAAAGCAGAGGGGAGCGTCCAGCCGTTCCTGGGGAGAATGCAGACCCGTCAGCAGCTTTATGACCTCATCAAGTACACGCCCGGCACCCCCTGGGAGTTGCCGGTCCGTTGAGGGCGTTCCCTTGAGTCAGGCGGCTGGGCAGGCGTATACTCGCCCCCGCCAGCAGCCCCAAAGGCCGATGGCGACATCCGGGCGATTAGCGCAGTTGGCTAGCGCGCTTCCTTGACATGGAAGAGGTCACTGGTTCGAATCCAGTATCGCCCATTGCCTCGTTTCGCATCGCGTTCGCCGCGAATGGGGCGTATGGGGCGTCCTATCGATGGTTCAGCGCTCAGGGTGGCGCTCTGGGCCCTGGCCATGCCGTGGTTGCGAGCGGTCGCGGCGGTTGCTGGCCGGCGTATTCGCAGTGGGTCAGGCACGTGAGCCGGTGTACTCTGAGAAGACGGCGCCGACGACGTGCCGCCGCACATCGCAGAAGCCTGCCGCCTTGAGCGCCTCGATGACCTTGTCTGGAGGCGTGCACTTATCAATGGTCTCCCAGTAATACGACCAGAGCTCCGGCGTGCGTGGAGCGAGGCGGCGGAAGAGGCCCACGGCTCGGCAGAGCGTGCCGAGGTAGACACGGAGGAGACCGCGGCCGAGTGCTGAACGGGGGCGCGTAATCTCGAGAATGCAGACACGTCCGCCCGGCGCAAGCACGCGGTGGAACTCGCCCAGGGCGTCGTTGAGGTTTCCCACGTGCCGCAACGCGTACCCCATCGAGAGGAAGTCGACGCTTGCGCTCTCGAGCGGGAGGGCCTCGGCCGTACCGCTCATCGTTTGGATGCCGAGCCGTTCACGGGCGTGCTTCATCATGTTGGCGCTGGGATCAATGCCGACGATGCGTCCAGCCGGTCCGATGATTTGAAGTGCTGCGCCCGCGACAAGCCCGGTTCCAACGGCGACATCTGCCACGCTCATGCCGGGCTTGAGGCCCGCGCGTGCGAGCGCTTTGCCACGGTACCAGGCGCCGGTTCCGAGCGAGAGCCAACGCTCGACGCGGTCGTAGTCCTGCGCGGTGTCATCAAAGATCGCATCAACAAAGCGTTTCTTCTCATCGAGCGACGCGTAGGCGCCCGCGATCGGCGGGTGAGGTGCCTGTGTGCCGACGGGTTGACGAACGGTGCCGGACGTCGCAGGAGGTTCGACCATGGGCACGCTCCAGTCGGTTCTCGATTCAGGAAACGATGGAGTATACAGCTTGCGTCGGCGCGAGAGCGGAGGTTCTGCTTCAGCCATCGGTGCCGACAGCAGGATGAACCGCAGGGTCCGCGAGTACCTCCGCGAATCGCGGTCGATTGGCCAGCGTGCCCGAAGGCGGGCGATGCCGCGGGCCTGCCACGATGAATCCGCCGCATGCTGGCCGTAGAATGCACATCAAGAGGAGCCTGAATGCCAAGCGCCGAGACTCTCAGCCGCGTGAAGAAGGTGATTCGAGCCTGCTTGAAAGTAGACGAGCAGGCGGTGATCGATGACAAGATGCCGCTCGTGGGCGGCGAGTTCGACCTGGACTCACTCGACATCCTGTTGATCGTGACCGAGCTTGAAAAGGAATTCAAGGTGAGCATCAAGGAAGGAACGGCGATGGGGAAGGCGGCGTTTGCAAGCGTCGAGACGCTCGGTGCGTTTATCGAGGGTCTCTCGCCGAACGTTTGAGCAGCAGCGGACAGCGATCGATGACGATAAACGTGCTGGACAATCTGCCGCACCGCAAGCCCTTCCGCTTTGTTACAAGCGTTGAAGTGCTCCAGCCTGGGGTCCGCGCTTCGGGAACCTGGCGCATCGGCGGCGACGAGGACTTTTTCGCGGGGCATTTCCCGGGCGACCCGGTTGTTCCCGGAGTGCTGCTTGCGGAGTCGCTTGCTCAGCTCTCTGGATTGGTGGCCTTCGGCGATGGGGCCGGCGGGTTGCGGGCCGCGCGGCTTGCGCAGGTGAGCGTGAAGTTCCAGATGGGTGTGTCACCGCCGGCGTTGGTGCGGCTGGAGTCGTCGCTCACAAAGGAGATGTTGGGTCTGGTTCTCTTTGATGTCCGCGCAACGGTGAACGATTCGATCGCGGCGTCGGGGACGCTGGTTCTGGCCGGGGTGTCGCAGAACGTCGCGGTGTAAGGAGCAGGCGTTTGGGATTGACAATGCTCACACTGGTCGCGTCGGTCTGGCTGGTCGGTCAGCCAGGTGGCGCTGCACCCGGCGAAGCACCAACAGGGGGCAGTGCGGTTTCGCAGGACACGGCCCTTCAAGCGTGGCTGAAGCGGCTTGAGTCGATCGATGCTGCCGCAGCGCGCGTGGTTGACCTGCGGGCAGACTTTGAGCAACGCCGCCGAACGCCCCTGCTGAAGAAGCCGCTGGTATCGAAGGGGGTAGTGCTTACCAAGGGCGACCGCATACGGTGGGACACGGTGTCGCCGCGAGCCTCATCGCTTGTGATCGGCGGAGGGGAGATTCGGATGTACTATCCGGCGGACCGGCTCGTCGAGGTGTACACAATCGGTGAAGGGTTTTCCGACCTCGCGGGCGCGCCGCTGCCTCGACTGAGCAAACTGAAAGAGCGGTTCGAATTGAGCGAGCTGCGCCCGAGCCAGATGGGTGCAGAAGATGGCGACGCGGGCCTTGCCGCGGTCAAGCTGATACCCCGCAGCGATGAACTCCGCAAGCACGTCGCCTCCGTCAGCGTGCTGCTGGAGGTCGCACGCGGCAGCGCGAGAAAGATTGTGATTGTCGATCCGGACGGTGACGAGACAGAGATCCTCTTCAGCAACGTGCGGATCAACAGCGGGGTAGGTGACGACGAGGTAACGCTGAAACTCGGCGACGATGTGCGTGTCTCCCGGCCGCTGCAAGCGCCAAAGACGGCTGCTCCACCACGGACAGACACAAAGGGCACGGCCCTCCCGCCGCCGGAGGCGAAGCCTTGAGCACGAATCAACCGCAGCACGCCGCCGCGGCATCACGGCTCCGCTCCGGGGGGGCCGTGCATGCTTGATCTGGACGTTGAGCCGCTGGTTTCACTCGGCAGGTCCATGGTTCCATCATGGGCAAGCGAACTGGTGCCGAGCCATCTAGATTCGCGCGTGATCAGCATTGGAAACGGCGCGTGCGCGGCGATCGAAACCTCGCGGGGGGCTGAAGCGGGGATGGCAATCGCGGTCGTTCCGAGCGCGGTGGCGGTCTCGCCCGAAGCTTTTCGTTCATGCGTTACAGAGCTTTACTCGCTCGTACTAGACGGTCTTCGCGAGAGCGGCTTCCCATGCCCCGTGCGCATGTGGAACTTTCTGCCGGGCATCCACGATCGGATGGGACCGGGGCTTGATCGCTATAGAGTGTTCAACCTTGGCCGGTACGACGCGTTCGCCCGGTGGTTTGGCGCTGACGGGCCCGATGCGTTTGCGCCGGTGCTTCCGGCAGCTTCGGCCGTCGGGCACCTTGGTGATTTTCTGGTGGTTAGCGCATTGGGGCTGAAGGTGCGAGGGTCACCGGTTGAGAACCCGCGGCAGACGCCGGCGTTCGCCTACTCGCCCGCGCACGGCCCGCGGCCACCGTGCTTTGCCCGGGCGACGGTTGCTCGCCTGCCCGCTGGAAGCCGGTTACTCGTGTCCGGGACGGCGAGCATCAGAGGCGAAGACTCGGTGCACGCCGATTCACTGCCCCGCCAACTGTCTGAGACTATCGAGAACATCGATCGCCTTGCGAAGAGCGTGCTCGGCAACGAGCGATTCGACCTGAGCGGCGCCGAGACGGCGCGGGTCTACTTCCCGCGCCTTTCTGACCGGCGTTTGCTCGCCTCGCTCGTCTCATCGCGGCTTCCGCCAACGGCGTCGGTCGAGTTTGTCCCCGCCTGGATCTGCCGCCGCGAGCTGCTCGTGGAGATCGAAGCGACTCTTGCACCGTCGGCGTGCTGACTTGAACCACCATGTGCGAACTCATGCGAGCACGAGACGGGGCACCTGCCGAAGCCGCGGTACAGAAGGGCGCTTTGCGAGCCCCGCGCCGCGAGTCGCTTCTGCTTGCGGCCATCGCTCGACACGCCCGCGAACGGCCGGAGGCAGAGGCCGTTGGGGACGTCGGCGGTACTCGCTGCACGTTCGGCGAGCTGCAGGGCCTGGTTGAAGCGAGAGCGTGCTGCCTGCGAGAGCGTGTCCAACCGCGAGCCGTCGTAGCCGCCGTCGTACCGACGGCCGTCGAGCTTGTCGCGTGGTTCTGCGCGTCGCTCTCGGCGGGCGTGCGGTTCTTTCCGATGCACACGCAGATCGCAGGACCAGAAGCCCGCGCCGCGGCTGCACGAGCAGGAGCAGTCGGGCTGATCGGCGGTGAGGGTTTGGGGCTGGAGCCGCAACTCGCTCGGATTGCGACGCGGGTAAACGGCACTGAGCGTTCGCCAGAGTCAACACTGACTCCCGGCGAACGCCGCGACCCCGGCGCGATCGTCCTCGGTTCATCCGGAACAACCGGGCTTCCGAAGCTCGCGCTCCGCACCAGCGCAGCGCTGGATGCAGACGCGGCCGGGATCATTTCGGGCATGGGATTAACCCGCGATGACCGCATCGTGGTGGCGACGCCTCTTTGCCACTCGTACGGGATTGACCTGCTGGTCGGCTCGCTGACGGCGGGATCCTCGCTGAGGGTCGTGGGGCGGTTTGATGCTGAGACGGTGGTTGAAGAACTTGAAGCCGGCGCAACGGTGCTGCCCGGTGTTCCTTTCATCTTTGAGGCTTTGGCACGCAGCGGTGTCCCTCGAAGCCGAGCGCTTCGCCTGGCAATCTCCGCCGGATCGCCGCTGCCCCGCTCGGTGCGTGATGCGTTCTTTGCCAGCTGGGGGGTAGATATTGGACAGTTGTACGGGGCAACGGAGTTGGGAACTGTGTCGATGGACGTGCCCGGCACACCCGGATTTGATGGATCGTCGGTCGGTCTTCCGCTCCCGGGTGTGAGCATGCGCGTGGTAGATCTCGACGACCCCGCCCGATCGACACCTGAGGGCACAGAGGGGCAGCTGGTGGTACGGGCCGACTCGATGCTGGCGTCGTATCTTGATGGTGACGTGCCGCTGGTAGACGGGCACCTGCTCACTGGCGACCTTGCCGTGATGGGTCGAGACGGGCGCGTGCGCATTTCCGGGCGGCTGAAGCTGCTGATCGATGTTGGCGCGTACAAGGTCAACCCGCTGGAGGTTGAGGGCGTGCTGAGCACGCACCCGGAAGTTGTTGAGTGCGCGATCGTCCCCATCGCAGTCTCGGAAACCGTCCAGCGGATTCGGGCTGCGGTCGTCGTGAAGGACAGGAGCCGCCCGCGCCTCGCCGAGGAATTGCGCCGCTACCTTCGTGAACGACTCGCGCCGATCAAAGTGCCCCGGGTTGTTGATCTGGTTGATTCCTTGCCCAAGACGGCGATGGGCAAGGTGGCGCGGGACCGGGTTTGAGCGTCAACAGGGAGCCCTACGTGCGCATTGAACTCCGTGCTCTGTCCCCGGTATTCTTCGTGGTGTGCGTGCTCGCCGGGTGCGTGGCATCGCCACCGCTGCCGACGTACCTTCCGATGAGTGACGCGGCGGCGCTCTCGGTGATCGCGCAGCGGCAGGAGTCGATCCTCTCAATCTCAGCCGAGTGCGACTTGGATCTGACCGATGCCCGGGGCCAGAGCGTAAGCCTTGACGGCGTGCTCATCGCCGAGCCGCCGATGAGGCTTCGGCTCCGCGCGTGGAAGCTCGGTCACGCGGTATTTGATCTCACGCTCAGGGACGGACAGGGATGGGTCTTCGTGCCCGACGAAGGGCCGGCAGCGGGCAAGGTGTCGGTTGAGAACATGCCCGCACGGCGAGTGGGCGAAGCGCTGGAATTGCTCGGCGCATCCTATTTTCGCAGCGCCAGACCGGCCGGAGGGGACGACGCAACCCTGGTCACTGTTGGAACAGCACTTGGGCGCGATGATGTGGCGTGCGAGATCGACCGGCTGACCCTGACGCCACGGCGGTTTGTCATCGGAACGGAGGGGGCCGGCACATCCAGCGAACTGAGGCTGGAGCGGTATCGGCTGGTGGGGGACGTTGTGTGGCCAACGCGCCTGCGTCTGCTGAGCCCGACCGGCGAGGTGGTAGCGACCCTTCGAAACGTCGAACTTGGCGGCGAGGTCCCGGCAGCTGCGTTCACGCCGCCCCAGCGAGCGAAAGCGCTCCAATGAGCGCCAACTCCGCATCACCCGCGAACGTGCCGCGAATCGGTGTCGCTGCCGGACGCCTGGCTCGCTGGTCGGCTCAGAGGCCACTCCTGGTGCTCGCAGCCGCCGGTATCGTGCTTGTGCTGTCGCTGATCTCGCTCAGCCGTCTCCAGGTGACATCCTCGCTGGCGGCAATGCTGGGGACTCGATCATCGACCGCCGCCGCGATGGAGCGGGTGACGACACAGTACCGTTCCGGAGATGCGCTGTTGTTGCTCGTCGAACTGCCCAGCGGACGAGCGGCCGACGAGGCAGGGCAGGCTGAACTGGTCGACTTCGCGACCCGGCTTGAGCAGGCGCTGCTGACTGACCCGAATACGGCCCCTCTGCTTGCCTGGGTTCGGTTCCGCGAGGAGCCGGAGTTCCTGCGATTCGCCAAAGAGGTGATGCTCCCACACGGTGCCTTCTACTTGACCGATGAGGGCGCCGGCGAACTGGTCCGGCGATTGCAGCCCGACGCAATGCGCGAGCAGATTGCTCGAAACGAAGCGATGATCGGCGCCCCCGGCCCGGCGGGAGCGGCGCTCAGTGGCGAAATACTCAAAGATCCGCTCAGGCTGTTCGAGCTCATCCCGAAACAGCTTCTGCGTGGTGAATCGAGCCTCGACAGCACTGCGGGGCAGCCGGGCGTTGCTCCGAGACCGGAGTTCTCGAAGGATGGGCGGGCGTTGCTTGTCCACATCGGTGCGGCGAGCGTGGGAAGCAACTTTGAAGAGGCTGGGCGTCTGGTCGACGGAGTGGTGAAAAAGGCGAGTGAACTGAACACTACCGGTCTTCGCATCGAGCCTGCCGGCTTCGCGGCAATCGCGACCGCCTCGTCACGCACGATCAGGAACGACTCGGTCGTGAGTTCGCTGGCGTCGGTGACGCTCCTCTACGCGTTGTTTCTTCTGTTCTACCGGCGATGGACCGCGGCGCTTGTCATCGGCGGCGTGGCAGCGGTAGGCATGCTCGCGGGGATTGGCACGCTCGCGCTGGTGATCCACCAGGTGTCGCCGCTGGCGGCGATGATCGCGGCTTTGCTGGCGGGGCTGGGAACAGACTACGGCATCCACTTTCTTTCGCACTACGACGGGTACCGCGCGCAGGGACTGACCAGCGTGGAGGCTTCCGTGACGACAGCGCAGCACATGGCCGTGCCGATCGTGACGAACTGCTTCACGAGCATCTTCGGCTTCATTTCCCTCTGGCCGTCGAAGATCCAGATGCTGAGCGACTTTGCGGTGATGGGCGCTTCGGGCCTGATCGGAGCGTTAATCGCAGTCTTTGTGCTCATGCCGGCCGCGCTCGCAGTGATGGACCGCAAGGCGGGCGCTCGCGCTGCGGAGCGGGCGTCGTTCGGGAGGCTGGCTGACCTGGTCGCGAAGCGGCCGCGATGGTGTATGGCGTCGTCGGTAGCGGCGGTTTGCGTTGTGGTCGTTGCGGCGGCGATCCAGGGCTTTGACCTCCGCTTCGAGTCTGACCTTACCGTCATGCACCCACGCCCGAGCGTTGCGCTCGACACTACCGGCAAGATCATCGAGAAGTTCTCGACCCAGGGCGAACTTGTGCCCGTGGAGATCCGCGCAGCAACGCCGGAAGGGCTGGTAGAAGCTTCGCACGACGCCGCGAGAGCGATCGACTCACCAGCCTGCAGAGCCGTTGGTGTGACCGGTGTCATCGGGCTGCACACGTTGCTTCCGGACCCGCGTGCGAGCGCCGCCCGCCTGGCGGCGCTCGCGTCGGTCAGCCCGGACCGGGTCGTCGAAGCCTTTGATGCCGCGATCGAAGCGAGCGCGTTCGACGCGGACGCATACAAGCGCTATCGCGAGTTTCTGCGGACGCTTGCTTCGCCGCACGCAGCGCCGACGGTTGACGATGTGCTGCGGTACAAGGGTGTGTCTGAACGCTTGTTTCCACTCGACATCGCAACCGTCGGGAAGCGCCCGACATCTACTGTGATCGTGGTTCACCTGTCAAAGCCCTTGCACTCCCGCGAGCAGAGAAGAGCGGCGGTGAGTGCTCTGACCGACGCCCTGGCGCAGGTGCCGGGAGCGACGGTCGCCGGGATAGCCGCTGTATCAGAAGAACTTGAGGATGCGGCCCGGGACGGGCTGCCGCAATCGGTCGCGTTATCGTTCGTGCTTGTTCTGCTCTGGCTCATGGTCGTGTTCCGGAGGCCGCTGGACGTGCTGCTGGCGCTGGTTCCGTTGGTGTTTGCGGCCGGCACAACGGTGTTGTTTATCATCGCGATCGGTCAGCGATTCAATCCGATCAACAGCGTGGCGATACCGCTGCTGGACGGCATCGCCGTTGACGCCGGCGTGTTCCTGGTATCGGTCTACCGCGCTCACGGGGCGACGCGCGGTGAGTTGAAGCTGCACCTGCGGTCGACGACCCACGCGGTTCTGCTGTCGGTGGGGACGACGGTCACCGCGTTCGCGGCTCTCTGTTTCGCGCACACCCCGGCGGTCCGCTCGCTCGGGCTGGTGTCCGCGGTCGGAATCGTGGCGTCGGGGGTCGGCGCACTCCTTCTGCTGATGCCGATCCTTGTCCGGCGCTCACCGGATCACGCTGAGGGTTGACCAGCGCTCATCCACGCAGCCAACCGCCCGTGGAGCTCGACGAACGCGTCGACGAGCCTTGACTCGATCACCTCCGGTGGCAACGCGGGATCGATCGGCGTGCCGTAAATCACCCCGTAGCGTGTGCTGCGCAGCGGGAGCCAGCTGGAAACCCGGGCATACGCGTTTGAGTCGATCAGCACGCATGGAACGACCGGAGCGCCGGCGATGCTCGCGATCCGGCCTGTGCCCGGGCGGATGCGCCGGCTGGAAACGACCGATTCGGACCCTCTGCGGAAGCCGCCCTCAGGGAAGATCGCGACCGTGCGAGACTTTCCAAGCCGATCAAGTATCACGCGCACGGTCTTGCTGTCGGGGCGTGAACGCTCGAGCGGGAAGGCGTTGAGCGAACCGTAGAACCAGCCGACGATCGGGTTCTGAAAGACCTCTGTAATGCTGACAAAGTCGAGCAGGCGGGGCGTGTGTCGAATGAGCAGAGCGACGTCAAACGGGCTTTGGTGCGTCGCGGCGAGCAGGCACGGGCCGGTGCGGGGCACGTTCTCCTGACCGACGATCACAGGTGCACCGCTCACCCAGAACGCGGTGGAGCCGATCCTGCGAACAACTCTGTAGAAGGCGTCACCCATAGAAGCAGCCTGTTCCGTCAGGGGACCATTCCGTCGGTGATCTCGCCGTGACTGACGTCGAGCAGGTGTTGATAGGTTCGCACGAACTCATCGCGGAGGCGGAGCGCCATCTCGCCACGGTCTGCCCTGCGAGATGAGGAGCGGGGTGGCGGCAGCACATCGTTGCCGAACGCGATCCACAGGCGGGCCCTGCGAAAGGGCAGCCACGGTTTGATCTGGTTGAGACGGTCTGTCCCTAGAACAACCACCGGGACAACCGGCATCCGTGCCTGGACCGCAATCGTGCACACTCCCTGCTTGATCGGTGCTCCGCGGAGCACGGAATTGCACCCTTGAGCAACGCCCCCCTCAGGGAATATTCCGACGCACTCACCCGCAAGTGCGAGCCTGATCGCTCTGCGAACGGCGGGCAACGAGCGGCCGAATCGATCAACCGGGAACGCCCCTCCGCGGTCCAGCGCGAACGCCTGCCAGCAACGCTGGTAGAACTCGATGCGGGCCATCCAGCGAACGTGACGTTCAATCGCACCCGAGACCACGAAGGGTTCCAGGTGGCTCAGATGCGAGCTGGCGAGGATAAAGCCACCCGAGCGGTCCGCCGCCTCCGCATTCACGATGACCTGCCGCATCGTCTGCCACTGGATAAATCGACCCACCGACCTGCACGATCGGTAGAAAAGAGCTCCCATGATGCGGCGATGGTAACGCGTGCGAGCCGTGGATGCCTGCACCGGAGGCCACGCCCGGTTAGACTGTGGGACTCATGGTGGCCACACTGGAACCCGTACCCGCCCACCCGTCGCGAAAGGGACTTGCTGCATCGGGGGCGCTGCACGGACAGCGGCAGAGCAAACCGCCCACAGAAACGCCGACGGTGTTGGGGCCGTTCTTCTGGTTGGCTACGCACGCACCGGCGCTCGCTCGTGCGTGCGCTCCGATCGCGGTCCGAATCGTCCCGCTGCTTTCGAGGCAGGTGAGGGCGCAGGCCGGTCGCAACGCTCTTCGGATCTTTGGACGGTCGCTCCACGTTCGGGAGCAGCGTGCTTACACCAGGGGCGTTCTGAGCAGCTTCATTGACTTTGTGATCGACGTAGGCCAGTCAAGCCACGACACGCCCGAGCGGCTGCTGGAGAGAATCGAACGAACGGAGGGTGAGGCGGAATATCGGGCTGCGCGTGCGAAGGGACGAGGCGCGATCATGGTCACCGCGCACATGGGGTCGTTCGAGGTCGGGCTCGCGGCGTTGCGGCAGGTGGAGCAGCGGGTGCACGTTGTGTACCGACGGGACGCTTCGGGCCCTTTCGAATCGATGCGAGCGCGAATGCGCCGGCGGCTGGGGGTGATCGAGGCGCCCATCGACGACGGGCTCACGACCTGGATGAGCCTCCGCGATGCGCTCCTCCAAGACGACGTTGTTGTGATGCAGGCCGATCGGGCAATGCCCGGTCAGCGCTCCGAGTCTGTGCCCTTCCTGCACGGTCACCTGCGGATACCAACCGGCGCTGTGCGGTTGGCGCAGATGACCGGAAGCCCGATCATCCCGGTGTTCACTGTGCGCCTCTCGACCGGCCGCTTTGCCGTCTTGATGCTTCCAGCGATCGAGCCACGAACGGACGCGGGAACAACAATCGATCCTTCTGTACTCGCGGTCGCAAGGGCGATCGAGTCGATGGTTGCGCAATACCCGCTTCAGTGGCTGGTGTTGGGCGCAGCGTTTGAAGAGGACGCGGCACATGCCTGATCAGCAAGCTGGACCATCAGATGGCGGCGTGATGATCACCGGCGCTGCGGCTGTTGCGTGTCTGGGAACCGACGCGCGGCAGATCTGGACAAGGGTCAGGGAGGGCGTCTGCGGAATGGCGCCGATGCCGGAGATCGAGTCGCCGCTCCCGGAGGGGAGCGTCGGTGGCCAGGCACTCGACTTGCCGGGCCTGTATCGGCCGGAGCTCTCTAGGGAAGCGCGGTACGTGCGCTGGACAATTGAGCACGCGCTGCGGGATGCGGGGCTTCTCCCAAACTCCTGCTACGACCCCTCGCGCATCCGCGCTGTCCTTGGAACGACCTTGCACGGGATCCGTGCCGGCGGACGATTCCTGCGGACCGGCAATCTCATGGAGCTCGACGCGTTCCTGGCCTCGGCGACGATGCAGCACGCGATCGCGGGACTAGGGATCGAGGGTGGAGGGATTACCACCTGTTCTGCCTGTTCGTCGAGCCTTGGTGCGGTCGCGCTAGGGGTAACGCTGCTTGAAACCGGACAGGCGGATGTCGTTGTCGCCGGCGGGTACGACGCCATCAGCGAGTACGCATGGGCGGGGTTTAACTCCCTGCGGCTCATCGCCTCGGGACCCCTGCGCCCGTTCTGCAAGGATCGGCAGGGGATGAAGATTGCCGAGGGGTACGGGATTGTTGTGCTGGAACGGGAGGCCGCTTGTGCGGCCCGGGGCAAAGCGGGGCGAGTGCGGGTCGCGGGATGGGGCGAGTCGGCGGATGCCCACCACCTGACACAGCCGCACCCGGAGGGCACGGGAGCCCTGGCAGCGATGAGGCAAGCACTGTCGCGCGCGGAGATGAGTCCGCAGGAACTGGGGATGGTGGCAGCCCACGCAACGGGCACACCCGACAACGACGGTGCAGAGTTTGCCGCACTGGCCGGACTATTCGGAGCCGATCTTTCGCGCATTCCTATCGTTGCCTTCAAGAGCTTTCTCGGGCACACCCTTGGCGGCGCAGGCGCGGTTGAACTTGTGCTGTCGGCGATGGCGATTCAAGACGGGACTGCCCCGGCGTGCCCGAACGTTCGCAAGGAAGAGATCGAGTTTCCTGCACTGCGTGTGACGAACACTTCTCCTGTTGCTCTGGAAACGAGCACGGCGCTGAACACTTCTTTGGGATTCGGTGGCGCAAATACCTGCGTTGTTCTGACGGATCGGCGCTCGCCCGCCCTCCCCAAGGCTCGTCGTACGAACCCTGAAGCCTGGATCACCGGGCTCGGCATCATCCTGCCGGGCACGGTGGGTCATGCTGCGTTTCTCGAACGCACGCGTACCGCGAGTGGTTGGAGCAGCGCAGGCATAGACGACACATCAATCGCCGAATACCTCAACGTGCGCAGGGCACGCCGCATGAGCCAGTACGTCAAGGCGACGCTTGCAGCCGCCGCAATGGCGGCAAGAGACGCCGGACTCGCAGGCGACACAGATCGCACCGCAGGCGCTTCGGCGATACTCGGCACCATGCACGGGTCGGCGTGCTACTGCTACGACTACTACTCCCAGATTATCAGGGAGGGACCGCTCGCCGCGAATCCGGTGTTGTTTGCCGAGGGTGTGCCCAACGCGGCCGCCGCTCACTTGAGCGCAACGCTGCAGATCAAGGGCTCCTGCCAGACCATTATCGGTTCGCGCGCCGCCGGCCTCGATGCGCTTGCACTGGCGGCGCTGCGAGTCCGGAGCGGCGCGGTTGAAACGGTGCTCGTCGTAGCCGCCGAAGAGCCGTGCTCTGTAGTCGACAGTGCATACCGCGCTCGCGGGCTGCTGGCCGGCGACGACAAGCTGTCGCTGGCGCACGGTCAACGCGCCGTCGAGAGCATCGGCGGTGGTGTGGCGCTGGTGGTTGAGTCGTCGGTGTCGGCGGCCGCACGCGGCGCGAGTCCATATGCCGTTGTCCGCGAGAGCGCCTGCGCAACCTCGCGGCCTTGCGGCGCTGCTTCCAACGTTTCTTCTGTCATCTCGCGGCTAGGAAAGCCTGACAGGGTGATCGGATCGGCCTGCGGCACGTGGATCGATCGCGCCGAGCTGCTCGGCGCTCGCCGGGCGGGGTTACGATCCGGTCTTGTGTCCATCGCCGACCGCTTCGCCGAGGCGTTCTCGGTTACGCCGCTGATCGCGATTGCGGCGGAACTGGCGGGCGAGCACGCTGACAAACAGTTTGCCGTGCTGTGCACGGACTGGTCCGGTGCGTCGTCGGGCGTGCGTCTCGAGCGGCTGAGCCGCCGACTTTCAGGGGCGCAGTCTTGAACTGGAGAACCCGATGAATGGCTCGTACGACGTCGTGATTGCCGGGGGTGGTCCTGCCGGCTCGACGGCAGCCATCCTGCTGGCCAAAGCGGGCCTTCGTGTCTGCGTGCTGGAAAAGGACCGGCACCCCAGGTTTCACATCGGCGAGTCGATCTTGCCGCGAACAACGCTGCTTCTCAGGCAGTTGGGGCTTGAACAGGCCGTGCTGCAACTCCCGCATGTGCCGAAATACGGCGCGGAATTTGGTTTCGGCAACGACACCAAGACGCGCCGATTCTCATTCACCGACGGGCTCCTCCCCGGCACCCCCGTGTTCAACATCGAACGGTCGAAACTGGACAAACTGCTCCTCGGCAAGGCGAGAGAAGCGGGAGCAGATGTCTTTGAAGGCAGGCCTGTCCGCGCAATTACTAGGCTATCAGAGAACGATGTAGAGCTTGAAACCGAAGAAGGGGCGGTAAACGGGCGATTGATGCTTGACGCGTCGGGCCACGGAACGTTGGTCGGTCGCGCGTTGAAGCTTCGGAAGAACTTCAACGACCCGGAGTTGCAGAAGGTCGCCTATTTCCAACACTTCGAAGGCGTCGAAAGACCCGAGGGCAACGAGTCGGGCCATCCCGGCATCTTCATGTGTGCCGAGGGCTGGTTCTGGGTGATCGCCCTGAACGAGACAAGAACCAGCGTCGGGTTCGTCACCCGCCCTTCATTTGCGCGAACACTGAACGTCCCACCAGCCAGAACGCTCCAGTGGGCGCTGTCGCGCTGCCCCGTCGTACGCCACCGGATGCGCAGCGCGACGGGCCCGGCCGACAACATGGTGCTCGCGGACTTCAGCTACCGCTGCCGACCGTACGCTGGCCCCGGCTATTTCATGGTCGGCGACGCCGCTTGCTTTCTCGATCCGATCTTTTCTACCGGCGTGACGCTGGCCATGATGAGTTCTGCTCACGCCGCAGAGCTCGCCGCGGAGATGCTCAATGGCAAGCTCAGCCCGCGTTCTGCGCGGGCACGCCACATCCGCTACATTGAACGCGGCACGCGGCCGTTCTGGCGACTGATCAACGACTTCTACAAACACTCCTTCCGAGAGTTGTTCGTGCACGGCAGCGGCCCTTTGCAAATGCCCGGCGCGATCATTTCGGTGCTCGCGGGCCAGGTCTTCCCGCGACAGCCTTGGAAGCTGCGATGGCGGCAAGCGGCCTTTCACTTCTGCGTGTGGCTGCAGCAGTACCACGCGCTCTCTCCCCGGCGTGCCCCGTTTGTTCTGGCAGACGAGCCACCCCTTGAACTGGCGCTGTTTACTGAAGCGGCTGGACCGGTGGTGACCCCGGCCCGACCTCCGTCGGCAGCTCTTGTGTAGCCGGCAACGCCAGCGCTGCGCGCAGCGCGTAGTAGGCAAGCAGGCCGAGAACAACACCGGTGACCACGCTCCCGACAAGCCACTCGACGATCAGGGCGTTTACGATCGACCACTTGGATGCTTGCTGCAGATCGATGCCGGATAGATCGGGGAGTTTCCCGTGCAGCAGAAGCCCGCCGACGCCGATCGAGACCGCGGCGAACAACAACCCAAGGGGCGGGGTCGAAAGGCTGGAAGTGCCAACCACCGCCAATGGGTGAAGGCGAAAGCGGCCCGAAAGCCACAAACAGATAACGGTCTTGACACCGTATACAGGGAGGGTCGCCATCAGCAGTCCGACGCCGACCGACGCCGCGAGCCGCTCGCGAGACGGCCCTTGCCCGCGTGCCATCCGCAGCAGGCGTCGCGGGCTGAACCACCGGCCGAGCCTGCGCGGGATGGTTCCAGTTCGGTCATCGTCCCCCCGGTCCGGACGCTCTGGCCCCGGCAAATGCGCCCGAGCCAGCAGGCCGGCGTGCATCCGTACCGATGAAAGCGTGTCGCCCACGAGGCGAAAATGCGTTGTCCGTCCCCCCGGCACTTGATAGATACAACGTATCGGTGCCTCAACCACCTCGACGGCGTTCCAACCGGCGCGTGCGAGCACCTCGGTCTCAAATCCATAGCGGGGCGCACTCCCGGCAAGTGCGTGCATCTTGGCCACCGGATACACACGCATGCCCGATTGGCTATCTGTCACCGAGACACCGCTCTCCAGCCAGACAAGCCAGTTGGAGAGTGTCCTGCCGATGCGGCTGGCGCGCGGAGCGTGCGACCCCTGTTTCACACGCGCGCCGACAATCAGCGCTGTCGGGTGCGCACTGCACAGCGCAATGAGCTGTCCAAGGTCCGCGGGGTCGTGCTGGCCGTCAGCATCGATCGTCGCCGCGTGCGTGAAGCCCAGGCGCGCGGCTTCTGCAAATCCCGTTCGAAGCGCCGCGGCCTTCCCTTGATTGGCCGGGTGCGTGAGCACGCGGCGCAGCGGACCCGGTCTGGTGTCCCCCTCACGCTGCCAGCGAGCGACCGCTCCGGCCGTGCCGTCGGTCGAGCCGTCATTAACAACGAGAATCGGCAGTTCATGGCGGGCGAGCCCCGCCAGAACCCCCTCGACGGCCGAGGCGTGGTTATAGACCGGTACAAGCACCGCGACGCGCGGGGCGAGCGATTCTCCGGAATCGGCTGAGTTGGCTGTAATCTCGCGCGGGCTTGTCACTGCACTGATCGTACGTTGCCCACGCCCTTTATCCGTTGCCAACCGCCGCTTCGCCTTCGCCAGACGCCAACGTCCAACGCTCCGCGCACACCCGGGGCGGTCGACGCGTGCCTGCAGCGTAGAATGACCAATGGTTCCGAGCAACCGATCGATGCCGCGGCTGGAAGGCTTGGCCAAGCTCACCGGCAAAGAAGCCTATCTCGACGACTCCGCCATCGACGGATGCCTCTGGGGGATGACCGTCCGATCGCCCATCGCCCGCGGGACGATCAAGGCGATCCGGTTCGACCCGTCGATCGACTGGTCCCAGTTTGTGATCGTGGACCACCGAGACGTTCCGGGCCCGAACGAGACCTACCTCATCGAGAACGACCAGCCAGTGCTGGTCGCTCAGCAGACGCGCCACATCCACGAAGCCGTCGTGCTGCTCGCCCACCCAGACCGCGACCAGCTCCGACGCGCCGTCGCCGCGGTGAAGGTAGAAGCCGACCCGTTGCCCGCCGTTTTCGACTACCGCCAAGTGCCCCGCGCCGATCAGGTTCAACGCGGCAGCGACAACACCATCAAATCGCTGCGCATCCAGAAAGGCAACACCGAGGCCGCACTGAGAGACGCCTGGCGAATCATCGAAGGCACATACGAGACGGGTGCGCAGGAGCACGTGTACATCGAAAATCAGGCGATGGCCGCCTGGATCGAGCCGGGGCCGGAGGGCGACGTAGTGGTGGTTCGTGGCTCGATGCAGTGCCCCTATTACGTCCTCAACGCGCTCAGGCACGCGCTGGGGCGCGAGCAGCCGCGGGTGCGCGTGATCCAGGCACCGACCGGCGGCGGATTCGGCGGCAAGGAGGACTACCCCTCGACGATCGCCCTGCACGCTGCGCTCCTGACGCTCAAAGCCGGGGGCAGGCCCGTCAAGATCGTCTACGACCGCGGTGAGGACATGGCCTCTACCACCAAGCGGCACCCTTCGCGCGTGCACCATCGCACCGGCGTTGACCGAGACGGACGCCTGATCGCCCAGGAGATCGACGTGCTAATGGACGGTGGGGCCTATGTCACGCTCTCTCCGGTCGTGCTCTCACGCGGGATCATTCACGCCGCCGGTCCGTACGCGTGCCCCAACGTCTTGATCAACGGGCGGGCCGTGCTGACCAACTCCGTGCCCTACGGAGCGTTCCGCGGATTCGGCGCGCCGCAAACGCTCTTTGCCTGCGAACGCCACATGGACCGTATCGCCGCAACGATCGGCATCGACCCGGTCGAACTGCGGCGCATCAATCTTCTGAAGGACGGCCAGACGACCTCCACCGGCCAAGTGATCGCCGGCGGTACCGACCGCCTCAACATCCTGGAAGAAGCGCTCAGAGTCGGCCGTTACCACGAGCAAAGGCGTGAATCCCAGGCGTTCAACACGTCGCACCCGTTCCTGCGGCGCGGCGTTGGCGTCGCCACCGTGCTCCACGGTGCCGGCTTCACGGGCAACGGCGAGGTCTATCTGAATTCAAAGCTCGACGTCGCCGGCCTGCCCGACGGACGCGTGGAAGTGCTCGCCGCCAGCACCGAGATGGGGCAGGGCACCAACACGGTGTTCACCTCGATCGCGGCCGAGGCGCTGGGGTTTGAGCATGCCGACGTGCTCATCGCCAACCCCGACACGGCGAGAGTGCCCAATTCCGGGCCCACCGTCGCGTCACGAACGGTGATGGTCGTGGGGCGATTGATCGAACGCGCCTGCGCGGAACTGGCGGCCAAGGCGGCGCTGCCTGGCGGTAAGGGCGGCCCCCTCAAAGAAGCCATCATCCAGTGGCATCGGCAGAACCCCGGCCAGGCACTGGTTGCACGGGCGACCTACCAGCAGCCACCGGGAATCAATTTCGACGAAAAGACCTACCGGGGCGACGCCTACGCCACCTTCGCGTGGGGTGCGTGCGCCGCAACGGTCGAGGTTGACCTGCGCACCGGCCTCGTGCGCGTGCTCGACCTCACCGCCGTACAGGACATCGGGCGCGTGCTCAACCCGGTGCTGGCACGCGGCCAGGTGCAGGGGGGTGTTGTGCAGGCCATCGGCTGGGCGCTGATGGAAGAGTGCCGCTTCCGAGACGGGGCGATGGTGAACAACCAGCTCACCAATTACATCATCCCGACCGCCGACGACGTGCCACCGATCAACGTTGTATTCGTCGAGAACCCATACTCCCACGGTGGCGGCGGAGCCAAGGGCGTTGGCGAATTGCCGATGGACGGACCGGCTCCGGCGATCCTGAACGCGGTGGCCAACGCTACCGGTGCCGACCCGATGGTGATCCCTTTGACCCCGGAGCGGCTCATGCCGATGATCCCCGATGAAACAGCCGTCTGAGGGCGCAACGCTCAACATCTCGCTGACGGTCAACGGTAAACCGATGGAACTGGCCGTCGAGCCGACCGAGCGGCTGCTCGACACGCTCCGCTACCGTCTCGGGCTGCCCGGTGCCAAAGAAGGGTGCGGGGAAGGCGAGTGCGGCGCGTGCACCGTGCTCCTGGATGGGCTGCCGGTCAACTCATGTCTCGTGCCGACGTTTCAGGCCCGCGGCAGGCACGTCGAGACTGTTGAGTCGATACCGCCGGCGGAACTTGGGCCCATGCTCCGGTGCGGTGCAACCCAGTGCGGCGCCTGCACACCCGGCGTCGTCGTGACTGCCCGCTGGATTCAGCAACACCCGCAGTTGACCGTCGACCGGACACCAAGAGAGCTCATGGCCGGAAACCTCTGCCGCTGCACCGGCTACGACGGCATCATGGACGGGCTGGCGGAGTGGATGGACGCCGACCGCACAAGAGGTGGGGGCGCACAATGAACGTCCACGCACCGGAGACAATCGAGCAGGCCTGCGCAATGCTCAGGCAACACGCCGGAGACCTTGTGCCAATGGCCGGAGCGACCGATCTTCTGGTTCACTGGCCGGGAAAGCAGCGCGATCATGATCGGTCGTACCTTGATCTTTCCGGCGTCAGCGAACTGCGCACGCTGACGTGGGAGAGCGATGCTCTGAAACTCGGTGCGCTGATCACCTATTGGGACGTCCTGCGTGACCCGCAGGCCGCCCGCGAGTTTCCCATGCTGATCGAGGCGGCGCGCCAGGTCGGCGCCGTTCAGATCCAGACGCGCGGCACCTGGGCCGGCAATATCGCCAACGGTTCACCCGCCGCCGACGGTGTGCCCGTGCTCATGGCGCTTGACGCATCGGTCACGCTGGTGTCAGCAACCGGTGCGAGGTCGGTACCGCTCGCAGACTACTACACCGGCTATCGAGCAAGCGTCCGCAGGCCCGATGAGCTGATCGCTTCGATCACCGTCCCTCGGCGTTCGTACGACTTCACGGCGTTCTACAAGGTCGGACCGCGCCGTGCCCAGGCGATTACCAAAGTGGGCGTAGCCGTTTCAAACACCTCAAGTGCTGGCACGGACCGCTGGCGGGTTGTTGCCAACAGCGTGGCCCCAACGGTCTGCCGCTGCCGCAGAGTGGAATCGCTGCTCGATGCAGTGGGGGGCAGGCCCATCACCGCGCCGTCTGGCTTCGTCCCCGCGCTTCAGGCCGATGTTGCTCCGATCGACGACATCCGTTCGACGGCGGAGTACCGTCTCACCGTTCTGGCACGCCTGCTCTACCACGGTCTCAAGGGCCGGACGCCTTCAGTCGCTTGAGCTGCACCAATGCCGATGGCCGAACACGAGAGCGTGCTTCGAACCGCCGCCGAGCTGGAGCGGAGCGGCCAGGAGTTCGTGCTCATCACGGTCGTGCGAACCCAGGGGAGCACCCCCCGTAACGCCGGCGCGCGGATGCTGTGGCGGCCCGCCGGCGCCGCGACGCCAAACGGTGCCGTCGGCACCGTCGGCGGAGGCCATTTCGAGCACCTCGTGCTGCAGGCGGCTAGCGCTTGCTGCGAAAAGCGGTCGCACATATTTGAGAAGTTTGTGCTCGGGACTGACGCAGATCAGTGTTGCGGCGGGGTCATGGAGGTCTTCCTCGAGTACCACGGTGCTCCGGCACGCCTGGTGATCTTCGGTGCCGGGCACGTTGCCCAGTCTCTGCACGATTGCCTCTCCTTCTCTTCGCTGGCCATCACGATCGTTGATGACCGCCCAAGCTGGAACAGCCCCGACCGCTTCCCCGGTGCCGAGCGCCTCCACGCCTGGGATCAAGGCATCGCACGTGCTCACCAGCACCCAGGCCGCACGCTCGCGGTGGTCATGACGTGCTCCCACGGCACCGATTACGACCTGCTCCAGTCGCTGCTCACGAACCCGCCGGCATTCACAGGCCTCATCGGCTCACGCTCCAAACGCGCCTGCCTCTTCACGCGCCTCGCGGCGTCCGGGATCGATGCCGCCGCGATCAAGAGGATCGTGTGCCCCATCGGCGTTGGCGACACCGGAAAAGAGCCCAAAGCGGTTGCACTCTCCATCGCCGCGCAGATCCTGATGGAGGCAAAATCTCTTGCCGCAGATTGAAGGGACCTGTGTACCGTTTCTTGATCGCTGTCACGCCGTGGTGCTGGCGGCCGGTCACGGCAAGCGCGCAGGCGGCCCAAAGGCGCTCGTACGCGATGGCAATACCGTGTGGTGGCGATTCCAGGAGCGGGCCCTGAGAGCAGTCGGCGTTGAGCGCGTCTGGGTTGTCTCCGAGGTTGTGCGTCAGGAGATTGAGCGCCACGACGATGCCCCCGCTCACATGGTAACCGCCGATCCGGACAACCCCATGTTCGCCAGCATCCTCGCCGGCCTGCGCTCAATACCCCTGAACACGACCGACGGGTGCTTCGTGCTCCCCATCGACACGCCCGTTCCGGACCGGATCGTGTGGGAGGGCCTCGCGGCGTTTGACACCCCTCGCGTCCCCGAATGCATGGGTAAGCACGGCCACCCGGTTTTCCTGCCGCTCCACTGGGTGCGAACGCTGCTGACCGACATCGATTCGGGAAAGCTCGACCCCGCGGGCCAGCGACTCGATACGCTCATCGCTTCAAGCGCCGTCTACTTTCCCGTCGATGATCCAACGATCAGCCTGAACCTCAATACGCAAGCCGATTTCCACGACTACCTGAAGTCCCTCCCCGGCTGAATCAAGCCCGAAATGGTCACCCCTCACCTGCTCAGCGTGGCCCGCGGCGACACACCCGCCGACCTCCTCCTCACCGGCGGCAGCGTCGTCAACGTGTTCAGCGGCCGGATCGACAACGCCAACATCGCCGTGGCCGACGGCGTCATCGCCGGAGTCGGCGACTATGCGAAGGGACGGCAGTCGATCGACCTCAGGGGCGCATATGTCGCCCCCGGGTTCATCGACGCCCACATGCACGTCGAGTCAACCTTCCTCCCCCCCTCACAGTTCGTGCGTCTGGCCGCGCCACACGGCACCACGGGCGCGGTCTTTGACCCCCACGAAATCGCGAACGTACTCGGAATCGACGGCATCCGTTTTCTGATGGACGATTCGGTCGGGCTCCCTCTTCACGCGCTGTTCGCGCTCTCCTCGTGCGTGCCCGCAACCCACCTCGAGCACTCTGGCGCACGCCTGGAAGCCGACGACCTGGCCCCGTTCTTTAACGACCCGCGCGTCGTTGCGCTCGCCGAGGTCATGAACTTTCCGGGGGTTGTGGGCGCCGATCCCGGCCTGCTCGCGAAGATCAGACTCGGGCTGGCCGGACATGTCGTCGACGGGCACGCGCCCGGGCTGCGTGGGAAGCGACTGCAGGCGTACGTCGCCGCCGGGATCACCTCAGACCATGAATGCACCAGCGCCGAAGAAGCACGAGAGAAACTCGCACTGGGCATGCGTATTTTCATCCGTGAGGGGAGCGCAGCCCGCAACCTCGAAGCGCTTCTACCGGCCGTCACCGTAGAAACGGCCCATCGTTTCTGCTTCTGCACCGACGACCGGCACCCGGCGGACCTCGCCCACGAGGGCCACATCGATCACATCGTGCGCAAAGCGATCCGTCTTGGGATGGACCCGGTCGTTGCGATCCGGATCGCATCCATCAACCCCGCGTCCCACTACCGGCGGCACGACCTGGGGGCGATCGCTCCGGGCTTCAGGGCCGACATGATCGTCTTCGACGACCTCCGGGACATCAAACCCGGGCAGGTCTATTTCGGTGGCCGATGTGTAGGACAAGACGGCGCGTACGTTGGCCCCGCTTCTCCACAGCCGGCCCGGAGCCACGCTCCGCTCGGTGCCGTGCGGTGCGCTCCCGGGCTGAGCGAGGCCTCGTTCACGGTCGCAGCGCCGGCGCACAGCGCAACCATCCGCGTGATCGGCATGCACCCGCACCAGCTCGTAACGGCCAGCCTGCAGATGAAGCCCAGCGTTCACAACGGCCGCTGCGTCAGCGACGCCAGCCGAGACGTGCTCAAGATCGCCGTGATCGAGCGTCACCACGCGACGGGGAACATCGGGCTGGGCTTTGTGCACGGGTTCGGCCTCAAGGCCGGTGCCATCGCTTCAACCGTCGGGCACGATTCGCACAACCTCGCGGTCGTCGGTGCAAGCGACCGGGATATGCTGGCTGCGGCCCGCGCCCTGCAGGAAGCGGGCGGGGGCCAGTGTGTCGTGCGTGACGGAAACGTGCTCGCCATGCTGCCGCTCCCGATCGCGGGGCTGATGTCCAACGAGCCCGCCGAAACGGTGATCAAGCAGCAGGCCGATCTCCTGGCCGCGGCCGGCACGCTCGGCTACCGCCACGGCGACCCGTTCATGCCGCTCTCGTTCCTGCCACTGGCGGTAATCCCTTCGCTCAAGCTTACAGACATGGGCCTTGTCGATGTTGACCGCTTCGAGATCGTGCCCCTGGAGGTTGAGTAGCCGTGCGCTCCCACGCCACACAAAGCCGTCGCACCGTCGCGGCTATTCTGTACGCCGCATGAAGACTACTTTGAAAAACGAGTCGCTTTCCACCGTGGTCGCCCGCTTGAGCGAGAGCAACAGCGCCTACGCCCGAGTCTACCCGGGTGAGACGATGGACCGGCAACCCGTGCACACCATCTACGGAGGCGGCAACATCTTCAAGCGCGATTCCGCCCGGCGGCTTGGCGATGTTGCGCTCGCGTCCCTCACCGACTACGCGCCCGACTTCGCTACGTTCGCCCGCGCGATCGGGCTCCGCGGCTCAGAGGCCCTGCCTGCTTCCAGCGCGGCCGCCGCGGCCATCGAGGCTCAGTTCGCCGCCGATCCCGCGGCCGCGGCGACCGCGAACCCCGCCGCATCACTCGCGCTGACCGTCTACCAACGTGTTCAGGAGAAGCTCGCCCGCGAGCCGGTCGAGGATTTTCGGATCGACTTCGAAGACGGCTACGGCACACGCCCTGACGACGAGGAAGACGCCCACGCCGCGCAGGCCGCTGCGGAGGTCGCCGAAGGGATCAAGGCGGGTTCGCTACCCCCGTTCATCGGCATCCGCATCAAGAACTTCGGGCCAGACACACACGCCCGAGGGATCCGCACGCTCGACATCTTCCTCAGCGAGCTCTCCGCCGCAACCGGACGGATACTTCCCGCCAACTTTGTGGTGATGCTCCCCAAGCTGGTGTCGGCCCAGCAGGTAGCAACGCTGGTCGACCTCTTCGAACAGTTCGAGAGCGCCGGCACCTTCCCAGCCGGCTCACTGAAGCTGGAGTTCATGGTCGAGACCACACAGTCGGTCATCGACGCGACGGGCAGGTGCCCGCTCCCCGAGTTCGTTCGAGCAGCCCGCGGCCGCTGCACCGCAGCGGCCCTCGGCGTGTACGACTACACGGCGAGCATCGGCGTAACGGCGCAGGAACAGCGGATCGACCACCGAGGGTGCGACTTTGCCCGTCATGTCATGCAGGTTTCGCTGGGGGCGTCGGGCCTGACGCTCTCCGACGGCGCAACCAACATCATGCCCGCCGGGCTGCACGTCGCCGGTGCAAACGCGCCCCTCACCCCCCAGCAACTCGCGGAGAACCGCGCTGCGGTGCACGCCGCATGGCGTCTCAACTTCCAGCACGTGCGCCGTTCACTGTCCCACGGCTGGTACCAGGGCTGGGACCTCAATCCTGCGCAGCTCCCCGTTCGGTACGCCGCCGTCTATTCCTACTTCCTCGAGTACCTCCCGGAAGCAACACACCGACTCCGCAACTTTGTCGAGAAGGCCGCCAGGGCCACGATGGTCCGCGGCGGCGCCGGCAGCGGCGTCTTCGACGACGCCGCAACCGCCCAGGGGCTGCTGACCTTCTTTATCCAGGGCGTCCGCAGGGGTGCGATCAGCGAGGCGGAGCTCGCGGCGACCGGGCTGACCAGCACCGAGGTCCGCTCGCGATCGTTCGTTGAAATCGTCCGCCGCCGCATGCTGGCCGCGCGGGCCTGAACGGCGCTATCGGCGCTCGACAGTTGCCTCAATCAGCCCGAACGGCTCATCGACAGGCACGAATACCTCGTTCGAGTTGCTCATCCCAAACGGTGCAAGGTTGACAAGCAGGCAGTGCTTGTTCGGCATCGAGAGCCTGACGCTGTCGACAGCCCGGCACGCCTTGAGCGCCGCCTCACCCATCGCGTAGAGCGTGTGCTGCACCGAGCGGCTCCTGTGCCCGGCGAACGTTTCAACCAGCGCCCGCCGGATGGAATCCCGGCACGAAGCAAATTCCGCCCGCTCCGGCCGCTGACCGCCAAATGTCCAACGAGCAGTCAAGCTTGTCGCCAAAATGCGGTCATCTGTCTCAGGGAGCGTTGTGAACTCGTCCTTTGGATAGCCCGCGAACGAAGAATCGGTCGACTTCAGGATGATCAGGCCTTCAAGGCCGCCGACAACCACGGGGCCGGCTTGCCTCTTCAACTCCACCTCGCAGACCTGCCGTTCCTCGCTCCCTTTGGTAAAGCAGTGGGGGTGAGCACGCCCGCCGACAACTGTGCGGTCCCACGGCACAGAAGCAATCCGCACGCGGGCACCGGCTACTTGTCGGTTCCGCACCACGAAGTGGCCCGCTAGGTCCAAAGCAAACGACTCGATCGTTTCGAGCGGGTGGTCCTTGCCGAGTGCGTAGACGGTGTTCTTCATCGTGTCCGTCGGCAGGCAGTTGGCGTTGTCACCTGCGCTGTGCACCGCCTCAAAGTCACCCTCCAGGGCAATGTCCACGGTGACCTCCCGCACGGTGTGCACCTTTCCCTTGCGCGAAACCTTCACCATGCGAACGCGCGACTTGCCGTAGCTGTTGCGTCCGAGACTGCCAGCGGACGCTTTGCGAATCGAGCTCTTCGCCATGATCAGGTTCCCCTGTAGGTTGTGTAACCAAACGGGCTCACCAGCAGCGGCACGTGGTGGTGGATCGTCGGATCAGCAACGCGGAACGTCACCTCGATTGCCGGGTGAAAGCACGCCTCACCCCGCGATGCCCAGTACGCACCGGTCGCGAACCGAATGCGGTAATCGCCGGGAACGCTGGGCACACCCGGTGGCAGAAGGGCCTTGATGCGCCCGTCAGCATCCGTCACCAGCGACGATACCGCCACCCACGCGCCGCTGGCCAATCGCTCGAGCACAACACCCACGCCCGAAGCGGCAACGCCGCGCGAAACATCAAGAACATGCGTGCTGATGCCGCTCATGATGCAAGCCACCTTTCCAGGCGCAGCCGCGTGATCAACCGCTGCTCACGCGCAGCGTTCTGCAGCTCGGTCGCGCCGTCGTTGTCCACCCGTTCGCGCAGCTGAGCGAGCATCTCGCCCGCCGATTTGCCCGTGGCACAGATCAAGAACACGTGCCCGAAACGGTCCTCATACGCCCGATTCCCCGCCGCAAACGCCTCTCGCTCCGCATCGGTCGCAACGGCCATCCCCGATTGTTCCTTCGCCGCAACCGCCGCCCCGGCGCCGTGGCGAGCCGCCGAAATGCCACGCTCGCCGATCCGCGGGTGGCTTGAGAACGCCTCGAGCCAGTCCTCCCGTCGCAGCAGATCGAACTCACGCTCCGCGGCGCTGTGCAGTGCAGCGGCATCCGCGAACGGACGGCGGGCAATCATGCCGTCAATCCAGCGCGCGCACCCGCACGCACGGCGGAGCAACGCCGCAGCCTCCGCGCTGGAGCCGGTGTTTAACGCGGCAAGGTGACGTTCCGCACCGGTCAAAGGGTCGGCCTCCCCCAGATTCGCAATCGGCTCACGCCCCCATCTGGATAGATGCGGAGCCGCACGTGCGTAAACGAGTTGCCCTTCACCTCATCCTCCAGCTCATCCTCAAACAGACGCATGGCATCGGGTTCCAGCGCGGTGCGTGGCAGCAGCACTCTCCACTGCTGCGAGCCGGGATCAAACGGCGCCGCATCGATGCCCCCAGCCGCATCGCACGCCTCGACCGAGCAACTCTCGGGGAAGTTGCCCTTGAAGTACGCCGTATCAACTTCCACGCCGCTGATCGACCCGCGGTGCGCCAGCCGTACCACCGCCCAGTCGTGCTCCACGCACCGACCGTCAACCCACGTCAGGCCGCGCTTGCGCCGCGTCTCCCAGCCGTCACCCATGTTCGCCGCCTGGTCCGGCATGATCAGGTTGTGCCGGGAACCAAAGTGCATGTCGTTGGCTGCGATCACCAGGCCACCGTGCTTCGCAGCGCTCAACTCGAGCGGACCGTGGTTCCGCGCCAGCACGGCCCAATCGGCCACCACGCGCCCGAACACGCGCAGTCGAGCCACCCCGCCATCCGGAAAGATGTTCAGCCGCACGTGCGTAAACCGCTGCGTGCTCGTCGCCCCCGTGGCCGCGATCAAGTGCTCGCGGCTGGGGCCAAGCGGCGTCCGCGGCACGATCGGTGTCCAGTCAACGTGCCTCTCGACCACCGGCACACCGGTCCCCTCCGGCAACTCCGCCCCCTCAACCGTGCAAAACTCCGGCTGATTGCCGTTGAAGAACGCCGTATCCACGTTCACACCACACACGACCCCCGGCTGCCCGAGTTTCACGACGCACCAGTCGTGCCCCGGCCTGCGCTTCCTCCGCGACTCCCACCCATCCATCCATTTGCCGCGCTCGGTGAACTTCCCCGCGATGAACACGGGCTTGTCGGGCTTGAGCAGGTTCTCCTTCTCCGCGAAGAAATCGTCGCTGGCGGCAACCGCCACCCCACCCATCCGCTCCGATGCCAGGTCGATCAACTCGGCAAAGCTGGTTATGTTCGCGTTCGTTTCACCCATCGACCGATCGCCTCCGCACGGAACCCATCGCCGACGGCCGTGCTGCGTTGCCCCGCCGGCCCGCTGTAGACCTGCTCACCGCGCAAGAACGTGGCGTGCACCACGCCCAACAGCGAGCGGCCATCATACGGAGTCACCGTGTGCCGGTGCTGCAGTGCCGCACCCCGCACGGTCCACCGTGCTTCCGGGTCCCACACCACGATGTCCGCGTCGTAGCCCGGTGCGATGCGCCCCTTGAACGCGTCAATCCCTGCCAGCTTTGCCGGCGCGCGGCTCAGCCACCGGCTCACCTGCTCCAGCCCAACCCCGCGCTCGTGGGCCTCTGTCCACACCGCCGGCAGCGACAGCTGCAGCGACGACACTCCGCCCCACGCGTTGGCAAAGTCGCCGCGCTCCATGAGCTTCATCTCAGGCGGGCACGGCGAGTGGTCCGAGGCGATCAGGTCGAGCACACCCTCTGTCAGCCCCCTCCACAGCCCCTCGCGGTTCGCCCGTCCCCGGATCGGCGGGGCGCACTTGAACTCAGTCGCCCCATCGTCGATGGTCTCCGACACAAATGTCAGGTAGTGCGGGCAAGTCTCCGCGGTGATCGCCACCTCGCCCCCGGCCCGCGCCTCGCGCAGCACATCCAGCGCATCGGCCGTCGCCACGTGCACGATGTGCACCCGACTCTTGTGCCGCCGGCACAACGCGATCATCGTCTCGATTGCCTTCACCTCCGCCCGCGGCGGACGCGAGGCCAGGTACGCGCTGTAGCTCGTCGGCGCCTCCGCCAGCCCGCTCACCGCCGCGGCCGCCGCGATGATCCCCGGGTCCTCCGCGTGCACCAGCAGCGGCGCACCCCCGGGCGTCAGCCCCGCCAGTTCCCGCACGGCCCGGTCGAGGTCATCGCCCGCCGTCCCGGGGAACTCATCCAGCCCCGAGTGCACCATGAAGCACTTGAACCCCAGCACCCCCGCCTCCCACATCGGCCGCAACTCACCCAGGTTCCCCGGCACCACGCCCCCCCAGAACCCGTAGTCCACCGCGCACACACCTGCGGCCGCCGCCGCCTCACCCTGCAGCGCTGCGACGCTTGTCGCAACCGGCGAGCAGTTCAGCGGCATCACCACCATCATGGTCACGCCGCCCGCCGCGGCCGCGCGCCCCGCCGTCTTGAAGCCTTCCCACTCGGTCCGCCCCGGCTCGTTGACGTGCACGTGCGCATCGATCACACCCGGCATCACCACCAGGTTGCCAACATCGATCAGCCTCCCCCCGGCCGGCGGCATCGCGCGATCGACACCCACCACCTTGCCATCGCGGATGCGCACCGTCCCCGGCGCAGCCTTGGTGCGGTCGTCATTCGTGATCAGCCGCTTCGTCGTGATCCGCAACTCGCCTGACATGCGCCCGTTCACCTTGCTCCACCCCTTCCCTGTCCGCCCGCCATCGTTGGCACCCACGCGACCCCACACCCCTCACCACACCGCGATCAGTTTCACCCCCGCCACCACCAGCACCGCCGCCAGCAGCAGCCGCAACGCCCGCGCCCCCAGCCAGCGCGCCCCCAGCTGCGACCCGATCAGCCCGCCCACCACCGCCGCCGCGCCCCACGGCAGCAGCCACGTGTAAACCTCCACCGGCACCCCCCCTCCCCCTTTATTGCTCGTCCACAGCCCAACCAGCCCCGCGATGGAGTTGACCAGGATGAACGCGCTGCTCGCCGCCGCCGTCTGCTTCACCGTCCCCCAGCCGCACAGCAAGATGATCGGGCTCAGGAAGATCCCACCGCCCGTCCCCGACAGCCCCGCCAGCAGCCCCAGCGCCAGACCAACCCCCAGCGCCACACCCAGCGCCGGCGGCCGCGCAGGCTGACCTTCCTCGCCCCCCCCCCCCCCCCGCCCGCCTCGCCCGCCTCGCCCGCGTCAACGTTCCCCCCCCGCGCCAGCCGCGGGCTCGTCAACCGCCACGCCGAGAAGAGCAGCACCGCGCCGATCACCGGCCGGTAGACCTCACCGGGCAGGTGGATCGCCCCGCCCACCGCCGCCGCGGGGATCGACGCCACCGCGAACGGCCACAGCAGCCGCCACCGGAAGTACCCCGCCCGCGCAAACTGCACCGTCGCGATCGATGCCACCAGCACGTTGAGCATCAGCGCCGTCGGCCGCATCACCTCCGGCGCCACCCCCAGCAACGCCATCGCCGCCAGGTACCCCGATGCCCCGCCGTGCCCCACCGATGAATAGAGCAACGCCACCACCAGGATCAACACACCCAGGATGGTCGCCGTTTCGCTCGTCACCGCGCTCAACCCCCGTTACGCCCCCGCCCCCCCGCCGACCTCCACCACCCGCCCGTTCACCACCACCCGCCTGATCCACCGCTCATCCCACGCGTACAGCAGCATCGACAACGGATCGACAGCCCCGGCCCATTCGACATCCGGCCGCAGCAGCACAAGGTCGGCATCCGCGCCCGCCTCGATCCGCCCGCCACCCTCCAGCCCGATCGCCTCCGCGTTCCCGCGCGTGATCTGCCACCAGCAGGCCGCCGCCGTCGGCACATCGCCGCCTCCGGCCGCCCCCCCCTCCACAAACGGCGGATGCAGCCGCTTCGCCGTCTCGATCATCGCCCGCGCCACCCGCACCATCGAGACATCCGGCCCACCCGCCACATCGCTCCCCAGCGCCAGCCGCACCCCGCGCTGCAGCGCTGCCCGCCGATCCATCGCACCCGCCGCCAGAAAGAGGTTCGCCGTCGGGCAGTGGGCCACCACCCCGCGCGCCCCCGCGATCGCCGCACGCTCCGCATCGCTGAGCCAGATGCCGTGCCCGAAGATCGTGCGCTCCATCAGCAGCCCCGCCCGCCGGTACGCCTCCACATATCCGCACCCGCCCAGCCGCTCCACCAGCGCGCACTCGTCGCGCGTCTCCGACAGGTGCGTCTGCACCACCTGGCCCGTGCGCGCTGCCAGCGCACCGGCCATCGCCATCAGCTCATCGGTGCACGAGACGGCGAACCGCGGCGTCACCGCGTGCTTGATCCGGCCCACCCCGCGCTGCGCTGCCGCCTCGTAGATCAGCTGCTCCGCCGGCCGCAGCAGCTCCGCCGGCGCGTTGCGGTCCATCAGCACCTGGCCGACGACACCGCGCAGCCCGGCCTCCGCCACCGCGCGGAGCGCCGCCGCCGTCCCCTCGTGGTGGACGGTGCCGTAGGCGGCGATCGCCGTCGTCCCGTGCGAGATGAGCCGCCGCGCCACGCGGTTGCCCATCGCACCGGCGAAGTCGGCATCGGCCCAGCGCGCCTCGGCGGGGAAGACCGCCCGCTCGAGCCACGCCAGCAGCGGGAGCCCATCGACCCCGATCACATCAAACTGCGGCAGGTGGAGGTGGGCATCGACAAACCCCGGCGCGATGACCCAGCTTCCGCTACCCCCCCCGGCGCCAACTTCACCCCCCCCGGCACCGGCGCCCTCCCCCAAATCGACGCCATGCGGGCAGGCCCCCGCGCCAACCTCGACGACCTTGGCCCCTTCAACCCGCACCCAACCCGGCACAAGCCGCGTCTGGGTGGGCGAATCGGTCATCAGCAGCGACCCGGCGATGATCATGCGTACCGCGACGGTAGGAGGAAGGGCGAAGTGCTGAGCGATGAGCGATGAGTCACGAGGTGAAGGCACCGGCGGGGTGCCCCCGGAACGAGCCCCGTGGCGGAAGCCCGGGGCCAGCCCGCAGCGACGATCTCGGCGAACCCTTGGCGCGTCGGCGCAGCTGTCCCTGTGCTGCCGCACAGGGCTCGTGGTGGTGGGGGGGCTCAACCCAGCTCCGCGCCTCCCCCCTTCCAAACGCCTTCCTCTGTGTCTCTGTGTCTCTGTGGTAAAGAAGAAACGGCCTTCCCGCCCTCCAATCGCGGTCATTGAGCCGCCGACCTCGAAATCCGGCCCCACAATCGCGCGATTGGATGACCGGGTCGCGCGATTCGACGACCAAATCGCGCGATTGGATGGTCGGGTCGCGCGATTCGATGACCAAATCGCGCGATTGGACGATCGGGTCGCGCGATTGGATGACCAAATCGCGCGATTGGATGATCGGGCCGCGCGATTCCCCTCCCCAAGGACGGGATTGGCCTGCCGAGAGCGAGGACAGGGAAAAGCCCGCGGCGAGCCCTGCCCGCCCGGCGAGATCGGAGTTATCCGCCCCTGGCCTGGAGCTTGGCGGTGTGTTCGCGGTAGGCCGCTTCGAGGACCGCGATGTTCCGGCCAAGGCGGGCACGCAGCGTCAAGCTCACGACGATCACCGTGATACCAATTCCCAACGGGATGCAGCCGACGATCACCATGAGCATCGGCACGCCGACAAGGCACATGAGGCTGCCGATGACGATGAACGCGATCGTCGCTGTCCGCGCCAACTTCATCTTGTCGAGCAGGTTCGCGTACCGCGACCGCACCACCTGCGGGTCTGTGCTGCCGCCATCTTTCAAGTACCCCAGCGCAATGCCGCGGTCCATCTTTGTAAACGGATGCATGTGCTCTCCCGGTTCCGTGCGGAACGTCGCTGAGCGTACACAAGGAGGCGTTGCGATTCGCGTCGGTTGGCGGGTTGCAGCGCTGCGATTTCAGTACCGCCAGACGGGCCCGGCGCGGCGTGGTTCGCCGAGAGACAAGGGGCGCTCAACGCCGTGCAAAGGGGGCGGCCCCCTTTGCGAACCCCCGGGCAAGGCATCAAGGCACACCGACCCCGTGCGGAACGTAGCGAAGTGGAGTGAAGCCAGAAGTTGGGGAGCGGTCCAGAGGACCAACACACGCCCCTCGCTGGTGCGGTGGCACGGTTGATGCCACCCCGCCGGGTTGCCCCCTTTTTTTCCCTTGAAGCCCTGCTAATCTACCAGAATGCTGCTCCTCCTGTTTCGTGTTAGCATCTTGCCCGTTGAGCGGGCTGAGTTGTTCAGCCAGTCCTTGAATGACGACTCGCGCTATAGGATGCTTGTAGATGCGTTGCTCAAGCCCAAGGGCGGCGGTATCTACCGAAATATCCGGTACCGCATCTACAACGCTGAGTTGACGCCGGAAGGCGCCGTGGTGGGTCGGCTGAGCCATCCCGGCGAGATCGATCGAACTATTCCTGACGCAACCGGGCTGCGGCTTAGGGACATCACGGAGGACACTGAGGACTGGGTGCATTTTCTGTTCTACGGCAAGGGCGAACAAGTCCTCGCTGTTCAAAAAAACGCGGACTTCTTCAGCGGCCGCGAAGAGGGGTTGGTGGAGATTTTGCAGTCGACGCTGAACGCAGCAATCGACGACGACAGAGTACAGGTGGTTGTGCAACCACTGACCCGCCCGGGAACGTTTTGGGCAGTCGTCGAACGGGCCACAGAGCTGTTTGAGGTTTCGTTCGTCTTCGTGGCCCCCAACATGTTCGGGGGCAAGCAGCCCTTGACCAAACTGCTGACGCTCCAAACTGCTTTGCATAACGCCAGCCTTGTAAAAGCGGGCGTCGAGAATCCAGATGGCACCCTGCGATACGACCGGAACGATGCGACCGAAGCAGAAGTCGCCTATGCGGAGGCGGGAGGAGGCAGTTGGAAAGTTGACATGAAGGACAAAGAAGGACCTCGACGGGATATTCGTTCCGGAGGACCGGACATCGTGACCGTGGCTGTCGAGGACGACGATGATACGAAGCAGTCCTTGTTCCACAAGCTCGAAGGTATTCTGACTCAGCTGCGCAAATGGCTATGAACGTCATCCGTATCGGCTTGGTCGCCTTGGCCTGCCTCGCAGGATCGATGATGCTGCGAGTTGCAGACTGCACCCTGTTAGAGGGTTTTTTCGCTACGGTGATCAGCATTGTGAATGCGGCGGGGATCGGGATGGCAATCTACGTGCTGACCGTCACGCCCGACGCCGCTGACCGAACAGTTAATAGACAAGAAAGACTGCGGCCGAGCGTGGGCATGCCCGCACTGACGGCACAAGAGGCGTCGGACATTCGCGCTTCATTCAGTGACGCAGCCGACAAGTCCAAAAAGAACGCGGTGTCGCTCGTTGTCCTCATTGGCGTAGCGGCCGTGGCGGTCGTGTGGAACAAGACTGACGTGCCTTGCGTGTCCTGGCCAAGCTGGCAACTGTTGACAAAGATAAAAATGGCTCACGCAATCGTCTTCGTTTGCACCGGCTTGTCCTTGCTGGCGGTTTATGACATCACAGCTACCGCGTTCGCCCTCTCGATGCTCAACAGTCCAGAAGAGAAGCCCATGAGTGTCGGCACCAAGGGAGGCAGCCAGAAGGTCAGAAGGAAGCGCAAATGAAGACTACATCTTCTCCACATGATCCCCGTCCAGGATCTCCTGCACGGTGATGAGCTTGATGATCCGGCCTGATCACCCGACGTTCGGCACAAACAGTGTCTTCAGCCGTCCGTGGTCGTCCGAGGTATGCCGAGACAACGGTGTGGCGTTGGCGGCGACGGTGACGATCCGGAGCCGGTCGGCTCGCTCCGCATACCCCTTGTGAAGCTGTGCCTTGGCCGCGCCGACCTCGTTGCCCCACTGCATCCACCCCGGGCGCGTGTGACGGGCGAACATCTCCAGGAGCGGACCGGGGCTGCACGATTCGACGATGCTGTACATCTCGTCCGGCTTGCGCGAGTGCTCGCGCTTGCGGGAGACAACGACGTTCGGTTGGGTTCTTCCCGGCTTGAGGGTGCGGTTGTTCTTGCCGCGAATGCCGAAGAGGCAGAGCTCGGTGACGTTGCGGAAGTAGAAGCCGACACCGCGGCGGTCGGGGCCGCCGTCCTTGCGGACCTTGTACCAGACGATGTTGCTCTTGTACTTGAAGCCCCACCGCTCCATGACCTCCAGCCCTTCGGCGATCAGCGCGTTGGGCACCCAGAGGTAGAGGTGCGCCTTCTCCTTGGCGACATGCGCGACGGGAAGTTCCATGATCTCCTCAAGCGTCATCGTCGGGTAGCGGTCGAGCCGCTTGTGCTCGGGGGCAACCTTGCCCGTCCGGTTGATGAACTGCCACGGCGGATCGGCGAGGATCGTGGCCGCCGTGTGCCGGCCGCACGCCAAAAGATCCGCCGTCGCATCGAATTGTCTGTTCCCACCGCCCATGAGTCACTCCTTCACGTAAAGACCTCGCTTGATACCGAAAACGAGGATGGGGCATCCGCCGCCACCGCCACCGTTGATGCGCGGAAGCAGCTTGTGCATCCACGTCGTTGATGTGCCGTACTTGTCCCAGATCCCCAGGTCATCGAAGAGCGAAGCCATGTCGTCGGACTTCGTGACAATGATGCCGACGCTGATCACGCGGAGGTCGAAGAGCAGCCGGAAGTTGTTCAGGTCGCGGTCAAAGAACGGGTCTTTGTTGCTCCACTCAAGCTCAAGGGCAACCCGGTTCTTGAAGCAGTCAACGGCGTGCGTGGGGCTGTCTGCTGCCTTGCCGTCCACCACGATTTGCGTGTCCCAACGCTTTTCTTCCCAGCCCTGCCCGCCAAGTTCCTTATCCAGCCACTTGGCGACCTTCGACTTGCCGCCACCACCTTCGACGATGTACTCGTGGCGTATACGCAGACGGCGGAGAACGGCGATGATCTCGTCGATCTCGGTCTTGAAATCGGCATTGAGGATCGCTGCGGCGTGCTTCCACTCGTGGACTTCGTACATGTCCAGAATGTCGTCGGGCAGCTTGCCACGCAGGGCGGAATCCGATACCGGCTTCAACCCCCGGGCCGCGTCCTTAAAGGACAGCTTCCCTGCCTTCTCCGCGGGTATCTGCTCGTCCTTCGGCTTGCTCGGGCGCTTAGCCATGTGGGGGCGAGTATACCCGAACACGTGCCGAGTTTCGCTCGCCTGTCGGGACTGGTGAATTGGCCGTTGGCTAGTGAGGCGGGCGGATCGAAAGGGGGGGCAGTCGGGGGGGAGGGAAGTGATAGATGCAGAGCCTTCGGCTGGCTGGGTCACTTCCGGCTTTCATCCGCCAGGCTCCTGAAAGCACGGCCCGTGCCGGTCCGGCCTCTGTCGAGCAAAGACCCGCTCCCTGACGGTCGGGGCTCGTGGAAGCCGGTACTTGAGCCGCTTGCCCGCCATCTCGCCCAAATCGCTCCAACCCTTGCCCGGATGCCCCTCATGCGGCCCCGCCGCGCCCCATAAGGGCCGGGGATGTCTCCACCAGAGCGCACAGCCCGCACAGGCCCACCCGGCTGAGCGGTCATCCGGCAATGGGGCTGGACTTCCTGATTTCGCTTCACGATGACCCCGGCGGTGCGGGCAGCGCTGGCCGCGTGGCTGGGAGGCACGCACGTTCACGGAGGATTCTGCAATGGCAGACAGCATCATCGATCGTCTGAACTTCGTCAGCACCCGTCTCCCCATTCTTGAGGCAAGCCCCGGCAGCTTTGGATTGGCCACACCCGCGCTCACGCTTTTGAGCGATCTGCTCAAGGATGCGCAGGAGGCGTACCAGAACGCGCTGAAGGCTCGCCAGTCAGCGGTGGAGGCCACCGGCCTGCAAGCGGCCGCGCTCCGCGCGATGGCTGCGCAGCAGAGCACCGTCTTCCGCACGCTGAAGACCTACGCCGACAGCCGCCCGACCATCGCCCAGCGCAACGCGGTCTACACCGCCGCGCAGCTCCCGCTCCCCTCCAGCGGTGGTGTGCTCCCGCCGCCGACGATGCCGTTTGACACCAAGGCCGACCCCAACGCCAACGGCACCGTCACGGTGAAGTGGAAGGCCACCGGCAACACGGGCTGCGTCTACCTCGTCTTCCGCAAGCTGGCGGGCAACAGCACCTTTACGCAGATCGGCTATATCGGCAAGAAGACGTTCGTAGATGGCACCGTCCCCGCTGGCACCACGTCGTGCCAGTACCAGGTGCAGGCCGTCCGCGGCCAGCAGACGTCGGTCGCCAGCCAGCCCGTCGCGGTGCAGTTCGGCGCGGGCGGCGCGGTCGGGTACAACGGCAACGCGTCGATGGCTGCTTGAGTAGTCGCGAGTCGCGAGTCGCCAGTCGCGAGAGAAGAAGGTCACGAGCCCCGGGGCTGGAGCCCGGGGCTCTTTGCTTTGGCACGCCTTGGCCGCAGGGCGCCCTCCCTTCCAGTCGGGCCTCTGTGTGGGGGGGCAGGCGGCGTGGGGGCTGATCTGAGGCTCTCTTTTTGCCTAAACTCACCCCGTTGCCACCGTAGCTCAGTTGGTAGAGCATCGCTTTTGTAAAGCGAATGTCGCAGGTTCGACTCCTGTCGGTGGCTTTGGCGAGATGGCGGGGGAGCGGCGAGTGGGGGGGGGCGGCGAGTCGGGGGGCGGAAGCGGGCACTTCTCGCCCTGCGGCCTCGTACGCTCCCGGCACTGATGCTGAGCAAAGATGACATCGTGCGCGACTGGCTGCCGCGGTACACCGGGCTCAAGGCCGAGCAGGTGGGGCGGTACATCCTGCTGGTCAACTTCATGAACTACGTCGAGATGTTCGCCAAGCGCTACGGTGTGCCCGTGGAAGGGCGCGACCGGGCGATGGCCTCGGCGACGGCGGAGGGGATCACGATCATCAACTTCGGCATGGGTAGCGCGATGGCCGCCACCTGCATGGACCTGCTGAGCGTGGTGCAGCCGGAGGCGGTGCTCTTCCTGGGCAAGTGCGGCGGGCTGAAGAAAGAGAAACTGGGCGACTTCATCCTCCCCATCGCGGCCATCCGCGGCGAGGGGACCAGCAACGACTACCTGCCGCAGGAGGTCCCCGCGCTGCCGAGCTTCCGGCTCCAGCGCGCGGTGAGCGAGTCGATCATCAGCAACGGGTGCGACTACTGGACGGGCACGGTCTACACCACCAACCGGCGCGTGTGGGAGCACGACGAGAAGTTCAAGGAGTACCTCCGGTCGATCCGCTGCAGCGGCATCGACATGGAGACGGCGACGATCTTCGTGGTGGGGTTTGTCAACCACATCCCCAAGGGTGCGCTGCTGCTGGTGAGCGACAACCCGATGACGCCCGAGGGTGTCAAGACCGCCGCGAGCGACTCGGCGGTGACGGCGTCGTTCGTCGGCAAGCACCTGGATATCGGCATCGAGGCGCTGCGCGACCTGCGTGACAGCGGCCAGAGCGTCAAGCACCTGCGGTTTGAGTGAGCGCGGGGGAGGATGGGAACAACAAGAAACCCCGCGCGCAGGAGCCAGCAGCACACGGGGCTTCGGAGTGATGTCGAGAGTGGGAGGGATGGAGCGGGGGTGGGGCGGGGGGTAGGGGGTCAGGAGGCGAGGCGGTTGTGCATCTTCTCGAAGAGGATGTTGTTCTCTTTGTGCACGTGCTGGTGCGTGTCGGCCTCGAGCCGTTCGAGGCTGTCGAGCATGACGCGGTAGGTGGCGCAGGCGTTGGCGGGGGGCGTGTAGCCGCCGGTGAGCTGGCGCATGCGGGCGAGGGCCTGCCCCGCCTCTTCGTGCTCGTGGACCAGGCACATGAGCGGCCCACGCACGAGCCACTCGAAGCCGTCGATTGAGCGGGCGGTGTCGAGCTTCCGCGCGGCGGGGAAGAGAACCTCCTCTTCCTTGCGCATGTGGTCGGTCATCTCGGCGCGGAAGGCCTCGAAGACGCGTGACACCTCGGCGAGCTCGGGGTGGCGGTCACCGTGGGCGTTGTTCACCTTCTCGATCAGCGCGGTGAGCCGCGGCAGCTCGGTCTTGAGGTAGGCGTGGTGGAACTGCTCGATGTGGTCGGCGACCTCGGTCATGGTGCGGTCGGTCCAGCGCTCGCCCCGGTCGCCGCTGCCGGAGATCAAGTCGGCGACCTCGGCGGTGACGGCTGAGGCGTCGATCCCCTTGCGCTGGCAGGCCTGTTCGAGCGTGCGCCCGCCGCTGCAGCAGTAGTCGATGCCGAGCCGTTCGAAGATGCGGGCCGCCTGCGGGTGGTTGGCGACGATCTCGCCGACGCGGTCGTTGCTGGTGAGTGTCTGGTTCATGCTGAGTCCTTTCAGTCAGTGGGGAGAGTGGGGGAAGGGAGGGGGGGAGGGGGGGAGGGGCTAGAGGCAGGGCGTGAAGAACAAGTCGATGAAGACGATGAAGTCGTTGTTGTCGAACTGGCCGTCGGGGCCGTGTGCGCCGCCGGTGGAGCCGACATCCGCGGAAGGAGCCTGCGAGAAGAAGCGGTCGATAAAGACGATGAAGTCGTTGTTGTCGAGGCGCCCGTCGGTGCCGGGCACGCCGCCGGTCTGGCCGATGTCGGCTGCGCAGCGCGGCGTGAGGTCGAGCGTCAGCGCGGTCATCTCGATGGGCGCTCCCTTGCCGGTCTGCACCCACAGGTCGTGGAGGAGTTGGCCCCAGTAGTCGGTGGTGTTGGCGTCGCGCAGGTGCTCGATGTAATCGCGCGGCGTGTTCTGGTAGTAGAGCGTCACGGTTGCGCGGGCGGCGCTGGCGGGGATCGCGTAGGGGACATCGGCCCAGTACTGGCCGTCGGCGTAGGCCGCCGCGACAACGGGCGCACCGGCGGCGGCGAACGCGGCGTTGTTGAAGCCGCGCGGCGGGATCCGGTTGTCCTTGACGATCGTGTTGGCGAGCGACATCCGGCCCGTCGGCCCGGCGGGGAAACCGGTGACGGCCTCGGCGTAGCTGTCGAGCCCGACGTGCATCTCAAAGACGGTTGTCGTGTCGGTGTCGAGCTCGGCGGTCAGGCTGTGATAGGCGCCGTACTCTCCGACCAGGGTACCCTCAGCATCAGAGAACCGCACGTTCAGCCAAACGCGCCGGCCCTCGATGTGCCCCGTTGGAAGCTTGTGGCCCGACTCGTTGGTGACCCGAGCGGTGAGCGTGGCCCCGGCCTGTGTGGCCGAAATGCTCGCGGCGCGTGTGAGCATGTCAACGGCCTTGGCTCGGCCCTTGGTGATGTTCTGCTGGTTCACGGCCGGGTCGCCGGCCGTGTGCGCGGCGATGATGTCCAGAACCTGCGCCGAGGCGCCAGCGAAATCGTGCCGTGCCATATCCGGGCGGTTGGGGCCGACGATGCAGCTGCGGTCGGCAACGCGCGGCATGTGGCACGACTGGCACGTCGAGACAACGGTCACCCCTGCGCCGCCAAACCGCCCGCCCATGTTCACCCCTCCCGCGGCGAACGAACTGAGGCGCCATTCGCTGAAGGTTCGTTCGAGTGGGAACTGGTGCGCCGGGTTGAGGTCGTCGGGCGCCTGGTTCATGGGGTTGTACCGGTACGTTCCGTCGGGCTGCTTGATGGTGGCAACGTTGCCCACCTCGTGGCACGTGCCGCACATGTTGCCGCTTGTGAAGAAGTCCGACCTCACGGCGTCGTGCAGCGCGGCCGGCACGCGGGGGCCTCGCCGAAGACCGGTCGGATCGAGCACGAACATCGCGTTCCCGTAATACTGCGGGGCCAGCGGTCCGAGCGCAGCGAGGATCTGTTGGTCGACCGAGGGGCTTGTCGAGGCGTTGTAGACTGGGTCCACCATCGAGTGGCACAGGTGACAGGAAACGCCGTCCATATCCAACGACGTGAGCCCGGTGCCGTTGGGCGGCTGCACATGGCCCGAGACCTGGGCCGTGGGGACGTGGCAGCGCATGCAGTACGAGCCGGCGTTTGCCACATCCTGATTCGCCAGTGCCATCTGCGCGAAGAAGAGCGGATCGCGGGCCGCCTGCCCCATCAAGCTGCCCGACCACGTTGCGTACGGGTCGTTATTGTTGATGTTCCCATGGCAGGCGCGACAGTTGCTTGCGTCCAGGAGCGTCCCATTGGGCACCATGCCCGGCTGTGTGCCGGGCAGCAGGAAGTCCAGCGGTGTCGCCGGGATCGGGTCGGCGCCTAAGTGACCAGCTGCCAAGGCCCAAAGGACACAGGCGATCGCTATCGGGCGTGAATTGCTTGCCATTGTCGCTTCTCCACTTGCCGCACCGGCCGTTTAATACTACACTAATCGATCTGGATATCCAGTAATAGTTCGACGAATTCTGCTCTGTGTTCGCGGAATCTGCAGAGAGAGCAGCCGGAGGACAGCGTGAATCAGCAGTTCCCCCCACTCACAACGGTTGAGACCTCCTATGGGAAGAACCATCCGCCTGCCAGTTCGTCAAGCCACGGGCCACGGGCCTGACGGACTGCGCTCTCCAAAGTGGCGAGTTCGCAAGTGGCGGGTCGTCTCGCTGGTGAGCGTCCATGTGCTGATCATCGGGCATCTGGTTCACTACTGGGTGAACGGGAGGTCGCTCACGCCAGCGGTCATGTCGGAGTCAATGCGGACACTCGAACTCGGGCAAGTGACCTGCGGTGTATTGATGTTCAGCGTCGCGATCCTCACCACTTTGCTGTTTGGACGCTTCCTCTGCGGCTGGGCGTGCCACATGGGTGCCTTGCAGGACCTCTCGGCGTGGATTCTCCGCCGATTCGGCCTTACCCCCCGGCCGTTCCGGTCACGCTGGCTCAAGTACACGCCCTTCGCACTGGCCGCGTACTTGTTCCTCTGGCCGACCTTCAAACGCGAAGTCGCTGTGCCGTTGGCGACATGGGCGTGGCCGTGGCTGCTCACCTGGCTAGGCCCTGCTGCCGCGCGGCCGGACGGTTTCACGATGCGCCTCATGACCGACGACTTCTGGGCCGGCCTGCCGCGGTGGCAGGTTGCTGTCCCGTTCCTGCTGCTGTGCGGACTCGTGAGCGTGGTGTTCTTGGGCACGCGCGGCGTGTGCCGCTACGTCTGCCCGTACGGCGGAGTGCTCGACCCGGTGGAGCGTCTCGCCCCGGTGACGGTCGTCGTTGATTCCGCGCTGTGCGACCAGTGCGGGCTGTGCACCAAGTCGTGTGACATGGGCGTACGCGTGATGGAAGAGACCGGTGCCAGGGGGGGTGTCACCAGCACGGATTGCATCCGCTCGCTTGACTGCGTGTCGGTCTGTCCGCACGGGGCGCTAAGCCTGGGTCGCCTCGCGGGCCGACGGCACAGCGAAGGGCCGGTTCAGTTGAAAAAACCACCAGCCTCCCTGTCTGCGGCGGCTGAAGCGACGGTCCTCGTCCTCTGTTTCGGGACACTCATGGTGGTGCGCGGTGCCTACGACGCGGCACCGCTGCTGATGTCGGTGTGCATCTCAGTGTGCGTGGGGGTGATTGCTGCTTGGGTGGTCGTGCTTGTTCAACGGCCCTCGGTAAATCTGCTTGGGGCTGTCGTCAAGGAGCGCGGCCGCCTTCGTTGGTCATCGTGGTTGGTGTTACTGCTCGCGTGCATCGCTGGCGTGCTCCTCGTGCAGGCCGCGGCCGTCCGGGTGGTGTTGTGGCGTGCCAGGCAACTCGATGACAAAGTTGTCGTCGGGTGGGAAGAGGCGTCGATGGGGCGTGCCAGCCAGGAGCAACGACTGGCTGCCAGGGCTGCGCTGGATTGCTACAAGCGTGGCATGTCGATCGCTTCGGGCGGCATCGGGTTGCTGGATACGCCTTCAGTGCAACCTCGCATGGCATGGCTGAGCGTCGTGCTCGGCGATCTGGAGGGGGCGGAACGGCTCATGACGGCTTCGATGGCAAAGATGGGGCTAAACGATGAAGGGGTCGTGCAGCGTGCACGGCTCGCGCTGCTGCGCAACAACCGCTCTGCGGCGATCGAGGGGCTGCTCTCCGCAGTCGAAGAACGCCCGAGCCTGTACAGCGCAACGTCGATGCTGATCGGCCTGCTCGCTGACTCAGGCCGAATGTCCGAGGCTGACGTTCTGCTCAAATCAGCGTCGGCCCGACGACCGTGGGATGGAGTGCTCGTCGCGATGCGAGGGGATGTGCAGCTCGCCCTTGGGCGCACGGACGAGGGAGTCGCTCTGTACCGCGAAGCGGTGGCGACGGATGAGCCAAGCACGCGAATGCTCGCACGTTACCTGGTGATCGAAGCGAGCGTTGGTGATTGGTCCGTTGCCTCGACTCTGCTGGACAAACACTGGCGCAACGACGCAACGTCGACGATCGCCGCCGCTCGGTCGGCGGGTCAGCAACTGGCCCAGTACGGGGTTGATTGTCGCCACACCGTGCGTGCCTGGCTGCTGGGCAAGTCGGCACTCGTTGACTGAATCGGTGGGGCGCAAGCGGTCGCGGCCAATGGTGGTGGGGTGCACTATCCTGCGCCCATGGGCCTATTCGACGGGACAGCGCTTGAACGGCCGGTGACGTGTGCGCGCTGCACCGCGCCGCTGAGCGAATGCCGCTGCCCGCGGAATGCCGCGGGCGTGGTGCTGACGCCGGCCGAGCAGTCGCCCCGGGTGCGCCGCGAGAAGCGGTCGGGCAAGATCGTGACGGTGATCGCCGGGCTCGATGGGTCGGCCAACGATCTCCCGGCGATGCTCAAGGCCTGGCGGAGCGGCATGGGGACCGGCGGCACGCTCGACAAGGCGACGGGCCAGATCGAACTGCAAGGTGACCACCGCGACAGGCTGGTGGCCGACCTGATCGCCAAGGGGTTCAAGGCGAAGGCCGCGGGGGGTTGAGTTTCGCAATGCCGCGTTCCCGTGGCGGAAAGGGTTGATATGAGCGGAGCACCGAAGATCCTGGCGCTGGCGGGGAGCACGCGCAAAGAGTCGTTCAACCGCAAGCTGCTGAAGCTGGCGGCCGAGGCTGCGCGCGGCGCGGGGGGGAGCGTCACGCACGTTGAGCTGGCCGACTACCCGATGCCGATCTTCGATCAAGACCTTGAGGCGGCCGAGGGTGCGCCGCCCAAGGCGGCCGCGCTGCGCAAGCTCTTCGCCGAGCATCAGGGCCTGCTGATCGCCTCACCCGAATACAACAGCTCGGTGACGCCGCTGCTGAAGAACACGCTCGACTGGGTGTCGCGCCCGTCGCCGGCGGAGGCGTTCAAGGGGAAGGTCGCGTGCCTGATCGGGGCCTCGCCGGGGATGTCCGGTGCGCAGCGGAGCATGGCGGCTCTGCGGTCGATCCTCGGCAACATCGGCGTGCTGGTGCTGCCCGCGCAGGTTTCGGTGACCAAGGCGGGCGACGCCTTCGAGGCCGACGGCTCGCTGAAGGATGCGAAGCAGAAAGCGTCTGTTGAGGCGGCGACGGGTGCGCTGGTCGAGGCTGTGCGGAAGATGCACGGATGAGACGATCCTGCGGGCACCCATCGTCATGCGTGGTCGTCATTGAGGAAGCGGCGCCAGTCGTCTGACTCGGCCGTTGCCTTGAGGTTGCCCTGGTGGCCCCTCAGCAGTCGCCGCAGGTGCGGGCCGATCAGCAGCCGTTCGACGGCCAGCCCGGCGATGCCGTAGCCGATGTGAAACGACAGGCGATCGGCGACGAGCACCGTGCCATCGGCCTGCGCCTCAAAGCTGTGCCTGTGGACCAGCGAGCGGAAGGGGCCGCGGACCTGCTCATCGGCGAACATCGTGGGAAGCTCGAAGGCGGTGACCCTGGCGCGGAGGCGACGCGTGAGGCCCAGGTGGCGGGCCTCAAACTCGACCTCATCGCCGAGGCCGACGAGCCCGGCCGCGCGGCCGCCGACGATGCGCTCGCCTGTCGCACGCATCGACCAGATGTGAAACTCCATCGAGCGGGCGAGGTTGAAGCAGCGCACCGCGGGTGCCCGGACAACGGTCTGGAGGGTGAGGTGCGTCAATCGGGATTGCCACTCAGCGAGCAAGGTCTGCGTGCAGACGCTTCAGGAGGCGGATCTGCCCGGTGTGGTAGGCGTCGTGCGCGGCCGCGCCGGCGAGGTACTGGGTGTAGGTCAGTGAGCGGGCGGCAGACGATGACGGCTTGCGCGGCCTTGTGTGCCAGGCTTGCTCGGGCAGCGCAGCCACGGCGGAGCGGAGCGCGGCCTGCACCTCGTGCAGGCGGGCGAGGTCGGCCTTCCATTGCCGGGCGGATGCTGCTGACGCAGCGGCGGCGGGCGGGCGCGGCCAGTTGCTCCCGGGCCGCAGCAGCGTCAAGCCTGTGTCAGGATCAAAGACGCGGAGGATCGTGAGCTTCCAATACGTGGCGTGCAGGAGTTGCTCCCAGATGCAGCGGCGCTTCTGGCTTGGTTTCCACAGCGCCAGCGCGGGCGTGACGCCCTTGAGCGAACCCGAGAGCGTCGGCCCCTGCCACGCCTTGCCCGCGAACGCCCCATCGAGCACGGCGAGAGCCAGCGTGGTAACCGCAGGAGGCATGGGTGAGCGTATGGCGAACGCTGCGCCAACACCATGGGGCGTTCTGGTATGCTGCCCGCATGAAACGGTGGCCCTACCGATTCTGGCTGCTGCTGGCCGTTCTGGCAGCGTTGATCGTCGGGTGCATTGGACCGGTCTCTTTTGGTGACACCGCACTGCAGCACATCGCAACGGTCACGGCGCTGGGCGTGCTGATCTGGACCGGTTCAGGGGGCGTCGGCGGAGCAGGCCGCTGTCCGCTTTCAAACCTGTCGTACACGCTGCTGGCCGCGTTCCTGCTGCTGCACATCCTCGGGGCGCACTACCTCTACAGCAACGTGCCCTACGACGACTGGGCGCAGGCGCTCACCGGGCGGACGCTCAACTCGTTCTTCGGCTGGGAGCGAAACCACTACGACCGGCTGGTGCACCTGTCCTTTGGCCTGCTGGGTGCTCCGGTTGTCTACGAGATCGGCTGCCGCTACGGCGGGCTCAAGCGGGGCTTCTGGCCTGCGCTGCTGGCGGTGGGGGTGGTCTCGATGTTTGGCAACTTCTACGAGGTGGTCGAGTGGATCATCGCGGTGACGATGTCGCAGGAGAACGCCGAGCAGTACAACGGCCAGCAGGGCGATGTGTTCGACCCGCAGAGGGACCTTGCCCTCAGCTTCTTCGGTTCGCTGCTATCGGCGTTCGTCTGCGCGCTGCGCCGCGGCCCATGGTGGAGTGCAGAAACGGGCCGGACCCGCGGCTGAGGATCACCGGTTCATGGCCACGATGATCGCGACGACGGCCGCGATGACGATACCGCACGCCACCAGCCCGGCGATCTTCCATGCGCTCCACGGTCGCTGCCCGCGGACCTCGCCCGTGCGTGCGTTGACCAGGAAGCGGTAGACCCTGTTCTGGTAGCGGTACGCGCTCACCCACACCGGCAGCAGCAGGTTCTTGAACGTGAGGCGGTTGTACTGGGTCCGCCGACTGTCGATCCGTTGCTCGTCACCGCCGATGTCGGAGCGGATGGCCGAGTCGATCTGCGGTTGCATGGCGGCCTTGGCAAGCTCGAAGCAGTTGTCCAGGTCGAGTGATTCGGGATAGGCCTCTGCTCGGAACCCGGCGAGGTACTCGTCGCGGTAGGGGAGGCATGCTTTCAGGTCCCACGGGCGGAGGTGCTCGAGGTCGTCGCGGTCAAGGGTGGCGGTGGCCTCGACGAGCACATCGTCAAAGTCAACGCCGACGATGCCGCTGGCGTACGACCAGCGGATGTGCCGCACGGTGTACGTCTGCGTCTTGCCGTTGACAACCCGCGTGTGCGTTGTGTAGTAAGCGTCGCCGCGCTGGCCGGTGTAGGCGGTGACGGTGCTGGTGTCGTACGTCCAGGCAGGGATGTACAGGCCGCTGATCGACGCGTCGAGCCTCCCCTCACGCTTGAGCGCAGACGGCGCGAACCACCGGGACTTGAGCCACCTCCTGAACGCTTCGACGGCGTTGTCGCGCGTCACGCGGAACGGCAGAACGGCGTTGGGCCTGATCACCGAGCAGGCGCGAGCCTGGCTGACGATGTTGGCAGCGCAGAACGGGCACGAGAAACTGATCGCCCGCTCGGGGATCGTCACGTTGGCGCCGCACGAGTCGCAATGCACGATCGGCACCGCATCGGTCGGCGCGGCGGCGCGGAGGCGGCCGATCGCGGCGTGGTAGTCAAGCTCCTGCACATCCTCTTGCGCGGCGATGTCGTTCTCGGCGCGGCAGTAGGGGCAGGCGAGCTTCGATGTGCCCGGTGAGAACTCGAGCGTTGCCCCGCACTGACGGCAGGGAAAGCGCTTTGGGTGCGACGTCCCCTGGTGTTGCGGGGGCGGAATGGGGGCGCTGTCGGGCATCGCGTGGTGTGGGATACTGGCAGCGACGGCGTTACGGCATCGGGGGCGGCATCGCCGGTGCGAGATGGGCGGCGACAGCCGCGACCTGGCTTGCAGGCTGCCAGTTCGCCATGCCCGCGGTCCACACCAGGGTTTGGCCGGTGATCTGGCCGCGCCCGGCCATTGCGGCGATCGTGCCAGCATCGAACGGGCCCTGCTGCTGCCCGTTGATGCCGACGAAGTACTGCGGGCCGCCGTTCATCGGCGGCGGCATGCCGCCTGTCCCTTGCGCCTGGTTCATGGTCGAGCCGACCATCCCGGCCATCGACTGGCCGACGCCGACGCCAAGGAACGTGCCGGCGGTGCCGGGGTTCTTCGCCGCATCCTTCAGCGCATCGGCCGCCTGCATTTTGGTGTAGGCGTCGAGGTTGCCCAGCACGCCCATGCTGGTGCGCTTGTCGAGCGCAGCTTCGACCTCGGGAGGGAGCGAGATGTTCTCGATCAGCAGAGTCGGCAGGTCGAGGCCGTACTTGGCGAAGTCGACCTTCATCTTGGTCTGCAGCAGCGCGGCGACCTCGCCCTGCTTGCCGGCCATGTCGAGCACGCCGACCCTGGCCTGGGCGATGTTCTCGGTGAACGACGAGACAATGAGGTTGCGGAGCTGGTTGATGATCTCTTCGGTGGTGAACCGCCCGTCGGTGCCCACAACGTTTTTGATGAACGCGCCCGGCTCGCTGACGCGCGTGGTGTAGGTGCCAAACGCGCGGATGCGCACAGGCCCGAACTCCGGATCGCGGAGCATGACCGGGTTGAGCGTGCCCCACTTGAGGTCGGTGAACGTGCGCGTGCTGACGAAGTAGACCTCGGCCTTGAACGGGGACTCGAAGCCGTACTTCCACCCCAGAAGCGTCGACAGGATCGGCATGTTCCTGGTGTCGAGGGTGTAGGTGCCGGGCCCGAAGACGTCGGCCAATTTTCCCTCGTTGACGAACACGGCCGCCTGCCCCTCACGGACGACCAGCTTCGCCCCGCCCTTGATCTCGTTGTTGCGCCGGTCGAACCGGTAGACCATCGTGTTCGACGTGTCGTCGAGCCACTGGATGATGTCGATCAACTCGCCCTTGAGCCAGTCCCTGAAAGCCATGTTCCTGTTCCCTCCGCGGGCTCAGCGCTGGTGCGTAAGGAGTGCGCGAGCCGGTTCAATGATAACCGTGTTCGCTGGCGGCGTGAGGTAGATTCGAACCGGCTACGCTCGCCCGTGCCCGCCGACGACGAAAACAACGTCAACGCCAGCGAGGGAGCGTCGACCCAGCTCCCCCCGCCGGACAGGCACGACGCCTACGCAGCGATCAGGAGCGCAAACTACAGGCGGTTCGCCGTCGGCTTCGTCGCTTCGTCGCTGGGCTTGCAGATGCTGGCCACGGCCATCGGCTATGAGATCTACGAGCGGACCCACGATGCGCTCATGCTGGGGTACGCGGGCCTCGCCCGCGCGGTGCCCGTAGTGCTGTTCGCTCTCGTGTCGGGGCACGCGGTCGATGCCTTCGACCGGAAGAAGATCGTTACGGTGACGCAGTTTGCATTCGCGGGCGTGGCGGCTGCGCTGGCGGGGGTCTCACTGTTTGGAGGCCCGCTGTGGATGTACTTCGCTCTGCTGTTCATGGCGGGTTGCGTGCGCAGCTTCAACGGGCCGAGCCGCAACGCGCTGATGCCGCTGCTGGTGGAGAAGGGAGAGTTTGAGAACGCCGTAAAGTGGACGACCGGGCTGTTCCAGTTCTCCGCTGTGACCGGGCCGATCGCGGCCGGCCGTCTGATCGACGCGACCGGGCGCGCCTGGCCGGTCTATGCCGCCATGGCGCTGCTGTGCGTGGTGTTCGGCGTGGCGGCGATCGGCCTGCGCCCGCGTGGGCAGGTGCGGTCTTCCGCGAAGCTCACGCCGGCATCGATGATGGCGGGGATCGGGCACCTTAAGCGCGAAAAGAGCGTCCTGGGTGCGCTGCTGGTTGATCTCTTCGCCGTGCTGGTGGGGGGGGCAACCGCCCTGATCCCCGTCTACGTGACGGATGTGCTGCACGTGAGTGAGTCGTGGCAGGCGACCGCCCAGGGCGTGCTGCGGGCCTCCCTCTACGTCGGAGCCCTGGTGATGGCGGTCCTGTTGGCGCACCGCCGGCCATTCAAGAGGGCCGGTCTCTGGCTGCTGGGGTGCGTGGCGTTCTTTGGGCTCTGCACCGTGCTCTACGGACTCTCGACGAGCTTCTGGCTCAGCGTTGCGCTGCTGTTTCTTGCCGGCGCTGCCGATCAGGTCTCGGTGGTGATCAGGCACGTGCTGGTGCAGGTGCGCACGCCCGATGAACTGCGTGGGCGCGTGGGCGCGGTGAACTCTCTCTTCATCGAGTGCAGTAACGAGCTGGGGGCGTACGAGTCGGGGCTCGTCGCCTCCTGGTTCGGACCCGTCGTGAGCGTCGTCTCCGGTGGTGTAGGAACCATCGTCATCGTCGCGCTGCTGGCATGGTTGCTGCCCGACCTCCGAAGGCTCGGGTCGCTGAACGAGCCGCAGGACGGGCCCAAATAGCCGCAGGCGGCCGAGCCGGCTCGAGCGGGCGGGCGCACGGAGCGGTGCTTTTAGCAGCCAGGTGCCGTGTTTTCCACCCGTAGACACCGCGAACGCCGGCACTACGCTTGTGCATGGCTGCGACAGCACTACATACGTTCCTGCACGGGCTGGTCGACTACGCCGGCCTGTTCCCACCGTCACAACTGCCGATGGACAAGGCCGTTGCGGAGTTTGCCCGGCTCAAGAAGAGTTCGCACGCCGCCGGCGTTGCACGCTTCATTGTGCCGCTCTCGCGACTTGGAGAGTGGAGCGAGGCAGCGGCACCCCACCTGCTCAACGGCTGCGTGCCCGACAACCAACCGGCGCCCGCCCCTTGGGGACTTTCGGTGCTGCTGGACGGCCCGCTGGACGAAGGCCTCAGACAGATCGAGCGGTTCAACGAAGAGCACCAGGCGGGTGACGGGCACACCCACAAGCACGCCCACACGGCGTTGATCGACACGATCGAGGTCAAGATCCAGACGCCAGAGATCATCGATGTTGCGCAGGAGAAGCTCCCGGAGGACCTGTTCCCGTTCTTTGAGTGCCCGCACGATGCGGACTTCCGTTCGTTCGCCACGGCGCTCGCTGGCACCGGGTTCGGCGCGAAGCTCCGCACCGGCGGGGTCACGCCCGACCTCTTCCCAAGCAGCGAGCGCGTCGCCGACTTTCTGCAGACGTTCAACGCCGCGGATGTGCCGATCAAGTGCACGGCCGGCCTGCACCACCCGGTCCGCTCGCTGCAGCGTTTGACCTACAAGCCAGACAGTCCCTCGCACGTGATGCACGGCTTCCTGAACGTCTTCTTTGCCGCGGCGTTCGTGCGGGCCGCAAACGCCGACCGCGAGACCGTCCTGAAGGTCCTCAACGAGACGGCCGCGAACGCGTTCAAGTTCGAGGAGGGTTCGATCGGGTGGCGTGACCTCCGCCTGACGACCCATCAATTAGAAGAGGTACGTGAGGACTTTGCGATCTGCTTCGGGTCGTGCAGCTACGACGAGCCGATCGCGGACATGAAGAAGCTCGGCTACCTCGCCTGACAGCCCCCTGCGCCTCCGCGTTTCAGCTCGCCCAATAGACACTGCGCTTCGGCCAGCGTCTCAGGTTGCCGGCGCTCTCGAGGCCCAGCGGTTTGACCGCCTCTATCCTGCACCATGAACGACCCCACGCTCGATCCTGCGCTCCGCTCCTGGGTAGGAACCGCCAACGAACCGTCGACCGATTTCCCGGTCCAGAACCTGCCGCTGGGCATGTTCATCAACAAAGATGACGAGCTGAAAGTTGGCGTGGCGATCGGCGACCGCGTGGTCGACCTCGACATGCTGGTCCATTCGGGCACGTTCGACGCGGTTGCCCAGGCGAACGCGGAGCTGTTCGACGTTGTTCACCACGCCGTTCACCACGCGGCTCCGCAGATCATGCTTGAGCGTCCAGAGTCGTGGGCGCCGGTGCGGCGCGCGCTCCAGCAGTGGCTGCTCGACGGACCGGTGGGGGGGCAGCAGGCGCGGCGTCTTCGTGAAAAGGCCTGCCCGGCGATGAGCGACGTGCAGATCGTGGAGCCGTGCGCCTTTGGCAGCTACACAGACTTCTACGCGTCGATCCATCATGCAACGAACGTCGGCAGCATGTTCCGGCCCGACAACCCGCTGCTGCCGAACTACAAGCACGTCCCGATCGGCTACCACGGACGGGCGACGAGCATCGTCGTCAGCGGCACGGAGATCCGCCGTCCCAAGGGCCAGCTCGGCGCGCCGGCCGAGGGGAAGACGCAACCCGACTTCGGCCCCTGCAAGCGCCTCGACTATGAGCTCGAACTCGGGTGTGTGATCGGCGGCGGGAACCACCTTGGTGACCCCGTGAGCATCGACCGCGCCCACGAGCTGATGTTCGGCTTTGTGCTGGTCAACGACTGGTCGGCGCGCGACATGCAGGCTTGGGAGTACCAGCCGCTGGGCCCCTTCCTCGCCAAGAACTTCGCAACCAGTGTCAGCCCATGGATCGTGACGCGAGATGTGCTCGAGCCTTTCCGCATCGCCGGCCCCGAGCGCTCCGCGGGCGACCCTGAACCCTTGCCCTACCTCAACGCCAAGGACCGTAACTGGGGGCTCGACATCAAGCTCGAAGTCCTGATGACCAGTGCGAAGATGAGGAGCTCGGGTACCGCGCCGTTCCGCCTCAGCCGCGGCAACCTCAGCTCGATGTTCTGGACCTTCCCGCAGATGATCGCTCATCACACCAGCAACGGCTGCAACATGATGCCGGGCGACCTGATCGCCAGTGGCACGATCAGCGGGCCAGATCCGGAGAGCCGCGGCTGCATGCTCGAGCTCTCATGGGTCGGCAACGGGCCCGATGGCAAGCAGCTGCCCCGGAAGCCGATCACCCTCCCCACGGGCGAGACACGCACCTTTCTTGAAGATGGTGACGAGGTCATCATGCGCGGCTGGTGCGACAAGCCGGGCCTCCGCAGGATCGGTTTCGGCGAGTGCCGCGGCGTGATCGTTGCGTCGAAGTAGCCGCTATCCAAGCGACCGTCCGCCGTCGAGGCGGATGACCTGACCGGTGCAGTACGTCGCGTCCATCGCCAGCCATCGCACCGCTTCGGCTGCCTCCTCTGGCGTGCCCGCGCGCCCCAGCGGCACCCGCGAGAGGTACCGCGCCTGCATCGCGGGGTCGGCGTCCGGGCCTGAATCCGGCCAAGCGACCACCCCCGGCGCAACCGCGTTGACGCGGACTGCCGGGGCGAGCTCCTTCGCCAGCACGAGCGTCATCTCAAGCAGCGCGGCCTTGGACATCGCGTACGCCAGCAGCCCGCTCCGTGGCAGCCCGGTCTCGCCCATCGCGTGAATGTCGCACATCGTGACGATTGCGCCGCCGCCTGGACGCCGGCTCCTTCGCAGCCCCTCGATAAAGCACTTGACAACCAAAGCATGGGACGCCGCGTTTACGGAGTAGGCCCGTGTGAGTTGGTCCGGAGTCAGTTGATCAAAGGGGGTGGGCTCGTACGACGACGCGCTCAGCACCACCACGTCCCAGACGGGGCTGCTGCCGGAGATTCGCTGCGCTGCGGCACCCGCTTCACGCGGCTCAGTCAGCGGGAGCCTCCACGCGCGACCTTCAGACCCCAGCTTTCGAATCTCTTCTACTGTCTCGGCTGCGTCACCCTCGCTGCGGTGGAACGTGAAGTCGACGTCGCAACCGGTGCGGGCAAGCTCGACCGCAATCGCACGTCCGACGCGCCGAGCGCCACCGAGCACAAACGCCCGTGGCCGTCCGGCCGCGGCCGGGTGCCCGCGATCAACTGCCGCCGAGGGCGTCAAGGCTCCTCCTTCAAGTCATCTGCGCCCTCGGGGGGCAGCGGTGCCTGCATCCGGCGACCCGCTTCAACCCACGCGCTCGCCGTCGGCGTTGGGCGGGGCCTCTTGTTTGCGCTTCGACCTAAGGGCTGGCCGGCACGGCCACCAAGAAACACCCATCGAGCAACCACCAGCAGCATCGCACCCGCCATGAACAGCACAAAGAGCCACAGCAGCGACCATCCCCAGCTCTGGGCGACATCGGCCTGGCCACCCGGGCTTGTCTGCTGCTTGAATCCTGTCGCAACGGAGGTGATCACCAGCAAGCGTAGTGACGCTGGCAGGACCTTGATCCTGGGCTCCTATTTCGCCTGCGGTTGCAATGCGGGCGCGGCGGGTGCCGGTGGCCCGGGCATCGGCTGATCGGGAACCTTGAGGCCCGCCTCGCGCAGCAGCGCGTCGATCTGATCCGCCAAGACCTTGTATTCTGCTGCCGTAGAGGGTCGGAGTTCGTTGAGTCTGACCCGACCGGCCGGATCGATTACGGTCGTATGGGGGATGCCGATGACGCCGTAGTTGGGGTTGTAGCAACCGTCCGGCGTGAAGGCGATCGTCCAGGTCACTTCCATCTCCTGCATGAACTCTGCCATCAGGCCGTACTCCTTCTCGGGTTCGTTCCTGCAGTCGATGCGCACGGGCTTTGCACCCGGGTCCAGCGATCGCTTGATGTGCAGGCCCTGAAGGCTGGTCACCCCCACGACGCTCACGGGCGAGCCCGCCTCTCGATAGCGGGCCATCAGCTCTCGCTGGAACGGGAACCGCGTGATGCTCCCGTCGTATCGCGTCGCCCAGAAGTCGAGGACGATCACGTTCCCCTTCAGGTCACTCAGGCTCTTGAGGCTTGGGTTGCTGCACCAGCTAAATGGGATCGGCGGCATCGGACCACCCATCAGCTCGCCACGTGCGAACGCGCTCTTCGCACGCATCGAAGTTGCCCGCACCGCCTCCGCGAGCCGCTGCTGCTCGGGTCCGATCTGCCTGGAAAGCCCACCGTCCGCGGCCGCAGCGACCAGGTCGAGCAGGTGATCACGGCGCTTCTTTTCAAGCCCAAGCTCCGGGTCGCACAATCGCGAAACAAGATTTCCGAGGTTCCCGGCGGTTTCAAGAGACATCTCGGGGACAAGCAAAGGCTCGACCGCTTCTACGAGATGGTCTTCTTTGATCGCAGAGGGGGGCAGGCTGCCAATCAAGCCGAAGAAGTAAGCCCCCTTGCCGGCCTTAACCAGCTCTAAGGCCCCCCCGTGGGTTATGCCCGCCTTGAGCACCGGGCGTACGGCGCTGAACCAATCGCTTACGGATTTGGAGCGAGCCTCGGCGGTCGCCCCCGCCGCGGGCGCAACGTACGGCGTGAAGAAGGCGATACGCAGCTCGGCTGCTCGGGCCCCGGCGATGCCCGGTTCCTTCGCCAGCTCCGCCAGCCGGGGCGCGAGCACGGCTGCGGCTTCGGCGTTTGCAGCCAGCGCACCTGTCTCTGCAACCCGCTCGATCTGAGCGAGGGTTGCCTCTGCGAGCGATACCTCGGCAAGGCCGTCGTGCAAGGCCGCTGCGCGGGCTGCCTGGTACGCGGCGTACGCGGCTCGGTTCCTCGCATCCGCCGGGCCTGGTGGCTCGACCGCCTTGATCTTACCGATCAACCCGGCAACCTGCTCATCAGTCGGCGGCGCAGCGGCCAAGACCCGCGAGAGAACAACGCTGCACACAAAGGCTGCGAGAAGCGACGTCATCGTGCGGTTCCGACAGGCTGCACTCAGCATAGAACCGATTGTAAGCGGCCGGCCCACGCTTGCCGCGTGCCGTCTACCGCTGCGTGCCGGCCATCGACGCGGCCTCTCCGACACGCAGGTTTGCCTCGAGAATGCGACGATCGTTGGCGTCCATGAACCCGTTGCGGTTCATGTCGGCCTCGGCCTGATAGGTAGAACCAAGGGCCCAGGATGCGTGCAGGTCGTCGATCGTGAGGATGCCGTCGCGGTTTACATCGCCAGAGCCAACGGTGATCGAGATGTTCTCGAAGCGGTAGACGCCCGAACGCCCGCTCTTCTCGAACGCGACCACGGTGAGCGAGTTGTTCCCAGACGGCAGCGCTCCAACGTTCCGCCGCCACTCAAGCCGGTCGTACTGGTACGCCTGGTTCGTCGAATTGCACAGCGGCAGCGGGTCAACCCCGACGGCCACGTTCGGCAGGATGTACACCGTCTCTACCGTTCGGTCGAGGGCTCTTACGCGGAACTCAAAGTTGCCGTTGGCTGCGGCCGGATTGTCCAGCAGTGTCACCTGCGGCGCAAGCCGGTCAACGTAGATGACCTTGCGGAATTCCTTGAAGATCGGCAGGCCGCCGTCCGTACGCCGCCGATAGGCGATGACGCTGATGTAATTGAACCCCTCGGGCAACTGCGACGCGTCGATCGTCTGGCGGTACAGACCGATCGTCCCCGTGCCTCCCGGCCCGCTGATCGGCGAAGACTGTGTCAGGAACCGCTCGTAACCGACGTCGACCGTCGCTCCCGGCGGCAACTGATCAACCGCGCCGTTGCCGTTGAGATCGGTGTACCCCTGGTTGAAGCGGAAGACCGCAAAGTCATCAAAGTTCGTATCGCCGGGGATCGCCTTGGTGGTGTCCAGTCGCAGCTCGAACGTTCCGGCCGTAACGATGTCCGCCGCGGTGAGCCGTCGCTTGTAGGTCGGAAGCGAGGCGCTATCGGCTGGGAGCACGGCCGCGACGGGAGACACCGTCAAGGCGCCCGCCGGAGCGGCCGGCCCGTATACGACGTAGCCGCGGTGGTGCTGGGTGCCGTTGGCGTTGGCGTTCCGCGGCACGCGGATCGTCACTCGCCCGTTCGCCCCGACGGTGACCGTGTCGAAGATGTCGTTGTTTGGATCAACCAGCGCGTCGGTTGCCGTCCCGGAGAGTTCCTGCAGGATTGTGCCCTGCTGAAAGTGCGTGGTCACGTCTCGCTGGTCGTAGCCGTTGTCGTAGCGGTCGTTGACGCCGACGAGAACGTTCGCCGCGGTCGTCGTGCCACGCTCGAAGATCAGCACGTCGCTCAGCCCCTGTATTGAAGCGTCTGACCCCGTGCCGTTGAGCACGAACATATCGCCACGGGCGTAGCCGCTGTGCAGTTGCACCAGCCGCGTGAGGTTCGCGTCGAAGTTGCCGATCGCTGTCGGGTTTCCCTCCCGCGGCCAGAACCCCCGGTTCTGGAAGCGGTCGTGCATCTCGCGCCCGTTGTAGTAGACGATCGATACGCCGGACCTGAAGATGTTGTACACCTGCTCCGGCAGCGCGTACAGGCTGCTCGCGGGCAGTGGGGGGGGCGAACCGCCGTTTCCCGCCGAACCGTTGTCGTGGCTGTAGACGTGGTGCACGCCCTGGCTGCCGTTGTTAAACCCGTCGTCCTGACGGTCGACCGAGGCGTTGATCGGGTTCTGCCACGAGCCAAACCCGAGCGCCGAACGCACGTCGCGCAGGGCTCCGGCTTCGCTGATGTCCAGCGCATCGCGGTTGCCGATCCCGTCGTACTTGCGGATGTAGGTCTGTATGAACGCGTTGCTGTCGACCGCTTCGACGTACGAGAACGGCGTCACGCGGTCGCCGCCGGGTGTCGTGCGCCGGTTGAACACGTACGCGTCCCAGTACTGATCCCAGAACCATTGCGGGATGTGCTTCGCGGCGTCGAGCCTGAAGCCGTCAACCTTGAATTCGTCGAGGTACCACTGCGTTGCCCGCAGCAGCAGCCCGGTGGCGTTCTCCGCGATCGGGTCTCCCTGCATCGGGTCGGCGGTGTTGAACGGGTAGATCGTGAAGGAAAGGTTCCCACCGCGCCCGGTGTTTACAAACGTCGTTGGCGTGAGGTCACGATCGGGATAGAGGCGTGCGTTCGCCGCGTTGATCTTGTTGCGCACGAGCCCCGGGGGGATGTTCTGCGGATTGGGGGCGGTCGGATGCCGGATGTAGCTGTAGTTGCTCGCCTGGTTGATGTCGATCAGGCCGACGAGGTCCCCGTCGAAAAGGTTGTAGTTCGACCCGCCGGGGTTCTCACTCTGGGACTGCCCGTTGTGGAAGTCACCCCAGAAGTTTGCGCTGTTGGCCGCCCCCGGGAGATAGAAACCGGGCCAGGCGCCGTCAGCGATGAACGAGCTGTTGCTCGTCCTCGCGCCGTTGTGGTTCATGATCCAATCGATCAGCACCTGCTGGTCGGCAAAGTGCAACTCGGTGATCATCTGCCGGAACCGCGCCTCGGTGCCGTAAGCAGTCTGGCTCTCAGGCGTGCCGAGGTCAAACCGATCCCACGGGTCGTAGCCCGGAGAACCGTCTGACGCCTTGCTCGGCGGCGGCAGCCAAAGGGCACCGTACCCCGACATGAACAGGTCAGGGATCCGCGTCTCGATGTTGCTCCAACTCGTCTCGAACCACTGCAAGTGAACAGGGCTGACCTGCGCCTGCGCACCGGCACAGGCCACCAAGCTCGCCGTCGCCAGCGTCGCCCGCGTGACCAGCCATCGCTTGTTCAACACACTCGGCATCATCACCTTTCAGCCCGGCGACGCTGCCACCGGAGGCTCAACCCACCGCCCACCATACAGAATGTAAACCAAAATCGGCCGTTGGGCCAGCAATCAGGGCACCATTTCCGGTGGCCATTCGCGTGCATGCCCCGGTCACGGTGCGGTTCCAAGGCCGATTACTTCTCGTCAGCCACAATCGGGGAATTCCCGAGGGTCACCGCCTCGCGCGCGCCCACCCTTACGATCCTGCGACAGAAGCGATCAAATTCTCCGCCGATGGCGGCAAGATCGCTGCCAAAGTAGGCTCGGAATGCTTCTGTCGGGGCCGCAGACGCCAATAGACGCGGACGTCCGGCATTGGCGGGTTCTTTGAGGTGGGCAAGCACCGTCGCCCGCAGGTTCCCGCTGGCCGCGTCCTGCAGCATCTGCCGGAACGCGGGCCTGTACTTGCCCCCTTCGCCCTCGTTCAGGAAGTGCACCAGCGCCCAGGCTTCGGAGTACCAGAGCACCGGGCCATCGTTGACGCCCCCCGCCGCCAGGCCGGCGGCACCGAACTGCTGTTCGCCCATTGCACTGCGCATGCCGATCATCTGGTTCGGTGAACTGGCCAGAACGGCCTCGAGCGGCATAAGGGCGTTGTCCTTCACGGCCACGCGCAGCCGGTCGAACCGCGCGATGTTGGCCCACCCCGAGAAGCGGGGGGCGGCACCGTTCCATCGGTGGCCTTCCATGTAGGTTGCGAGCCCTTCTTCGGCCCACATTGGCAGCGTCTCGGCAAAGGTCGTCTGCGTGTACGCGTGCCACGCCTCGTGCGCCGCGATCGACATCGTGTCAAACGCGCCGATGTCGTAGAGCAGGCTCTTGCCCTGTGTCGTAAACCCCCCTCGCCGGATGCCGTTGACCACCGCGTGCCCGCGCTCCCCCAGGACGCTGTACGTAAGCGCCTGCCACTGGGCGCGGTCGTTCATCACGTACACGTCGATCGGGCGTGCCGGCGTCGGCAGGGAGCCCACGGCCGTGCGGTAATTCGCCAGCGCCGCCTCAAGGAAAGCCGGCATGCGCTGGGTGATGACGGTCGAGCGCTCGGTGGTGTAGATGACGAAGTTGTCGGTGGTCAGCGCACGCCCGGTGTCGTTGTTGAACGACCAGGCCTCAACCTGACGCACCACGCTCGCGCTGGCGGTGTCGCTGGGGTTGTACGCCGGCGGCGTCCCCGGGATAGCGGTGAACGACGGAGCGACACCCTCGCCGGAAGGGCCGGCCTGCGGCTGCGAGCACGCAGTGACCGCCGCCAACAGCGTCAGCCCAGCGAGTCCAATTCGTCTTGTAGTTTCTGCAGCTTGGATTTGGTTTCCTCGATCAGCTTGGCGGGGGCCCGGTCAACATACCCCGGGTTGCTCAGCCGTGCCCGTAAGATATCCGATTCCTTGGCGATTTCAGCCGCTCTCTTTGCTTTTCGGTCGCTCTCGGCAGCGGCATCTACCGCATCTGCAAGATCGGTCAGGGCGATGTCGTGGTCAAGAACGCGGATCCTCGCGGCGGGGACGCCAGGGGCGGGGTTATCGGTCACCACCTTGCCGATGCCCACGTTGAGGATGGAGTAGACCCAGCTCAATGCGTTGTCCTGGGTGCCGACGGCCAGCTCTTTGGCCAGTTCCGCGGGGATGTGGGCGGTGATGCGCCGCTTGGGCGGCACCTTGTGCTCGGACCGGACCTCCCGCACAGCGGTTGCGAAGGCTCGCAGGCGCTCAAACGCCGCCTCCGCCTGGGGGTCGTTCAGCGAGGGCGCGGCGAAGGGCCAGCCGGCCGTGCAGAGCAGGCCGCCCTTGCGCGAGGGGGCCATCGTCAGTTCGCTGATCGGCGCCACGGGCAGGTCCTTCACCAGCGCCCAGAGCGATTCGGTGATGTACGGCATCGCGGGGTGTGCGAGCCGCAGCACCGCGTCGATGGTGCGGGCCAGCACCGCCTGCTGGTTGGCGTCACTCTTGAGCGTCGGCTTGACGGCCTCGAGGTACCAGTCGCAGAGATCGCGGTAGATGAAGTCGTAGAGGGCGTTGGCGTAGTTGGCGTATTCGTACGAGGCGATCGCCTCATCCACGGCACGCACCGTTGCCTCCAGCCGCGAGAGGAGCCAGCGGTCGGTGATCGAGAGTGTCTTGACGTCGATCGGCGTGGTCGGCGCAGGCGTGCCCTCCGCGGGCATGTTGCGCAGGGCCACACCGGTCGTGGCGTTCCAGAGCTTGTTGACCAGCGAGCGGCCCAGGTCGAACTTCTTGCTGGTGTTGCGCCCCGTCTTCGGGTCCTTCTCCACCGGCATGCGCACATCCTGCGTCTGCGTCGTCATGTGCGTCAGCGTGAAGCGCATGGCGTCGGAGCCGTGGGACTCGATGATCTCCAGCGGGTCGATGCCGTTGCCGAGCGACTTGCTCATCTTGCGGCCCTCGCCATCCTGGATGACGGCGTGGATCACCACATCCCGGAACGGCACCGGGCCACGGCCCTGGCCTTCGCCGAGGAAGTAGCGGTTGAACATCACCATGCGGCTCACCCACAGCGTGATGATCTCGCGTGCGGTGCAGAGGGTGGTGGTGGGGTTGAAGGCCTTGAGCAGCGCGGTGTCGTCGGGCCAGCCCATCGTGGAGAGCGGCCAGAGGGCGGAGGAGAACCAGGTGTCGAGCACGTCGGGGTCGCGGGTGAAGCCCGCCTTTTCGAGGAACGAGATGATCTCGCTGTCCTCCAGTGACGCTGGAGCGAAGTAGACGTCAGTCGCGATGCGCTCGTGCGAGCCAGCAACTTGCATGCCTTGCTTTGCAAGCCGTCCCGACTTCTCCCACGCCTCCAACTGCAACCACGCCTCTTCCGCGATCATCGCCCGGCCGCTCCACACAGGAATCTGGTGCCCCCACCAGAGCTGCCGGCTGATGCACCAGTCCCGGATGTTCTCGTGCCACTGCTGGTAGGTCTTCGCGTAGCGGGATGGGTGGAAGGTGAGGGCGTTGTCGCCCGCGAACGGTTCCGCACCTTTCCCGTAGGCGGGAGCGTCGGATTCATGGGAGAGCGGACCTCCCGCGCGCAGATGCGCCCCGCTCACATGGGAATGCGCCGCATTCCCATGTGTGTCCGTGTCGCTCGCGTGCGTTTGCGCTGCGTTCGCATGCGTGGGAGAGTCTCCGCCATGGGAATCAGGTACTCGCGCATGGGAGAGAGGTGCGCCGGCATAGGAATTCGGTGTTAAGGGACCTGCGGGTGTCGTCGCCAGGGCCCGATTGGCCGCACCCGCAAGCCGATCATCCGTTACGCGGACGTACCACTGGTCGCTCAGGAACGGCTCGATGACCGCCTTGCTCCGGTCGCTGTGCTTGAGGCTGTGGCGGTGCGGCTTCACCGACTCGAGCCAGCCGCGCGTCTTGAACTCCTCCACCACGTGCTTGCGGGCCTCGGCCATCTTCTTGCCGAGCAGGTTGTGCGGGATCTCGTTGCCGTCCCAGTCGTGCTCGTTGCTCACGCGCCCGTCCGGCGACATCATGTTCACCACCGGCAGCCCGTGCCGGCGGCCGATCTCGTAGTCGTTGGCGTCGTGGCCGGGCGTCACCTTCAGGAACCCTGTCGCCATGCCGGCCTTCGGGTCGTTCGCCTCTTCGTCGCGCCCCAGCTGCTCGGCGATCGCCTTCGGCAGCACCACGTAGCTGTCCTCCACGATCGGGATGATCCGCCCCACCAGCGGCAGCTCGATGAACAGGCCGCGGAGCGCCTTGGCCCGCGGGTCGTGGGGGTTGATGCCCACCGCCGTGTCAGCCAAATACGTTTCCGGCCGCGTGGTCGCCACCGTCACCCACGCCTCCGCGTCCGCGTCGTGCGCGTTCGCGCCCGGATACCCACGTCGCGCAAGCTCGCCCCACGTCACCGGCACGGGGTCCACGTTGTCGCGCCCGCCGGTACGGATGGCCGCATCCTGCGTCCCCGCGTGCACCAGCGGGTAACGCAGGTAGTAGAACGCGCCTTCCACTTCCTGTTCGTAGCACTCGTCGTCGGCCACGGCCGTCTGCAGGGCCGGGTCCCAGTTCACTAGGCGCTTGCCGCGGTAGATCAGGCCATCCTTGAAGAGCCGGAAGAAGGCCTCGGATACGGCGCGGGCGCACTGCGGGTCCATCGTGAACCGCTGCCGGTCCCAGTCGCACGAGCACCCCATCATCTTCAGCTGGTTGGTGATGACGGCCTCGTACTCGTCCTTGAAGGCCTGGATCTTCTCGACGAAGGCCTCGCGTGTGAAGTCCTTGCGCCGCTTGTTCTCTTCCTTTTGAACCCGCTTCTCCACCACCGCCTGCGTCGCGATGCCGGCGTGGTCGGTGCCGGGCATCCAGAGCGTCTCGAAGCCGCGCATACGCGCGTTGCGGGCGAGGATGTCCTGCAGCGTGTTGTTGAGCGCGTGCCCAAGGTGGAGCGCGGCCGTCACGTTCGGCGGCGGGATGACGATGCAGTACGGCTCCGCCTCGCCGCGGAGGACGCGCTGCGGATCGGCGTGGAACGCCTTGGCCGCCTCCCAACGGTCGCGGATGACACCCTCGTGCTCGGCCGGCTTGAACTGGGCCGGAAGGGCCGAAGGAGTGGGGGGAGCGGTCTGGTCGGGCTGCGTAGACATAAGGGAGGGGAGTGTAGTGGGGTCATGCAGGCCCTCTCACGCTCATCGGGAGCGTCTGGGCGGCCCCTCCGGCCGACGCCCTCACGCCGGGCGGGCCAGCGGGCCGATCTACCCTTTCCCATGACGAGCCCGAGGATCAAGAGTCTCGCGACATCGCGCCCGGCACGCTCCGCAGCCCCGGTGCTTGCGCTGGTGGCATTGGGAGCGCTCGCGAGCGTTGCGGTCTACGGCGTTGTCACCGTTGCCCGCAGCACCCCCGCAACCGCTCAGGGCAAAGCGGGTGGCTCGGGCGGGCCCACCGCGTCTGACGCACTCCGTCAGGTCGACCCGCTGATCACCGCGGGCGAGTGGGACAAGGCCGCCGCGCTGCTCGCGCCGGCGATCGAAGCCCATCCAGAGGTGCAGGAACTGCACCTTGCCCTCGCACGCGTTCTCAGCGGCAAGGGCGACTGGAAGAAGAGCTCAGACGCCTACGAAGCCGCCCTTCCCCTCGGCGCAGAGACGGCCCCTTTGCTCGCCGAAGCGGGCACGGTTGCCAACGCCGCCGGACGGCTCGACCTCTCGATCGAGCACTACAGCCGCGCCCAGCACCTTGACCCCAAGAACCCCATCCATCCGCTCTACCTCGGCATGGTGCAGATCAAGGCCGGCAAAGAGCAGGAGGCGATGACCAGCCTCTACACCGCGGCCGTGCTCAACCCCGAGTTGTCGCAAGCCTGGGGCGTCATGGGTGAACTCGAGCTCCGCGCTAACCACCTCGACCTCGCCCTGCAGCACCTTGAGAAAGCACGGAAGATCGACCCGGCAAGCGTCAAGTGGCGCCGCGCCGAAGCGAAGGCCCACAAACGCCAGAACGAGCCCGCCAAGGCGCTCGACCTGCTGATCAACCTGCCCGAGAAAGACCGCTACGACGCCGACACCATCCCCATCGTCGTCGAGGCCCTGGCGATGCTCAAGCAGACCGACCGCCGCTCCGCGTACATCCAGGCGGCACGCGCCTACGCCCAGAGCAACCGCGACGAACGCGCGATGGTGGAGATCGAACGGTTCACGGCCGGCACAAACTGATCAGAAGTCGCGCCGGGCGAAGATGCGGCAGGCCCACGCGACGATGAACGCCTCAAAGAGCACCGAGGTGCCGATGACCCACCAGAGGGAACGAGACTTGTTGATCTTCTCGGCCTGACGGACGGCCTTCATGTCCGAGGCACCAAACGGCCCGCCGCCGCGCCGGTTGTCGCGGTCGTCGGCCATGTTGGCCATCTGCTCCATCTCACGATCGTTGATGACGGCCCGCTCGAGCAGTTCCTTGGTGTCGCCCGTCTTTGGCAGGATCGTCTTCGCGGTGAACGCGATGCGGTACCACGTGTCGATCGACGCGACCTTCTCGCGCTGAGTGATCAGGTCCTCCCGCCGCTCCTCCAGACGCTTCTCAAGTTTCGCAAAGTCGGCCGGGTCGGTGCTTGATTCCTTCGCCTTGCGCACCTGCAGTTCGCGGGCTTCGACGTCCTTCTCGATCAGCGGGATCGGGTTCTCAGCGCTGATCTTGGCGATGAGCAGGCCGTTCTCGGCAACTCCCATGGCCAGCACAACACCCCAGACCGCCAGCGATGCCAGCAACGACGCGAGCGTCGAGCGCGTCCAGACGCCCACCAGGGCGCTCACGCAATAGAGGTATGAAAAGAAGAGCGTGATGATCGGCACCGCCAGCATCAGCCCCCACAGCCACACGCCGCCGCGGACGCCGATCACCAGGATCGACGCCGCCGAGAACACGATTGCCTGCAGCACCACAAAGAGCAAACTGGCAAAGTACTTGGTCAGGAAGAGCCGCGACCGTGAGATGGGCCGCGCCAGCATCCCCTCGATCGAGCCGCTGCTGACAAAGTCGGGGATGATCGACGCCGTCGAAACAAGCGCCAGGATCGTCGACGCCCAGCCGAGCCAGATCGTCAGCCCGACGCTCATGAACAGCGTCTTGTAGAACAGCGAGCGGCTCATCAGGGCCGTCGTCAAGGGCCCGATCTCCACCGTGAACCAGAGCAGCTCGATCCCTTTCTCGTTGATCCCAAGCCCGGCAAAGACGCACACCACAAGCAGGCTGATACCCAGCGAGATCCAGAACATCTTCCGAGCGTTCAACTCCCGGTACGCGTCGATCAGGATGGCCCAGGTCTGCATCACGCCGCGGCTCCTTGCTTCGCGTTCGTCTCGGCCATCTTCGCCCGCGCTGTGCCGATGACCCGCAGGAAGGCATCCTCCAGCGTCGGCCGGGCGAGTTCAACGCGCGACACGGTCCAGCGTGCTGCGCGGAGCGAGTCAACGATCGGCTGAAAGTCGTAGGCGCTGGTCGTGCCTGTTGCGATCGTGATCATCGCGCCCGTGTCGCGCATCACCGACACGCCCCCTCCCATCGCCGTCAGTTCAGGCAGCGGCGGGGCACCGGCACCGGGCGGGCGTTCCGCATCAATCTCGTACTGAGCGCCAAAGTGTGTGAGCTCGTTTACGGTCCCCTGTGCGTGCAGCTCCCCGCCGTAAATGATGGCCGCGCGGTCGCAGATCAACTCAAGCTCCGCGAGGATGTGGGAGTTGATCAGGATCCCTTTCCCCCGCGCCCGCAAGTCGGCGAGGATGTTGCGTATATCCCGCCGCCCCTCCGGGTCTACGCCGTCGGTCGGCTCATCCAGCAGCAGCACATCCGGGTCGTTGATCAGCGCCTGCGCCAGTCCAAGCCGCTGCCGCATCCCCTTGGAGTACTGGCGCACCGTCTTGCGACCCGCTTCCTTGAGCCCCACCAGGTTGATCAGCTCGGGCGTGCGTGCCCGGCGCGTTGCCCGGTCAACACGCGACATGGCGCCGAAGAAGTCCAGCACCTGCGCCGCCGTCAGATAATCAGGAAAGCGATGGTGCTCGGGCAGGTACCCCACCCGCGCCAACGTCGGCTTGTGCCCGACGCGATGCCCCAGCATGTTTCCGCTGCAGGCAGTCGGCCGGATCACCGTCATCAGGATCTTTACCAGCGTGCTCTTGCCCGCCCCGTTAGGCCCCAGCAGCCCGAAGACCTCACCCTTGCGCACCTGCATCGACACGCCACGCAGCGCCTTGATGTTTCCCCGGTAGGTCTTGTGCACATCGTGCAGATCGATCGCCAGGTCGCCGTCGCGCGGCCCGGTCGGAAGCTGGACCTCGGCGGGTGAATCGGCATAGGAGTTGGCGGTGGTGCTCATGCGGGTCACAGTCTACGGGCCACAACGTGAAAAACATGGTGGCGTTTCACCCCACCCATGGCATCATCCCCCTCCTTTTCCACCTCTTCCATGTGCTCGACCGCAAATGGTTGCAGCAACGCTTCTACCTGAGACCTGGTGTGGTGGCTCCCCGGACGAACGCTGCTCCATTCGTCTCGCTCACCGAAGAACTGCCCGCTGAAGCGTCCGCCGCGGCGGAGCCGACCGACGATGAACCCCCAGAGGGCCGCAAACGCCTCCGGCTCGCAGAAAGGGAGGGCAAAGCTGGCGTTAATCAGCTCTACCTGTGCCGGGATCGCTGTGGCCCCGCGCGAGGCGATCTCCTCCATCCGCAGCTGGCACACCAGCACCCGCTCCATGTCTTCGAGGGCGATCGCCGCCAGGGTGCGCCGCGTCGCTTCGGTGTGATAGTCGACCGCGATCACCCGCCACCGCGGCGAGGTGCGCCGGAGCATTTCCAACGTGTCTCGCCCTTGTCCGCAGGCAATATCAACCGCCAGCAGGGGCCGCCTTCCCGCGGACTGCCCATCCCGCTCGAAAGCGTCCAGCGCTCGCAGGAGCGTGTCCCGCGGCGGCTTGCCATCTACCGCGTCAAAGTACCCCGGCCAGTCACGCTGGTAGTCGGCCGTCAACGTGCTCCGAGGCTTCTCGCCGGGGGTCCCCATCTCCCCACTGTATCGCCCCTTACGCTCTGGCCAATGTACCGATCACTCGGAGAGTTCGTGGCGGCACTTGAAGCGGTGGGCGAGCTGCGCCGGATCAGCGCCCGCGTCTCCCCGGTCCTGGAAATCGCAGCGATCGCCGATCTGGAGAGCAAGTCCCCCGCGCCCGGCCCATCGAGCGCCGCCGCTCAAGGAACCGACCCACGGTTCCACCGTCGCGGAGGGCACAGCCTTCTCTTTGAAAACGTTGAGGGCTCTTCGTTTCCCGTGCTGATCAACGCGCTCGGCTCCTACCGGCGCATGGAGATGGCGCTCGGGTGCCACGACGCCGGCCACACCCCCGGCGGTTTCGAGGCATTGGGGGCAAAGATCGGCAGCCTCGTCAAACCCGAGCCCCCCTCCGGCCTGGGCGACCTGCTCGCCAAGGCCAGGCAGTTCCTCCCGCTCCTGCGCATCCCGCCCAAACGAAAGAGCGGCCGCGGCCCTTGCCAAGAGGTTGTCCTCACGGGTGAAGCGGCCGACCTAACCAAGCTCCCGATCCTCCGCTGCTGGCCCCTCGACGGCGACCTCGCCGCCGTCGGCTACCCCAACGACGTTAACCGTGGCATCCCCGGCCTCGGCACGGGCCCAGACTGGGAGACCCGTTTCCGCGGCCGCTACATCACCCTCGCCGGCATCCACACCATCCACGCCGACGATGCGGGCTCCTCCAAGCCCTCCAGCCACAACATCGGCATGTACCGCGTGCAGTTGCTCGGCAAGCACCGCGCCGCGATGCACTGGCACATGCACCACGACGGCGCCCGCCACTGGCGGAGCTGGAAGGCCCGGGGCCAGAAGATGCCCGTCGCTATCGTGCTTGGCGGAGAGAGCGTGCTCCCTTACGCCGCCACCGCGCCGCTTCCGCCGGGGATCAGCGAACTCCTGCTGGCTGGCTTTCTTAACCGGGGCGGGATCCCCATGGTGCGTGCCCAGACTGTGCCGCTGTGGGTTCCGGCAAACGCCGAGATCGTGATCGAGGGGTTTGTGTCCAGCGAAGCCGGCTCGATCGGCTGGGACCCGCGCAGGCCGGAAGACGGCCCTCTCGGGCCGGGCGCGGTCTTTGAAGGTCCATTCGGCGACCACACCGGCTTCTACTCAATGCCCGACCGTTACCCAATCATCGAAGTTACAGCGATCACGCACCGCCGCAACGCGATCTACCCGACCACCATCGTCGGCCTGCCGCCGCAGGAGGACTACTACCTCGGCAAGGCCACCGAGCGGCTCTTCCTGCCTCTGCTGAAGACAATCGTGCACGACGTTGAGGACTACGACCTTCCTCAGTTTGGCGCATTCCACAACTGCGCCGCGATCAAGATCAAGAAGGCCTACCCGCTGCAGGCTCGCCGCATGATGCACAGCGTCTGGGGTGCCGGCCAGATGGCCTGGACCAAGTGCGTCATCGTCGTTGACGATGATGTCAACGTGCACGACACCGCCGCGGTGCTGCGGGCAGTGGGGGAGCACTGCATCCCCGGGCGCGATATCGAGCACGTCCGCGGCCCGCTCGACATCCTCGACCACGCCGCGCCGTTTGTGGGCGCGGGCGGCAAGATGGGCCTCGACGCGACGCGCAAGGTGTTCCCGGCTGAGCAACACCGGCCCCTTGAGGGGGAGCCCGCGCAGCGCTGCGCAACGGGCGATATTGGACCGGTGACCGGCGAAGCCGCCCGCGCCGCCGAGGCCCGAATACGAACCATCTCCGGCGTGCTCGCCGCCCACATCCCCGCCGATCTGGGCGGCTGGTGGCTGATGGTCCGCATCGATAGGCAAGCCGCCGGTGACGGGGCCCGCGTGATCAAGGCACTGGGAACGCTCAGCGACGGCGAGCAACTGCCACGCTGGTGCGTCGTCACTGGGGCAGAGGCCGACGCCTCAAACTTCGACGACGCCATGTTCCACTGGGCCGCCAACATCGCCCCCGAGCGTGACACGCACCTGAGCGTCTGCGGGCGGCGCATCGCGTTCGATGCGACACCGAAGACTGCTGACGATCAGCGCAACGGGCAACCCGTTCGAGACTGGCCGCCGATCGTGCAGATGGACGAGCGGACAATCGCGAGCGTGAAGGCTCGATGGGACGAGTACGGCCGCACGCCGCGCTGATTCAGCCTCAGCCGTTCTTCGGCTTGAACATCCTGAACAGTTTCGTCAGAGGGTCGTAGAACTCGTCAACGACGCGTTCCTTGAGCGGGATGATCGCGTTGTCGGTGATCGTGATGTGCTCCGGGCACACCTTTGTGCAGCACTTGGTGATGTTGCAGTATCCGATGCCGTGGTTGTCCTTGAGGTCCTTCAGGCGGTCCTCGGTGTCGAGGGGGTGCATCTCGAGCGCTGCCGTGTAGACCAGGAACCGCGGCCCGATGAACTCGTTGTGCTTGTGGTGGTCACGGAGAACGTGGCACACGTCCTGGCACAGGAAGCACTCGATGCACTTGCGGAACTCCTGCACCCGGTCGACGTCCTCCTGCTGCATGCTCCACGTGCCGTCGGCGTTGTCGGGCTTGCGGGGCTTGAACGTTTTGATCTTCTTCTTGACCTCAAAGTTCCACGAAACATCCGTCACCAGGTCGCGAAGCAGCGGGAACGCCCGCATGGGCTCGATCGTCACCGTCTCGCCCGGCGGCAGCTCGTTCATCCGCGTCATGCACATCAGGCGCGGCTTGCCGTTGATCTCCGCCGAGCAGCTGCCGCACTTGCCGGCCTTGCAGTTCCACCGGCACGCCAGGTCCGGCGCGCTCTCGGCCTGGATCTGGTGCACCGCATCGAGCACCACCATCCCCTCGGTGATGTCGGTGGTGTATTCCTTGAAGGTCGAGCCGTTCGCGTCGCCGCGCCGAATCTTGAAGGTGGTAGGGGGCATGAGGTCTTCCGTGGTAGCGTTGAACCTGGTCGGCCGTTACTTGTTCTCTTCGATCACCTGCTTGAGCTCCGCCGGCAGCTCGCGCACGGGTTGCCTGGTCATCCGCATCGACCCGTCCGGCGCGCGGCTGAGGACGATGTTGAACTTCGAGCACTCCTCACTCTTGGTCGGGTAGTCGTCGCGGAACTGCGCCCCGCGGCTCTCCTTCCGCTCGATCGCCGCGATCGTCACGGCCTCTGAAACCGTCAGCAGGTTCCGCAGATCGATCGCCGCGTGCCAGCCGGGGTTGAACTCTCGGTTGCCGATGGCCGCGGCCTTCTCCGCACGTTTGCTCAGCGCCTTGATCTCCGAGAGCGCCGCCTGCATCTCCGATTCCACACGCACGATGCCCACGTTGGCCTGCATCATCTGCTGCAGGTCGTGCTGCACCGCGTAGGGCGACTCGCCCCCGCCCGAAACGCCCCGCTCAAACGGCGCAAGCGCCTCACGGATCGCCCCGTTCACCTGATCGCTGTTGACGCGACCGGCACCGTGTTCCTTGGCGTACCTGGCGGCGTGCTCTCCCGCGCGTTTGCCAAAGACCACCAGGTCAGAGAGCGAGTTACCGCCCAGCCGGTTCGCGCCGTGCAGCCCCGCCGCCACCTCGCCGGCGGCGAACAAGCCCGGCACGTTTGACATCTGCGTGTCGCCGTCAACCCGCACGCCTCCCATGGCGTAGTGCGTCGTCGGCCCGACCTCCATGGGCGTCGTCGTGATGTCAAGGCCCGCCAGCTGCATGAACTGGTGGTACATGCTCGGCAGCTTCTTCTTGATGTGCTCAGGCGCGTTGGGCACCTTCTCCTTCACCCACGCGATGTCCAGGAACACGCCCCCGTGCGGCGAGCCGCGCCCCGCCTTCACCTCGCGGTTGATGCACCGCGCAACATGGTCGCGCGTCAGCAACTCCGGCGGCCTCCGCGCAGCCTTGTCGCCAGTCACGTACCGCCACCCCTCCTCCTCGTTGTCCGCCGTCGAGCTGCGGTAGTTCTCCGGGATGTCGTCGAACATGAACCGCTTGCCGTCCTTGTTCCGCAACACGCCGCCCTCGCCGCGCACGCCCTCGGTCACGAGGATGCCGCGCACACTCGGCGGCCACACCATGCCCGTGGGATGGAACTGCACAAACTCCATGTCCAGCAGGTCCGCCCCGGCCCGGTAGGCGAGCGCCTGCCCGTCGCCGGTGTACTCCCACGAATTGGACGTAATGCTGAACGCCCGCCCGATGCCGCCCGTCGCCAGCACCACCGACTTGGCGTGCCACACGCGGAAGCGCCCCCGCTCACGGTCGTAACCGACAGCACCCACTACACGGTCACCGTCCTTGAGCAGGTCGATGATCGTCATCTCCATGAATACTTCGATGCCCGAGTGCACGCCGTGGTCCTGCAGCGTGCGGATCATCTCCAGGCCCGTCCGGTCGCCCACGTGCGCAAGCCGCGGGTACCTGTGCCCGCCGAAGTTCCGCTGCAGGATCTTGCCGTCCTTGGTGCGGTCGAACACCGCGCCCCACGCCTCAAGCTCGCGCACGCGCGCCGGCGCCTCCTTTGCGTGAAGCTCGGCCATCCGGAAGTTGTTCAGATACTGCCCGCCGCGCATCGTGTCGGCGAAATGCACCTTCCAACTGTCGCGGTCGTCCACGTTCGCCATCGCGGCGGCCATTCCCCCCTCGGCCATCACCGTGTGCGCCTTGCCCAGCAACGACTTGCAGACCACCGCCGTCTTGCACCCAAGTGACGAAGCTTCGATCGCGGCCCGGAGTCCAGCCCCTCCCGCACCGATCACCAGCACATCGTGCTCGTGCGTCGTGAACTGATCCATGTCAGATGATCCTCCAGTCGGTCCACACCCCCATCGATACCAGCCGAACGTATACGTCGGTGAACCCAACCCAGAACAGGCTCATCCAGGCGAACAGCATGTGCTTGCGGTTGAGGCACGACACACCGCCGTACGCGCTCTTGCGCGCCGAGCTGCACGTGCTCACGCAGTCGTGCTTCCCACCGACCAAGTGGCGCAGCGAGTGACAGCCGAAGGTGTACCCCCCCAGCAGGATCGGATTGATCGTCAGCACCAGCGAGCCAACGCCCACCCCGAAATGCCGCTGCCCGTCGGCCCCCGTAAACGTGTACGAGATCACCGCGTCATAGGCCAGGAGCAGGATGAACACAAGCGCTAGGTAGAGGAAGTACCGGTGAATGTTCTGAATGATGAGCGGGAACGAGTTCTCGCCGCGGTACTTCTCCTTCCGGAAGCCCGGCTCGCCCACCGAGCAGGAAGGCGGGTCGCCCCAGAAGGCCTTGTAGTACGCGCCGCGGTAGTAGTAGCAAGTAAACCTGAAGCCACCGGGCGCCCACAGGATCAGCAGCGCCGGCGAGAACCCGATGAAGGCGGGGAACAGCTTCACGAGCCACTCGGGGGGCTGCCCAAACCAGGCGTGCCCCGAGTGCTGATTGACCGCGTCAAAGATCACCGGCGAGTACATTGGCGAGAGGTAGTGAGCCCCGCCAGCGTCCACCCAGTAGTGTGCCCCTTGAAACGCCGCCCACGTCGAATAGACGATGAACGCGAACAGCCCGGCAAACGTCGCCGCCGGCTGGAGCCACCAGGCGTCTTTGCGTGAGGTTTCACCAAGTGCTCGGATCTGCGGTAGGGGAATAGGCTGCGTCGCCGGTTCGCTCATCGAGGCTTCTCCGGACCCGGGCCGGGCCCGGGGCGTGTCGAGAAGCAGGATACCCAGCCGATCCGCCCGTGGCGAGCCGCACCGCTGCGGCCGCTCAGTTGCCCCCGGCCACCCCTCGCTCGCGCGAGAGCCACCGGTCGATCGTCACAACCACGTCTTCCTGGAAGTCCTTTACCCGCTGGCCCGGAGTCCCGCCGATGTCGTTTACCAGCACGCTGTAGGCGATCGTTCGCTCGCCGCGCACCACGTAACCGCTCAGGCAAAGCACGTTCTTGATATAGCCCGTCTTGGCGTACACGGTGCTCCCCAGCCGCCGGTCGTTGAACCGCTTGCTTATCCGGGCATCCTTGTCGTCGGCCCGCGCCATGCTCGCGAGGAACTCCGCACCGATCGACTTGTCCTGCTGCAGGCTCGTCAGCCACCGGGCCATCACCATCGGTGAGACCTGGTTGTCCTTGCTGAGGCCCGACCCGTCAACGATGCGCACACCACGCGCTTCCTGCCCCAGCTTTTCCGTCAACCGCATCGTCACCACCTGCGACCCTGTCGCCCATGAACCCGGTTGCTGCGTCACCTCAAAGGCGGTCCGCTTGAGCAGGCACTCTGCGTACAGGTTCTGCGAGTCAACGTTGCAGCGCTGCAAGACCGTCGCCAGCGGTGTCGTGATCACCGCAAACGGCGCCGACTCGGCCGCCACAAGGTCTTCACCCTCGGCCGCGATCCGCACCGGTGGTGCGGCGCTCGCCCGCCACTCGGTCGTCAGACCCGCTTCCCACAGGCTGTGGAACAGGAGGCTCGCGAAGAAGACGCCCGGCTGGGTGACCGTCACGTTCACCGGAGCCGCGATCGGCGACTTTACGTCGCCGAACACCTTGAACGAGAACAGCCCGCCGCCCCCGCCGCCGCGGTCCTGCTGCGCCCAAAGAGAGTTGCTCCCGTCGTTTACCGTCCGGGTTGAGGAGAGGTCCAGGTTCACAAGCCATGGGGCAGCCGGCTCGGTCGTGACGTTCGGCTTCATGCCCAGGCGCTCGCCGCGGCTGGCCCTCAATTCCAGAACGTTTGTAAAGAAGTTCAGCCCGCTCACCGGGGCGCAGTACCACTGGTTCAGCTGCTCCTTGGGCCACGTCGGATGTACCGGCGGCATGCCAGCGGCGTCGCGCTCAAAGACCCGGTCATCGACGATCACTTCTTTGATCCCGCTCACCTTCGCGGCGCGGGCCGCGTCAACCACTCTGGCGATGAACCGCTCGACGGACCACCCCTGATCGCCGAGCAGCTTCGGGTCGCACAGAGCGGGATCGCCCGCGCCCTTGATGATCAGGCGTCCGTCGCCCGGCGCCGAGAACCCCGTCTTGAACTCAAAGTCCTTTAAGATCGTCAGCGCAACGCCCGACGTGATCAGCTTCAGGTTCGATGCCGGCGCGAAGAGTTCGCTGGAGTTGATCGAGGCCAACGACTCGCGCGAGTCGCAATCCACGATCGCCACTCCCACGCGGGCCTTCTCAAGGCGAGCGCTGTTCAGCGACGCCCGCACCGCGCCTTCCAGCGGGTCCGCAAGCGCCGAACGACTCAGGAGGTCGCCGCTGAGGCAGAGTGCAAACCCAGCACAGGCGACCGCACGCTTCAGGAAAGGAAGGCTGTTCATTCTGGTGCATGATTTCGGCGGGGCGGAGAGCATCGCTTCAATCATTGCGCAAGCTTCCGCATCAGTCTTCAAATCCGGCTCATCCAACGCTGGTAGCCCTTTGGAGAGTGGTCCGAGATTACCCCAATTCTCACGCGTCCTTCGCCCAGGCCTAGCAGGTTGTTGAAAAACACTTTGACCCATCCGCACTCGCCAGGTCAAGTGGTCTTCTCCGCGACGGATCGAGGGTTGGAGGGCTGGAACCTGTCGATTCCCGGGCTCTCGGCGAGTTTTTCAACAACCTGCTAGGTTCTGTTTGACGGATCGCTTGTTCGGCGCGTGTCAGGTTGCGCGATC
>CAYOGE010000002.1:0-195137 GCA_964403525.1 uncultured Phycisphaeraceae bacterium | reverse complement strand
GGGGTGGGGGGGGCGGGGCACTGATGTCCGCATCGGGGTGGCTCCAGACGGAGTGGGGGGCGGGGAAGGCCGAAGGGAGTGTAAGCGATGCCGCCCGTGTCGTTTCATTCTCCCCGGCGCGCACGGTAAACCGCATCCGGAGCCGGAGTTCATGCGTCTAGTTGGTGGTTGTCTTGGGCAGCTGTTCAGGCCGGAGGCGGGAGGCGGGGCGAAGTCCGCGGTGCCGGGCGACATGGGTCAAACCGCACTGGGCTTGACCATCGGCTGGCGTGCTCGATCGACGCACACGAGCAACGCCAAGCCGTTGCCTTTGGCACCCGAGTTCAGACCGATGGGTTGGTGGGGTCACCCGCCGCAGCCGACACCCCCGCACCGACCGAAGAGCACCGCGTTGACGGTTGCCGTCGATCGCTCGGACCACCGTCGCGTCCTTTGTCACCGCTCCTCCGTCGGTCAGCGGCACATCGGAGCAAGGCGTCGGGCTGATGCGCCCCCCGCCTCCTTTGCTACCGTCGCCGCCGGCCGACCGACAGGCATCCTAAACCAAGCAAACACATCGCACTTGGTGTCGGCACGCCTGTCAGCAGGAACGAGTGCACCGTTGAGCCGCCAGATCCCCGCCCGGCGACGATCGTCCCGTCGAAGGAGAGACCGTAAACCGAGTAGAGCGAGAAGCCCCCGACACTCCCGCCGAGGGATGCGAAGTAGGTGCGAAGATCAACCATGCCGGAGGAGGCTGTCCACAAGAACGGTATTGAGCGTCCAGCGGCGTCGATGCATGCCCCGCCGATGACGCGGCCGTCGCCGCTCACGCAAAGGGGGCGGGATCCCAACGTATTAGGCAACTGCCCCAGCGACTGCATTCCGCCGCTGCTGGTCCACACGAACCCGCGTGTGTTCGAGTTCGAGGGGAGCGTGCAGTACCCCACGACAACCGTGCCGTCGTCGCTTACGCCAATGGCTGACGAATTAACACAACCCGGCAAGATGCCTAGGCCGACCATGCCCGAAGCTTCCGTCCAACGAAATGCAACGTCAGGGTTCGTGCTCGAGCCGTAGCTCTGCCCTACGACCACCGCGCCATTTCCGCTTACGGCATACGCACCTGACGAGATAGTCCCCGCAACGACCCCAAGGCTTTGCATCCCGAGCGCACTCGACCAACGAAACGCTTGCGACGCACCCGAAAGGCTGCTCTGGCCAACTGCAAACGAGCCGTCGCTGCTGACGCCACGCGAATATGAAAAAGAGCCTCCGGGAAGTACACCGAGCGATTGCACGGTTCCACCAACAGGCCAACGAAACGCACGGTTCCCACCCGAGATGTTCGATTCGCCGACGATTACTGATCCGTTTCCGCTGACACCAGTCGGGGACGAATTGGTGCTCTCAGTTAGCAACGGGATCGATTGCAACCCGCCAGCGGCCGTCCACCAGAAACCGCCCCCTCCGCCAAACGGCTGGGTGAACCCGATCATCGTTGACCCGTCGGCGCTCAACCCCGTGCAGTAGGCGTTGCCTCCGGCAACGCCGATTTCTCTGAATGTGGGCGTCGCGAGTACCGCTCCGCTCCCAGTGACAAGAGCCGCATAGCCGATGCACACTGCCCGCAACCTGGGGCTTCGTCTGGACTCCGTCACTCCCACAGTTGTGTTTGGCAAGGGCACACCTACTCCTTCAGGGCATTCTACCACCAGACGCATGACTCTTACGACGCGAGTAAACAGTCTAATTCAAAAACTCGCAAGAGCAAGGAGTACGGTTAAATAAAGCCAGCGACGGCTAAGCACTGGTGGCTTGGAACCGAGGACCGCCAGTGGGGTGCCTCAAGGCTGGCGTCTGGTGAAATGGTCAGGTTTCACCAGGTCTGACCTACGGTTTGCACATCGGTCCAGTTTCTGTGCATCCCAGATTTCCCTCGATGGACCGGCGCGACCACCTTTCATTTGCCATTGTGCTTGCGTACAAGGCTCTAATGCACCGGCCCGAACACCTTCAGAACCTTTCGGCTTCCCGGGCCACGTCCGGGACGTGTCCCGTTTTCGAACTTGCTCTGCGCGGCCCACTGCGGGGGCGTGGCCCCGATCCCGGGTCTTCTTCCGTCGTGCCACCGTCTATGAAGACCCGTCAGAAGTCAAGCCGGAACAAGTGATCCCATTCGTCTATCCGAGCATCGGGCCGGGGGGTGAGCCCCTGAGGCTGTAGCCCATATGGGTTGCGTCCGAGGCGTAAAGGAGGCCGGCTGCCCTATCGACCGTCGAGCGTTGCGGTTCGCGCCGCGGCCGCCCAGGTGGCACTGCGAGCTCGCCGGCCCCGTTCACGCGGGGTCACTTCTCCCGGCGGTCCTCCCGATCATTTGGCTGATCAGACGGCACGCCGCATGTCATTCACGCCGCCATCGTCACCCCGCTTCCGTTCTCCACGGCCGGTTCCTTCATCTGGTGCAGAAGACCACGCACCCAACGGTTGGCCACCGCGGCCACGATCACGCTCGCCGCCAGCCCACGCGCATGCATCGAGTCGCCAAGCTCACGCCAGCGCGGGTGGTACCGGCGCAACCGCTGGGCCGCCTCGATCAGCACGCTCTTGAGCTGCGGGTCGCCCGCCTTCACCAGCCCGCTGTCGGCCACACGCTGGCCGCTGGAGGCGTTCCGCGGCGTCACCGCGCAGAACCGCGCCAACTGCTTGCCGGTGGTCTGCTTTTGTTTCGGCGCAGGCGCTGCGCCTGAGGCGCCGCGTTTTCTGCCCGTGCAAGATGCGTGAACCGCGCGAGCGAGGACAGACGATGGCTAACACATTAATCACATGGGACGGTCTCGCTCATTTCAAGAGCGCTGCGTGCATGGTCCTGTGCTCCGGGCCGTCGGCGTTCACGTCAGATGCGAACAGCGGACAGGACTCTACCGCCCGTGCCGGCCGACTGGGTGGCATTCACCGCGTCGGAGTATGACCCGGAAGCTCGGTCATTCCAAGCACACCGACCTGGTCGGGCTCGCGATCCGCGAAGGGCGTGCGAAGGCGTGATGGCTTCTCACGCCGGCCCGTGATGTGCATGGGCACGAGTCGAGACCATGATCTCAATAGGGGAAACGTTCGCGTGGCGGGCGTCTCGATCAGGCCCAATGCTCCCTGTGTCAAATGCTCGATCCGCTCCACCGCGGGCCGAGCGAGGTGGTTGCCGCAGGGCAACTCGGATCATCGGCGCGGCGATGTGAGCGGAGCCTGTGCGTTGCGAGTGTGGGGGGTGTGGGGGACGTTGTGCGCGGCGGTGTTCTTCTGGGTACCGGGTCTTGGCCCGTTGCAGGTGGCGGAACCCATGGTTGCTGGATTGTCGAGGCCCCGACCTGAACAGACATTGCAGATCGTTCTTGCTTGTTTTTCGCACCTGGGGCGCATCAACGCGCCCCGCAGATCAGGAGGATTGTATGAAGGCTTTGAAGACCATGAGCGTGCTGGGCACTGTTGCAGCGTTTGGGATCGCCACGCTTGCGGGATGCAACCAGGGCGGCTCCAACAGCCGCACCCAGGCGAACGCGGCCCAGAGTGCCTCGATTACCGTGACGGCTCCCAGCCGCGACCTGCTGGTTGGCGACACGGCGACGTTTATTGCCAACACGGCGAACACGTATGGGCGCGACGCCAAGGTGAAGTGGACGGCAACCGGCGGCAAGCTGACCACGGATGAAGGCGGCCGCGTGGCGCGCGTCCGCTTCGATGAGGCCGGCACCTACACCGTCAAGGCCACGCTGGAACTGGACGGCAATCCGCAGCAAACGGAAGTGGTGGATGTGCACGTCCGCTCCGTGAAATAACCCGTCTTCTGACGCACGCGGGCGCACCAGCGGGTGCGCCCGCGTGCATTGTCGGATAGGTGCTCTTCGTGGGTGTGGTTGATGCCCAAGGGCCGGGTCATGAGGGCGCGTAGGCGTCTTCACTTGCTGTTTAGAGACCCGCTCCCTGACGGTCGGGGCTCGTGGAGGCCGGGGAGTTGGGGGGGGGGGCGGGAGGCGAAAGGGCCAAATGGCAAATGGCCAAAGGGCCAAATGAAGAGCAACAGACCCGCTCCCTGACTCGTGGAGGCCGGGGAGTTGAGGGGGGATTAATCCAGCGTGGACCGGTGCAGCTCGTTGTATACCGATCCGGCAGCGGTCAGGACCGATGCGTAGAGCGTGCACCCGGTGACTTGCCACTGCGCGGGGTGAGTGAGCGGCTGGTCGATCGCATCGCTGGTTTCACCGTGCAGATAACGGGCGATGGTCAGGTGGGGGAGGAAGCGGGGCCGGCGGCCGTTCTTCTTGGGCTTGGTCAGGCGCTGGGCGAGGCGGCGCTGGATCTCCAGCAGCGTCGGCGGTGCGTCGGTCGCGGCGGCGATGAGGCGCGGCGGGCCGCCATCCTCGGGCGTGGGGATTGTGATGATCCGTTCAGCGCTGAGGGTGAACGGGCGCAGGCCCGCGCACGAGCGGTCGACGGATTCTTTGATGTCGCGGACCTCTTTGGGACGGGTGTCGCCGATGAACGCGAGGGTGAGGTGGAGTTGCTCGGAGGGGATCAGCCGGTGTGGCGGGAGGCGCGCAGCGAGGTTCGCCGCGGCCGCGGCCATCGAGGCCGCGGCGGTTGGGTCGGGTGTGAGGGCGACGAAGAGGCGGAGGGGCGTGTGCACGGCGGGTGTGAGTGGGGGAGGGGCGGGGACGAACCTAGCGGCCGGTTCTCCATTCTGCGATGCCGCTCCAGCCGCGGGCGGGGAGGCGGTTGGCGCGGTTCCATTCGAGGTAGTCGGGGAGCTCGGTGAGCGGCGCGAACCCCTCGGCCTTGAGGTTTGGCGGGATGGGGACGACTTCCATGTGCTCCAGGTCGCTGGCGGCGGCGCGTTCGCCCAGGCCGGTCTCCAGGACGATCGCGACGGCGTCGAAGTACTGGTCCGCCCGGCGCCTGGTGAAGCCGGGAACGGCGATGCGCAGGCCGAGCGATCGCGGGCGGGCGGAGTCGCGCATCGGGAAGAACCACATCTCGGCGGGGTTGAGCGTGAGGTCCTCAAACTCGGAGATGAAGTCGAAACCCATGGGGGGCTTGAGGGGGACCCACTGCCAGCCGGAGAGGCGCGGGGCGGCGGCGATGACGGTGTCAACGGTCTCGAAGAGGTCAGTGTCGCATGAAGCGGTGAGGACAAACTCGCGGTCTCCGCCGGCGTCGCCTTCGAGCGAGGAGAGGGCGAACTTCAAGTCGGGGTGGACCTTGGCGAGTTCGGCGAGGGCCACATCCCAGAAGGGCTCGTCGGGGTCGTCGAGGGTGTCCATGGCGCGCTTGTTTTCGCGGAACCAGGACCAGAACGCGACGACCTGGGCGGGGCTGGGGGTCATGGATTGAGGGTAGAAGTGGCGAACCCCCGGGTGTGCGAGGGATGTACGATCAACCGATAGGGGACTCCATGGGTTTCTTGAGCACCGCCGGCGATCTTGCGCTCGTTGTGATCGGCTTCAGCCTGATCATCTTTCTGCATGAGCTTGGGCACTTTGCCGCGGCCCGGTGGGCGGGCATCCGCGTGCTGGCGTTTGCGCTGGGGTTCGGCCCGGCGGTGGTGAGCTTCCGCAAGGGGATGGGCCTGCGGCGGGGGAGCAGCGAGAAGGAGTATCAGCGGCTGCTCAGCGCCCATCGGAAGCTTGAGCAGAGCGCAGGGGTTGGGTTCCGGGGTGCCGAGGCGTTCAAGATCAGCCCCACCGAGTACCGGCTGAACCTCTTGCCGCTGGGCGGGTATGTGAAGATGCTGGGGCAAGACGACAGCGACCCGAGCGCGACCAGCGACGAGGCGGACAGCTTCAACCGGGCGCCGGTCTACAAGCGGATGGTGGTCATCAGCGCGGGCGTGGCGATGAACATCGTTACCGCGGCGGTCCTCTTTGTGATCGTCTTCTCGCACGGGCTCAAGACCGAGTCGCCGCGTATCGGCAACGTGGTGCCGGGCTCGCCGGCAGCGCTGGCGACCGCGAGCGTGGGGAGCGAGACGCTGACGGGTCTGATGGTTGGTGACACGGTGGTGTCGGTGGGCGACGACGAGATCGAGGCGTTCAAGGACATCAGCCTGGCGGTGGCGATGAGCCGGAAGGACCGCCCGATCTCTGTGGCCGTGCGTCGGGAGGGGTACGCCGAACCGATCACGTTCATCGCCAAGCCGAAGGTCGACTCCGCCAGCGGCATGCTGGCCCTTGGCGTGTGGCCGGCGTTCTCGGGAACGCTGGTTGACGGCGCGACGGAGAAAGACCGCGAGCGCCTCGCCGAGCGGTTCGCGGCGCTGGGGGCGCCGGGCGTTGAGCCGGGGATGACGCTGGTGGACAGGTCGGGGGCGGAGCTGGACTTTTCCTGGCTCAGCGCCAGCGCAAAGCGCAGCGGCGGTCAGCCGTTTGTGACCTATTGGCTGCCGCCGGCCGAGAGCGCAAAGGGGGCGATGGTCGAGCGGACGGTCACGCCGGCGGCGGAGCTTCAGCGGGCGGTTGTCGAGCGCGAGGGCGGTGCATCGAACGCGACGGAGCACCTGGCCGGGCTCACGCCCGTGATGGTGGCCAAGGCCGTTTCTCCCGGCAGCAACGCGGAGAAGGGTGGCATCCGCGCGGGGGATGTGTTCGCGCGGCTGGGTGATGTGCAGTGGCCGAGCATCGACGACGGGCTGCGGCAGATCGGCGCTCCGGGGCGGACGTCGATCCGCGTGAGCGTGCTGCGCGACGGGCAGATCATCGACCTGAAGGACGAGGTTGCGGTCACGCAGGGGCGGATCGGCATCGAGCTGGCGACAACCGCGCGTACGAGCTCGATCGTCACGCGATTCCCGCGCGGCAAGGTGACCGAGGCGGATACCGGCGGGAACATCGGGCCGGGCAGGGCGCGTGATGTGGCGCTCCCGTTCGCGGCGACCAGCGCGGAGGTCACCCCGGGCAGCCGCATTCTCCGCGTTGGCGGGCGTGCGACGCCGACGCTGCTGGCGGTGCGCGCGGAGATGCAGGCGCTGATCGCGGCGGGGCTCAACGACATTCACCTGACGGTTGCACCGCCGGGGCCGGACTCACCCGAGGCCGAGGGCGCGACGAGGGCGGTCGTGCTGCACCTTGAGGCGCAGGACGCGGCGGCGATTTCGGCGCTTGGGTGGGAGAGCCCGATCCCGCGCGACTATTTCCTCTCGTCGGAGGTCGTCATCCAGCGGAGCGGTGTGTTCCCGGCGATCGCGAAGGGCCTTGACGAGACGAAGAAGATGGTCCTTACGACCTACCTCACCTTCGCGCGTCTGTTTCAAGGGAGCGTGAAGGTCGAGCACCTCAAGGGCCCCATCGGAATCGCGGATGTCGGGACAAAGCTGGCCGGGAAGGGGACGATCTGGCTGCTGTTCTTCATGGCGGCGGTGAGCGTGAACCTGGCGGTGGTGAACTTCCTGCCGCTGCCGATCGTTGACGGCGGGCACTTCTGCTTCCTGCTGTGGGAGCAGTTCACCGGGCGGCCGGTGAGCCCGGCGGTGCAGAACGTGGCGGCGCTGCTCGGCATCGCGCTGATCGGCGCGGTGTTTCTGATGACGACGTACAACGACCTGGCGAACCTGCTGTGGCGGTGAGCGCGGCTTCAAACCTGCTTACGCGCTCGCTGGCGATCGACCTGCGCATCGCGGACGCGGACTGGTTGGGGCTGGCGATGCTGCTGGGGATCGGCTTTGGCATCGCGTGGGTGGCGGGGGTGCTCTACACGCGGTATTCGCTGACGCACCCGCCGCGAAGGACCTACGGCACGGCGCTGGCGCGAGGTCAACCGGGCACGCCGGCGGAGCTTGACAGTGCGCGCTTTGGTGTGGCGGCGCGGACGTTTGGCGAGTGGGTGCTCGATCGCCCAGGGCGCGGAGGTGGGGGGTTGCCGGTGTGGGAGATCCCCGGTGACGATGCGGCGGGACCGACGGTGATCTTTACGCACGGGTGGGGTGACGGCCGCTTGGGGGGGCTGCTGAGGCTGGAGCCGTTCATCGCGGGGGCGTCGCGCGTGCTGCTGTGGGACTTGCCCGGCCACGGTGATGCGCCGCGCAGCGCCGGGCTGTGCCGGCTCGGACGGGTGGAGATTGCCGATCTGCTGGCGCTCATCGAGAAGACCGACGGGCCGGTGGTGCTGTTTGGGTGGTCGCTCGGCGGAGGGCTGTCGATCGTGTGCGGGACGCACCCGCGGGTTGTGGGGGTGGTGACCGAGGCGCCTTACACGCTGCCGCAGGTCCCGGCTTCACGCGTGATGGGCGCGCGCGGCCTGCCCGGGCTGGGCATTCTGCGTGCCGCGCTGACGACCATCGGCGGCGTTGCGTGGCAGCGCGTGGGGGGGCCGTTTGACCGGGCTGCGTTTGCGCAGCGGTTGAGCGTGCCGCTGCTTGTGATCCAAGGAGAGAGCGACCCGGTCTGCCCGATCGAGGGCGGCCGGGAGATCGCGCTTGCGGCTGGGGGTGAGGTTGTGACGATCTCCGGGGCGCGTCACAACGACCTGTGGATCAACCCTGCGTACCGCTCGGTGTGCTCGGCGTCGGTGCGGCGGTGGCTTGGCCGTCTGCCGGGGCGGAAGGGCGTTGAGCGGGAGGCCGATCCCACGCCGCAACCCCGATCGCAAAGCCTGTGATGAAGAGGTGCCCCGCGGCGCTCACCAGGGCCATCACGATGAGGCCGATGATCATCCAGACGCCGAAGGCGAGCGCCGGGCTGTTCACGCCGAGCCTGCTGATCGCGCCGGGGATCGCGCCGTTCAAACACAGCGCGATGATCAGCAGCAGCGGCACGGCCATCGCCACGCCCCAGCCCAGGCGCGGGAGGGTGCGTTTGGGGTCGCGGGCGGCGACCTCTGCGGCGGCGACGAGGGTGAGGGCCGCGGCGATCAGCGCGCGGAGCGCGACGAGCCACGTGATGCTGTGACCGTTGATCTGCTGGCCGGTGCCCTTCCACCCAAGCAGCGAGCCGGCGCCGATCGCGCCGGCGCAGCACAGGAGGGTGATCGCGGGCCCTTCTTTGATCTTTCCGGTGCCGAGCATCACGAGGAAGACGCCGGCGAGGATCACGACAAGCTCGAAGCTGAAGAAGAACCAGGCGGGGGGGCTCTGGGTGAAGGTGAGCACGACGCCGACCGCCGCCGAGAGGAGCACCAGCGCGCCCAGGGCGGCGAGCAACATCGGTATCGGGCGTGGGAGTGTCATGGGGGCTGAGTGGACCTTACGTTGGCGGGTGCGCCGCTGTGCGGCCGGTTCTGGCGGGGCCGGAGTGTATCGGCATGTGCGGCGCCTCCCCGGAGTGAGGTGCGTTTGAGCGGCGATTCAGGGCTCGTGCGATGGGTGCGCCGCCTTTGCGCGTAGGGGCGGGGTATCGCGCAGAAATGGCCGCAGGCTGGGATTGGATTCTCGGACGGGCTCCCTTCAGCCGGGGGGGGCCGGGTGCCGATGTTGAGGATGGAGCCGTCTTGCCGACGGCCCGCGAAAAGCCTTTGCAGAACGGAAGTTGCGCATGGATGCGGCGGAACAGGTAGCGAAAGCGAAGGCGATGTACCGGCGGATGCTGGCGCAGTGGGCACAGGATGTGCTGATCCTGCGTGCGAAGGGGCTTGACCGCCCGACGTGGCCGCGCTCCAGCCCTGTGAAGGGTCTGGGCCTGGTGATGCCCCCCGGTAGCGGGAGCGGCAAGCGCCGGGCGCACGGCAAGGCGGCGTGAGCGGTTTGAGACAGCGAAGGAGCGACGAATGCCCATTACCTCTTCTGTCGGCGCGTTCAGCGGCATCAACAGCGGCCAGATCATCGACCAGTTGATCGCGCTTGAGTCGCGCCCGAAGACCACGGCGCAGGTGCGGATCGCCGGCTACCAGAAGGTACAGGCGGCGTTCCTTGACGTATCGGGTAAGACCAGTGCGCTGCGCACGCTGGCGCAGAGTTTCCGGCTCAACACGATCTTCCGCTCGGCAAAGGCGAACAGCGCGACCGAATCGGTCGTCACGGCCTCGGCTTCCAACGGCGCGCCGCCCGGTCAGTACAGCGTGACGGTGGCGCGGCTCGCCAGCGCGCAGCAGACGCTGTCGCGCGGTTTCGCCGACAGCAATGTGACGGGCCTAGGGCTCTCGCAGATCGTGGTTGAAGACTCGCGCGGGCGCATGGACACCGACACCACGCTCAACTCCCTCAACGGCGGTCAGGGCGTGCAGCGCGGCCGGATCATCGTGACCGACTCTGCCGGGACCCGTACGACGGTGGACCTGACGCGGGCGAGCACGCTTAACGACGCGATGACGGCGATCAACGACGCCGGTGCCGGAAAGTTCCGCATCGCCGTGAGCAGCGACGGCAACGGGCTGATGCTGACCGACGCCGCGGGTGGCGTCGGGTCAATCTCTGTTGCCAGCGAGGGGTCGGTCACCACGGCGGCGGACCTTGGGCTGAACTCTTCCGCGGCCGGGGCGATCGTTGGCACCCGCATCAATCGACTGGGCGCGGGCACGCGGCTCTCATCGCTCAACGACGGGCTGGGCGTCGGCATCTCAAACACCGTCGGCTTTGGCAGGCACGACTTCGTGATCACCGACCGCGCGGGGAACGCGCACCAGATCAACATCGGTGACGTCTACGACGTGGGGAACAACCGCACGGGCGTCGCGGCGACGACGCTGGGTGACGTTGTCAACCGGATCAACGCGCAGGGGGGCGGGGCGATCACGGCGGAGATCGTGCCAGACGGGCAGACCAACGGCGGTTCGGCGATCCGCCTGATCGACACGACCGGACAGACCGGCCAGCCGATCACCGTCACGGAGAACGGTTCGGGCACCACGGCGGCCGATCTTGGCATCCTGGGATCGGTCAACAACGTCACGCTCATCGGCACCGTGCTTCAGAGCAAGCTCAACAGCGTGAGCATGACGCGGTTGCTGGGCGGAACGACGATCGCGCCTGACACGGTCAGGCTGGATTTTCGGGACGGATCGAGCATCAACAACATCGATATCAACGCGGCCGATGTGACCGGTTCGGTGACGGACTTCATCGCTCACTTCAACAGCCAGACCGGCGGCAAGGCGACGCTCTCGGTCGATCCGACGGGCACGCGGTTCATCCTGACCGACAACACGACCGGCTCGGGCCAGTTTGCAGCTAGCGGAACGGTCGCTGAGGCGCTGGGGCTTGCTCAGGACCCAACAAACGGTGCGACGATCACGGGGGCGCGGACGCAGCGCCAGTGGATCGGGCGGAGCACGCTGCTGAGCGACCTCAACGGACGGCGCGGCATCGGTGAGGGCCGGATCGAGATCGTCACCGCCGCCGGGCCTGCGGTGCAGATCAACATCACCTCGTCGCAGCGTACGGTGGGAGACCTGGTCGATCAGATCAACAGCAACCTCGGCGGCACCAACGACACGCGTGCGCGCGTCAACGACACGGGCGACGGCATCCTGATCGAGTCAACCAATCCGGCGGCCGCAACGCAGATCACCATCCGCGATCTGTCGGGCTCGGTCGCCCGGTCGCTGAACCTCAACTCAACGTCAACCGGCACCGGCGCGGCCAACCGCGTGGACGGGTCGTACGAGCGGGTGATCACGGTGAACCCTTCCGACAACCTCACGCAGATCTCCGACGCGATCAACGCGGCGAACGTGGGGCTCGCCTCCAGCATCATCAACGACGGGAGCGCAAACCCCTTCCGCCTCAGCCTGACCAGCCGCGCCAGCGGCACGGCCGGCGCGCTCACGATCGACACGGGCGGCGCGGACATCGGGCTCAACACCGTTGCCCACGCCCGGAACGCGCTGCTGTTTTACGGCAGCGACGACCCGACGCGGGCGCTGGCGATCGAGAGCACCAGCAACTCGGTGACCAACGCGGTGCCGGGGGTGACGCTGAACCTGATCAGCGCCAGCACCACGCCGACCAACGTCTCGGTGACGTCCGACAACGACGCAATCGTGCGAGAGGTGCAGAAGTTTGTGACGGCGTTCAACGCGCTGGTCGGTTCGATCGACTCACGCTCGAAGTACGACACCGACAGCAACACCCGCGGCGTGCTGCTGGGTGACTCGACAACGCAGGAATTGCGGCGCATGGTCAAGGCCCTGATTCAGACCAAGGCCGAAGGGGTCAACAGCCAGTACCAGTACCTCTTTGATGTGGGCCTGCAGCTTGGCAGCGGCGGGCAGCTGGAACTGAAGGAAGAGAAGCTGCGTGCGGCGCTTGAGCGGGACCCAAACGGAGTGGCCGATCTCTTCGCAGGGCGCGTGCAGGCCGAGAACTCTTCGTCGCGCGACATCGTCGTCAACGGCGTGGTAGTGGGGCAGGTGCGTGAGAACGTCGCCGGGGCAGTGACCACGCGCGGCGTGTTTGAGATCATGGCGGACCAGCTGGAGAACTTCACGCGCAGCACCGACGGGAAGCTCGCCCGCAGGAGCAAGCTGCTCGACGCCCAGATCAAGGCCCAGAACGACCAGATCGCGAAGATCGACGCCCGGCTGCTCAGCCGTCGCACGCTGCTGCAGAACCAGTTTGCCGCCATGGAATCGGCGATCGGCAAGCTGCAGAGCCAGTCGGGGTCGCTGTCGCAGATCGCCTACATCGCCTGAGCGGACTGAAGCCGCGCCCGCAAAGGTCCGATCATCCACGCGATGCCAACGCCACACCACCAAGCCAACCAGTACCTGGCCACCAAGGTCATGACGGCCAGCCGCGAAGAGCTGCGCCTGATGCTGCTCGACGGCGCGGTGCGGTTCGCGACGCAGGGGCGCGACGGCCTGGCCGCGAAGAACTACGAGCAGGCGTTCAACGGGTTCACCCGCACGCGGGCGATCATCGTTGAGCTCATCACCACGATGAAGGCCGACCCGACCCCGGGCGCCGACAACACGGTCATCGAGCAGCTGCGGGCGCTCTACACGTACATGATCTCGCGCTTGGTGACGGCCAGCCACAGCAAGGACATCGCCGCGGCCGACGAGGTCATCGGGCTGCTGGGCTACGAGCGTGAGACGTGGGCGATGCTGATCTCGACGGTCTCCGCGGAGCAGCAGCGCACGCTCGCGGACACAACGTCAACAAACCTCGACGCGACAGAGCGTGCGACGGCCGGCTTCAGCGCGCGGGCATGAGCGCGAGCCCGGCGCGGCCGGAAGCGATCTGGGCTACGAGGTTGTCCAGCACGTTGTCGTAGCGGACGTTGCTGTCGAGTTGGCGCTCGGCGACGGACACCGCGTCGAGCGCCGCCGCCAGCGCCGCGGCCCTTGAGCTCTGCGCCGGGCCGCCCCGTGCAGCGCCGATCATCTGGCGGCGGAGGCGCTCGGCGACGAACGCGAGCATGCGCCGGCACCACTGCCTGTTGGCGGTCTCTTTGCTCGCCTTCTCGTTCTCTTCCTGCACGGCCTTTGCGCGCTCTTCGACCAGCGCGGCCATGGCCGGGCCGAGCCCCGTGCAGCCGTCGGCCTGGCCGGCGCCCAGTGCGGTCAGCATCTTGTCGAGCTTCGTGTGCCAGGTGTAGAGACCCGCCTTCTGCGCCGACACGATCTGTCCCGGCGCTCCGCCGGCGTAGGCGAGCAGCCAGTCACGCTCGGGCCCGTCGAGCTCCAGCCCGCTCGAAGCGAGCCAGACCTGCAGGGCGGTTGAGTCCAGCGGCGAGAACGCCACGCGCTGGCAGCGGCTGCGCACGGTCGCGAGCAGGCGGTGCTCGTCGGTCGTCACGAGGATGATCACCGTTCCCGCGGGGGGCTCTTCGAGCAGCTTCAACACCGCGTTCTGGGAGAAGTGGTTCAGCAGCTCGGCCTCGTCAACGATGAAGACCTTTGCGGCGGGCGAGTCGCTCTCAACGACGCGCGAACGGGCCGCGGGCTCGATGAGGAACTCGTCGGCCACCTCCTTGGCGATCCCCGTCTGCTTGCTCTTGCGGACGGTGTCCTTGCGGCTCTGCTCGGCCATCTCCTTGACGATCACGTGCAGGTCGGGGTGCGCCCCGCTCTTGAGCTGCTCGGTCGTGACCTGCCAGTTCTCGCCCCGGTCGGCCAGCAGCTCGGCGGCGAAGCCGCACGCGGCGGTGAACTTGCCGACGCCCGGCGGGCCGGTGAAGATCCACGCGTGATGGATGCGCTGGCCGCTGAGGGCGCTGCGCAGCACGTCAACCGCGCGCTTCTGCCCGATGACCACGTCGAGCGAGACGGGGCGCTGGGGCGTCTTGCGGGGTGCCGTTTCGGCACGACCCGCCGCCGCCGCACGCTTTGCTGAGACCTTCTTCGCCATGGTGCAACGCTAGTCGAAGCCGGGCACGCCGGCGTCTGCGGACGGGTCACTCGGCCCGGACGACGCCGATCTTCAGTCGACCGATCAGCGGCGCGGTCGTGACGAGGAAGTTCTGCATCTCGCCCTCTCCCAACCCGCTCACGGAGAGCAGGATGTGGGCCGCGTCGTACGGCACGCCCTGCGGCAGCGTCGCGTCGACGTTCACCCAAGCCCAGGCACCGTCTGGCTGCTCGACCAGGGCCTGCGTCCACATGTGGTAGCCGAAGATCCCCTGCTGCTTGCCGAACTGCTCGACGTAGACGAGCCCCGAAGCGCACCGAGAGGCGATCCCGTCGGCTCGCAGCAGTGCCGCCAGGAGCACGGCGTGCTCTGTGCAGTCGCCCGTGCGCGTTCGTGCAACCTCCGACGCGGTGGCGAAGCCGACCGACATGTCCTTGGTGTTGATAAAGGAGTGAACGAACGCGCGGAGCTTCTCGGCAGCGTCAGCGCTGCGCAGTCCCTCGACGCGGGCCTTCTTTACCAGCGCAACGATCGCGGGGTCGTCGGACTTCAGCGTTGATGAGGGCTCAAGGTGCCTGGCCTTGACCGCCGCCAGGTCACCGGGAGCGACGGGTTCGATCCCCTTGGCTTCCTGCTCGACCGTGCCGGCGGTCGGCGACTCGCGGGTGAATCTCTGCCCGGCGACGGTCGGGAGGTCGGGCATCTCTTCCTTCTCAACGCTGACGCGGTAGGTTGCCGTTGTGAGGTGGCGCGGGTTGGTCAGCGGCTTGTCGGGCTTTACCGTCGTGCTCTCGAGCAGTTCAGGGGCATCGAGCTTGCTCATCGCCAGGTCCTTGTCGGCCGCGAGTTGCTCCAGGACGATGCCGCCCAGGTTCGTCACCGACTTGAGCACATCACCGGCCGGATCGACGTACTCGGTCTGCTTCACGCCGGGGTACTTGTCAACGGTGCTCTCCCACTTCACGGCGGGCACGGTCTTTCCGAAGACGTCAACGGTCCCGTCGCTCTCGACGATCCGGCGGGTGACGGTGATGAGCCCCTCGCCGACGGTGGGGTCGATGGTCTTGAGCGTGATCTCCTTCGCGCCCTTGGCCAGCTCGCTCTTGACGTATCGCTCTCCGGCGGCCGGGGTGAGCCACGCGCCCTGCGGCGGCGGGCTGGTCTTGGTTGTTGTCTGGTCGCCCACGGTCGTCGTCGTCACCATTCCATCGTCAGAAAAAGTCGTCGTCGACTTTGTGGCCATCGCGCCGAGCACCTGGCTGCTCGACATCGACACCGGCTTGCCTTCGGTCGTCTCAACAAACTCCGTCTGCATGAGCACCTTGATCGCGATTGCGCCGCGCTTGATCTCAAGGTGCATGTCGCTCGCCGACGTCACGCGACCGTTCGTTGTCGTCTCGACCGATTTCAGGTAGCCAGCGCGCTGGCCCTGCATCGTCAGCACGTACCAGCGCTCGGAGGTCGCGGGCGCGGGCGGTTCCTTCACGCCGGCGGCGGGCGCGGCGGGCGGCTGCGCGTTTGCCAATGGGTACAGGAGGAGGCCGAACGAGATGGCGAGGCTCGAGAATCGCTTCATACGGCCATTCTACTCGGATCGTGTTCGGTTATTCCGCGCAAATCGCGCCGTTGCTGCGCTCGTTTCTTGCGCTGTCGCTTGCGCACCCTCTCCAAATCGCGAAGATGCGAGTCGGCCCCCGAAATCAGAGCCATGGATCCGTCGGCGTGGAATCGCTGACGCGTTTACAAAGCCCGGCCTGAGAGGCGTGGAACGCCGCAAGCCAAGACCACCCGCCCGCAACAAACCTCGGGCAATAGTGGAGCGTTCCAGTGCACAGCCAGCAGACCATCGAGCGTTTCTTCGACACCCTTACCACGGGCAACCGGCCTCGCGCCCGCGCGATCATCGAGGAGCTGACCGCCGCCGGGTGGACCGCCCAGCGTCTGGTCGCCGATCTCTTCTGGCCGACGTACGAACTGATCGACCGCCTCCATCGCGAGGACCAGCTCGCCACCCTCGCTCACCACACCGCGACCCGCCTGCTCCGCGTGCTGGTTGACCAGAACTCCGCCCGTCTTGAGCGTTCGGCCCAGATCGGCAGGAAGATCATGGCGTTCTGCGGCCCGACCGAGGGGGACGAGATGGGCGCACAGATGGCCGTGGACATGCTTGAATCGCAGGGCTTTGAGGTCACCTTCGCCGGCGGCGGCATCGCGGCCGACGAGATCCTCAACCAGGTGAACAACCACAAGCCCGACGTCGTGATGATGTTCGCCAGCGGTCCTTCGGACCTCCCCGGCATCCGCACGCTGATCGACACGATCCGCGAGGTGGGCGCGTGCCCCGATGTGCAGTTTGCCGTTGGCGCCGGCATCTTTAACCGGGCTGAGGGTCTGGCCGAAGAGATCGGCGCTGACCTCTGGGCCAGCACGCCCCTTGAGATGGTCGAGGTGCTCGTCGCCGAGCCCGAACGCCGCGCAACGTCCGACCAGCGCACGGTCGGCGGCAAGCGCATCCGCCGGCGTGCGGCCTGACGAGCGGGTAACGCCGGGGCGACGCAACGTGCTCGTCTGCAGGCCCTTTGACCCGATACTCAAGCAATTCTCCTGCGGCGGACCTCAGCGAACGAGGTCCGCCGTTTGCTTTGGCCCCGCGGCGAAGACCACCTAAACAGGTGAAGTTGGCGATCCGCCCGGTTTTCGCAACGCTGTTTGGTTTTACCCGTACACTTACACGGCATGACCTCCAAAGCCGAGCGAAAGCTGATCCGGCGGGTCCTTGACGGCGAGCGCGCCGCCGCGGAGGAACTGGTGCGTGCGCACCAAGGTTCGCTCTACGGCTACATGCTCCGGCTGTCTGGTCGCCCTGACGTGGCGGAGGACGTCGTGCAAGAGGCGTTTGTCAGAGCGCTGAGCAACCTTCACCGCTACGACGAGCGATTCCGTTTCAGCACCTGGCTGTTCACGATCGCCAAGCGTCTGTACGTCAACGCCCGCCAGCGTCTTGCGCCAAGCTACGACACCGAGGCGATGGGCGCCGCCGCTGACCGCCGCTCGTTCGCCGGCGGTGTGCCCGATGAGCCGGGCGATCACTTCGCCGCCTCGGGCGAACTCCAGTCGGCGCTTGGGTGCCTGAGCGAGGACCAGCGCGAGGCCGTTGTGCTCTTCTACCAGTTAGAGTGGTCGGTGGAGCAGATCGGCGACCATCTTGAACTGCCGGTGGGCACCGTCAAGAGCCACCTGCACCGGGCGCGTGCACGTCTTCGGGCGGCGCTTGAGGATCAGCCGGCGGTCGCGGCCTGGGTGCGCGGGGTGCGGACGCGGGAGGTTCCCGCGTGATGAACATCAACGACCACAACGGCTCGCGGGCGGTTGAGCAGCGGCTCCACGCGATGCGCGGTGATGCGGCTCGCGCTCCGGACCTGACGGCCGGGATCATCTCGCGCCTTGAGTCTGGCCGGCCCTTCGCGGATACTCGCACGCTGCGTCTGCGGCGCCTGGGCAGGCTGGCGGCGATGGGCTTTTCGGTCGGGCTGGCTGTGTGCTGCGGGCTGATCGCCCTGCAGTGGCACCAGATCGCACCGGGCTTTGCTGAACCAAGGCCGGTGGCGGGCGTGGTGGGGAGTGCTGTGGCGGACGTGCGGGCGAGCGGTTTGACGCTGCGCCAGGCGCAGGAGCGTTTGACGCGCTTCGCGCTGAACGGCCAGGCCCGTACCGACGCCGAGGACACAAAGGTTGTGCGGGCGATCGCGACGAACGTGATCGTGCCGATGAGCGAGCTTCTGCAGTTGCCGCCGACCCTCGAGCCTTCTGAGAGCGAGCGGAACATCGCACAGCGCATGCTGGCGAGCGGCCAGCGGATGCTCGGGCGAGCGGAGCGCGTCGCTGCGGCGGCGTTCCGCCCGGTCGCTGGCGGTTCTGGCGCCACCGGTCTGAACGCCGGGATCGGCAGCGAGACGTTCGCCGATCGGCTGGGCCGCGCGATCGGCGGGGCACCGCTGAGCGACGGCGGACCTCAGTGAGTCCAGGGGTTGTCTCTCGCGAGAGAACAATGAGCAAGGTTCCAGCCCGCCTGCGCGGGGTAGCAACGGTGGTGCTCGCGGTGGCTTGCTCGGGCAGCGCGTTGCGTGCGCAGTTGTCTGCCCGTGATGCGCTCACCCCCGTGATCGGCAACCTGCCGCTCTCGACGCGGCTGGTCGTTGTTTCGGCGCGGCCGGGCGAGGTGCTCAGCGGGCTGCAGGGTCCGTGGAAGCGTCTTGGCCCGGTGGCGAACGGCATCGGGGGCGACACGCTCAAAAGCTGGTCGATGCTCTCGAGGCGGTTGGGCTACGAGCCGGGCGAGGCATTCGCAGCGCTCACCAGTGGGGGGCTGGCGCTGGTGGTTGCCGACGCGAACGTGAGCGTCGCCGCGGGGGTTGGTGCGGGCACTGGGGGCGGCATCAAGGATGTTCGCGCGTCGGTCGATGCAAGCTGGGCGGTTCTCGCCGTCGTCAAGCGGGAGGTGGCGGTGCGCGTGCGCGAGCGGCTGAAGGCCGTTCCGCACGAGGTGATCGCCGGCCAACCGGTGCTCTCGGTTGAGGATGGACGCTTCGCCCTCGTGTGCCGCACGCTCTCTGACGCCGAGGGCAGCGACGAAGTGCTGGCCTTGACGCCCACCGAAGACCGTGCGTTTCTCGCTTCGATCGTGGCTTCTGTCGAAGCAGCAAGGCCGGGGGCTGCGGCGGTTGCGCGCCCCGCCGGCGAATCGACGCTTTCATCAACAAAGGCGTTTTCGGCGGCCCAGGCCCGGGCGGCTGATGTGCTCGTGCTCTCGGCCGATGAGAAGGCGGCTGGGCCGGGCGGCGCGGGCAAGTCGTGGGAGCGGGCATCGGTAGTGGCGTGCGGGATCGCCGCGCGTGCGTGGTCGTTCGATGCTGAACTGATCGCGCCGGACCGCGACAACGGCGGTGCGCCGTCCGGCCTGCCCGGAGAAGGCTCGGCGTGGTTTGACTCCTGGGCGCCCGGGGCGGCGGTAATGGTTGTCGGCGGCGGGACGCCGGAAGTCGAGCAGATGCTGCGCGTAGTGGGGCAGCCGCTGCTGCAGAAGGAGGAGCGGCTGGAGGGGGTCGGGCTCTTCGTGGGAACAAGCGGTGCCGATCGGACGTCGGTGTGGTGCGGTGTGCGTGCATCCGGCGGCGCGGGCACGGAGCGGATGGACGCCGCTGGAGAAGCCATGGCGGCGTTTGTTGAGCGCGGGGAGTGGTTGAAAGAACTGGCAACGAGCGTTGAACAACCGGGCAACAGGCGACCGGTGGGTGAGCCCGCCCGTGCCGCGAGCCCGTTCTCCGCCGCGGATGCCCTGGCGCTGCGGGTGCTGCCGGTTCACATCCCACCCGCGGCCGACCTTGCGCCGGCCGGCCAGGGTGAGGCGTTGCCCATGCCGGCTTCGGTCGCGTGGTTTCAGTGCGCCCCCGCTGGAGAAGCGGCCGCAGAGCACGGAGCGCGTTGGATGATGTGGGGGCTGGAGCCGACGCAGGAGCCCGACGATCTTGCGGCGAAGCAGGCGGCCCTGAAGGGCTGCCTGGCGAGCCGCGCCGACGGCGGGCGCGAGTGGCTCTGGCGTGCGGTGGTCCGTCCGCCGCGGGTGCTGCAGGCGCTGCCGGGCCCGATGGCCTTTGCCGCCGGTCTTGCCGGTGCCGGGTCGATCGGCGAGGTGAGGTTTGAATCCTGGCAGGAGCGCGGTGCCGGCGGCGGCCAGCGAGCGAGGGTTGTCGTCGAGTGGGCCGGCGGCTCGCCGCGCGACGCTGCGCCGAAGCCTTGACCGCGAACACCACCGAGCCCGGATGCGCACGTCTATCTAGCGCCGCGGAGTCCGGGCCCGCCCCCGCCGTTCGCCGTCGCTGGCGTCTTCGGCCGAGCGTTGCACCCTGGTCGCGTGCCACCCCTTCTCGGTCTCGTGCGCGTCGTACCGGACGACCGCGCCGTCTTTGAGCACGCGGAACCCCTCGCCGTCGATGACCGCGTAGTGCACGAAGATGTCCTGCTTCTGCGGCCCGATGATGAAGCCGAATCCCTTCTTGGGATCGAACCACTTGACAGTGCCTTCTGCATCAACGATGTTGCCCGCTGGTTCGCTCATTGTGGCTTGTTCCTGTCCCGCGGCGCCTCAAGCGTGTCGCTCAGAGGTGGCCGTCGAGGTACTGGTCGCGAACACACACCAGGCCGCGCGGGTGTCGTGGCCCACCGGCGCAATGAGCATACAGCCTTCGCGGCGAATCTCAACCGCCGGAGGGAACGAAACTCGCCGCGGAATGAAAGCGCTCTCTTTTGCGAGTCCGCAAGAGTTCGACGAGCGCCGAAATGAAAACGGCCCGCCGGTTCTGGCGGGCCGCTGAGTAACACGTGTTGACCGACGCCGGATCAGTCGGTGCGGCCAGCGCCCGCGGGGAGCGGGGCCTGCGGCTGCTGCGGGGCCGCGGCCTGCTCGTCGCGGAGCGCGGCCTTGCGGCTGAGCTTGATGCGGCCCTGCTCGTCGACCATGATCACCTTGACCTTGATCATGTCGCCGATCTTGACCACGTCACCGACGCTCTTGACGAAGCCGTCGGCGAGCTCGGAGATGTGGCACATGCCGTCGGTGCCGGGGGCGAGTTCGACGAAGGCGCCGAAGTCCTTCATCGACACGACCTTGCCGGTGAAGACGGTGCCGACCTTGATCTCCTCGCAGAGGGCTTCGATCTCGGCGCGGGCCATGGCGATCGTGTTCCCGTCGGGTGCGGAGATGGTGACGGAGCCGTCGTCCTCGACGTCGATGCCGACGCCGTACTTCTCCTGGAGGCCGCGGATCATCTTGCCGCCGGGGCCGATCAGCTTGCCGATCTTCTCGGGGTTGATCATGATGGTCACCAGGCGCGGGGCGAGGGGGCTGATCTCTGCGCGGGGCTTGGCGATGATCTTCTCCATCGTCTCGATGATCTCGAGCCGGCCGGTCTTGGCCTGGTCGAGGATGCGGACGATCTGCTCGATGACGAGCCCGCGGGCCTTGAGGTCGAGCTGGATTCCAGTGATGCCCTCGCGGGTGCCGGAGACCTTGAAGTCCATGTCGCCGAAGAAGTCCTCTTCACCGATGATGTCGGTGACGAAGACCTCGCGGTTGCCGTCGTCGTCGGTGAAGCGTCCGACGCTGATGCCGGCGCAGGTCGCCTTGATGGGCACGCCGGCGTCCATGAGCGCCAGGCACCCGCCGCAGACCGACGCCATCGACGATGAGCCGTTGCTCTCGGTGATGTCGCTGACGACGCGGATCGTGTAGGGGAACTCTTCAGCGCTGGGGAGGATCGCCAGCAGGCTGCGCTCGGCGAGCGCGCCGTGCCCGAGCTCGCGCCGGCCGGGGCCGGTGATGCGCTTCACCTCGCCCGTGCAGAAGGGTGGGAAGTTGTAGTGCAGCATGAACTTCTTGCTGTACTCGGGGAGCAGGCCGTCGACGATCTGCTCGTCCTTGCCCGTGCCCAGGGCGACGGAGATGAGGCTCTGCGTCTCGCCGCGCTGGAACAGCGCCGAGCCGTGGGTGCGCTGGAAGATGCCGACCTCGCCGGTGATCGGGCGGATCTGCATGGCCGTGCGCCCGTCGGCGCGGATGCCGCTCTCGGCGATCAGGCGGCGGGTGATCTTCTCCTCAAGGCGCTTGAAGGCGTCCTTGGCGAACCAGCGGCGCTTGGTGCTGGCGGCGAACTCTTCCTGGTTGCCGGTGGTCTTGATCGGGAAGTGGGCGCTGAGCACCTCCTCGCGCAGCTTGTCGACCGCGGCGTTGCGGTCCTGCTTGCCCTTGATCTTTCGGGCCTCGACCATCTTCGCCTCGGCGGCGTTCTTGACGATCTCGGTGATGTCGGCGGGGGGCGTGTAGAGGTCGCCGACGACCTTGGGCACGCCCGCCTTGGCGACCAGCTCGTTGATGAGCTCAAGGGTCTGGTTGATGTGGTCCTGGCCGAACGCGATGGCGTCGATGATCGCCTTCTCGGGCAGCTCGGCCGCGCCGACTTCGATCATGTTCAGGCCGTCCTTGTGCCCGCACAGGACCAGGTCAAGGTCGGAGAACTCCATCTGCGAGTTGGTGGGGTTGCAGACGAAGACGGGCCCGTTGTCGGTGTGGACGCGTGCGACGCGGACGGTGGCGATCGGTCCCTCGAAGGGCACGTTGCTGATCGCGAGCGCCGCGGAGGCCGCGGTGCCGGCGAGGACGTCTGAGTCGTTCTCACCGTCGTGGCTCATGACGAAGACCTGGAGGTTCAGCTCGTCGTAGTAGCCGTCTGGGAAGAGCGGCCGGCAGGGCCGGTCGATCATCCGCATGGTGAGGATTTCCTTCTCCGAGGGCGGGCCTTCGCGCTTCTTGAAGCCGCCGGGGAACTTGCCCGCGGCGGTGAGCTTCTCGCGGTAGTCGACGGTGAGCCCGAGGAAGTCGGGGTTCTCAAAGCGCGGCTTGCCGCGGGTGACGGTGGCGATGACGGTCGTGCCGCCGTAGGTGGCGATGACCGCGCCGTTGCAGAGCTTGGCGACCTTGCCCGTCTCCATCGTGAGCGTGCGCCCCGCGATGGTGCGTGAAACAACAACGTGACCCATTGGGTATGTCCTTCAATCGCCGCTGGATGCTCCGCGCGCGCTGGCGGCGTGCTGCGCTGCGTGGGGGCCCCTTCTATTCCCTGCCCCCCGCCGCCCCAACTTCAGCCGCCGTGGGCAGCAAAGCAGCAGGTCGGCGACGCTTGGTTCCACCGGTGAGTGGCGGGCGGCGCGAAAGTGCTGGTTTGCTGCGACAGACGAAGGAGAGGGAAAACGAAAAGAGGAAAAAAGATCGGGCCCGGGGATTCTGTCAAACACGTCTAAACAAGCACGCCCGCGAGCGTCAACTCGCGGGCGTGGGGTTTTGGCTCTTACTTGCGGAGGCCGAGCTTCGCGATCAACGCGAGATAGGCCGGCCGGTCGTTCGCGGCCAGGTACTTCAGCAGCCGGTTGCGGCGGGCCGCCATGAGGACCAGCCCGCGGCGGCTGTGGAAGTCCTTCTTGGCCTGCTTGAGGTGCTCGGCGAGGTCGTTGATCCGCTCGGTGAGGAGCGCGATCTGAACCGGCGCTGAGCCGGTGTCGGTCGGATTAATCTGGTGGGTCTTGATCAACTTGGTCTTGTGCTCGGCGGATGAGGGCATGGGGCTCGGTATCCTTGATTTCCCTTTGCAGGGACCGTCCAGTGGGTGTGAGTGAGGAATTTCCCTGCCAGAGGACGGGCCAGCAGGGGATTTCGCAGACGGTCAAGGGTAGGCGTAAGGGTGGGGATGGGCAAGCGGCTGCGGCGTGTCGCATGCCCCTTGGCGGGGCGGCGGTAGCGAGAAAAACCCCTTGGGCGCACCACTTGACGGACGGCTGCAGCCCTCGGGTAAACTGCCGGTTTGAACCTGCACGGTGCGGGGGGCGTAGCCTTGCCTGCTGTGGCAAACTGGCTTTCCAGAGCGCTGTGCCTGCTGCTTGCCTTCATGATGACGGCGTATGTGCCGGTCTGTCTCTGTGGTGGGCCGCGGACTGCATCTGGCGCACAGGCGGTTGCAGGCCACCAATGCTGCCACCGCGGTGATGCTGCGGATGGCCCGGGCAAGAGCCAGGAAAAGAGCCACCACGGAAGAAGCAAGTCTTGCGAATGCTCACCCCCGGTGGTGTTGGCCGCGGGCGACCTTCACCCGGTGCCGGTTGACCTTGCCGATGCACCCGTTGCGCTCGCGCCTCCTTCGGTGCGCGCGATTGAGCCGCTCGCCGTGGCTTTTTCGTGGCGGTGCGAGCTTGGTCACACGGTGCAGCGGCCAACGCTCTCGCTTCTGCGCCAGCATTGCGCGCTCATCGTGTAGCAGGCGGCGCTGCGTACGCCGGTCTCCACGTCAATTCATCAACGCTGTTCGTCCAGACGACTCTGTCCCATTGTCGGCCCACCGGGGCCGCGATTGACTGTTTTCCCTTTCACCCAGGAGTTTCGCAAATGACCACGTTCCGCCTGTCGTCCTTGTTCGCCGCCCTCGCGGTCGCCTCCATTACCTCGGTTGTGACTGCGCAGGAGCATCACCCTTCGGCCCCGGCGGCGGCCCCGCATGCCCCGCCCCCCCACGCTCCGGCGAAAGGTGACACCGCACCGATGACGCGCCTGGCCAACCTCTACCCATTCGATACGTGCGCCGTGCTCGGCAAGAAGCTCGGTGCGATGGGCGACCCGGTCATCAAGGTCTACGACGGCCGAGAGGTCCGCTTCTGCTGCCCCGGTTGCCCGCCGAAGTTTGAGAAAGACCTCGCGGCGAGCCTGAAGAAGCTCGACGAGAAGATCATCGCCGATCAGTTGCCGATCTATCCGCTGAAGACCTCGGTGGTCAGCGGCATGGCGCTGCCCGCAAAGCCCGTTGACGTGGTGAGCGGCAACCGGCTCGTCCGCCTCGCCGACGAGTCTGAGAAGGTCGCGCTGAGCAAGGATGCCGCGAAGTACATCGCGGAGTTGGACAAGGCCGTGATCGCCGCGCAGGGCAAGGACTACCCGGCCTCGCTCGACACCTGCCCCGCCAGCGGTGAAAAGCTCGGCGGTGACATGGGCAAGTCGTTCGACATTGTTCTCGCGGGACGGCTGGTGAAGCTCTGCTGCGCAGGCTGCGACGTCGATGCACGCAAAGAGCCGGCCAAGATGATCGCCGCGGTCGACGCCGCTCGCAAGGCGGGCGCCGGGGCCGCCAAGCCCCCTGAGCACAAGGAGAGTGGCGAGCACTCCGGGCACGAGCACAAATAGTCTGCAGCTCGATCGTTGACCCATGTCCCCCCGCGGGCTGACGCTCACGGCGGGGTGTTGCCGAGCCTTCCCGGAGAGCAAGCCGTGACACCAATCTCTACGACCGCATCCATTGCACGCCCCGCAGCGAGCATCGCGCTCGAGCCGACAGGGCGCACCCGCGTTGTCGCGCGTGTCGGCGCTGCACCTCAACGCCGTCGCAGGATCTACGTGACAGCACTGACCCTCTCCGCGGCCATGCTTTCAGTGTGGGGCTGTTCAGCGCCCTACGCACCGCCGCCGTTTCCGCAGGACCATCCGGCAAACGCCGGCGCGCAGGAGGCCCATCCGGTGGCCGCGTCCCACACCCTTGATGTCACGGCGACCGAAGAAGCCCCTCCCATGCCGCAGGCATCGCCAGCGCAGCACGCGGGCCATGGGGCAGGCGGCGCAGCGCCCGCGGCGGTGCCGGCTGTGTTGTTCACGTGCCCGATGCACCCGGAAGTGACCAGCGACAAGCCCGATCAGCGGTGTCCCAAGTGCAACATGAAGCTCGTGCCCGCGAAGGCGGCTGGAGGTTCTCAATGAACAAGCGAATGCTCACGAGCGCGACGCTGGGGTTCACCGTGCTTTCCGGGTGTGCATCCATCCAGCCGGGCAAAGGCTTCGACCAGGTCGGCGAGTCTGTTTACGAGCGCAGCGGCGTGCGCCCGCACTGGAACAACGGCTCAAAGGAGGACGCTGCGGCCGCAGCGGCCGTCGCGGACCTGCTCGCATCCGAGCTTACGGCCGACGGCGCGGTGCAGGTGGCGCTCCTGAACAACCACGGGTTGCAGGCGGTGTACGAGGAGCTCAACCTCGCTCAGGCCGACGTTGTACAGGCGGGTCTGCTGCGCAACCCGGTCTTCAGCGGCGAGGTCCGGTTTGCCTCGGGGGGTGGCGGGCAAGCGGTCGTGCTCGACGTCGCGCAGGACTTTGTGAGCCTGCTGTCGATGCCGCTGCGGCAGCGCCGGGCGGAGGCCGCGTTCGAGGCGGCCAAGGTGCGTGTGACGGCGGCGGTGATCGACGCCGCGTTCGAAGCGCGTACAGCGTTCTACGGGTATCAGGCGGCTGAACAGGCCCGTGAGATGCGTGCCACGGTGCTCGAGGCGACAGAGGCAGCCTTCGAACTCGCCAAGCGCTTGCGTGCCGCCGGTAACTTCCGCGAGCTCGACCTTCTGAACGAGCGTGCGCTCTTTGAGCAGGCGAAGGTGGACCTCGCGGCCGCGGAGTCGATCGCTGCGATGGCGAGAGAGCGCCTCAACGCGCTCATGGGGCTCTGGGGTGAGCAGACAGGGTGGCGGGCGGCGGGGCGGCTCCCCCAATTGCCGGACAGTGTCGCCCCGCTGGAGGGAATGGAAGGCAGGGCGATCGCCGCGAGCCTTGATCTGGCTCTGCTGCAGCGCGAGGTCGAGGTCGCTGCGCGCTCGGCGGGGATCGCCCGTCCGTGGTCATGGCTTGAGGGGACGGAAGTCGGCGCATCGGCGGAGAAGGACGTCGATGGCTCGTGGTCGGTGGGGCCATCGCTGTCTGTGCCCATCCCGCTCTTTGACCAGGGCCAGGCCGCGCTGAGCGATGCAGAGGCCCGCTACCGGCAAGCGGTGGAGCGGACGTTCGCACGGGCCGTTGAGGTTCGCGCGCGGGTGCGTGCAGCGCACGCGGCTGTGGGGGCGGCACACGCACGCGCCCGCTACTACCAGCGGGTAATCCTCCCGCTCCGCCAGCGCCTTGTTGATGAGACGCAGCTGCAGTACAACGCGATGCAGGTGTCGCCGTTCCAGTTGCTGCAATCGCGGCGAGACCAGATCGAAACGGGCGCGGCGTACGTCGCGTCGCTCCACGGATTCTGGAAGGCGAGCGCGGAGCTTGACCACGTGTTGGCCGGCCGTCTGACGCCGTTTGAGGCGACGGGCACGGCGATTGAATCAACGACCGGTTCAGCCGGCGGTTCCGGCTCAGGAGGACACTGATGACCACCGAGAACACCCGCGCCGACCACGCGACGCGGCGGCAGGGGACGCTCACCCGCAGGGATGTGCTCAGCGCCAGCGCGCTCGCGGGGGGCGCTCTGCTCCTGTCTGGCCGTCAATCCGCCGCGGCGTTGCAGTCGTCGCAGAATGCGGGGCACAGAGCGCTGCACGCGCCGTCGGCGCTGCAGGCGTACAACGCACCGCACGCGCCGCCCGGCGAGCCCGGCAAGGACTACACGCCCGTGGTGGTCCCCAACGGGTGGACCCTCCCCTACACGATCGTCGACGGCTGGAAGGTCTTTCACATGGTGGCAGAGGAGGTTGAGCACGAGTTCGCGCCGAACCTCAAGGCGACGTGCTGGGGGTACAACGGGAGCGTGCACGGGCCGGTGCTTGAACTGGTCGAGGGTGACCGCGTGCGCATCTTCGTCACAAACAGGCTCGCAGCGCTCACCACCGTGCACTGGCACGGGGTCATCCTTGAGAGCGGCATGGACGGCGTGGGCGGGCTGACGCAGAAGGCGATTGCCCCCGGCGAGACGTACATGTACGAGTTCACGCTCCGCCAGCACGGCACGCTGATGTACCACTCCCATCACGACGAGATGACCCAGATGGGCCTGGGGATGACCGGCATGATCGTTGTGCACCCACGCAACCCCGACGGCCCGCGCCCCGACCGCGACTTTGTGCTCATGCTGCACGAGTGGCGCATCAACGTGGGGGCCAGCCGGCCGGACCCGAACGAGATGATGGAGTTCAACACCCTGACGATGAATGCCAAGTGCTTCCCCGGCACGCAGCCGCTGATCGTCAAGAAGGGTGACCGCGTCCGCGTCCGCATCGGCAACCTTTCGGCGATGGACCACCACCCGATCCACCTCCACGGTTACTCCTTCACCGTCACCGAGACCGACGGCGGCGTGATCCCCCCGGCGGGGCGATGGCCTGAAACGACCGTCCTCGTGCCCGTCGGCTCGACACGCACGGTCGAGTTCGTCGCCGACAATCCCGGCGACTGGGCGATGCACTGCCACATGACCCACCACGTGATGAACCAGATGGGACACGGCGTGCCGAACATGATCGGCGTCGATGCGCGCGGGCTCGACAGCAAGGTGCGCAGGCTCCTCCCCGATTACATGACCATGGGCCAGGAAGGCATGGCGGGCATGACGGAGATGGGCATGGCGATCCCGCCGAACAGCATCCCGATGGTGGGGGGTGTCGGTCCGTACGACGAGATCACGATGGGTGGCATGTTCACGATCCTCAAAGTGCGGGAAAGCCTCGACAGCTACGACACCGACCCCGGCTGGTATGCACCGCCGGAGGGGACGCTCTCGCTGCCCGCAACGGAAGAAGCGCTCAAGCACAACGAGATCGCCGGCGACGCCAGCACCGCGCCGCGGGCGCCGGCCGCGGCGGTGCGATCGTGGGAACTGGCAAAGCCCGGCAGCCGTGGGCAGGCGCCTCACCACCCGATGCACCCGGAACACGGCGCGCCGTAGCGCGGCCGGTTGCTCAGCACGTGCCGCGCTCCCGGCTTGCTCCGCGTTCTGCGGGCGGTTGTTGCCCGTGAGCCGAGGACGGGTCCGGCGGGTCTCCATGGTTCTTCCTGGCTGCCAGCGAACCGGCGGCCCATCCCGCGCATAGATACCCCCAGGGGGGTATAGTGGCCCGGCGTGGGCAGGCCTTCGGCTTCGAACACAAGGAGTACCAGCATGAACACCACCGAGAAGACCACCGTGAACATCGCGATCGACGGAATGAGCTGCGGAACCTGCGTTGCCGGCGTGACCAGGGCGCTCCAGGGTGTGCCCGGGGTTGAGGTCAAGCGGGTCGACATCGGCAGCGCCTCGGTCGTTGTGGCCGGCCTGGAGGGCGCAAAGGCGGCCGTCGCGGCGATCAACGATGCGGGCTTTGAGGCTCGGCCTTCGCCCGCGGCCGCACCGGCCAAGCGCGGCGGGTCTTGCGGCTGCGGTCCCTCGTGCTGCGGGTAAGCCGAGCACTTCCGCACGCCACCACCGGAGGTCAACGTGAAGAAACCGAGCAAGAAGTCAGCGATTCCTGCGGCAGCCTGCCCGTGCGGCACAGCGCAGCCCGGTGCTGACGATGGACCCGGCCGGAAGGCGGTCGCCGTAGACCCGGCGCTGAAAGCCGCCAACATCACCCGTCTGCGGCGGGTGGAGGGGCAGGTGCGCGGCATCGCGAAGATGGTCGAAGAGGACCGCTACTGCACGGATGTCATCGTGCAGATCGCCGCCGCGCAGGAGTCGCTGCGGGCGGTGGCGAAGAACCTGCTCAAGAACCACCTCAAGCACTGCGCGAGAGCGGCGGTCAAGGCCGGCCCGGCGGAGTCTGAGGCGATGTGCGACGAGTTGATGGATGTCATGTCGAGGCTGACCCGCTGATCGAGGTGCGCGATGGATCACAAGTCTCACGGACAAGGTGCGGCCGGGCCGACGCCCCTCCCTGCCCCCGCCGCCGACGAGCGCTGCGACCTGCCGATCGAGGGGATGACCTGCGCCTCGTGCGCCAGCACCATCGAGCGGCGGCTGGGCAAGCAGCCGGGCGTCACCTCGGCGAGCGTGAACTACGCGACGAAGGTGGCGACGGTGAGGTACGACGCCGCCGCGACCGGCCCCGCCGCGATCGCACAGTCTGTTGACGACATCGGCTACAAGGCGGTGCTGCCGGCGCACGGGCACGCGGCACCTGACGAGAGCCACCCGCACGAGAGCCAATCCGCGCACGAGGGCCACGCCGCCCACATGAACGTGGGCGAGGCCGAGCGCCGGCGGCTGCTGACGAAGATGATCGTCGGCGCAGCCCTCTCGCTGCCGGTGCTGGTGATCGCGATGTCTCACGGGAGCATCGCCGCCTTCAACGTGCCGTGGATCAACTGGCTGCAGCTGGTGCTGACGACGCCGGTGCTCTTCTGGTGCGGGTGGCAGTTCTATCGCTCGGCGTGGAAGGGGGCGCTGCACGGCAGCGCCAACATGGACACGCTGGTGGCGATGGGCACCGGCGCCGCGTACGTCTACTCGCTGGCGGCGACGGTCTGGCCGGTGTTCTTTGCGAAGATCGCCGGCGGTGCGGCGGGGCACGGCGGCGTGGGTGGGCACACCGCACCGGTCTATTACGAGGCCGCGGCGGTCATCATCGTGCTGATCCTGCTTGGCAAGTACTTCGAGGCCCGTGCCACGGGGCGCACCAGCGCCGCGATCAAGCGGCTGATCGGCATGCAGCCACGGACAGCGCGGGTGGTGCGGGATGGGGCGGAGGTCGAGGTGCCCGTAGAGCGGGTGGCGGTGGGTGATGTGGTCGCCGTCCGGCCCGGTGAGAAGGTCCCCGTCGACGGGCGCATCGAGAGCGGCGACTCGGCGGTTGATGAGTCGATGCTCACCGGCGAGAGCGTGCCGGTGGAAAAGCACCCCGGCGACGACGTCTTCAGCGCCACCATGAACACCACCGGCGCGCTGCGGATCAAGACGCTCAAGGTGGGCGCCGACACCGCCCTTCAGCAGATCGTGCGGCTGGTGCAGGAGGCGCAGGGGAGCAAGGCCCCCATCGCACGCCTCGCCGACCGCATCAGCGGCGTCTTTGTGCCGGTGGTCATCGCCGTAGCGCTCGTCACCTTCGCGGTCTGGTGGCTTGTTTCTCCGGTTGAGTCGCGGCTGAGCATGGCGCTGGTGACGGCCGTCTCGGTGCTCATCATCGCCTGCCCGTGCGCCCTGGGGCTGGCGACGCCCACGGCGATCATGGTCGGCACGGGGCGCGGGGCCGAGCGCGGCATCCTCATCAAGAGCGGTGCAGCGCTGGAGACAGCGCACAAGCTCACCACCATCGTGCTCGACAAGACCGGCACCATCACCGAGGGGAAGCCCGCGCTGACGGATGTGGTCGTGGCAGTGGGGGAGGCGGGGGACGGCGCTGGAGAGCTGACCGAGGACGAGCTGCTCCGCCTCACCGCCTCCGCCGAGCGCCACAGCGAGCACCCGCTCGCGGCGGCGATCGTGCGTGGTGCCCAGGAACGGGGGCTCGCGCTCGCCGAGCCGGCGGGCTTCAAGGCGGTCGTCGGGCACGGGGTGGAGGCGACCGTCGACGGCCGCGCGCTGCTGATCGGCAAGTCAGCGCTGCTGACGCAGCGCGGCATGACCCTCACGCTGGAGCCGAAGGCGGCGGAGCTGGCCGCGCAGGGTCGCACGCCGATGTTCATCGCCATCGACGGTCGCGAGGCGGGGCTGATCGCCGTCGCCGACCGTGTGCGGACCGAGTCGAAAGAGGCGATCGACCGCATGCACAAGATGGGCCTGAAGGTCGTCATGGTGACGGGCGACAACCGCCGCACCGCGGAGGCGGTGGCGGCGCAGGTGGGTGTTGACCGGGTCTTCGCCGAGGTGCTCCCGGCCGACAAGGCGGCGAAGGTCAAGGCGCTGCAGGCGGGCGGAGCAACGGTGGGGATGGTGGGCGACGGCATCAACGATGCGCCGGCGCTGGCCCAGGCCGATGTGGGCTTCGCCATCGGCACCGGCACGGATGTGGCGATCGAGTCGTCGGACATCACGCTCATCCGCGGCGACCTGCGCACGGTGCCCGAGTCGATCGCCCTCTCACGTGACACGGTGCGCACGATCCGGCAGAACCTCTTCTGGGCGTTTGTCTACAACCTCATCGGCATCCCCATCGCGGCGGGCGTGCTCTACCCGCTGACGGGCTGGCTGCTGTCACCGATCATCGCCAGCAGCGCGATGGCCTTCAGCAGCGTGAGCGTGGTGCTCAACAGCCTGCGGCTGGCGCGGCGGGGGTGAGGGGGATCGGTGATAGAAGGAGAGGGCGTTTGTTGATGACGTGGGGAATTGGACGGGTGAGGGTGACAGAGAGCAAGTGATCCCTCGGTGAAGGAGCACAACATGTCCGCTCGCCGGAGGACAGCGTAGTGCTCGTGCCTACCGCCGCGGGAGGCGAGCGGAGACTCTGCTGACTTTCCCGCACTCAGGGCACTTGGCGTTCCGGGCCAGTCCCGCAAGGTCGTAGCCACAATTGGCGCAGTGGCCCGGGCGCGACATGCGTGCTTCAAGCCAGCCGATGAAGAGCACAACCCATACGCACGCGGCGGGGATGATCGCCCACGTCAGCACGAACTTGAGGGTGGTCAGTATCTGACGTTCACGGACGAGCCCGGTCCGCTCGGGGTACTCCACCAACACGGTCCCGCTCTGTGCCGCGCGGTCGAACTCGCTCACCAGCGCAAGATTCCCTGCGTTCCTGCACACTTGCACAAAGCTGTCCATCACGTGACGCATGGCCGCCTCGCGGGTCGGACGGATTTCGTTGGGCTGACCGAGAAGGTCCCGGCCCAGAGCGGCCCCATCGGATGCGTCTGTGCCTTTGGGTATCGCCTGATCTCTGATCGAAACGTTGACTCGTGTGCTGGTCACCACATGCATCGCCCGCTCTTCGATGATGGAAAGTTCAAAGCGCAGGGTGCGGATGTCCCCTTCGGCATTGGCAACGTATGGAACCGCCCCTTGGGTGTAGTTGGGATTGCCGGCGGACCACGCGGGAGGAACGGCGGGAAGCAGCCATATGGCGGCGAAGAGGGCAACAGCCGCACAGGCGATTGCGATAGCCAGCGTCTTTAGCAATTTGGCGGAAGGGCCTCGCGCTGCGAGGCGGCGCGGTACCGACGGATTGTCTCGAGGTTGATCCGACACGAGGAGAGTCTACATCATCGTTTGATCGGGATCGTGGCGCTTCATTGCGGTTTGGGGCGCACTACATCCAACGATTCGCTCGCCTTCGGCTCGCATCAGCCTGCGGCAGCAAGGAAGGAAGAAGAGCGTTTTGTGGTTGGGCTACCGGGGGTGGCGGCGGGGGACCGCCTGACCGCCCGGCTATGAACTATGACCGCTGCCGCGGTCCGAGGCGCGGTCCCTTCACGTCCGGCCCTGTGCTGCCTCACGTGGGGGCACCTGTACTTCCTGCTACCAGAACCGTCAAGGCCCCCACGTTATCAAAAAAGGCCTTGAAGGCCTTTGGTTTGAGGGTCTGGATGTGAAGCGGGCGGGGTTGTTCCTTGGCGACCCAAGAGCCCTCCCTTCCGGTCGGGCCTCTGTGAACGCGGGGCGCGTCTCGCTACCGAGTGGCCATCGTCGCTTCACGGTCGCGGCCCTGCCGCTCGGAGCGCTTCCGCATGGCTTCATCCAAGATGCGCTTGCGGAGACGGACGATCTTGGGGGTGATCTCCACCAGCTCGTCGTCCTCGATGTACTCGAGGGCTGCTTCCAGCGAGAGCTTGCGCGAGCCCTTGAGGACGACCGTGGCTTCCTTCGCCGAGACGCGGAAGTTGGTGAGCTGCTTGAGGCGCGTGATGTGGAACGGCAGGTCGTTGTCGCGGTTGTGCTCGCCGATGATCTGGCCGGGGTAGACCTTCTCACCGGGGGCGACGAAGAGGATGCCGCGCTCGGAGGCGAGCTCGCAGGCGTAGCCGGTGACGTCGCCCCCTTCGGTCGCGATGAGCACGCCCTGCAGGCGGTGGGGCGTCTCGCCGATGGCGGGCGCGTACTTGAGGAAGGAGGAGTGCATGACGCCCTCGCCCTGGGTGGCCGTCATCACGCGCGAGCGGAGGCCGATGATCCCCTTGGCGGGGATCTCGAACGTCAGCTGCGTGTGGCTGTCGGACCGGTTGTCCATGTTCTTGAGTTCCGCCTTGCGCGAACCCACCAGCTCCATCACGCTGCCGACGGCGTGGGGCGGCACGTCGATCACCAGCAGCTCGACCGGCTCGTGCACGACGCCGTCGACCTCGCGGGTGATGACCTCGGGCTTGCCGACGGAGAGCTCGAACCCTTCGCGGCGCATGGTCTCGATCAGGATGCCCAGGTGGAGCAGGCCGCGCCCCGAGACGGCGAACTCGTCGCCGCTGCGGCCCGGCGCAATGCGCATGGCGACGTTGGTCTGGGCCTCGCGCTCCAGGCGCTCGCGGATCTGCCGGCTGGTGACCTTGTCACCCTCGGTGCCGCCGAAGGGGGAGTCGTTGACGCGGAAGACCATGGTGATGGTCGGCTCGTCGACGGTGACGGGGGGGAGGGGCGAGACGTGCTCGGGGTGGCAGACGGTGTCGCCGATCTCGACCGACTCGAGGCCGACGATGGCGCACAGGTCGCCGGCGTGGACCTCGTCGGTCTCGACGCGGCCAAGGCCCTGGAACCGGTAGAGCTTGCCCACGCGGCTGTTGACCTTCTTGCCCTCGGAGCCGTCGAGGGTCTGGCGGACGCTGGTGACCTGCTGGCCCGCCTTGATGAAGCCGGAGGCGACGCGGCCGATGCCGATGCGCCCGACGTAATCGTTGTAGTCGAGCGTGGTGACCTGCATCTGCAGCGGCTTGTTGGGGTCATCCTGCGGCGCGGGGACCTTCTTGCAGATCGCCTCGAAGACGGGGCGCAGGTCGCCGGTGCGGGTGCCGGCGGCGGCTTCCATCGCTTCCTCGGGCGTGTTGAAGGCCCAGCCGTCGCGGGCGGAGCCGTAGACGATGGGGAAGTCCAGGGCCAGCTCTTCAGCACCGAGGTCGACCATCAGGTTGAAGACCTCGTGCATGACCCAGTCGGGCCGGGCGCCGGGCCGGTCGCACTTGTTGACGACGACGACCGGCTGCAGGCCGGCCTCGAGGGCCTTGCTGAGCACGAAGCGCGTCTGCGGCATGGGGCCGTCGAGCGCATCGACAACCAGGAGGCAGCCGTCGGCCATGCGCAGCACGCGCTCGACCTCGCCGCCGAAGTCGGAGTGGCCCGGGGTGTCGATGATGTTGATCAGGATCGGCTCGCCGCCGGTCTCGGTCTCGGTGGGGACGTACTGCACAGCGCAGTTCTTGGAGAAGATGGTGATGCCGCGCTCGCGCTCGAGCGGGTTGGAGTCCATGATCAGGCCGTGCTGCCCGCCCTGGAGCTTCTCAAGCTCGCCGGAGCGGAACTGGCCGCTCTGGAAGAGGAGCTTGTCGACGAGGCTGGTCTTGCCGTGGTCGACGTGGGCGATGATGGCGACGTTGCGGATGCGTTGGGGGGGGAAGGTGGACATAGGGAAAGAGCCAAGTTGCAAATGGCCAAATGGCCAAAGGGGTAGGAGAGCAAGGGGGATAAGGGTGGCTCGGGGGTTTGGCCCGTCCACGATGAGGGAGAGGGGGTAGGGTTTGTGCGGGGCCTTAGGGGTGGCCGGGAACCGGTCATTCTAGACGCAGGGGGGCATGAGGGCGCGGCCTGCGCGTCCGTTGGCGAGAGCTTTGCGATCGCGGGGAGAACCGGGCGGTTTCTGTGGCCGCAGGGCCTCTCCGCTACGCTTGGCCGTGAATTGGCCGTGGATGCTCGTGGCGCTGGCGGTGGGGCTGTTGATCGGCGCTGCTGTGGCGCGGCTCATGTACGACCGGCAGTCACGCCGCGTGCGGGATGCCGAGGACCGTGCCCGGCGGGCGGAACGCCTGGCCGAGCTGGGCGCGATGACCGGCGGCCTGGCCCACGAGATCAAGAACCCGCTCTCGACCATCGGGCTCAACGCGCAGCTGATCGCCGAGGGTGTCGCGGAACTCAAGGGAGGGCCGGGGGACGACGAGGTCAAGCCGCGGTTGATTAACCGCGTCGGTGCGCTCCGCCGCGAGACCGAGCGGCTGCGCGGCATCCTGCAGGACTTCCTTGAGTACGCCGGCTCGATCAGGCTTGAGAAGCGGCCGACCGAGCTGAACGCCATGGTGATCGAGCTGGTGGACTTTCTGACCCCCGAGGCCGAGCGTGCGGGCGTGCGGCTGCGGGCCGACCTCGGCGGTGGGCAGGCGAGCGGCGGCGGCGTGTCCGCCCCGGTCGATACGCGCCTGCTCAAGCAGGCGCTGCTGAACCTGCTGCTGAACGCGATCCAGGCGATCAAGAACGCGCCGGGCGCTGACGGCGCACCGTTCAAGGGTGAGGTCATCCTGCGCACGAGCATCGAGCAGCGTCGGTCGGCCGGCGGCCCGGTGAAGTCGGCGCCCTCGATGGCGGCGGTCCGCGTGATCGACACCGGTCCGGGCATCCCGCCCGAGACGCTGGCGCGGATCTTCCAGCCCTACTTCACCACCAAGAGCGGCGGCACCGGGCTGGGGCTGCCAACGGCCCGCCGGTTGATCGAAGAGCACGGCGGCACGCTGACGGTCGAGAGCGCGGTCGGGCGCGGCACCACGTTCACCGCGTTGCTGCCGCTGGTCGATCAGGCCTGAGCCGCTCCGGGCGCCGGTTGAACGGGTGCGCTGGCCCGCCGCTTCAGCAACTGCACGAACGCGCCGTCGCGGGCCATCGTCGGCTCCGCGGGGGGTGACGCGACTGGGACCGTGACCACGCCGTCGCCGAGGGGTTCAAGGCCGCACGCTTCGCGTGCCCACTCCACCTGCTGCTGGTTCTCGCGCGGGTCGAGCGAGCACGTGGCGTAGACGATCGCGGCGCTCGGTGTCGTCGCCAGCAGACCCGTTGCACGCGTGATGATCTGGCGCTGAAGGGCGACGAGGTCCTTGACGCCTTCGACGGTGTAACGGTGGCGGGCCTCGGGCCGGCGGGCCAGCACGCCGCTGTTGCTGCACGGCACGTCGAGCAGGATGAGGTCGAACGGCGCCTCCCTGGCGAGGGACTCAACCTGCGGTGAGCGCACGACCGTCACCTGCGGTGAGCCGTGGAAGAGGGCCGTCAGCGTCGCCAGCCGGCGATCGTCGGTATCGGTGGCGAAGACCTTGGCATCCTTGAACATCGCGGCGAGCTGGCGCGTCTTGGTTCCCTGCCCGGCGCAGAGGTCGAGGATGCGCACCGGCGAAGCGCCGGACCCTGCGAGCACGGCCGCGGCGTGACGCAGCGTGTGAGCCGAAGCCACATCCTGCGCCCAGACGTCGGGGCGCGACTTGAGCAGGCGGGCGAGGTCGGCGTGGGTGCCCGAGAAGAGCGCGTGCCCCTCGACCTGGTGCGGCGTGGTGCCCGGCGCATCGAGGGCGATCTTTGCGTGCGCGGTGTTGAGGACGGTGACGGCGTTGCTGAGCGAGGCGAGCGCGATCGTGTTCGCCGCCTGCTCGCCGAGGGTGGCGCGCAGCATCGTCAGCAGCGCGGTCGGCAGGCCCAGCGCCACCGCGGGGCGGCGGTCAGGCTCCTCGGGCATCAGGTCCGCCGTCAGCACCCGCGCCATCCCGCCCGGCAGGGGGATGATGCGGCGTGACGACGCCCAGTCGGCGGGGAGGGGGATCGCGGCGCTGTCAGGCCCGACGGCCTCAGCGATGCGGTGCAGCACCGCGTTGACAAACCCGCCCGAACCGGTGTTCACGTTCAGCTTGGCCCACTGCACCGCGTGGTTGACGGCCGCGTGCGGAGGGATGCGGTCGAGCAGCACGATCTGCGCAGCACCGGCGAGCATCGCGGCGCGGACGGGTGGGTCGATCGACGGGAGCGGCTTGCGCGCGTTCTTGGCGATGAGGCGTTCCAGGGTCGTCCAGCGGCGCACAACCGCGTCGTAGATCGCGTGGGCCAGCGCGGCATCGCGCGGGTCCATCGAGACGGGCAGTTCAGGCCCGGTCAGGTCAAGCCGCGGAAACCGGCGGATCTGCCTGGCCAAGTGGCTCATCACCGCGTCACGCGCCTGATCACCCGTGGGGACCGCCCAGGCATCGGTTGCCGCGGCGTTCAACTCAGCAAGCGTCTGCCTGGCGGGCTGGTCGGGGCGGGTCGGGCGGGTGGGACCGGGCATGCGCCCGCGCGGGGGTGGCCCCTTGCGGCCGCCTCCACCGCTCTGGGGCTGGCGTGCGTCCGGTCCGCCCTTGGAGGGCGGTTTCCCGTACGATGGGCCGTCCCGCCGCTGGCCGGGTGCGGGGTTCTTGCCACGAGGATTGCTGCCGCCGGGTGTCTTCACCCCGCAGTTTAGTCTCTGCACGTCGCCTGCTTTGCACGGTGCGCCATTGCCCGATCAGAACACGCCCATCCAGCTCGAACCGTCCAATCTCCCCGGAGGGGCACCACGCCAGCCCGGCCTGCTGGCGGGGATGCGGATCCGCAAGAAGCTCATCTTCCTGCACACCTTCTTCTCCCTGCTGCTGGCGACGATCCTCGTTGTGGCCCTGCGCCCGGCGGTGGGGCGCATCGTGCAGGAGGCCGAAGAGCACGAGGCGCGCCTGGTGATGGGTGTGCTGGGGGCAAGGCTCAAACTGTTCGGTGGGGCCGACCCGGCGATCGATGAACTGCGGCGCGGGCTTTCGGCCGATGTCTCGCTCGCCGCGGGGAGCGTCGCGGGGCTGGGGATCGACGGCGACGCCGCGGCCCGCGCGTTCGCGACGCCGGGGGAGCCGGTGGTCGTGCTCTCGCCGGGCCGTGCGCCCACCGTGGTCGTCTACGACTCCGGCGCGGGCACCTATTACAGCGCGACGGTGCGGATGGAGTCGGCCCGGCGCGCGGTGGTGTGGATGTACGTCTTCCTCGTCGCTGCGTTGCTTGGCGTCTACGCGACGATCGCGCTGGCGATCGAGATCCTCGTGCTCCCGCGCCACGTCTACACGCCAATCCGCGCCATGCTCGCCGCCGACGACGCCGTGCGCCGGAACCAGCGCAGCGGCGAGCTGATCCCGGCGCAGTCGATCCCCGCCGACGAGCTCGGGCAGATCATGCGCTCCCGCAACGACACCGTGCGTGCGATGCGCGACAACGAGCGACGGGCCAACGATGCGCTCGCCGAGATCGAGCGCGTCGCCGTGGACCTGCAGAAGAAGAACGCCCTGATCGAGGGCGCCCAGCGCAACCTCGCCGACGCCGACCGCCTGGTGAGCCTGGGCATCCTCTCCGCCGGGCTCGCCCACGAGATGAACACGCCGCTGGCGGTCGTGAAGGGCCTGGCCGAGAAACTGGTCAAGGAACCCTACCGCCGGCTCGAGCCCGACGAGGCTGCGCTGCTGGTGCGGGTGGTCGGCCGCCTGGAACGCCTCAGCGAGAGCCTGCTCGACTTCGCGCGCGTCCGGCCGCCAGCGAGCAGGCCGGTCGAGGTCCGGGCGCTCGTCGAAGAGGCCTGGACGCTCGTGCGTCTCGACCGCGAGGCACGCCGCGCGGGCGTTGAGTTCGTCAACCACGTGCCCCCGGACCTGATCGTGCCGTGCGACAGCGACCGCATCATGCAGGTCTTTGTCAACCTGCTCCGCAACGCAGTCGACGCGTCGACGGCTCACAGCGCTCCCGCAAGCACCGGGCCGACAACCATCAGCGTGCGGTCCTCGGTTCAAGAACGCGGCGCAGGTGGCGGCACGTGGGCGAGCATCGTTATCTCCGATTCGGGCCCGGGCATCTCCCCCGAGATTCTCGGCAGGCTCTTCGAGCCGTTCGCCACCACCCGGCTCGACAGCCGCGGCACCGGCCTTGGCCTGGCCGTATCGCTGGGGATCGTGCGCGAGCACGGCGGAGCACTCGTCGCGCGCAACCGCGAAGGCCCGTCCGCCGGCGCGGAGTTTGAGATACTCTTGCCCCTCTCCGTCCAACCCCCGGCAGCGCCCGGCGCACCGAGCAAAGCCACACCATGAGCGAGAAGCCAGCCAACCCCGTCCCGAGCGATCAGGCCGAGCCCATCAGCGGGCCGTCGCTGTCGATCATCGCGATGGACGACGACGAGGACTTCCGCCAGTACATCACCGGCGTGCTGAGCCAGCAGGGCCACGACGTGCGCGCGGTGGGGGGCGGCCCGGGCGGATTCGCCGAGTTCTTCGCCGCGTGCGAGAGCCGCCTGCCCGACGTGGTGTTGCTTGACATGAAGATGGGCCGCACCAGCGGCGAAGAGGTGCTCGCCGAGCTCCGCCGCCGCTGGCCGCGCCTGTGCGTCATCGTCGTGACCGGCTACCCCTCGCTCGACTCGATGCGTCAGACCTTCAAGCAGGACGTCTTCGACTACCTCGCCAAGCCGTTCTCGGTGGAGGAGCTCAACCGCGTGCTGGCTCAGGCCGCCGCGGCCCTGGGCCTGGGACAGCGTCCGCAGGACCGTCTGCGCGTGGAGCTCGGAAGGCACATCCGCATGGCCCGCACGCAGCGATCGTGGACCCTCAAAGACCTGTCCGACGCGTGCGACCTCTCGGTGAGCCAGATCAGCTCGATCGAGCGTGGCGCGCACCTGCCGAGCCTCGAGAGCCTTCTGGCGATCGCCGCCGCCCTCGGCAAAGCGCCGAGCGAGTGGTTCGAAGCGTCGGGCTTCTGAGCGCCTGATTCGTGACAAACCCCTGAAACCGACGCGCGGAGGCGCAACAATCCGCCCGTGTCGTCGCTCCCCACCGCAGCACAAGCAGGACCGCCGGCCGGCATCGCCCGAAAGGCGGGTAGGGGCGTGCTCGTAACGGCCTTTGAGCCCTCCGGCGACGACCACGCCGCGGTGCTGATCGCCGAACTGCGCCGGCGTCACCCCTCCATGCCGGTCTACGCCTGGGGTGGGCCCAAGATGGCCGCGGCCGGCGCGACGATCGTCGAGGAGACGACCAGGGACGCCGTGATGGGCGTGCCCGGCGCGCAGAAGATCATCGAGCACGTCCGGATCAACCGGCGCATCGACGACTGGCTCGACCGGAACCCCGTCGCCGTGCACGTGCCCGTCGACTCGCCCGACGCCAATTTCTCCATCGCCGCGATGACCAAGGGGCGCGGCGTGCGCGTCGCCCACCTCGTCGCCCCGCAGGTATGGGCCTGGCGCCAGCACCGCATCAAGAAGCTCCGGCGCCTCACCGACATGGTGATGTGCGTGCTGCCGTTCGAGGAGGCGTGGTTCCGCAACCGCAACGTCCCCGCGACGTTCGTCGGGCACCCGCTGTTTGAGCGCCCGCTCGACTACGCCGCGCTCGACGTCGTCACCGCGCTTTGGCCCAAGGGCTCGCCGCAGATCGCCCTCATGCCGGGCTCCCGCCCGGGCGAGATCACCAAGTGCTTCCCCCTCATCCTCGACGCGTTCCGCCGGATCAAGGGGGACCTCCCCGGCGCGGTCGGGATCGTCCCGATCACCCACGCCGCGGTGCAGGAGCGGCTCCGGCACATCGCCGGTGAGAACGGCGGCTGGGTTGAGGGCATGCACGTCGTTGTCGGCAACACCGACGCCGCGATCCGCTGGTGCGACTGCGCGCTGGTCGCCAGCGGCACCGTGACGCTCCAGATCACCAAGCAGCTCAAGCCGATGGTGACCTTCTACCGCTTCGGCAAGCACCTGAAGGTGCCCTACGCGCTCTGGGGCGGCCGGGTCTTCAAGACGCGCTTCTTCACGCTGCCCAACCTGATCGCCAACGACCGCGCCGTGCCGGAACTGGTGCCCTACTTCGACAGCAACGGCAACGAACTCGCCTCGGGCATCTACCGCATCCTCCGCCAGCCTGGGCACGCAGAGTCGCAGCGCGCGGCACTCGCCGGCGTTGTCGCACAGTTCGACGGCCGCCGCACCGGCCCCCTCGCGGCCGACGTCGTCGAGCGGCTCGCCGGGATCATCTGACAGGCGCTCACGACACCACCGCCCCGCGCGCCGGGGTGAACAGGCCCACCCCGCACCAGCGGTTGCCGATGCGATCGGGGAGTGGGAAGCCGCTCACGGCTGGAACTGTCAACAGCAAGCCCTTGTCCGCGCAGCGCGAAGCAACCTCGCCGATGTCGTGAGTTGCCACCTCTTCGCCCGCGCAAAAGAGCACCATCATCGCGCCCCCGTGGAGCACGTCAGGATCGTCGCGCAGCTTCTTGAGGTCCGCGCCGACGCCGCGCACAAGCACCGAGCCGTACGCGAACGGCCCCGGCACACCGTCGACGTACGCGAACTGACCTGCAGTCTTGACCTCCAGCCAATAGACCTCGTCAACCCCCGCGGCGGTTGCATCGTGGCGCGGCGCCTCGGCCAGGGCGTGCCGCTCAAAGAGCGTCCCGCTCACCTTGGCCTTGACGGCTTCGTGCTCCTTCGCCTCGCTCAGCCGGTCGGCCAGGCGCAGCCCCGCGCGAGGCGTAACGACCAGGTCGCACCGGTTGCGCTCGCTCTCGTTGGGCAGTCCCCCCGGCTTGCGCCGCCCTTTCTTGGCAACCCTCTCGAGCGGGTAGGGCTGCTCGCGGAGCGCCCCGAACCCCTCAGCGCGGAGCGCATCGGCGATCAGCGGGTGGAGCTGCGCTTCCGAGCAACTCTCAATGCCGAAGGGTGACTGCTCGACCGAGCGTGACCGTTCGGCCGCGGCGAGGCCCCTGCAGACTGCTTCGACGATGATGCGGGTGTCCCACACGGGCAACGATATAGGTCCTGTGCGACGCATAGGACCTATCGATCTGTTCGCCTCAATGCCCCAGGTACGCCTTCTTGATCGCGTCGCTCTTGGCAAGCTCCGCCGCGGGCCCGGAAGTGGCGACCGAGCCGGTCTCAAGCACGACCGCGTCGTGGGCCACCTGCAGCGCCATGTGGGCGTTCTGCTCCACCAGCAGGATGCTCACCCCCTGCTGGTTGATCTCGCGGATGATTTTGAAGATCGTCTGAACCAACTGCGGCGCCAGTCCGAGCGAAGGTTCGTCCAGCAGCAGCAGCTTCGGGCGTGCCAGCAACGCCCGCCCGATCGCCAGCATCTGCTGCTCGCCGCCGCTGAGCGTGCCGCCTGGCTGCTTCAACCGTTCCTTCATCCGCGGGAAGAGCTCAAAGACGCGCTTCTTGTCCTTCTCGATTTCTTTCTGGTCGTTCCGTGTGAACGCGCCGAGGTTCAGGTTCTCGTCGACGGTCATGTTCGCGAAGATGCCGCGTCCCTCCGGGCAGTGGCTGAGCCCGCTCCGCACGAGCAGGTCGGGGCGCACCCCAAGCACCTCGTTGCCATCGTACTTCACGCTCCCCGACCCCTTGACCATGCCGCTGATCGCACGCAGCGTCGTCGTCTTGCCGGCGCCGTTGCCGCCGATGAGCGTCAGGATCGTGCCGCGACGGACGGTGAGCGAAACGTTGCTGATCGCCCTGATCGCCCCGTAGCTGACCGACAGGTCTCGTACTTCCAGGATGTTGCCCGCTTCTTCAGCCACTCGTTCCTGTCTTTCCGTTCACGTTCCGCAGTCGTCTCAAGCAGCAGGACCCGCTACTGGGCGCCCGGCTCGCCCAGGTAAGCCTCGCACACCTTCGGGTTCTCCTGGACCTCCTTCGGCGTCCCGAAGGCGATCGGGCATCCGTGGTCGAGCACGGTGATCTTCTCGCAGATCTCCATCACCAGCCCCATGTCGTGCTCGATCAGCAGCACCGCCAGCCCGAATCGGTCGCGGATCGACCTGATCGACCCCGCCAGGCTCTTCTTCTCGCTCGGGTTCATGCCCGCCGCCGGCTCGTCCAGCAGCAGCACCTTCGGCTCTGTCGCCAGCGCGCGGCAGATCTCCAGGCGGCGCTGATCCCCGTAGGGCAGGTTCTTCGCCTGCTCGTCCGCGAGCCGGTCGAGCCCGAACAGCGAAAGAAGCTCGATGGCCCTCGCCCTGATCGCGCGCTCCTGCCCGACAAAGCGGCGCGTGCGCACCAGCGTGCCAGCCAGCGAGTGGCGCGTGCGGCAGTGGCAGGCGACGCGCACGTTGTCCAGCACGCTCATCTCGCCAAAGAGCCTGATGTTCTGGAACGTCCGCGAGAGACCCGCCGCCGCGATCTGGTGCGGCTTCATGCCGTCAACGCACTTGCCCGCAACCAGGATTGTCCCCGACTGGGATTGATAGACGCCCGTGATCAGGTTGAACGCCGTGGTCTTCCCCGCGCCGTTGGGGCCGATCATGCCGTACAGCGCCCCCGCGGGGATCTGCAGCGTGAGGTTGTCGCACGCCTTGAGACCGCCAAACGAGATGCCGATGCCGCTGGCGTTGAGGAGATAGTTGCTCATGCGCCCCCCTTTGCCGCCGCGTCCTTGCGAACCGGCGCGTCGGGGTGACCCGCCGGCCTGAAGAAGTCCCAGACCTCCTTGACGCCGAAGAGCCCGTTGGGCCGCAGCAGCATCACGAGGATCAGGATGAGCGCATAGAAGACCATCCGGTAGTCCGAGAGGTTGATCCCAAACCGCTCGGCGAGCAGCCTCGCCCCCTCCAGCAACAGCGTGAGGGCCACGCCCGTCACGACGCCTTTGATCACCGCTTTGCGAACCTTCGCCGGTGAGCCCCCGCCGCCCCCCAAGCGGTACTTGCCACGCAGCGCTGTAAACGCCGCCACCAGCGCCGTCACGACCAGACCGTACACCAGCACGGTCGACGGGTCCTTGAGCCACTCGCTCAGCACCGTGACAAGCACGGCCGCCAGCGCTGCGCCACTGATCGACCCCAGCCCCCCCAGCACCACCATGATCAGGATGTCAAACGACAGCTGAAAGTTCATCTCGCCCGGGATGAGCGAGTTGCCGCTCTGGTGCGCGAACACGCCCCCCGCGACCCCGGCCAGCCCGCTGGAGATCACAAACGCCCGGACCTTCAGGCTCGTGACGTCGATCCCCATCGCCTGGGCCGCGATCTCATCCTCGCGGACCGACAGGAACGCTCGCCCCGTGGCCGACACCTTCAGCCGGTAGCACACCAGCAGCGTCAGGCCGCACAGAAGCGTCGTCCAGAACAGGTTGTTGTACCACGGCACCCCGCCAAAGCCGAGCGAGCCGCCGACGCTCCCAAGAATCTTGACAAAGCCCGCTTCCTTCATCTCCGCAACGGTGGTCAGCACCGGCGTGGTCTGGGTGAGCAGCACGCGGACGATCTCGCCGAAACCGAGCGTCACGATCGCCAGGTAATCACCGCGCAGCCGCAGCGACGGCAGCCCGACGATGTACCCGGTGATCGCCGAGGCAACCCCTCCAACGGCGCACCCCAGCAGGAAGAGCCCGACACCCCAGGTCAGGAAGCCCTCCTGCCGCACGGTGTCGCCGAAGAACCAGAGCGAGCCGTAGTAGCTCACGATGCCCGCCGAGTAAGCGCCCACCGCCATGAACCCCGCGTGCCCGATGCTGAACTGGCCCGTGAACCCGTTCACCAGGTTCAGGCTCACCGCGAGCATGATGAAGATGCCGACCTTCGACAGCACGTTGACGCGGAAGTCGCCCACGACCGGGCCCACCGCCCAGTACATCAACGCCGCGCTGACAAACACGACGACGATCGGCAGCAGCGAACGCGCCGCCGCCGAGCCGAAACCCGGTTTGAGTGCACCGACCTTTGCCGCAACGCCGCTCTCCAAGGTCAGACCTTCTCCATGGTGGGCTTGCCGAGCAGCCCCTCGGGCTTGAACAGCAGCACCGCGATGAGGATGACAAACACGTAAACGTCGCGCAGGCTCGGGGAGATGTAGAGGCTGCCAAACTGCTGGATGAACGCGATGAGGAACGCGCCGATCATCGCCCCGCGGATGTTCCCGATCCCCCCGACCACCGCCGCAACAAAAGCCGTCAGGCCCAGCATCACCCACTGCGGGTGCGCCGTCTGCTGCAGGTTGTACTTCACCGCGTAGAGCACGCCCCCCGCCGCGGCGAGCGCAGAGCCGAGCATGAACGTGAACGACACAACGAAGTTGACGTTCACGCCCATCAGCGCCGCGTTGGGAAAGCTGAACGACACCGCCCGCATCGCCGTGCCCAGCTTCGTGCGGTAGACCAAAAACTGCAGCGCAAGCATCAGCACAACCGCCGTAGCGATGATCACCACGTCAACAGGGTTGACCCGCACCCCGAAACCGTTCTCACTCGCGCCGATCGACCACGGCGTTGTCGAAACCAGCGCAGGCATCGCCGCCGGGCGCGCGCCGAACATGTACGGGAGTTGCCCGAAGTTCTGCAGCAGCAGCGACACACCGATCGCCGTGATCAGCACGTTCAACCGCGGCGCCGAGCGCAGCGGCCGGTACGCGAAACGCTCGATGCAGTACCCCACGCCCGCGCACAGCACCATCGACAGGATCAGCACGATCCCGCCTACCCACCAGGGGGGGCTGCCCTCCCACAGGCCCATCCACGGCATCCAGCGGCTGGAGACGACGTACCCGAACCACGCGCCGAGCACAACGATGTCGCTGTGCGCAAAGTTGATGAACTTCAAGATGCCGTACACCATCGTGTACCCGAGGGCGATGAGCGCAAAGAGCGAGCCCATCGCGATCGAGGTCGTCAGTGTCTGCAGGAAGTCCGTCATCGGGGGCAACAGCGTACACAAAGAACCGGCGCTCTGCTACTGCTCGCAGCGCCCGCCGCAGCTTGCACGGGGGCGTGCACGAGGGGCCGGGCTTACTTCTGCTCGCCGGGCGCGATCGTCGCGGCGTACACGGGGCGGATCTCGCCCTTCTCGTCCTTCTTCATTTCAACGATTACCGCCGACTTCTGCGCGTTGCGGTCGGCGTCCATGGTGATCAGGCCCGTCACGCCCGCGAAGTTCTTCGTCGAGTTGATCGCCTGCGACAGGTCCTTGCCCGAGTAGCTCTTGGCCCGCTTCATCGCGTCAAAGAGCAGGTTCGCCGCGTCGTACCCCAGGGCGGCCAGGCCGTCGGGCGTCTCGCCGCGGTACTCGTCCTGGTACTTCTTGATGAACGTGCGCACCGCCGCCTCGGGCTGGTCGGGCGAGTAGTGGTTGGAGTAGTACGACCCGACGATCGCGTCCTTGCCGATCTTGGCAAGCTCCGACGAGTCCCACCCGTCGCCGCCCAGGAGCGGGCAGGTGATGCCCAGGCGCCGCGCCTGCAGCGCGATGTTGCCGACGTCGTTGTAGTAGCCCGGCACGTAGATCATGTCGGGGTTTGCCGCACGGATCGCCGTCAGCTGCGCGGAAAAGTCCGGGTCGCCCTTGCTGTAGGCCACGTCAACGGGCACGGTGCCGCCCATGCCTAAGAACGCCTTCTTGAAGTCGTCCTTGAGCCCCTTGCTGTACGCGGCGGTCTGGTCGTAGAGCACGCAAATGTTCCGAGCGCCCTTGGTCTCGTAAGCGAACTTGGCGCCGACGTACCCCTGGAACGGATCGATGAAGCAGACGCGCGAGATCATCGGGCCAAGCGCCGTCACCGAGGGGTTCGTGCTGCTTGGGGTGATCATCGGCACGCCGTACTGCTGCGCGACGCGCCCACCCGCAAGCGAGAGCGACGAGGCGACCTCGCCCAGCACCGCGACCACCTCGTCGCTGGTGATCAGGCGGGTGACCGACGTGCCGGCCTCCTTGCTCTCTCCCTTGGTGTCGTACTCCTTCAACTCAACGAGCTTGCCGTTGATGCCCCCAGCGGCGTTCAACTCCTTCAAGGCCAGCTTGATGCCGTTACTCGTGCTCTGGCCGAAGGTCGCCTCCGGCCCAGTCAGCGACCCGTAGTGCCCGATCAGCACCTTGTCCGACTTCTTCGAGCACGAAGCGCCCATGATCAGTCCAGCAACCGCCAAAACCCCCAGGATCCGCTTCAGCATGCAAGGCTCCTCTTCAAGCGAGGCGCTCTAAACGGCCCGCCTCGTCCCACAGCATAACGCCCCGCCCCTCCATTCGCAGGCGATCCCTGGCTATTCGACGGCCGTCCGGGCCGTTTTCAGTTCTTTTTCCACTTTCGCGACCATCTCCGGGGCTGAAACCGCCATCTCCTGCCGCGACCGCTTGACCGCCACCCACAGCGACCATGGAGCGCCGATCACCGAGAGCGGCAGATACCACCAGACGGTTGTCGCCCACAGCCATCTCCACGAAGGCACAAGACTGGCGAGCACGCTCTCGGTAATGGGCATTCCGGGCCAGATCGAAACGAGCAGGACCACGACAAACACGTACAGCAGCTTCTTCTTCATCCGCGTCGAGAAACGCAGGCGCGTGCCGCCGGAGTCTGTAGACTCCGCGTGCGCGAGCAGCTCGCCTTCAAACGGTGAGCTGAACGCACATGTCTTGAAAAGCAACCCCTTTTCACCCGCTTCAAACCCGGCCAGCCTGCCGCGGCGGGCCGCTTCTTCGAGTCTGGTCAAAATACCCGTCGGCGAAAGCTCAACAGTCAGGTCCGGCAATGGTTTTGAGTCAGGTGATGGGGAAGCCGCCGCCACAGATTCTCCTCCACAAGTCGGACCGAACAGAAGTCCCAAGAGTAGGGTAGCAATTCCCCTCACACGTTTGGAGAGCCCTGGCAGGGTGGAAATCGGGAGCCTTGGGGATACTTCTGTCGGTTCCCGTGGATCAGCCGCTGGAGGAAACCACTGGCACACGGGTTGCCAATAGGCTTCTGCTGCGTCATGAACGACCCAATGGCCCATAAATCGTTGCGTCTGGTCGGCGGCAGTGTTGCCCAGTCGCCACGCGCGTTGCCGCGCGACCACGCGGCCCGCAGCGGTATTGGCGCTGTGCGAGCGCTCGCCGCCCGGCACGCCTCAGGGGGGGCAGCGCCAACCCTGGCCCAGCGCCGCGCGGTAGAGGCCGAGAACAAGGCCGCTGCGATGAGCGCACTGGACCCGCGCTGGGCGCTGGCCGTGCGGACCAGTTCGATGCTGCAGGGAGGGCGTGCGGCCATCTTGCCGCCAGAAAGCCGGCGATTCCTTGTCCAGCTCGGCAAGGACATCAACCTGCGTCCGTTCGACTCAAACCTGGTGATCGCCATCGTGCAGGATGCCGCACGGGCCGGTTACGACCCGATCGGCACCGAATCCCGCATGCGCCTAAAAATGGTGCGTGAGCCCGTTCCAACGCAGGATCACCCATCGCTCCGGTGGATCATCGGGGCCATCGGGTTGGGTGCGGTGGGCCTGTGGTTCATGATCCGCGTCTTTGGCGCCGGATAACGCCCCGCCAGAGCCGCCGCTCTACCCTTGCGGCATGACCGCGACCGCCAATCAAGCATCGCCAGCCGGTCCGAAGCGAACCCTCAGCGCGTTGGTCCGTTCGGCCATGTCCGCCGACGCGGCGACCCCGTTTGCCTCGTTGACCTGCTACGACGCGACGACCGCCCGCTGGCTGGCGCGGGCGGGCGTGCACTGCCTGCTCGTTGGCGACACCGCCGCCGAGATGGTGCTTGGGTACCCCCGCACGATCGACATGCCGCTGGATGTGCTTATCGCGCTCACGGCGGGCGTCAAGCGTGGGAGTGAGCAGGGTGGCGGCGCCGTGGTCATGGGCGATATGCCCTTTATGTCCTATCAGGCCTCGCCAGACGATGCGGTGCGAAACGCCGGGCGTTTTTTGACCGCCGGCCTGGCGGACATCGTCAAGCTCGAGGTCGACGGCACGTTTGCACCGCTTGTTGACCGCATGGTGCGCGCAGGCGTGCCGGTCTGCGCTCACGTGGGGAGCCGCCCGCAGCGCGTCGCGATTACCGGCTACAGCGCCGCGGGCCGAACGGCCGCGGAGGCTGAGCGGATCGTTGCAGACGCCCGCGCGATGCAGGATGCGGGGTGCTCGATGCTGCTGGTTGAGGCCGTTCCCGAGGCCGTCACCGCCCGGATCATGGATATTGCCAAGGTTCCGGTGATCGGCATCGGCGCGGGGAGCGCTTGCCACGGGCAGGTGCTGGTGCTGCAGGACCTTCTCGGCCTGACCGATGCTGCGCCCGCTTTCGCTGAGCCGCTGACATCGCTGGGGCCGGTGATCAAATCGGCGGCGGAGACTTGGGTTGCGAAGGTGGCGGCCCGGCAGGTTGGCCCGTCACCATACCGAATGCGCGACACACCCCCAGCGACGGAGCGCCCATGAACACTCCAGGCCCTACACCCGCAGGCCAGCGAAAGCCCACGCCGTGGGGTGATTCGATGATGACGATGCGCCAGCGATTTGGCTACTTCTTCGTCGGGGCAGCGTTCTCGTCGCTGCTGATGGGGATGTACTTCTTTTATGTGGCCAAAGTGCGCAAGGAAGCCCGGCAGGAGCAGGAAGCGCGTCAGGCAGGGCAGCCGCTCCCTGTGCCGGGCGTGCCGCTGAACCCCGATGCGCCTCCCGGCCGTTAGGGCACGGCGTCATGCATCGAGCATGCCGGCCGACGGGCTCTCTCCGTATCGAGTTGCCGTCGATTACCGATGCACGACGAGGATTTCATCAACTGCCTTGCGGTGGATGTCGGGCACGGTGCAGTCCGCGGCGGGGTAGCCCACCGGCAGCAGCAGGAACGGGCGCTCGTGCGCCGGCCGCCCCAGCACACCCGCGAGGAAGCCCATCGGGCTGGGCGTGTGCGTGAGGGTCACCAGTCCCGCGTGGTGGATCGCCGCGATCAGCAGTCCGGTGGCGATGCCGACCGACTCGTCGACGTAATAAACCTTGCCCTGCCTGCCGCTCTGGTCTGGGTCGGTCTTCATGAGCTTGAAGACGACGATCAGCCAGGGCGCGACCTCGAGGAATGGCTTTGAAGGATCGGTCCCCAGCGGCGCAAGGTCGGCAAGCCACTCCGGCGTCGCGCGTCGTTGGTAGAACGCGCGTTCTTCTTCTTCCGCGGCGGTGCGGATCTGCTTCTTGATCGCAGGGTCGGCCACCGCAACAAACCGCCAGGGCTGTTTGTTCGCGCCCGACGGGGCCGTGCCCGCGGCCGCCACGCACCAGCGGATGGTCTCTTCGCTCACGGGCGTATCGGCGAAGAAGCGGGCGCTCCGCCGCATGCGCATCGTCTCGTAAAAGCGAGCGGCCGCTTCGGGTGCCGGCACCGGAGGTGAGAAGCGCACAAGCGGGACATGCGGCGGCTGTGCCATGCCGTGAGGTTACACCGTCTGGCGACTGCCAACAACGTTCGGCTTGAACGCGCGGGCGTTATCCGCCGTCACACCCCGTGAAGAACAGGTCGATGAAGACGACAAAGTCGTTGTTGTCAAACAGGCCGTCCTGGCCGGGTACGCCCCCCTGCACACCCATGTCGGCGCGCGCATCTGCGTTGAAGAAGAAGTCGATGAAGACGATGAAGTCGTTGTTGTTGAGCAGACCGTCGGCCCCGGGGAGGCCCCCTTGGCGTCCCAGGTCGGGCGGGCAGGGAAGGAACGGCTCGGAACCGGGATCGAAGAGGTCGATGAACAGCTCGTCGATGTGGGCGGTGAGGGGCGCATCGATGAACAGGCTCTGCAGCACAAAGTCGGGTGGCAGGTCCAGCGAGAACGGCTCCCAGCCGGTCGTCGGGGGGAGTGTGGCCGAGAACGTCTCGCCGTTTGTTGCGGTCAGGGTCATCGTCGCGAACCCACGGTGCATCAACTCAACGCTCGACGCCTGCATCCCCTGCGGGATGGTCGGCGTGACCAGGTAGCTCGCGTTGCGCAGCAGCAGCGAAGCCGGCGCGGTCGTGAAGTCGTCGTTGTCAAGGCGGGCCTCGCTCGACGTCGGCGAGTGAAGCAGGAACGTGTAGTCCGTGAAGTCCGGATCGGGGAACGGACGCAGGGGGACGGCTTCGTTATCGACAAACTCCTCCTCCAGGCCGCCGATGATGAAATCGCAATAATCGGCACTCTGACCGCCACCGCCAACAACCGCCTCGGCCAGCGTGATCCCCGTTGCCGCCGGCGTGAAGACCGTGCGGCTGACATGCACGCTTCCGCAGGTAATCGTGTGGAAGAACGCACGCCACACGCGATAGCGCTTGGGTGGCCACGCGTAGCAGCTCTCCATGATGATCTGTCCTCCCGTCAGGCTCGCGACGGGGAGGGTCATGCTGTTCATCAGTGGGCCTTCGCTGAACACCGCTGGCGGCAGGCCCGCCGCGCCGGTCGGGGGCGGGCACACGACCGCGACCGCCCCGGCCACCGAGCCTACCGGCGCGGGCAGCCCGAGCCCGACCATCGGCGCCGGTGCGCCGACGATCTGCTTGAGCCCGTACATGCCCCACAGCGCCGGCGCCGCGGTGCAACCGCCCGCACGCTCGGTGGATGAGTATGTTAGCGGCGTGCGCAGCTTGACGGGACACTTTGGCGGGAAGACCCGCCAAGGGCCCTTGTAGAAGACGTCGCACGCGGGCTTGGGTGGCGGGAACGGCGTCGGCGGGTTGTTGTGGTCGTTGCGGTACCAGATGCCCGGCTGCGGCAAGAAGGGGGGCGCACCGGTCTGGAAGTTCAGCAGGTGGTCCTCGATCTCGCCGTGGAACGCGTGCGCCGCGTTCATCGTGCTGTCCCAGAACCAGCTGGCCGATCCGGCCGGGCCGCGGTGGGCCGCGCCCACGGGTTCTTCAGTCACCATCACGCGCACCCACACCGAGGCGGTCGGATTCTCAAGCCGGATGCCGCCGGTGTTGACGCGTGCGCTGACGCCCGCGGGGAGCATCACCGGCACATCCTCGACGCACCACTCGAGGTTCCACGCGATGACCGGAGTGCCAAGGAGGTACCCGTCCTTCCATTGCCCGTCGCGGTTTTGGTCGATCCAGATGTTGAGGTAGACGGGGTTGTTTGGGTTGTGCCCGTTGCTGGTTGTGATGCCTACCTCGATCTCCGCGAGCGGGTTCGGGCCCGGCGCGTAGACGAGGATGAGCGGTGCGCAGTCATTCTCCGGCAGCGCTGGGCTCATGGTGCTGTCGTTGCGGACGGTGGGGGGTGTCACGCCCGCCCAGCAGGTTGCGCTTGTGTTGAGCCACGAACCCTGCGGACGCTGCGGATTGAAGACGGTGTTGTGGTGGTTGAAGGTGGTGTCCCATCGTGCAACCACGCCGGGGTAGGCGTTGACGCCCGCTCCGTTGTTACCAACCGGGGCATCGCCGTAATCACCAGGTGGCCCGCCGACGGCCACGCCTGCACAAAGGGCGGTCAGAACGCACAGAGCGGGAAGCGTGGAGCGCATGGGTTGTCTCCCGGGTTCGTTGGCACCTCCCCCTCCAAGCGCAGCCTACCACGATCGGCGCCGATCAACAAGCAAAAACCGGAACTGTTTGGCGCCGACTTGATGAACGCGCTTTCATCAACTGTCTGGGACTACACCCGCCGCAGCGCAAACGCGTCCACGGCCAGTTCATCGGCGTGCCACACGATCGGCTCGCCGCTGACGTTGATCCCCGCCGCGCGCACGAGTTCGTCGCTGAGGCTGAGCAGACGCGCCTCGCGGAGCGACCAGCGCGGGTGGTTGATGTCCCCGCGGAAGATCGCCCCCGACCGGCCGACGCTGTAGAGCGCGTAGCGCTCGGTCAGAAAGTGGCTGAGCGAGCCGGGCACCGAGGGCAGCAGCGGCGCGCCCGCTTGCCATTGTGCTGTCAGCGTCGCGTGCGCCCCGCCGCTGCGGGTCGTTCGATAGCTCACCAGGTCGCCGTCGCGCTGCAGGCTCATGCTCGCGAAGAAGTAGGGGAGGTTCCAGAGCGTCCGCGCTCCGATCACCGCGAGGCGGCTGGCGGCGTCGAGCGAGAAGAACCACACGCCCGGCTTGGCGTCGCGCCCCGCGCGGACGTACGTCCGCACGTTGCACTCGTGAAAGTGCGTCGCCGAGGGGATGCCCACGCGCCCAAGCGGCGTCAGGTGGCGCACGTCGCGCATCGTAAACGGCACCAGCCCGACCCACGCGTGTCCGCCGAAGGTGTCGAGCTCAACCCCCTGCGGGAGCAGCCCGCGAACCGCGTCGGCCTCGACCGGCCAGTGGAGAAACGCCAGGTGCAGCCAACGCATGAACAGCGCCGGGCGGCGAGCGCTGTCACCGGCTTGGTGGAGAACCTCCGCGTCGTGCACGTGCAGGGGTTATGGCAGGCGGGGTTGATCGGTCCAGCCGTACGGACGCAGCGTGCCGGGCCAGCTCGGAGACATGATGAACCAGTTGGACCCGTTGCGCGAGATGTACACGTCGTTGGCGACGAAGTCACCGATGTCGTTCTGCGTTCCGTCGTCGGGCCCGTGGTTGGGCTCGAAGAGCTCGACGCTGTCGTCGATGTACAGGAAGTGCCCCTTCCCCTCGTGCCGCCGGGTGAGCTGGTCCCAGTTGCTCCACATGCCGTCTGGCGACTGCGAGTTCCACCACTGCACGTCCTCCTCGGCATAAATCGGGATGCCCTGCATGCGTTTGAGCGATGCGGCGTTGTTGAGCTGCGTGGCGCGAGCCGCCTGACCGCTGCGGAACCGGCAGTTCTGGTCCCACGCCGCGAAGTTCGGCGTCGAGAGGCGCGTGCCCGATGACCCGGTCGCCATCGTGTAATCAAAGTTGAGCGACCGCTCGCCGAGGAACTCGTTCCACAGGACCAGCTGCAGCGAGTTCTGCGGCGTCTGCCAGTACGGGTCGGTCGGGCTTGCGGTGAACGTGGTCTTGGCCTTGCGCTTGGTGGTTGGGCACTCGAAGATCCGGTCGACCAGGCTGAGGTAGTTGAACGCCGGCCCCAGTTGCACGGGGTTGGCGTTGCTGGCAATCAGGGTGGGGTTGGTCGGCTGTGCGTACCAGAAACGCCACGGGCTGTTGTGCCCGGCCTCCCAGATGCGTTCCTTGTTGTCGTTGGCGTACATCGTAAAGCCCTGGCCGATCCCCTTGAAGTTGATCGAGCAGGCGGTGGTGCGGGCCGTGGCACGGGCCTTGGCGAGCGCTGGGAGCAGGATGCCCACCAGCAGGGCGATGATCGCGATCACCACCAGCAGTTCGATCAGCGTGAAGGCCCGGGATGTGATCTTGGTGTTCATGGTGCCTCGTTCCGCGCTCAGCGCGGGTTGTCGCTCCAGCCGTACGGGCGTGTGTTCGCCGCCCACGTCGCGCCCATCTGGTACCAACTCCGCCCGTTCTTGCTCGCGTAGATATCCTGCGCCACAAAGTCCCCTACGTCGGTTTCAACCAAGGGGTTGCCGCCGCGCGGCAGGCCCATCAGAAGCACCTCGCCGCCGAGGAAGGTCATGTGCCCCTTGCCGTCGTGGCGCGGCGTGAGCTGGTCGCGGTTGCAGTTGAGCCCGTCCGGGTCGCGGCTGTTGTACCACTCGCTGTCTTCTTCGAGATAGACGGGGATCCCGATGAACCGCTGCAGGGTGGACGGGTTGTTGAGCACCGTCGCTCGCGCGGTGGCCGCCGTGCGCGTGGCGCACGCGGTGTCCCACGCCGCCTCGGTCTGCGTGCCCAGGCGGGCGCCGTTGGCGCCTGTCAGCATCGTGTAATCGAAGTTCAACGCCCGCTCGCCAAGGAACGTCTGCCAGAGCACCTGCTGGGCCTGACCCGCGGCGGTGTTCCAGATCGGATCGGCGGGGTTGTACGTGAACCGCGCCGGCATCCGCCGCTTGTTGGTGGGGCACTCGAAGACGCGGTCGACAATGCTCAAGTAGTTGAAGGCCGGGCCGAGGACCACCGGGTTGCTTGCGCTGGAAGCGAATCGCGGGTTGGTGGGCTGCGCATACCAGAAGCGGTAGGGTGAATCGGTGCCCGACTCCCAGATGCGGTCTTTGTTGTCGTTGGCGTACATCGCCAAACCCTGGCCGATGCTCTTGCCGTTGATAGAACAGGCCGCGGCGCGGGCGGTCTCGCGCGCTTTGGCGAGCGTCGGCATCATGATGCCGACAAGAAGCGCGATAATCGCGATGACGACGAGCAGCTCGATAAGCGAGAACGCGGGGCGCAAACGGTGGGGCATGGGCAGGCTCCAGAACGGAACTGCTGACGTAGTTTACTCTGAGAACAACCCCGCGTGCAACCATTAGGGGTTTTGCAGGGCGTGGGCAGCCGGCAGGCTGCTTCTTGAGAGATATTCGCACGCCTCACCGTGCGGGAACTTTGTTCGGATTGTGGAAGGATGCAGGGCGACCACAATACAATTCCCAAACGAAGCCTGCGCTGTGGGCCTTGGCGGCGGCTCATGGGGCTACCGACCATCGCGCTGAACGAGCCGACAGTGGCAAGGATGCACCAGTGACAGCGAGGCAAAGAATGGAGTCAGGCCTGGTGAGCAAGCAGCCGGTGAAAGTAGAAATCGAGCGTGTTTCCACTGCGCCAGTCGCCGACGGCGCGCCAGGAGATCCTTCTGGTGGCCGCCCCGACCCCGCCCGGTGCATCCGCGTCCGCGGGGCGCGCGAGCACAACCTCAGGGGCATCGATGTCGACATCCCGCGCGACAAGCTGGTGGTCATCACCGGCCTCTCCGGCAGCGGCAAGTCTTCTCTGGCGTTCGACACGATCTTCGCCGAGGGTCAGCGCAAGTACATGGAGAGCCTCTCCGCGTACGCGCGCCAGTTCCTCGACCAGCTCAAGAAGCCCGACGTTGAGGACATCCAGGGCCTTCCGCCGACGATCGCCATCGAGCAGCGCAGCAGCGGGCACAACCCGCGCTCAACCGTCGCCACCAGCACCGAGATCTACGACTACCTGCGTCTGCTCTTCGCACGCGTCGGCCAGCCGACATGCTGGCACCCCACCAAGGTCCGCAAGGACGGCGCGGTGCTGGAGCGCTGCGGCCGGCCGATCAGCGCTACACCCGCGAGCCAGATCGTCGAGGCCGTCGCGGCTCTGGCCGACGCGTCGGGCACGAGGATGACGGTGCTCGCGCCGGTCGTCCGCCAGAAAAAAGGCTTCCACCGCGACGTGATGGAAGACCTGCAGCGGCAAGGGTGGTCGCGCGTGCGCGTCAACGGACAGATTAAGGACCTGCGCGAGGTGCTCAAGGACAGCGGCGACAACCCGCTCGGCCTGGGTCGCTACGAGAAGCACGACCTTGACGCCGTGATCGACCGCCTGGTGCTCAAGCCCGGCGACGGCGACACCCGCCAGCGCCTGGCCGAGAGCATCGAGGCGGCGCTGAAGCTCGCCTCCGGCACCGTGGTGATCAGCACCGAGACCGAGGGGGGCAAGGGCGAGGGGGCGAGCGCTTACGACCGCGTCTACAGCGACAGGCACGCCTGCGCCGAGCACGCCGAGTGCTCGCTCTCGGAGCTTGAGCCGCGCATCTTCTCCTTCAACTCTCCGTTCGGCGCCTGCCCGGCGTGCGACGGCATCGGCGCCAAGATGGAGCTCGACGAGCTGCTGGTGATCCCCAACGACGAGAAGTCGTTCAAGGGCGGCGCCGTCGCGGCCTACGCCAAGAACATGGCCGTGCGCGGCTGGTTCTCGCGCGGGCTCAAGAAGTTCTGCCGCGCCCTCAACTTCGGCTACGACGACCCGGTGAAGGAGCTCTCGCCCGAGCAGCGGCGCATCCTGCTCAGCGGCACAACCGCCGAGGACACCGCAAAGTACAAGCTCAAGTTCAAGGGGCTGCTGCCGGAGCTGACAGAGTGGTGGAGCACCACCGAGAACGAGTCGGTGAAGGAGTGGCTCGGCCAGTTCATGAGCCAGACGCCCTGCCTTTCGTGCCACGGCGACCGGCTGCGGATCGAGTCGCTGGCGGTGATGATCGCGACGACTCAGGCCCTCCCCGCCGAGACCGTCGCCGAGCGCACGCTCCACGGGCTGACCGGCGACAAGCACCGCGTCAACATCGGCGACTACGCCAAGCTCAACATCGCCGAGGCCGTCAAGGTGATCGACGGGCTGAAGCTGAGCAAAGAGCAGGCGTCGATCGCCGAGCCGATCATCAAGGAGGTCCGCGCCCGGCTCGGCTTTCTCGCCAGCGTCGGGCTCGGCTACCTCTCGCTCGACCGCAAGACCGCGACGCTCAGCGGTGGCGAGGCGCAGCGCATCCGCCTGGCGACGCAGGTCGGCAGCGGGCTGGTGGGCGCCTGCTACGTGCTCGACGAGCCGACCATCGGCCTCCACCAGCGCGACAACGACCGGCTCATCGGCACGCTGCGCCACCTCACCACCATCGGCAACACCGTCATCGTCGTCGAGCACGACGAGGACATGATCCGCATGTCCGACCACGTGCTCGACATCGGGCCCGGCCCGGGCGTCCACGGCGGGCGCGTCGTCGCCCAGGGCACGGCCGCGCAGATCGCCCGGCACCCCACCAGTTTGACCGGCCAGTACCTCTCCGGCCGGCTCAAGATCGAGGGTCCGGCCAAGCGGCGCCCGGTGAGCGAGAAGAAGGCCATCACCGTCAAGGGGGCGCGCCAGAACAACCTCAAGTCGGTCGACGCGGCCTTCCCCCTCGGCGGGTTCGTTTGCGTCACCGGCGTCAGCGGGTCGGGCAAGAGCACGCTCGTCAACGAGATCCTCCTCCCCGCCGTCAAGAAGGACGTCTTCGGCTCGCGCCTCAAGCCTGGGGCGCACACCCGCATCACCGGCGCCAAGCAGATCGACCGCGTCGTTGAGGTTGACCAGTCGCCGATCGGGCGCACGCCGCGCAGCAACCCCGCCACCTACACCGGCTTCTTCGACGACGTCCGCAAGGCCTTCGCCGCGACCAAAGAAGCGAAGGTGCGCGGCTACGAACCGGGCCGCTTCTCGTTCAACGTCAAGGGTGGGCGGTGTGAGAGCTGCGCCGGCCAGGGCACCAAGAAGATCGAGATGCACTTCCTCCCCGACGTGTTCGTCGAGTGCGAGGTCTGCCGCGGCAAGCGCTACAACCGCGAGACGCTGGAGGTGCTCTACCGCGGCAAGAGCATCGCCGACGTGCTCGACCTGACGGTGGAAGACGCCTGCTCGTTCTTTGAGAACCACCCCAAGATCGCCCGCTACCTCCAGTGCCTGCACGACGTGGGGCTCGACTACGTCAAGCTCGGCCAGCCCAGCACGCAGCTCTCCGGCGGCGAGGCGCAGCGCGTCAAGCTCGCGACCGAGCTGGCGGGTGGCGACGCGGCGGGCGCGGGCGTCGGGAGCATCGGCGGGCACACGCTCTACGTGCTCGACGAGCCGACCACCGGTCTGCACTTTGAGGACATCCGCAAGCTCGTCACCGTGCTGCAGCGGCTAGTCGACGCCGGCAACACGCTGGTGGTCATCGAGCACAACCTCGACGTGATCAAGTGCGCCGACTGGATCATCGACCTGGGCCCCGAGGGGGGCGCCGGCGGTGGGTCGATCGTCGCCAGCGGCACACCCGAGGCGGTCGCCAGGACGGCCGGAAGCTACACCGGCCATTACCTCAAAGGCGTCCTGAAAAACTGAGGCAGCGGCGCCGGCAGGCGGGTTTTCGCATCGCTCTGGCACATGCGCCGGAACCCCCGGAGTCGGGGGGGAGGGGGGGAGGGCTTGGTTGAAGGCCGCGCAGAGGCCTTGCCTGTGAGCAGGGTTGCGCCCGGTTGGAGGCGCAACGGTTGGGGTGACAAACCGTCTTGACGGGAGGGGAATTTTCGGGCATCATCTATGTGCGAACCGATCCCTGTTCTGGGAGATCGCTTGGCCCGGGTAATCAATCCGGCGCTCGAAGGGGACCCGATGGCCGTTACCGCAAGCAAGGTGTGCACCGTCTGCAACGCAGACTGCGCTGACCGTCCGCGCGTCAAGGATGAGTTTGGCCGGTACACCTGCAAGGCCTGCTTCGACAAGCAGGCCCGCGGCGCCGCCGCCGCCCCTGCGCCAAAGTCCGCGCCGAGGGTCGTCACGCCCCCGCCGGTGGCGCGCGGGTATGACGACGACGGGCTCGACCTGCGCTCGGCCGCGTTGATCGAGGCCAAGATGCAGCCGGTCGACCTGCCCGAGGCGCAGAGCTGCCCCAAGTGCCACGGCTTCATGTCCGGCGAGCAGCGCCTGTGCATGCGCTGCGGCTACGACCGCAAGCGCGGCTCGAAGGTAGCGACGCGGGTGGAGGCGGTAAAGGAACGTGATTCCTCGGCCGATCAAAAAAGACAGTGGATCCGCAACGCCAACAACATGGCGTGGGGCATGCTGCTGACTTGCGTCGGGCTGACCGGCGCGGCGTTCATCAGTCACGAGATGGCATTGGTCAGCGTCATCATCCTGTCCACGATGTTGAGCCTGGTGGGAACGACCACCAAGATTTGTCAGGCGATCGATCGCGAGTGGGGATGGTTCGCTGCCGGCTTCTTCCTCTTTGGCATCACGGACTTGATCTGGATACTGATGAATTGGCGCATTTGGCTGAAAATCATGGCGATTGGCTCACTCGTTGGGTCGGTCGCGAGCCTCATCGCACTCCTCACGAACGCGTCCTGAAATTTAAGTTGGCTCGTCGATTCGTTCAACGGGCGCCTAACCGTTCGCCTCGCGTACGCTTGCGGCCATGGCCTTCGTCTGGGAAATCATCCGTCTCGGCCTCGGCAACCTGCGCCGGCACATGCTCCGGTCCATCCTGACCGCGCTGGGCATCATCCTCGGCGTCGCGGCGGTGATCGCCAACGGCGGCATCGGCGAGGGGGCAAAGGCCGCGGCGCTGGCGCAGCTGGAGCGGCTGGGCGCCAAGAACATCATCGTGCGTTCGTCGCAGCCTGCCGAGAGCCAGCAGGGCCAGGGGTCCCGGTCGAGCTTCACCAACCGCTTCGGGCTCACGCGTGCCGACATGCGCGTCCTCGACGAGCAGTTCTCCGGCCAGCTCGAGGCGATCGTGCCGCTGAAGGAGGTGGGGGGGCAGATGCTCCGCGGCCCGCTCCGGCTGACCAGCCAGGCCTTCGGCACCACCCCCGACTTCCTCAAGGTGGCCAACCTGCGCGTCGCCCGCGGGCGCTACCTGACGCAGGACGACCTGAACGAGCGTGCGATGGTCGCGGTGATCGGCGACGAGGTGGCCCGCAAGTTCTTCAGCCAGGATGAAGACCCGCTGGGGGCAACCATCCGCATCGACTCCCGTGCGCTGAAGGTCGTCGGCATCCTCGCGCCCGTCGGCCTCGCAGGCGGCCAGGGCGCGGGCCAGAGCTTCCGCGACATCAACCAGGACCTGCACCTGCCCATCACCACCGCCAACGAGGTCTTCGGCGACCTGGTCTACCGCTTCGCCAGCGGCAACCGCTCGCTCAACGCGGTGGAGGTGAGCGAGGTCTACTTCACCGCGCCCGACCGCGAGTCGGTGCTGGCCTACGCCGAGATGATCCGGCGCGCCGTCGAAGTCCGCCGGCCCGGCATGAAGGACGTCACGATGATCGTCCCCTTCGAGCTGCTCGAAGAGGCCCGGCGCACCGCCCGGCTGTGGCAGCTCGTGCTCGGCGCCATCGCGGGCATCTCGCTGCTGGTGGGCGGCATCGGCATCATGAACATCATGCTCGCCAGCGTCACCGAGCGCACGCGCGAGATCGGCATCCGCCGCGCGCTGGGGGCGACCAAGCGCCACATCGTCTGGCAGTTCCTGGTTGAGACGGGCGTGCTGAGCGTCATCGGCGGCGTCATCGGCGTCGCCAGCGGCGTCAGCTTCACGCTGCTGATCGGCTGGGGCGTGCAGCGCCTCCACAGCGCGCCGCTGATCGGCGCGTGGTTCCCCGCCACCGCCGACTTGCCCACGCGCGTCACCGGCTTCTACATCATCCTCGCTTTCTGCGTCGCCACGGTGACGGGCGTGGTCTTCGGTCTCTACCCGGCGATGATGGCCGCGCGCCAGGACCCGATCCAGGCGCTGCGGCACGACTAACGGAGGCGTGGGGTCTGTCGCCGCTGGGCGAAGACAAGCGGACCCACCCGCGCAAATGAAAAAGGCCCGGATCACTCCGGGCCTTGGTACGCACGTTTCAAGCCTCGCGTCTCACGACACTCCTACGCCTTCGCGTCGGGCTTCTTCGCCTCGGGAGCGGGCTCGGGCTGGGCATCGTCACCCTCCTGCCCGTCCACTTCATCCAACAGGTCATCATCGTCATCATCATCGTCGGGCAACTCGGGGATGACCTCTTCCTTGATCTTCTCGCCGCGCTTGATGGCGTCGGCGCGGGCCTTGGCCTCGGCGCGCTTGACCGCCTCGCACTTGACCTTGTCGGGAGCGACGATGATGTAGGCCTGCGGGCCGTTCCAGCGCGGCGGGGCTTCGATCTTGCCGACCTCGGAGAGGGTCTTGGCGATCTCCGCCAGGCGGTTGATGCCGATCTCACGGTGGGCCATCTCACGCCCGCGGAAGCGCTGCGTGATCTGCACCTTGTTCCCCTCGAGCAGGAACCGGCGCGCCTGCTTGACGCGGATGCCCACGTCGTGGGGGTCGATCTTCACCGAGCGGCCCAGGCGGACTTCCTTCAGCTCGCTCGCCTTGGCGCCCTTGTTCTTGCTCTGCTTGCTCAGCTCGTACTTGAACTTGCCAAAGTCCATGATCTTGCACACGGGCGGACGCGCCTCGGGCGAGATCTCCACAAGGTCGAGCCCCTGTTCTTCCGCCATCTTCAGCGCGACGGGCGTCTCGATGACGCCGATCTGTTCGCCCCCAGCGCCGACAACGCGGATGGGTGTGATGCGGATGAAGTGGTTGACGCGTGTGCGCTGCGGGGGGCCACCGGGGCCTGGGCGGGAGAAGCGGCTAATGGGCAAGACTCCTGGGGACTAGGGGGCAACAGAGAACGATCCGGCTCCACGGTGGAGGCCGGTGACGAGGAGCGCGGCATGGACGTTCGACCTCTTCATGAGAGGTGGTGTGAACGGCGATGCTGCGGCACAATCATCAAGGGGTGAGCTCACTTGGGAAATCGGCGAAGGAGAATCCCCGCCGTCTGACAAGCCTAACACCGAATCACCCCCCGAGCAACCCACATTCTGTGGATAAACCCGGTTTCAGCTGCGCACTGAGAACGCCCCCGGACGCACCCTGCCAGGCGCCGTCGGCCCCTTGGCCGATCAAGAACCGGTCGCTCACTCACGGGCGAAGAAGAGCACAAAGTTCACGATCACGCTCACCACCAGCAGCACGCACATGGTGGCGAAGAGCCACACCGCGATGCCGTGGCTCTCCCCGCTCGACGAATCGACCGGGATCTCAGCCTCCGCCGACGCCTCCGCCTTCGCCAGCGCCGCCATGTCCAGGCCGCCGACATCCTTGTGGGCGATGGGCGGGTGCCGCCCTTCGCGCACGGCCTTGAGGTCAACGATCAGGTCCTTGGCCGACTGATACCGCTTGCGGGCGTCCTTGGCCATCATCATCTCGATGACCTCGCTGATGCCGGCAGAGAGCTTGGGGTTGACGTGGTCGGGCGCCACCAACTCGCCCTTGAGGTGCTTGTGCATCACGTCCGACGGGTTCTTGCCGTCAAACGGCACCGCGCCAGTCACCATGTGGTAGAGCGTCGCGCCGAGCGAGTAGATGTCCGCCGGCGGGCCGATCTTCACCTCGCCGCGGATCTGCTCGGGCGAGATGTAGTACGGCGTGCCGAACGCCTTCCCCTTCTCGGCCTCGGCCGCCTCAACATCCGAGACCGCGCGCGCCAGGCCCATGTCGGCCAGCTTCGCCACGCCCTCCTTGGTGAGCATGATGTTCTTCGGCTTCACGTCGCGGTGGATCAGGTCGCGCTCGTGGGCGTGCTGCAGCGCCTCGGCCACCTGCAGCGCGATCTCCAGCGCCTCCTTCTCCGCGTAGCGCTTGTGCTTGGCGATGTCGTCAAAGACCGTCCGCCCGTCCACAAACTCCATCACGAAGAAGTGGAACTCTCCCGCCTTGCCGACGTCGTACGCCTGCACGATGTTGGGGTGGTTCAGCTGCGCCGCCGCGCGTCCCTCGGCGTAGAACCGCTCGATGAACTGCACGTCGTGGGTGAAGCGGCGCGGCAGCACCTTGATCGCCACGTGCCGGTCGAGGCTCAACTGGCGCGCACGCCAGACCGTCGCCATCGCGCCCTGGCCGAGCTTGCTCAGCACCTTGTACCCGGGGATCTGCTGGCTGCCGCGCTCCGCCTCCGCCTGCACCTTCAGGCGCGTCGCCTGCCGCTTGGTGATGTAGTCGTTGCTCACCAGCAGCTCGACGAGCGAACGCTGGTTCTCTTCCTGCACCTGCAGCCGCGCGTGCTCGAGGCACTGCTGCACTTCCTCGGGCGTCGCCAGCCCCTGGTCAACAACCAGCCGACCGACGAACGTGTCGATGTTCGACGTCGCCGCGCGCGTGCGCTCGTTGGGGTCACCCTTTGAACCTGACCGTGAGTCGGTCAGCGGCCCGCCGGTGAGGCTGCTGATCCCTTCGGCCCCTTCGCCGCCCCTGCCCGCCGCCACTCCTCCGGCTCCGCCCGCCACGCCCCCTTCGCTCGGACCGCCGACACCGGCAGCCCCACCCGAAGCGCCACCGGTGCTGCCGCGGCTGCCGGGCATCGGGGCGATCGGGCTGGTCTCGGCGAGATCGGCCTTCGGCGGCTGTGCGCTCGGCTTCGTCGGATGGTCGGGCGTATTCGGGTTCGGGTTTGTCGGACTGCTCATGACGGCTCTGGCAACGGCTTGGGACGACAGAAACGGCTCAGACCCCGGCTCCGGAGAGGGGGGCGGTGCAACGTGGGGTGGAGAGGTCGCTCAATACCCGGCAACCGCGCCCGATCGGCGGTGACCACCGAATATCGTCCCCACAAGACGCGGCGGCCAGTGTACGTAGGGATACGTCATCAAAGCGGTCGCCGGTTCCATCCGCACAGGATACAAACCTTGCCCTCCAGAATCGCCCGCCAAGGCCCACCGCGGATATGGAGGGGCGGGAGGGAGGGAAGGGAGTGTTGGAAGGGAGGGGGGGGACGGGGGCGGGGCTGGGTGAGGGGCGGCTACCCCAATCTGCGGTGTAAGGTTGATTCCGGGCGCAGATTGATGGATATTTCCTCATCGGCCGTTCGGTCGATCGCGGGCGTGTGGGCCTGCCAGAGGCGTGGCCGCCGGTTCTCGGCGTGTGCGCTCGGAATTTGAAGGAGTCGTAAAGATGTGTGTGAACACTCAAACGGGCCGTCGCGGTTTCACGTTGATTGAGCTGCTGGTGGTGATCGCCATCATCGCGCTGCTGGTGGGCATCCTGCTCCCTGCGCTCTCTGCCGCGCGCACCGCAGCGCGCAACGCCGTCAGCCAGGTGAACCTCAAGTCGCTCTCGACGTCGATCCTCACCTACAGCAACGACTACCGCGAGCAGTTGCTCAACCCGTTCAACCCCACCACCAACTACAACGGCGTCGCGGGCGCTGCGAGCCCAGAGTGGTATTCGGCATACGTGCCGCATATGCCCGGCTACGTCTGGCGCTTCAACGACTCCGGCTACCAGACCGAGATGTTCGCCTTCCACTGGGCGGGCATCATGCTGCAGTACATCAACCCCAAGGACCTGCGCAGCCCCGTTCAGTTCAACCCCGCCGACAAGGGGATCATCCAGCGCTTCAACGCCCGCTTCCCCAGCGGCACGGACCTCGAGGGGTGGCTGTGGGACTCGTCCTACGTCTACTCGCCGACGATGTGGTTCAACAAAGAACGCTACACCCCCGCGACGCGCGGCAGCATCACCGCCCCCAACCAGCTCGGCGGCCTGCGCAGCGTGCGCTACAACCGTGTTGCGGAGGTGACCTCACCCACCGCCAAGGTGATGCTCTTTGAGCGTTACGACACCAAGAAGAACAAGCGCCCCGGCGCTGAGCTCCCGCCCAACTGGAACAACCCGATCGCCCGCCCCAACGCGGCGTTTGTCGATGGGAGTGCTTCGGAGATGGACATGACCGAGCTCACCTCGCTCGCAGCTTCATCTGATCCGTTGGTCAACAGCGTCTACAAGCCGACCAATCCGAACTGGAACCTGCCGACCAACCTGCTGCAGGACCCCAACATCGGCTACGAGATATACGACGGCCAGGAGAACGGGCAGAACGGCACGCTGTCGTACCCCGCCTTCTTCTGGGGCACGCGTGAGGGCATCAAGGGGCGCGACATCCCGCGCCGGTAAGCAATCAAGACGCCGCGTGCGACAGCGCTGCGGCGAACAGAGTGTGTGGGAAATGGAGAGGCCCGGCGGGTTCCCCCGCCGGGCCTTGTCCTTGCACGGGGAGAAGGATCGATTGCTGCGCAACAAGTGATGGGCCGAGGAGTCTGCGGCACCCAATTCCCTGATTGCTGCTTCTCCCCTCACTCCCTCGCGGCTCGCGACTACGTCCCCGCCGCGCCGTACACTCGCCACGCAAGGAGCAAGCCATGGCCACAACGAAGCCTTCCGGGGCGCGCATCCGCCTCTACGACGAAGAGACCGACCACCTGATCTCCGCCGACTTGGCGCCAGACCGTGTCAGCCTGTTGCCGGGCGAGGGGCACGCCCACGACACCGTCAACACGATGAGCACCGCCGAGCGCGTGCGCATCATGTGGGGGCAGGACCTGTTCCGCGACGTCGTCGACGGGCGCTACCGCGCCATCGTCGTCGGCGTCAACGACACCGACAACACCCACGGCATCATCAGCAAGCTGGTCGATACCGTCACCACCAGCCAGTGGACGGGGCGCTCCGTCACCAGCTACGCCAGGATGTTCCAGGAGTCCGCATCCATCCACGCGGCCCGCGACAAGGAGCCGTACGTCCTCAAGTACGACCTCGACAGCGTCCTCATCCTCGCCCTGCTCCGCCCGCGCAACCGAGACTTCTTCACCCTCGACGACCTCTCCCGCGGCTTCGCGACCATCACCAAGATGATCCAGGACCGGCGCGAGCGGCTGCCGATCGCCACCGTCTCGTTCCTCAGCGCCAGCGCCAACCGGCTGGTCAAGAGCGCGGGTGGGGGCGGCGAAGACGCCGAGCCCTCGTTCGAGAGCGTGCTGCGCACCATGTTCGAGTCGGGCTACCGTGGCGACGTCTACCCGCCCCCCACGGCGTGGAAGCTCGGCGGCGTTGGCGTCTTCCCCAACTACCCGTTCCCAGCCGGCGTCGCACGCATGAGCGAGGGTTCGTCATGAAGAAAAAGGCCGTGAAGAAGAAGGCGTCGAAGAAGAATGCCGCGGCGAAGCCCGCAGCGCAGCGGCGCGACTTCGGCGCGCCCGTGACGGTCTACTTCAATTCGCTGGAGCCTGGGCAGAAGGCCATCGCCCTCGCCGCGCACCGGCTGCTGCTGCGCCACGCGCCGAGCCTCACGCACACGGTGAAGTGGGGGATCGCCCAGTACACCTTCCCCGGCGGCTCAATGCGCGACGCCGAGGGGTTTGCGATCTACGCCACCAGCAAGAGCGTCAACCTCGCCTTCGGGCGCGGCGGCGAACTCGCCAAGAAGCACCCGCTGCTGGAAGGCACAGGCAAGAGCATGCGCCACGTGAAGCTGAAGACGATCACGGAGGCCAAGTCGCCGGCGGTTGAGGCGATCGTCAAGGACGCTGTGATGCGTCCGCGCGGCAACGAATAATCGCCGCGCACTCGGCGCATGGTGTTGATTTACTTGCGGCGAAGCGCGAACCCCGCTCAGATGCCGCGGCCAGCCGCGGCCCGTGCCAGGCGCACCTTGGCCAGCGCCCGCGTGCGGTCGCGCGTCAGGGCCTCGAGTTCCTTGGTCGAGTCGGAGCGGCGTGCCTCGGCGGCCGCCAGTTCGGCCTGCGCGGCCGGCTCATCGATCTCTTCCGCCGGCCACGCCTTGGTGGTCAGCACGGTGAGGCGGTTGTTGGCCATCTGCCCGAAGCCGTCCTCGATCAGGTAGCTGCGGCTGCCGCCGCCGGCGTTCTTGGCGTCGTTGGCGAACTCAACCCGCATCTCGCCCAGGCCAAGCTCGAACACGATCGGGGCGCGGTTGGCCTCGAAGCCGATCAGGCCGTCGTGGGCCGGCACGCTGGCGTAGGTCGCCTGCCCGTCGAGGAGCTTGCCGGCGGGGGTCACAAGACGGATGGCAAAGGACTTTTCGGCCACGGGGAGACTCCAAGAGGGGGCAGAAGCAGTGGGGGACAAGCGTAGGGGCGGATCACCGCGCAGGAAAGCGGGTAAGCCCCCGGAAACGAGCCCCGGGCGGGAGCCCGGGGCCAGCCCGCAGCGACGAACCAAGTGTGCCCTTTGCGTGTGGCCGCGGCTGTCCCTGTGCTTCCGCACAGGGCTCGTGGTTGCGAAACGAGCCCCGGGCGGGAGCCCGGGGACAGGGAGCAGCGAGCGTGCAGTCGAGCCTTTGGCGTTTGGCCACGGCTGTCCCTGTGCTTCCGCACAGGGCTCGTGGGGGGCTACGCCTTCGGCGTGCCGACCCGGTACGCTCCCGGCATGAAGCGGACCGCCGTGGTTCTCGCCATTCTTGCCGCCGCGCTGCTGGGTGCGTGCGTGCTCCGGCTGCTGGCGTCGGGCGGGGACGGGGTTGGTCTGTCGTGGACGAGTGATCCTGCGCTGCTGTCGATCCGCTTCTCACGGCTGTTCTCAGGGCTCGCCGTCGGCGCTGCGCTGGGCGCGGCGGGCGTCATCCTGCAGACGCTGCTGCGCAACCCGCTCGCCTCGCCCGATGTTGTGGGCGTCTCCGCCGGCGCCAGCCTCGGCGTGATGTTCAACCTCTTCCTGTCGGCACGCGGGTACATCGGCGTCACCTTGGCCACCAGCGCCGCGTGGCAGTTCGTGCCCGCCGCGGCCGGCGCGGGGCTGGCGATGCTGCTGCTGGTCGCATCAGCGGGGTGGACGATCTTCGGCGGGGGTTGGTGGGGGAAAGGGCGCGCTGTCGCCGGGGCGACCGCCGAGCCGGTCACGCTGCTGCTGACGGGCGTGGTCATCAGCATCCTCTGCGGCGCAGGGGTGATGTTCCTGCAGGCGTTGATGCCCGATGCCGGATTCGGCACCTCGCGCCTGCTGATGGGGAGCCTCAGCGAGGAGTTCCCTTGGCAATCGACGGGCGCGGCTGCCGCGGGCATCGCGGTCGCTGTCGGAGCGATCGCGGTTTTCAGCGGGGCGACCTTCGATGCGCTCTCGCTCCCGCACGACGAGGCCGTGAGCGTGGGCGTCAACGTGCCCGCGGTGCGCCTCGCAGCGCTGATCGCGACCGGTCTGCTCTGCACCGTGGCGGTGGTGATCGCCGGCCCGATCGGCTTCGTGGGCCTGATCGCACCGCACGCGGCCCGCGTAGCCCTGGGCGCGGGCAGGGCACGCCACGCGTGGCTCTTCCCCGCTGCGGCGGCGATCGGCGCCTTGGTCATCGTCGCCGCCGACACGGCCATCCGGCTGATCAACCTCGGCGCGGGGCGCATGCCGCTGGGCATCCTCACCGCGCTGATGGGCGGCCCGACCTTGATCTACCTGCTGCGAAAGGAAACCCGTGGACGAGCGTGAGTTGCAGGAGCGGGCGAAGCTGCTGCTCTCGGCAGCCGCCCGCGCGGGCGAGCACTCGCTGACGTACTTTCAGCGCGAGGCACTCGCGGTGGACTGGAAGGCCAACAGCACCGAGGTGACCGAGGCGGACCGCCAGGGTGAAGAGATCATCCGCGGCCTGATCGAGTCGCACTTTCCGGGCGATGCTGTAGTGGGGGAGGAGCACGGCTCCCGCGTAGGCACCAACGGCTGGACGTGGTACATCGACCCGATCGACGGTACGCGCTCGTTCACCCACGGCGTGCCGCTCTACTCGGTGCTGATCGGCGTGCTCTATCAGGGCCGCTCGGTCGCGGGCGTCATCGAGCTCCCCGCCCTTGGCGAACGCGTCTATGCGGTCGACGGCCAAGGCGCCTGGTGGAAACGCCAAGGCAAGCCGCGCCTCCCCGCCCGCGTCTCCCGCTGCGACCGCCTCGACCGCGCCCTGGTCTGCACAACTTCGTACGACTACTACAAGCAGAGCAACCGTACCGCCCACCTCGAACGCCTGCAGCAGGCCGCCGGTTCGATCCGCGGCTGGTCCGACGCATACCTCTTCGCCCTCGCCGCAACCGGGCGGGTCGACGTCGCCATCGACCCCGTGATGCACCCGTGGGACAACGGACCGTTCCCGGTGATTTTCCGCGAGGCGGGCGGAATCTTTACATCATGGACCGGCGAAGACCGCATCGACGGCGGCGACGGCCTCGCGGCCAACCCCACGCTGCACGCCCAGGTGCTCAAGTTGCTCACGAATGAACATTGAGCGCGGATGACCGCTCGTCCTTCTCCCACCTCCGCTGGGAGAAGGTGCCCGAGGCTCTGCGAGGGCGGATGAGGGTTCTTTGCCTTGCTGCCTTCCTGCCTCGAGTTTGAACTTTGTCTTCCTCCGAGCCCCCCCCCGTGCCCACCCACCGAACCTGCCTCGACGACCGCGGCCAGCCAGTGCGAGTCCCCTCGCCGCTCAAGCTACGCGCAACGCTGGACCAGACGCCCCGCGGCAGGAGCCTGCTCGCCGCGCGTGAGACCCTCTTCGCGACGCCGACGTGGAACCTCTACCGCTGGCCCATCGCCATCGCCGCCGCCATCTTGACGTGGTACACACTCCGCGGCTTTGAGTGGCTGCTCAACTTCAACGACATGGGCTTCATGCGGTGGCTGATCCGCGTCCCCGTTTCGCTCCTCGCCGGGTTCGCGCTCTTGAGAACACTCCCCCGCACCTACCCGCGCCTGGACTCGGCCTCCGCTGACCTCGCAGAAGCGCGCACCTGCATCGCCTGCCTCACCGACCTCGAGGGCCAACCCATCGCCGACGACAATTGCACCGTCTGCCCGCGCTGCGGGTGCGCGACGCGCTTTGCCGCCCGGCTGGCAGCACCGTGAACTGAAAGAAGCGATCCGAGTACCTATCCGCTTTGCCACAAAGGGCAACGACGCGAACCGAGCGGCGACCACCGAATCTTCAGGCCGCTTCAGTGGTATTGCCCGCTCGTAGTCCACCGCTTCAGCGGTGGTTCACCTTCTGCGCCAATCACCGCGGCGTCACCGACCACCGCCGCGCCATCCGCGGCGTCTCGACCGTGCGTGCTTCCGGCTCAGCCACAGCAATGGCGCGCGAGTACGCCGCAGGCCACGCTGTGGTCGTACGCGCCGACGCCTTCACCAGTGCATCTAGGCGTGCCATTATGCATTCGCGTGCATCATCACATCTCGCACCGACTGGTCGCATCTGCACGGACAGTGTCCGTTCATTGCCCGCCGCACCAGACGAGCAGATATGGCACCATACTGCGCCAGAAGCCCGCACGGCCTTGGGTTGTTTGTCTCCACCTCAACACGATGCCGGGCGCGAGCGGCATCTCCCGTCGCCCCGCGGCCGCGCCGCCGGTGCATGCGTGTTCGCACGCCTGACGCCGCTGCACCCTGCTGCTCCATAATCCAGCGGACCGATCGTGCGGGGCAAGCGACCCGGAGAACCCTGCACTACCATCCTCCATGTCCAGAGAAGTGCCGCTCCGGCCGCTCCCAAAACCCGCTCCGGCCCATACTCCTGGCCCTCTCACAATCGATCAGAAGTTCGACATCCTCTGCATGCTCTGGGAGATGGGTTTCGACTTTGCCGATGCCAAGGCCCGCATGCGCCTGCCCAACGGAACTCCTGAGGAGATCCGTGCTGAAGCAGCGAGAATCATCCGTGGCACAGCAGCCTGAACCCTTTACGCATGTTCTGGCCGTTCTGGACCGATTGCAGGTCGAATACTGCATCGGGGGCTCCGTCGCGTCATCAATCTGGGGCAGGCCTCGTCTGACCGCCGATCTGGACGTCGCTCTGTTCGCGAGCTACGCACAGTTGCGAGAACTCAAAGAGGCGCTTCCACAGCCCGACTACTACTTCGACCTTCAGTCGGCCGTGGAGGCCGCCGGCGCCGGCACGATGGTCACGATCAATCACGTGACCGGCGTGAAAATCGATCTGTTCTTTCAGACTGACAATGGCTTTGCCAACAGTCAGATGAGCCGCCGTCGTCGCGTCAAGACACGAGGAGGGCTAGACGCCTTCCTGGCGTCTCCCGAGGATGTGGTGCTCAACAAGCTCAAGTACTTCAAGGAAGGAAAGTCTGAGAAGCACCTGATCGACATCGCTGAGGTTCTAAAGGATCAGGCCACAACCTTTGATATGAACTACACTGGCGATTGGGCGCTCCGCATCGGCGTCCGTGCCGAATGGGAGAAAGCGCAGCAATTTGCAGAAGACTGGAACGCCCGCAAACCCTCATAGCGTTTACGAAGTGCGAGGTCGAGATACTCGTGTTCTTCCTGGCTTTCAAACGTTGAAGTACTTCGCCTCCGGATGATGCACCACGATCGCCGAGGTGCTCTGCTCCGGGTCGATCTGCCAGTTCTCTGTCAGCACGCACCCGATCCGCTCGGGCTGCAGCAGGCGGAAGAGCTTCTCCTGGTCGCTCATGTCGGGGCACGCCGGGTAGCCGAAGGAGTAGCGTGAGCCGCGGTACTTCTGCGTGAAGAGGTCTTTGATCCTCGGCGCGTCCTCGTTGCCGATCCCCATCTCCTGGCGCACGCGTTTGTGCCACATCTCGGCGAGGCCCTCGGCGGTCTCGACGCCCATGCCGTGCAGATAGAGGTACTCGCTGTAGTTGTTCGCCCTGTAGAGCTCCTGCGCCGCCTCGGTGGCCCGCTTGCCGACGGTCACGCACGTGAGCGCGAGCACGTCCTTGATTCCGGTGGAGACGTCCTTGAAGTAGTCGCTGATGCAGAGCCGCTTGCGCGACTCCTGACGCGGGAAAGTGAAGCGTTCGATCTCGCGCGAGTGGTCGTCGGCGTCGTAGACGATCAGGTCGTTCCCCTCGCTGTTGCAGGGGAAGTAGCCGTAGACCACCGCCGGCACCAGGATCTTCTCGGCAGCGCAGCGCTCCTTGAGCCGCGCAAAGATCGGCCCGACCGTGTCCTCCAGCTGCGCCTCGAACTCGTCGTCGCTCATCGCCCCCTGCTTGAACTGCCACTGCCCGCGGTAGAGCGCCACCTTGTTGATGAACGGGTAGACCTGCTCAAGGTCGATCCCTTCAACCACGCGCGACCCCCAGAACGGCACCCGCGGCACGGAAACGTCCGTCCGCACATCCGACCTCTCGGCCTCCTGGGTAGCCCGGCGATCCCCGCCGGGCTTCTTGCCTTGCTCGAACGCCTCCATCCGCTTGGCCGACTCAGCCCGTGACCGGGCGACGACTTCTTCGGCGGCCGTCCGCTTGTTCAGCCGCTCCTCAATCTCCATGTCGAGCGTGGCAACGTTGCCGGCCATGAGCGCATCCATCGTCCGCAACCCCTCGAACGCGTCCTTGCCGTAGAAGACCTTTCCCCTGTACCCCGCGCGCAGGTGCCCCTCGCAGTAGTGGCGCGTGAGCGCCGCCCCGCCCAGCAGCACCGGCGTGTCGATCGACAGCGCGTTGAGCTCGGCGAGGTTCTCCTCCATCACGTTCACGCTCTTGACCAGCAGCCCGCTCATCCCGATCGCGTCCGCCTTGTGCTCCTTCGCGGCCTTGACGATCTCCGCGATCGGCTGCTTGATGCCGATGTTGAACACCGTGTACCCGTTGTTGCTCAGGATGATGTCCACCAGGTTCTTGCCGATGTCGTGCACATCGCCCTTCACCGTGGCCAGCACGATCTTCCCCTTGGTGCCCCCCTCGACCTTCTCCATCAGCGGCTCGAGGTACGACACCGCCATCTTCATCACCTCGGCCGACTGCAGCACAAACGGCAGCTGCATCTGACCCGAGCCGAACAACTCGCCGACGGTCTTCATGCCGCCGAGCAGGTGGTCGTTGATGATGTCCAGCGGCTTGTACTTCTTGAGCGCGGCGTCGAGCGTCGCCGTCAGGCCCTCTTTCTCGCCGTCAACGATGTGGGCGGCAAGCTGCTCTTCGAGCGAGAGCTGCTTCTTCTCCTTCTTGACGGCGCCGGCCCCTTCAACATCCTTGAACAGCTCGATAAACCTTGAGAGCGGGTCAACGCCCGGGCTCCGGCGGTCGTAGACCAGCTCGATCGCCGCGTCCCACTGCTCCTGCGGGATCTTGTTCCTGGGGAGGATCTTCGAAAAGTGCAGGATGGCGCTGGTCAGCCCGGCGTCGCGCAGCTCGTGCAGAAAGACGCTGTTGAGCACCGTGCGGGCCGCGGGCTTGAGCCCGAACGACACGTTGCTGAGCCCGACGGTTGTCTGGCACTCAGGCAGCGCAGCGCTGATGCGCCGCACACCCTCGATCGTCTCCAGCGCCGAGCGCCGGTCGCTCTCCATGCCCGTGCTGATCGGCAGCACCAGCGGGTCGAACATCAGGTCCGCCGGCTCCATGCCGTGCACCTTCGTCGCCCGGTCAAACGCCCGCTGCGCGATCGCCAGCTTGCGGTCGGCGGTGCGGGCCATCGACGCCTCTTTGTCCTCGTCGATCGAGCCGATCACCAGGGCAGCGCCGTACGCCTTCGCCATCGCGCAGATCTGATCGAACTTGTGCTCGCCATCCTCGAAGTTGCCGGAGTTGATGATGCACTTGCCCGGCGCGTGCTTCAGCCCCGCCTCGATCGTCGCCAGCTGCGTGCTGTCGAGCATCAGCGGCGCATCCACCTGCCGCACAACACGCTTGACCACCTCCGCCATATCCCGCGCGTTGTCGCGCCCCGCATAGTCCACGTTCACATCCAGCACGTGCGCCGAGTCGTGCCGCACCTGCTCGCGCGCGAGGCTCACAATCCCGTCCCAGTCCTCGGCCTCAAGCAACTGCTTGAACTTGCGGCTGCCCGACGAGTTCATCCGCTCGCCCACGATCAGCAGCGAGTTGTCCTGCCGGTACTCCGTCGGCCCGTAGAGGCTCGTCACTCCCGGCCTGGGCGCACGCTTCTCCACTTTCACCGGCGTGCTCAGCCCGCCCGACTCCAGCGCCTTGACAAGCTGCCCGATGTGCTCGGGCGTTGTTCCGCAGCAGCCGCCCACGATCCCGACGCCGTCTTGCCTCACAAACCGCAGCATCGCCTCGGCGAAGGGCGCGGGCCCGAGCGGGTACTCCGTCTTGCCGTTGACAAGCGCGGGCAGCCCGGCGTTGGGGATCACGCTCACCGCGCACGCCTCGCCGCGGTACCCACCCGCGCCCCAGTGCTTGCCGAGGTAGTGCACGTGCTCGGTCATCTCCGCCGGGCCGGTGGCGCAGTTGAGCCCCAGCGACATGATCGGGAACTCACCCAGCGCAGCAACGGCGCCCTCGATGGAGGTGCCAAGCAGCATCGTGCCCGTCGTCTCGATGGTGACCGACACCATGATCGGCACGTCGCGCGTGTCCTTGTTGCGCTCCTTCAGCGCCTCCAGCACCGCGTTGACCGCGCACTTGACCTGCAGCAGGTCCTGGCACGTCTCGATGATGAACGCGTCAACCCCGCCGTCGAGCAGCCCGCGCGCCTGCTCGCGGTAGCTGTCGAACATCTCGTCCCAGTGTGTGTTTCCCAGCGTGACGAGCTTCGTACCCGGGCCCATGCTCCCCAGCACAAACCGCGGCTTGTCGGCCGTCGCGAACTTGACGCACGCCGCCCGAGCCAGCTCCGCGGCCATCTTGTTCAGCGAGCGTGTTTCGGCCGTCAGGCCAAACTCGCCGAGCACCAGCTTGTTCGAGCCGAACGTGTCGGTCTCAACCGCGTCGGCGCCAACGGCCAGGAACGACTCGTGGATCGACTGGATCACATCGGGGCGCGAGCGGACGAGGATGTCGGTGCAGTTCTCGCACCCGCAATAGTCCTTCTCAACCGAGAGAGGCGGGTTGTGCGCATAGATGCTGGTCCCCATCGCGCCGTCGGTGACGAGGATGCGGCTGGTCGCGTGCTTGTAGAAGGAACTGGGCATGGTGTCTGTCGGGGCAGGTGCCAGGTGGCACATCGCTGCGAGCGTGTTGGTTGGGGGTAGGAGGTCGGAAGCATCCGTTCATGCGGATGAATGGGAGCATTGTACCCTAAATGTGAGGCTGGGCAAGGATCGGGTATTTCGGCCCGCCGGGTGAAACGCCTGCCCGGAAGGGGCGGGCGAGTTGCTCGCGTGAACCCAGTGGCAATGAACAACGCCGCGGAGGCCGCGGCGTTTGGTGTGGACGGATTCGTTGTGTGGGCCCGGTTTCCTCGACCCGCGCACAGGCGGCGCGGTGGAAGAAGAGCTGTCGTTACTTCTTGGCGTCGGCGGCCTCGGCCTTGCCACCCTTGCCGGCGAAGTAGTTTCCCTGGAACTTCTTCTGGAACTTCTCGATGCGGCCCGCGGCGTCAACAAGCACGTTTTTGCCCGTGAAAAACGGGTGCGAGCCGGACCAGACCTCAACGTGCAGCTCGGGCACGGTCGCCCCGACGGTCATGACCTGCACGCCGTTGTGGAAGACCTTGCAGTCGTTGTAGTACTTGGGGTGAGTCTTGCCCTTCATAGCGTTGATCCTGAGCGGGGGTTGGGCCGGGGTTGAGCCGGCGGTGGTCTGACCCCGCTTGAACGTGCGGCCGCGGTGCGCGGCGGGAGCGGGTCAAGATTCTAGGCCGATGATGCGTCTCAGGCGAGGGTTCGATTTGACCGATGGAGGGTGGCCGCTACTCTTGTGGCCCCGCGAACCGGGGGCCCCTGCGGCGTGTACCTCGAGAGAGGGGTGCGCAGCACAGGGTCGGATAACCGAGCGTTTCCCCGATAGCTCAGTTGGTAGAGCGAGCCGCTGTTAACGGCTAGGTCCTAGGTTCGAGTCCTAGTCGGGGAGCTTTAGACCGCCACGCGAAAGCGTGGCGGTTCTGCTTTACGGCCCGGCCAGTTTCCGGCCAGCAAGCAGATCGACGAACGGCCCCGTGATTCCCGATGGAATCGCCAGGCGCGCGGCGGCGGCAAACTCTCGGTTCGGCTGGCCCCATCGCACCGCCGACCGCAACCCCGACGGTTCCGGTCCCCCTCTCGCGGAAGCCTCTCGAACTCTCTCGTCCTCTCGGTTAGCGCAACCGCTGATTTGACGCGGGGTTTCGACCGGTGGTGGTCATCGATCCGAACGGTGCCGAATCGAGAGACCAGGTAGAGCGGCAATCAAGTGCGGGGGTTGCCCAGGGCCTCCGTCAGATCACGCCAGAGATCTTCGACATCCTCGCAGCCAACGCTCATCCTGAGTAGCCCGGGCGGGAGGTGCTCCTGGCCCGGCACTGCGGCGCGCCGTTCGATCGTGGACTCCACAGCGCCGAGACTTGTCGCGTGGCGGATGATCTTGACAGAGTGGCACACAGCATCTGCGTGGGCCGCGCCATCCTCGACCTCGAACGTCACCACTCCCCCGAAGCCCCGCATGAAGCTGGACGCGACGGCGTGCCCGGGGTGCATGGGCAATCCCGGATAGCGGACCGAATGCACCCGAGAATGCTGGCTTAGCCGAGAGGCAATCACCAGCGCGTTCGCCTGGCTCGCCGCAACGCGCAGGGCCATCGTCCGAAGTCCACGAAGGGCGAGGAACACCTCGAGCGTGCCGGGAGTGCCGCCGGACAGCTCGCGGGCCTTTCGCAGCTCTCGCGCGAGGTCCGGATTCCGCGCTACCGCCACGCCCGCCAGAAGGTCAGAGTGGCCGCCCATGTACTTGGTCGCGGAGTGCATCACGGCGTCGGCTCCAAGCGTGAGCGGGCGCTGGTTCAGCGGCGTAGCGATCGTGTTGTCCACGATGAGGAGCGAACCGGCCTTCCGTTTCGCGGCACAGATGCGTGGAAGGTCGGCGATGTCGAGCAGCGGGTTGGTCGGCGATTCGAGCCAAATCAGGTCCGCAGTCCGCGCGTGCTCGATCCACGCGTGCGTCTCAACCACCGGAAGCCGGACGCACTTCCAGCCTCGCTTGGCCGCGCCTTCCGTTACTAGGCCGACGACTCCGGCGTAGCAGTCGGTCGGGAGGACGATTGACGCCCCCATGCTCAGCGTGTTGAAGAGTGCCGCAGCGGCCGCCATTCCGGATGCAAAGCTCACCGCCGTGCCGCCCTCCAGACCACCGACCACGGTCTCGAACGCCTCCCACGCCGGGGTCGCGTCATCGCGGGCGTAGGCGCGGGACGACCCAAGTATGAAGTTGGACGCGGGGACGAGCGGGGCGTTCAGTGGCGAACCCACGTCCGAGGGCCGTCCTGCGGAGATGAGCCACGTCGCAGGTGAGACCGCAGATTCAGGTTGGCTTGAGTCGATCGGCTGGTTCATCGCGTTACTCCGATGCCAGTGTATGGATCGACGGCGTGTTTGACGCGGGGTTCCGGTCGGGACGTTCCGCCACGATCGGAACCGATTGCGTAGATGGTGAGTGACGCCCCAACGGCGGGCGGAACACCTCACATCGCTGGCCCCGCCTCACATGCGGGTCGCCTGCACGGACGCACGCATGACGATCGACCCCGACGAGCTGGTCGAGCGCGATGATCTCGCGCCGACCAAGCGACTGCACATCATCGCCGAACTTCTGGCCGAAGGCATCCGCCGTCAGCGCACCGACGTTCGCCGCATGGGCGAGAATCCGCAGCATCAAGAAAGAGAGCGCGATGGACTTGAATCGTTTGAGCCGGTTCGCCTTGATCGTCCGCTTGGTTGACGCCTTGCGAACCGGAGAGTCCACATGCCCGATGACACCAACGCGACGGTCCTGGCCCTTGGCCGATTGACCGTGCCCGAACTGAAGCAGCGCTACGCCGAGGTCTTCGGCGAGCCCACGCGAACGAACCACAAGCAGTACCTCGTGAAGCGGATCGTCTGGCGGATGCAGGCGCTGCGAGAGGGCGGCCTCTCTGAACGGGCACGCCGTCGGGCGGTCGAGTTGGCCGACGACGCCGAAATCCGGCTGAGCGCCCCGAAAGCGCCGCTCAAGGGACCGGGCACGGTGATCACGGCGGCGTTCGACGCGGGACGCCCCGCCGCGTTCCCCAAGCCTGGCAGCGTCATCCGCCGCGAATACAAAGGGAAGGTGATCGTCGTGCGGGTGCTGCCCCGCGGGTTTGAGTACGAGGGCGAGGTCTACCGCTCGCTCACGGCCATCGCCCAGAGGGTGACCGGGGCGCATTGGAACGGGGTCAGTTTCTTCGGGCTGCCGTCCGCACGCGGCAAGAAGGGATCGGAGGCAGACGAATGAGCAAGCGATCGGAGCCAAAGCCAACCACGCGGGTGCGGTGCGCCATCTACACCCGCAAGAGCACGCAGGACGGCCTCGAGCAGGAGTTCAACTCGCTCGACGCGCAGCGGGAGAGCGCCGAGGCGTACATTGCCAGCCAGAAGGCCGAGGGGTGGCAGTGCCTTCCCGATCGGTACGACGACGGCGGATTCACGGGCGGCAACATGGACCGCCCCGCCGTGGCCCGTCTGATGGCCGACATTGAGGCGGGCAAGGTGGACTGCGTGGTGGTCTACAAGGTGGACCGCTTGAGTCGCTCGCTGATCGACTTCGCCAGGATGATGGAGTTGTTCGAGCGGAAGAAGATTTCGTTCGTCTCCGTCACCCAGCAGTTCAACACCACGCAGTCGATGGGGCGGCTCACGCTCAACATCCTGCTCTCGTTCGCGCAGTTCGAGCGGGAGATCATCTCCGAGCGCACGCGGGACAAGATCGCGGCGGCGCGGCGGAAGGGCAAATGGTCGGGGGGCCGCTCTGTGCTCGGGTACGACGTAGACCCCGTCACGAAGAAGCTCGTGGTCAACGCCGCCGACGCAGAGTTGGTCCGCGACATCTTCCGCATGTACCTCCAGCGCCGTTCGCTCCTGGACGTGTGCCGTGAGTTGAACCGTCGCGGCCTGAAGACCAAGGCGGTCCAGACGCGGAAGGGCGCGGCGTACGGCGGGCGCGTGTGGGACAAGCCCGCCGTGCTCAAGGTCCTCGCCAACGTCCTCTATCGCGGGAAGGTGCGGTACAAGACCGAGACGTTCGCGGGCGAGCACGATGCCATCGTCGAAGAGGGGCTTTGGACGAAGGTCCATGAGTTGTTGCGGTCGAATGGGCGCGCGGGCGGGATGCTCGTGCGGAACAAGTACGGCGCTCTGCTCAAGGGGCTCGTTCACTGCGGCCCGTGCGGCCTCACGATGGGGCACACCACCGCCAACAAGGGCAAGGACCGCGTCTACAGGTACTACGTTTGCTACAAGGCCCAGAAGCAGGGCTGGGACGCGTGCCCGTGTCGGTCCCTTCCCGCCGAGCAGATTGAGGGCTTCGTGGTCGAGCAGATCAAGCGGATCGGCAAGGACCCGGCGCTGTTGTCGCTCACGCTCTCGAAGTGCCGCCAGCAACTGACGCACCAGCGGGCCGAGGCCGAACGTGAGTTGGGCGTGGTCGAGCGGGGACTCGCCCGCCTTCACGCCGACCTTGGCCGCACGGCGGGGGACGCTGCCACCGACGGGCACGCCGCCGCCCGTCTGGCCGACCTCCACCAGAACGTCCAGGCGGCGGACGACCGAGTGGCCGCGCTGCGGCGCGAAATCACTGACGCCGACGCCGCCCAAATCACGAAGGCCGAGGTTGATGCCGCGCTCGGGGAGTTCGACGGGGTCTGGTCGCGGCTGTCTCCGAAGGAGCAGGCCAAGCTCATGCGGATGTTGGTCCAGCGCGTGGACTACGACGCGACAAAGGGGTCGGTCTCGATCACGTTCCATCCGCTCGGCCTGCGCTCGATCGGCCAACACGCGAATGAGGAGGTGTCGGCATGAACGAAGGCGTAACGCTCGATTTCACCGTCCACTTCACCACGGGGCGCACGGGCCAGCGGGTTCTGAACGCTGGGGAGAAGCCGCCCCCGGCCCCCGTGCACGAGGGGCGCGTGCCGCGCGTCTCCCGTCTGATGGCTCTGGCGATCCGGTTCGACAACCTCGTCCGGATCGGGGAGGTCGCGGACTTTGCCGACATCGCAGAACTGGGGCAGGTCACCCGCGCCCGCGTGAGCCAGATTGTGAACCTGCTGAATCTCGCCCCGGACATTCAGGAGGACATTCTCTTCCTGCCGCCGGTTGCGGGTGACCGGGATGCCGTTTCCGAGCGCGAGATCCGGAGCATCGCCGGGGAGCCGGACTGGGGTCGGCAACGTGCCCGTTGGCAGCAGGCGAAACGGGCCTGATCCCCCTGAACCACCGCCGTAAACTTGGACATCGGAACCCCGGTTCCGACCGGGAGCCGCCTTGTCCGATGAGCAAGTGGATCGTTTTCATCACTGTCGTTCACGAGGAAATGACCTTCAGCGCCGACCTGCGCTCCGAGGGCGAACGCTCCGTGGGGACCTACCCACTGCTCGCTGTGCCGACGAACGCCATCGCCGAGCTCGTGGTGGCTCGGCTCAACCATCAGCATGGATTGCCGGAAGAGGCCGGGACGGACGACTGGCAGGAGTTCTCATTCAAGGCTGAGTCGGAACTGACGCCGCAAGAGGTGGCGATGGCTTTGGACCTGAATGATCCCGCGTACCCCAAGAACGGGCGGCACCCATCCTGGCTTTCTGAGATGGTGACCGCCGCCAAGACCGCGATGGCCGACGTGGTCAAGCATCGCGCCGCTTCCCCGAAGCAGGATGAACTCGCGTACATGTTCGTTGGGTCGGGTGCGACGGCGACGCCATCGACTGTGTTCCATCGCGCAGGCACCGCCGGTGCTGCCGCAACCCTTCGCGGGTTGTTCGCCAAGGAGTACTCGGCAAACGGTTCACCTGTGTTCAACTTTCAGGCAGCGGGCGCTCTGCCGCCGGACGAACGCCTGTTGCTGGACGAGGCGATCGATGGGTTGGCGATGTACGACGACCCGGACCCCGGGGTCTATGACCCGCCAGCGTCGAAGGCCGTGCTTGCGCGGGCGGAGTATGCGAGGCGGGCGGATCGGTGGGAGGCGATGCTGGTGAACAAGGCATCTGCCGCCAGGGACGTTACGTCGGCGGCCGACCGCGTGAACGATCTCCTCCGTGCGGTTGAACGCCATCGCCTGATGTTTTTGTACTGGGCGGCGGCGTGTCGTCGAAACCCGCTCGCCGTGAGAAGTCGCACCGGCGTGAATGAACGCGTGCTGCGCGACGATGTTCGTGGCTGGAAAGAGATGGTCGAGGCGATCGACTCGGAAGGCGCATTCCTCTGGACGCACCGCGACGTGCTCGACCGCTACGCGCAGGAAGCCATCGGCATGTTCGGCCCAGGGGAAGGGATGCGGCCCGGCGAACCCGACGAGAGCGGACGCAGTGTTCCGGTCGAGGGCGGCACCCACCCCTACTGGTCGATCGACGAAGGCAGCACGAGCTACCTCGAAGAGTCGAGCGATGCGATTCTGGAAGCATGCCGCTCATTGGCTGAAGCAGGGCAGCACGAGGCTGTATTCGCGTTGGTGAAAGGCGCCAGCGCCGTAGCGCGGCCCGAACATCACGACCGTTGGTACGCCAACGTCGTAGTGAAGTGGTCCTACCTCTCGGCGCTCGATTCTCTCATCTCGCGCATCAAGGCGGTCCGTGTGGAGCTGGCGTTGCCGCCCCGCAGCGATAAGGCAGCCCCGTCCCAACCGGCGGGCGTCAAGCCCGATCCTCAGAGCGTGGCCGACGTGGTCGTGCTGTTCATGGTTACTCGTGATCTTGTTCGGATTGGTCGCGACTATCCGGACGCCATGCCCGAGGCCGACCACAAGGCATGGGTGGACGAGGTGATCTCTCACGCTGACGTGATCATGAAGCGGCCCGGTTTCGACGCGATCCGAACACTCATGAAATCGCCGCCGCTGCTGGAGATGGATGTTCCAGAGCGGTTCGGCATCCTCATGTCAACGGCGATGATGGCTCACCCTGCAATGGCCTCGCCCGCCGAAACGCCCGCTGAGATTCAGCAGGCGGTCGAGAAGGCGATGAGCACCTGTCAGGCGACCGCGTCGCAACCCGTGCAGGCACAAGTGTCTCGCCTCGCCAACCTGATGATTGTGTCGTGCCGTTGCCCGACCGGTACGTCTGTGAAGCACTTCGCCGACCCCGCACGGTTCTTGCAGATGCTCCACCGGTACTGGATGCTGGCGAGCGCGATGGTGCAGACACAGGCCACGGTCCACGTCGGCTTCAACCCACATCCGCTGCTGCATCTGATCGAGAACGTGCGTGATCGCCTCAGCACCTGCTTCTCGCATGTTCAGCACCTCGACGGTGCGGGCGAGGCGCAGCAGACCTGCGACCAGCTCGTTGGCATGCTCACGGAAGGCGACATCGACGATCTGTCGGCGGTGCCGGAGTGGACCAACGGCGAGCTTCAGAAGGTGGAGCGGTTCATCGCAAGGGCAAGGCTGAAGGTCGGTCCTCGCGTGTTCGAGTTGACGGCCGCGGAAGAGTTCTTCATCAAACAGTCCGAGCACCTCATCGCGGAGCACGAGAAACGCTGCCGAGCGGCATGGAAGCAGATGCTGGCCCGGGCAGACGCACAAGCGGCGGCCCGCAGGCCCGCCGAAGGATCGCCGACAACGCCGTCTGGCTCTGGGACTGCGCCACCACCGACGGGCACGCCGGAGCAACGAGCAGAGCGGATCGGTCCGCTCTTGTCCTCCCTCGTTGCTGTGGACAACGGCATCATGTCGCTGGGCGCGAGATTGCAATCGCTGACTGCTCGGGGAAGTGCCGCGAACACGCACGCCCTCACCGTGAAGGTGCAGGAGCAGCTTCACAAGTGGATTGACCCAATCGTGCAGCATCTGAAAGACGCTGAGACCGCCAGCAACGGCGTTGGGCCGCATCTTGTTGGTCTCATCGCCGAGCCGGTCGCCTGGGAGGTTGACACCCGGCTCGCGATCCGCACTCTCAAAGATCAACTGGTCGGTCTCATCTACTCGAACGGCAGCGAGAACGAAGAGTCATTCGTCGTGGGCGCTGCAAGCAGCCTGTGTGACAGGGGCCAACGCCTCCAGGCGGCATTCGAGGCGCTCAACGCGCAGGCGGAGCCTCCTCAACTCCATGCAACCTTGAACGGGTCGAGAACTGCTCCGAACGGCCAGCCGGGTCCAATGGTGGTGCTCGGCCGTGCGGGCGATCCCTGCACCGTGAAGGGCAAGGAAAAGAAGGCGCTGACGGACGGCCAATACGCCGTGGTGGCAGCATTGATCGAGGCCGGCGATGAAGGTCTTACCAAAGACGCCATTGAGGCAGTGCGTTCGAGCGCACGCCGCATGCTTGACGATCTTCGCAAGGACGGTGACTGGGCGGGCGTGATCATCATGCCTGGGCAAACGAACGGGCGCTATCGCGTTCGGACGTGACGGCTGCCCTTGCGGCCTGTCCACCTTTGATCACCTCGACGTGCACGAACATGCACCACGTACGCGCGGAAACTCTGGTCCTCATCGTGATAGTGCGATGACAAACCAGAAAGGCCGACGCCGTGATACCACGCCCCCGACCACCTGATCCATCGCTACTCCCTGCCCCGAACCCGGAGCATGGTCCGTAGCGGCCACCGCTCTGCACTCCGACTTGTGCCGCGCCCATGCCGAGCCTGATCGGTCGTCCGCGTGCGCGGCCCTCATCTCGTAACGGCCCTCTCAATCCCGCCCGCTCTCAACGTGGCCCCGCGCCCCGGCGCTGTGGCTGCGCTCATGAAGGACTCATCCGCATGCAAATCGATCCCAAGGACCTCCAGTTTGCCAACATGGTCATCGCCACCGAAGTCAAGGACCTCAACCAGCGCGGCATCATCCGCAGCGGCGAGATCGAGGCATTCGCCGCCGAGCTCATGGCTCGGCTCCTCGCCGTCTGGGACACCTACGACCCCGCTCGTGCGCCCCGCGAAGCGTTTGTCAACATCGTCGTGAGCAGTCAGAAAGCCTCGCTGCTCCGAGAGAGAAACGCTCAGAAGCGCCGTGGCACGACCCAGTCGCTCGATGGTCTGACTGACGTGCTTGTGGATCGCGCGACATCTGAAGGCAGGCAGCAGCACATCATCAATCTGCGGATCGATCTCGCCGGTGTCATGCCTCTGTTGACACCACTCCAACGCCAACTCGTGGACCTTCTCCAGCGTGACGCTCTGGCCCCGATCGCAGAGCAGATGGGCATCCCGCGTCGCACCCTGCGTGACCAGTGCGCCCGCATCCGGGAGGTGTTCCGCGATGCCGGGCTTGAGGAGTACCTGTGAACTCGCCCGCCACTCGTTTCCCCGTTCGCGTAGATGTGCTCAGGAGGCTCAACATGACCACCAAAGACGACCGCTCTGGCCGTTCCGTGTATCGCATTCAGTTCAACGAAACGACCGACATGGGCGCGGTCGAAGACACCTTGCTCTTGGCGATTCTCTCCGTCGGCTGCCTGCACGGGGAGTCCGCCGTCCGCTTGGAGGCCGGATACGCCATCAACGCCGAGGAGCGCCTGGTGGTTCTCGACGCCGGTGCCCCGCTCGCGCTCGCCGTGGCGCGGGTGTTCGTCGGCATGTGCTCGCACGAACTCGGGAACGACGCTTTCCGCGTCCTTCGTAGCGAGGGAACTGTCCCGAAGGAGGTTGCGGTTGCATCGTGACCACCGAATCTTCCGGCGACGCGGAGCCCAATGACCCGACGGCGGGCCGCGAGACATCCTCGACACTCGCGGCCCTCGACCCGACCCGCATCCCCGCAGCCCTGCGTGAACGTCCGCAGTGGGTGTGCTGGAAATACATCACCCGGGGCGGCAAGCAGACCAAGTGGCCCGTCAACGCGCGGGGCGGCGGGCTCGCGGATTCGACCGATCCAGCAACCTGGGCCACTTTCGATGAGGCGGTAGCGGCGTGGAAGGCGGGCGGGCACGCCGGGATCGGCTACGTCTTCACTGCCGACGGCCCGTTCGCCGGGATCGACCTGGACGGGTGCATCGACGACGCCGGGAACATCGTCTCGGCCGCACGCCAGATCATCGACTCACTGAACTCCTACACCGAGGTCTCGCCCAGCGGGCGCGGCGTAAAGGTGTTCATCGCCGGGCGCAAGCCGGAAGGCGTCGGCTGCAAGTCCAAGGCCATACCGGGATTCAAGGAATCCGAGGTCTACGACCGGGATCGGTTCTTCACCGTCACCGGGCAGCGGGTGCCGGACACTCCCGCCGGGGTCGAGGATCGGCAGGCCGCTCTTGATGCCCTCTGCATCCGGCTGTGGCCGAAGAAGCGTTCCCCGCACCTCAACGGAACAGTTGCCTCCGCGGGCTTCACTGGCGACGACGAGGCGTTGGTCCAGCGGGCGAGCGCGGCCAAGAACGGCGACCGCTTCAAGAAGTTGTGGGCGGGGGACACGTCTCTGCACGCCGACGATCACAGCGGCGCGGACCAGGCGATGTGCAATCTGCTCGCGTTCTGGACCGGCAAAGACGAAGCCCGCATGGACCGGCTGTTCCGGCGTTCGGGCCTGTTCCGCGAGAAATGGGACGAGAAGCGCGGCGAGCGCACCTACGGGCAGATGACGATCGGCTGCGCCATCGCCGACTGCAAGGAGACGTTTTCGCCCCGCCGTCGCAGCCCGCCCCGACCCGAGGCTCCCACCTCCACCGATGCGCACGAGCCCGGTGCTGATGACGATCTTCTTGTCCCGCTCGGACAGAAGGACCCGGCAACGGGCAGGTTGGTGCTATCGCCCAGGCGCACACTACCGACGGCCGAGGCGTATGCCCGCGAGTTCAACCAGCACACCGACGGCCGCACGCTGCACGGCTATGGCGGCTTGCTCATGGAGTGGCGCGGCAACCGCTACTGCCAGGTCGAGGAGGAATGGCTCAAGCAGCGGCTCCAGCCGTGGCTGCACAAGGCGCTGCGGTATGTGCTCAACAAGCAGACGGGCGAGATGGAGCTGGTGGACTTCGAGTCCAACCCGACGACGGTCAAGCAGGCACTCGACACCATCCGGGCGTTCGTTCACCTGCCCGCATCGACGGTGTCCCCATCGTGGCTCGGCGGCGGTAAAGACCGTCCGCCCGCGCTCGAACTGCTGCCGTGCAAGTCGCTGAACCTACATATCCCGACCGGACGTGTGCTGACCCCGACGCCCGCGCTGTTCACCATCAACGCGCTCGATTTCGATTACAACCCCGACCCCGAGCCACCCGAACGGTGGATCAAGTTCCTTGAGCAGTTGTTCGGCGACGACCTCGAATCCGTGGAACTGCTTCAGGAGTGGATGGGCTATTGCCTCACGGGCGACACGAGCCAGCAGAAAATGCTGCTGCTCGTGGGACCAAGGCGGTCGGGTAAGGGCACGATCGGGCGCATCGTCACCCGCCTGGTCGGCGCGGGAAACGTCGTGGGGCCAACGACCAGCAGTCTGGCCGGGAACTTCGGCCTCCAGCCCCTCATCGAGAAGTCCCTTGCCATTGTCAGCGACGCCCGCTTCGGCGGCGACAACGTCGGGACGGTGGTCGAACGCCTGCTGTGCATCTCCGGCGAGGACACCCTGACCATCGACCGGAAGTTCCTCGGGTCCGTCAGCATGAAACTGGCGACGCGGTTCATGTTCCTGACCAACGAACTGCCCCGTCTCAACGACGCCAGCACGGCGTTGGCCGGTCGATTCCTGGTGCTGCGATTGTCCAACACGTTCTACGGCACGGAGGACGTGACGCTCACGGACCAACTGCTCGCCGAGTTGCCCGGCATCCTGCTCTGGGCGATTGAGGGGTGGAAGCGGCTGCGGCAGCGCGGTCGGTTCATCCAGCCCAAGAGCGGCGAGGATGCCATCCGCGACATGGAGGACCTCGGCTCCCCTGTCGGCGCCTTCATCCGCGACCGCTGCGTTGTCGGCGTGGGCCATCGAGCATGGGTGGACAACCTCTATGACGCATGGAAGGGGTGGTGCGAGCAGGACGGGCGCAACGCCGTCAGCACGAAGCAGGCGTTCGGCCGCGACCTCATGGCCGCTGCGCCGGGCGTCGCGCGTCGTCGCGGCACCGGCATGGTCTCGTTCTACGAGGGCATCGGCCTGCGCGGGGAGGTGCCGCCCGTATGACCGCTGCCCCGCACTGTCACGAACTGTCGCGTCAGTCGCCATCACGGCCGACCGCACCCCGCGTGCGTGCGTGCGCGTGCGATGGCGCGCCCGCGTGCATAGGTATCAATCGGAACTGTCGCGTCAGTGCGCGGCAGTGCGCCGCAGCCTTGCCCCCTTGCGGGCTCCCGCCCGTGGGCCACGACGTTGGCCCGGATTGCGGCGTTGCGGACGGCTCGGGACGTGGCCCCGCTCCCGCGCTTGCGGCCCACGACCCAACGTCGCCCAACGGGCCGGGAAGGGGCGGATTGTGGGTAACTGGGGCGGGTAGTCGCGGGTTAGGTACTTCCCGAGGGGGGACCGGCCCCCTACGCCCGCGGGAACAGCCGCGCTTGGCGACTGAGTTTGTTTCGCGTGTCCGAGCGCGGGGCGGGGGCGTCGCGGCGTCGTCCGCCCGCCCCGGCAAGGCCGCGACGTGGGCCAACGTGGGCGAACCCGTGGCCAACGGGCGGGGCCGGGAACGGGCGATCCGACGCGAATCCGACGCAGAGCCAACAGCAAACCGACGGGTCCGGCCGCGCGTGCGGCGGGGCATGAACGGAATCGCAATCGCCGCAAGGAGCGAGGCATGAAGATCGAGATGTGGCCGCTGGCCAAGGTGAAGCCGTACGAAAAGAACCCGCGCAAGAACGAGGGCGCGATCGACGCGGTCGCCAAGAGCATCGAGGAGTTCGGGTTCCGCGTGCCGATCGTCGTCGATGGTGATGGCGTTGTCATCGCCGGACACACCCGACTCAAGGCGGCGGAGAAACTCGGGCTGGAAAAGGTGCCCGTGCATGTCGCGCGGGAACTGAGCGCCGACAAGGTGCGGGCGCTGCGCATCGCCGACAACAAACTCCACGAACTCTCGTCGTGGGACATGGAGTTGCTGCCGATCGAACTGGGCGAACTTCAGAGCGCCGACTTTGATCTGTCGCTCCTGGGGTTCAGCGAAGAGGACCTGAGCGCCCTCATGGCCCCGGCGGGAAACGACGGGCTCACCGATCCCGACGATGTTCCCGGCCCGCCCGACGCCGCGACGACCGTGCCCGGCGACATCTGGGTGCTCGGCAACCACCGCCTGATGTGCGGCGACTCATCGAAGCCCGAAGACCTAGACCGGCTGCTGGATGGCCAGCCGATCCATCTCGTGAACACCGATCCGCCGTACAACGTGAAGGTCGAGCCGCGATCGAATAACGCGATCGTCGCAGGGCTGAGTTCGTTCGCGCTGCCGGGCAAGGCCGACCAGCACGATCAGCAGAGCGCCGACCTCAACCGCTACCCCGAGAAGAGCAGGGCCACGCACAAGAAGCTCCGCGCCAAAGACCGCCCGCTCATGAACGACTTCATGACCGACGAGGCGTTCGACAAACTGCTCGACGCTTGGTTCGGCAACATCGCCCGCGTCCTGATTCCCGGTGGCGGGTTCTACATCTGGGGCGGCTATGCCAACTGCGGCAACTATCCGCCCGTGCTGAAGCGGCACGAACTCTACTTCGCGCAAGCAGTCATCTGGGTGAAGGAGCACCCGGTCCTCACGCGCAAGGATTTCATGGGCAACCACGAATGGTGTTTCTACGGCTGGAAAGAAGGCGCGGCGCACCGCTTCTTCGGCCCCGCCAACGTGCCGGACGTGTGGTCGATCAAGAAGGTGAACCCGCAGAGCATGGTCCACCTCACGGAGAAGCCCGTTGAACTCGCACGACGCGCCATCGAGTTTTCGTCACGACCCGGCGAGAACGTGCTCGATCTGTTTGGCGGGAGCGGAAGCACGCTCATTGGCGCGGAGATGACCGGGCGGCGGGCGTTCTTGATGGAACTCGACGCGCTGTACTGCGATGTCATCGTGCAGCGGTGGGAGAAGTTCACGGGCCGCAAGGCGGAGCGGCTGGGCTCGAACGCTGAGGCCGAAGAGAAAGCCGCGACCCGCGTCGCGGCAAAGGGGAAGGCGTGATGGTCGCGTCAGTCCTCGTCGCTGGCGGGGAGCGGCCCTTCGGTTGCCTCGTCCCACGCGAGCCCGTACTCGGCCGCGTCTTCGAGATCGCGTTCGATGAGCAGGTCGGCCGTCTTGCGCCCCGTGCAGGCGGCGACCGCCCGCGCGAGATCAGCCCACTCCTCGACCGTCAGCATCTGGTCTTGGCGTGCGCCGAGCAGATGGTTGGCGGCGGCGAGAACGGCCTCGAGTTGGGCGTGCGTGGCTTGCATGGGTCAGGCTCCCTTTCCTGCGACGAAGACGCCCCTGTCGTGCTTCTTGAACCGGGCCGCGTTCCCCTTGGCGGCGATCTCGCGGATGATCGCGGCGTAGAGCGTGGCCTCGGGGGTCTTGCCGCCGGGGCTCTTCCAGAGTCCCTTGGCCTCCATCTCCGCGATCATGTCCGTGGCCCGCATGGGCTTGGTGGCCTTGGCGAGCACCTGCGCGGCGGCGTCGAGGGCGCTCACGCGCTTGGGCTTCTTCTCCTTCGCGGGCTTCGGAGCCTTCGGCGTCTTGGGGGCCTTGCCGCCCGTGGCCTTCGCGGCGGCGGGCTTCCCGTCCAGACGATTCTGAATCTCGGCGATCGCCTCCTTGCGGGCCTTGTCCGTCGTGGCGGACATCGCGTGCTTCTGCTTCTGGGCAGCGATGGCGCGGGCGGCGCTCTTGGACATGCGGGCGGGCTTCGTGGTCGTCTTCGTACTCATGCTGTTCTCCAAACTACGGGTGCGGAATCCCGCCGCACATTGCGGCGGGGAATCGCGTGCGGCGCGGTGTCCCGCGTCGTCGCGTGTCGGGGCGGCGGGTCACTTCCCGAAGATGTGTTCGGCGAGGCCCGCGGCGAGCAGGCCGACGATGGCCTTGGCCGCGTCGGTCGTGGGCTGGCGGTCCCAACCCCGGTCGAAGCACGCGACCTCGGTGTGCGTGAAATGCTCTTGGAGCCACAACTTCGAGATGCGGCTGTCGTCCATCTCGAACGCGGCGTCGGTCGCGTGCTCGGGGAAGACCAGCGCCTCGAAGGCGTGGCCTGCGATGTTCCCCTTCACCCACGTCCCGCCCGTAGGGCGTCCGGTCTTCTTGGTGATCTCCAGCGTGTCGAGCATCTCGCCCGGGTCGGCGGGGTCGAACTTGAAGGGGGCGGGGGCTCCGCTGCCTGCGGCGAACCCGGCCTCGAAGGCCAGGGCGATCGCATCGCGGATGCTGGCCACCGAGATGTCGTGGAAGTCGAGGGCGTCGCGTTTGCGGTCTTCGAGCGTTTCCAATCCGAGCCGGTTTCGGACCGCTTCCGTCGCCGCCGCCATGTGGAGGGCCTTGGCCTTGTTCGTCGTCGTCTTCGTGTTCTTCTTCGCGTTCATGTTCGTGGTCTCCTTTGCGGGGTTCCGCCCCGCGTTGTGACACATGAAGCCATGACACTCGCCAACCGGCAAGGCAAAGCCGCGAGGATTCGCCGTGAATCTCGCTGTTGTGGGCAACTACGCGAACGATGTGGGCAACTGGCGGGACGTGAAGGTCCGGGAGGTGGGCATGACTCCCGAACACGCGCCTAGTCCCGGGCCAGCACAGGGGATGTCCCGGCTCAACCCGGCCGCGCTACCCGTGGCGGATGCGGCCCGCGTCCTGTCTCGGCTTGGCGGGAAGGCCGTTACCGAGGCGATGCTGCGCGCTGACATCGATGCTGGCGCGCCCGCGAACGCCGACGGCAGCATCAACCTCGTGCATTACGCCGCGTGGCTCGTGAAGGAGTTGTCCGCCGGTGGCGATTGACCCGCGCAAACTGAAGCCCGGAGAACTTGCGCGACTGTTGAACTCCACGCCTCTGGGCGACGTGATCAACGAGCGGCAGTTGCTGCGTCACCGCACGAGCGCGGGGTTCCGCGTCGCTGCGGATGGCGACGCAGGCAAGGTCGATCTCTTCCGGTACGTCGCGTGGTTGGTGACCTCACGGCAGGAGGCCATCGCCGAGGCGGAGAAGGATGCGGGCGGGCTGACCGGGTACGAGGCGCTCAAGGAGCGCGCCCGGCAGCGCAACGCCACGCTCTCCTTGTCCGGCCGCGACATCGGTGATCTTCCCGCCGTCGCCGACGCCGACCGTCGGGCGAAGGCGGAGCGGGACTTTCGTTTCTTCTGCGAGGCGTACTTCCCGCAGACGTTCCATCTCAAATGGTCGGACGACCACCTGAAGGTCATCGCCAAGATCGAGCAGGCGGTGCTGGAGGGCGGGCTCTTTGCAATGGCAATGCCGCGTGGTTCGGGCAAGACCTCGCTCTGCGAAACGGCGTGCCTCTGGGCGATGCTCTATGGCCACCGAGAGTTCGTCACGCTCATCGGTTCAGACGAGGAGCACGCGTCCAGCATGCTGGAAAGCATCAAGGCTGAGCTGGAGAACAGCGAACTGCTCGCGGGAGACTTCCCCGAGGTGTGCCACCCTATCCGATCACTCGAAGGCATCCACCAGCGGGCGGCGGGCCAGCTCTACCTGGGCGAGCAGACCCACATCGGCTGGACCGCCAAAGAGATCGTGCTGCCGACCATCGCCGGCTCGCGGGCATCGGGCGCGATCATTCGCGTGGCGGGCATCACCGGGCGCATCCGTGGCATGAAACACAAGCGTGCCGACGGCGCGAGCGTGCGTCCGTCGCTCGTGCTGATTGACGACCCGCAGACCGACGAGTCGGCGCGATCGCCATCGCAGTGCGCCACGCGCGAACGCATCCTCGCTGGTGCGATCCTGGGTTTGGGTGGACCGGGGAAGAAGATCGCGGGGTTGATGACCCTCACCGTGGTACGGCCGGACGACATGGCGGACCGCATCCTCGACCGCGACAAGCACCCGCAGTGGCAGGGCGAGCGGACGAAGATGGTGTATTCATTCCCCGTGCGCGATGCGCTCTGGCAGCAGTACGCACAACTGCGGGCCGACGGTTTGCGCAACGACCGGGGCATCGTCGAGGCGACCGCGTTCTACGGCCAGCACAGAACCGCGATGGACGAGGGAGCGCGGATCGCCTGGCCTGAGCGATTCAATCACGACGAACTGTCGGCCATCCAGCACGCGATGAACCTGCGTCTTCAGGATGAGCACGCCTTCTTCGCCGAGTATCAGAACGAGCCACTGCCGGAAGTCGCGGCCGATGACGACCTGCTTAGCACGGACCAGATCGCGGCCAAGGTCAGCGGGCACGCCCGCGGGGAACTGCCTATCGGTTGCACGCGCCTCACGATGTTCGTGGACGTGCAGGGGAAAGCCCTCTTCTATCTCGTCGCGGCGTGGGAGGACGACTTCACTGGCTACGTCATCGATTACGGCACCGAGCCCGACCAGAAGGCAGCGTATTTCACCCTGCGAGATGTGCGACGCACGCTCGCAGCCGCAACTCCCCGCGCGGGGGTTGAGGGCGCGATCTTCGCCGGGCTCGAACGTCTGACCGAGGCGTACCTGGCCCGCGAGTGGCGGCGCGACGACGGCGCGATGGTCCGCATCGACCGCTGCCTGATCGACGCCAACTGGGGTTCATCCACGGATGTGGTCTACCAGTTCTGCCGCCAATCCTCCCACGCAGGTGTGCTCACGCCGAGCCACGGCAGGTATGTGGGAGCATCGAGCTTGCCGTTCTCAGAGTACAAGCGGAAGCGAGGAGATCGCGTCGGGCTCAACTGGCGTATCCCCGTGGTGACCGGGAAGCGGGCCGTGCGCCATGTGATCTTCGATACGAACTACTGGAAGTCGTTCGCCCACGCACGGCTCGCCGTTCCGATGGGTGATCCGGGATGCCTGTCCCTGTTCGGCAGCAAGCCGGAGTCGCATCGCTTGCTCTCCGAGCACCTGACGAGCGAGTATCGGGTGAAGACGGAGGGGCGCGGCCGGACGGTGGACGAGTGGAAGCTCCGAGTCGAGGGTCTCGACAACCACTGGCTTGACTGCCTGGTCGGTTCCGCCGTCGCGGCGTCAATGCAGGGCGCGATTCTGTTCGGGACCGATCGTCTGGCCGTGGCGCGTCCGCGGGTAAGACTGTCTGAGCTTCGGGGAGGGCGACGTTGATGCCCAGACCCAAGCGAGACATTCCAGCCCAAGGCGGTCAGAAGGTCGGCCTCGTGTGCAGAGAGTGCGGGTGCCAGCACTTCCGCGTCGTGTACCTGAAGCGTCGCCCCGGTGGGATCGTGGTGCGTCGGCGCGAGTGCCGCAACTGCGGGCGCTGGACGCTCACGCGCGAGACGCAGGTTTAGTTCGATCTATCGACCGACCTCGGCCCGCTGCCCGCCACATCGCGGAGGCTTCGCGTAGATGACTCATGGACGCACACGCCACTGCGTCGCGGAGCATCGATGCCTGACCCCACCCCAGATCTCGAACAAGCGATCCGCGACAACGCGGCCGGACCTGCCAAGGCGGCGGGTGATTCCGGCAGCGTCGAGCAGCATTCGCTGCACGACCAGATCGAAGCGGATCGGTATCTCGCCTCCAAGCAGGTGGCAAAGACGCCCACAAGGTCATTGCGCCTGACGCGGCTCATCCCGCCCGGCGCGGATGGAGGCTGATGTTCGGACTGTTCCGCTCCAAATCGACCGGCCCGAAGCCCTTGGCACCCGCCAAGGGCGGTGTCATTCATCGGCTGATCCGCGCGGGGTTTGACTCCGCCGTCACCAACGATGGCAACCGCAAGCACTGGGCAGGGGCGGACGGTCTCAGCGCCGACGCGGCGGCATCACCCGATGTGCGACGCACCCTCCGCAACCGCGCCCGATACGAAGCGGCCAACAACTCCTACGCCAAGGGAATCGTGCTCACGCTCGCCAACGACGTGATCGGCACCGGGCCGCGCTTGCAGTTGCTGACTGACGACGATGGTGGCAACGAGCGGATCGAGCAGGCGTTCATGGCGTGGGCGAAGTCCATCGGGCTCCCCGAGAAACTCCGCACCATGCGTGCGTCGCGCGCCACCGATGGCGAAGTGTTCGCGGTGCTGGTGAACAACCCGCGCTTGCCGACGCCCGTCAAACTCGACATCCGGCTCGTCGAGGCCGATCAGGTGTCCACGCCGGACCTCTGGTTCTTCGACGCCAACGCCGTGGACGGCATCGTGTTCGACGACGTGGGCAACCCGTCGGAATACCACATTCTCAGGGGCCATCCGGGCGACACCCGCACCGGATTCATGGGCCTCGAATACGACCGCGTCCCTGCCGAAGCCGTCATTCATTACTTCCGATCGGATCGCCCTGGCCAGAGCCGTGGCGTTCCGGACATCACCCCGGCGCTCCCGCTCTTCGCGCAGCTCCGCCGGTTCACCCTGGCGGTGCTCGGCGCTGCGGAAACCGCCGCCGACTTCGCGGGCATCCTCTACACCGACACTCCCGCGAGCGGCGAGGCCGAAAGCGTCGAGCCGATGGACGCCATCGAGCTCGAGGCACGCTCTCTGCTCACGATGCCGGGCGGCTGGAAGATGGCGCAGGTGCAGGCCGAGCAGCCCGCGACGACCTACGCCGAGTTCAAGCGCGAAATCCTCAACGAGATTGCCCGCTGCCTGAACATGCCGTTCAACGTCGCGGCGTGCAACTCGTCCGGGTACAACTACGCCAGCGGTCGCCTCGACCACCAGACCTACTTCAAGAGCATCCGTGTCGATCAGGACCAGTTGGCGTGCGCCGTGCTGGACCGCCTTCTGTTGGCGTGGCTCCGCGAGGCTGTGCTGGTCTCCGACCTGCTTCCGCTCCGCGTTCGCACGCTGATCGCCAACGGAGAAGCCCTCCCCCACCAGTGGTTCTGGGATGGCAACGAGCATGTGGACCCCGCCAAGGAAGCGACCGCGCAGCAGACCCGGCTCGCATCGCACACAACGACGCTGGCCAGCGAGTACGCCAAGCAGGGCCGCGACTGGGAGTCCGAACTTCGGCAGCGGGCCAAAGAGGTCGCGCTGATGAAGGAACTCGGGCTCCAGCCCGAGCAGGCCCAGCCGCTCCAGCCCGCAGGCAAGGAGGACGGCAGTGGCGACTAAACGCATTCTCAACCTGTGCGCTCCCGTCGATGGCTGGCTCGAAGCGTCGGCCGACGGTGCCGCGCCCGCGGATGGCAAACCCGTGCTGCGCCGGTTCGCCATGACGGCGTACACCGGCGGCCCCATGACGCTGGCGGGTTGGTCTCACCCGGTGGTTGTGGACCTCGCGGGCCTTCAGGTCTCCGCGAAGAGCCGACCCATTCTCAAGGACCACAACCGCTCGCTCATCGTCGGCCACACCGAATCGATCGGCGTACAGGGCTCCCGCCTGATGGTGTCGGGCGTGATCTCGGGTGCAGGCCCCGTCGCCCGCGAGATCGTGGACAGCAGCCGAAACGGATTTCCCTGGCAGGCCTCGCTCGGCGCGGTCGCCAATCCCGGCGCGATGGAGTTCGTGGCCAAGGGCCGCACGGCGGCGGCCAACGGGCAGCAGTTCGAGGGGCCGGTTCATATCGCCCGCCGCAGTGTGCTGGGCGAGGTGAGCTTTGTGGCGCTCGGGGCAGACGACAACACGACCGCGAACGTCGCGGCGGCAGCGATCAAGGAGACCGACATGACGTTCGACCAGTGGCTGGAGGCAAAGGGCTTCGAGTCCGCCTCCCTCAACGACACGCAGAAGGCCAGCCTCCAGACGATGTTCGACGCCGCCACGCCCGAGCCCAAGCCCGGCGCGGTCACCGCAACGGCGACCGACGACGATTGCGGATCGGGTGGTGACACAGACGTTGTCGCCCGCATCCGGACCGAGACCGCCGCCGAGACCAAACGCATCGGCGAGGTCCGGCGGGTCTGTGCGGTGGGTGGTGGCAGGCACACCGACCTCGAAGCGAAGGCCATCGCCGAGGGCTGGGACGTGAACAAGACTGAACTGGAGGTGCTCCGCGCCGAGCGCCCCGTCTACACCGGCGTGCGCCGCGATGCGGATGCCTCTCAGTCCGCCCGCGCGGTTGAGGCGGCGCTGTGCATCTCGGCGGGTCTGCCCGAGACGCAGGTCGGCAAGTGGTACGACGAGCGCACCATGAACGCGGCGCTCGCCCGCGACCTGCGGGGGGCCGGTCTGCACACCCTCCTGTACGAGACCATCCGAGCCGGCGGGGAGTACATCCGCCCCGGCCGCGTGGATAACGACACCATCAAGGCCGCGTTCTCAGCCGACCGTCGCCTCATCCAGGCATCCGGCAGCGGCGGAAGCAGTTTCAGCACGATCTCCCTGTCGGGAATCCTCTCCAACGTCGCTAACAAAACCATGCTCGCGGCCTACACCGCCGTTGAGAGCGTGGTCGCCATGTTCTGCGCCGAGACGGACGTGAACGACTTCAAGGAGGTGACCCGATACCGGCTGACCGGCACGGGCGTCTTCGAGAAGGTTGGCCCCGACGGTGAGCTCAAGCACGCAGGTCTGTCCGAGCAGGCGTACACGAACAAGGTCGAGACCTTCGGCCGCATGATCGCCCTGACGCGGCAGATGATGATCAACGACGACCTGGGGGCGTTCCTCCAAATCCCCCGCATCATCGGCCGCATGTCGGCGCTCAAGCGCGAGGAGGCGGTGTTCGAGCTGCTCCTGTCGAACCCCGCCACCTTCTTCGGCGTCGGCAACAAGAACTTCATCTCGGGCGCGGCCACCAACCTCGGCATCGACGCCCTTACGCAGGGCGAGCAGTTGTTCCTCGACCAGACGGACACGGACGGCAAACCCATCCTGCTGTCTCCCGCCGTGCTGCTCGTGCCGTCGGCCCTCAAGGTCACGGCTCAGGTCCTGATGACCGAGACGCGGCTCAACGAGACCACAACCACCGACAAGGGCAAGCCAGCGTCGAATCCGCACGCGGGCAAGTGGAAGCCGGTCGCCACGCCGTACCTCAACTCGCAGGGCTTCACCGGCTCCAGCGCCAAGGCGTGGTACCTCTTCGCCAACCCGGCGGACGTGGCCGCGATGGAGATCGCGTACCTGCGCGGCAAGCGCACCCCGACCATCGAGAGCGGGGACACCGACTTCAACACGCTCGGCATGCAGTGGCGCGGTTACTTCGACTTCGGCGTCGCCATGCAGGACTCGCGGGCGGCGATCAAGAGCAAGGGTGAGGTCTAAGTGTGTCGGGCGGATCACAGGCGGCAAGCGGCATCGAAGAAGAGTCCGGGATCGATCCCGGCAACGGAGGTCCAGGCATGGCGTCATACACAGTCAAACTCGTTCATGAAGGCGCGGCGATCGACTACACCCCGGTTGCGGACACGCCCGCGGGCACCGTGGTGGTCCAGGCCGACCTCGTGGGCATTACACGCATCGACCTGAAGGCGAACCAACTCGGGTCGCTGGCGGTCACCGGCGTCTTCGACTTCCCAAAGGCGGGCGGCGTTGGCAGTGCCATCCCCATCGGCACGCTGACGTACTGGGACGCAGCCGGAAGCGTCGCCACAAAGAACGCGGCGGCGGGCGCGAACAAGCTCATCGGCAAGGCGGTCAAGACCACGGTGGATGCGGACGCCGTCGTTCGCGTTCGCCTCCAGCAGTAAGGAGGACACCGTGGGCGATCTGCTCGAACAGGGCGCGGCATTCCTGGAGGACCAACGGCACCGGCACATGAGCCGCGCCGTGGTCTATCAGCGTGGCGCTGACTCGAAGGAGGTCCAAGCGACCATCGGCAAGACCGAGTTCGAGCAGGCCGACGACGCCGGGTTGATCCACCGCACGGAGTCGCGGGACTTCCTAATGCGCACGGCAGACCTGGACATTGGCTCCGGTCCCATCCTTCCACGGGCCGGGGACCAGGTGCGTGAGACGGTCGGAACCACCGTGTTCGTGTACGAGGTCAACGCCCCGGGCGGACAGCCTCCGTTCCGGTACAGCGACCCCTACCGCAAGTCCCTTCGGATTCACACCAAGCACATCGACACGGAGTCGTGATGCGAGTTGGAGACCACCCCTGAGCACCATCCTCGCCATCGCCGATGCCGTCGCAGCGCACATCAACACGGGCACCTTCAGTCAGCCCGTGAGCGCCCAGCGGATGTTTCAGCCCGCGTTCACGCTGGAGGACCTCAAGGACCTCCGCGTCTCCGTGGTGCCTCGGACCACGGGCATCACCACGGCCAGCCGCGACAGCAGCGCCTTCGAGTGCGTGGTCGATGTCGGCGTGCAGAAGAAGGTGGCGGACGAAGCCGAGATTGATGGCCTGCTCGATATTGTCGAGGAGGTCGCCGACCACCTGCGGCTCAAGCGTTTGCCCGATGAACCAGAGGCCGCATGGGTTGGGATCACCCACGAGCCTGTGGTCTCTACCGAAGCGTTGGAGCAGCATCGCGCGTTTACCAGTGTCCTGAGCGTGACCTATCGGGTGCGGAGGTGATCGGTGCGGAACGTTGTCCTGCTCAAGGTGGAGATGACGAGCGACTTCGAGCCGCTCAGCCCCAAACGGTGCGTGGCGACGTTCAACCTCTTCGCGTCTGAGAAGAACACCCAAGACGCGGTGCTCTCTGACGGGAAGGGTGTGGAGATTGACCTTCCCGCGGGCGTGCAGTTCCGGTTCGAGGAGGTGGACCTGTCGCAGTTGTTCCTCAGGAGCAAGGGCGGCGAGGTGGTGTTTGTGATCGGCCACACGGCCTGAATCAGCAGTTGAAGGAGATCGGCGATGGCAATCAAGCTCGGCATGGAAGCGAAACTGCTGTTCAAGGTTGGCGGCCAAACTGGCGGCGGCGCTTGGGTGGCGATGGGCAACGTCAAGGACGTGACGTTGAACCTTGAAGCGGGCGAGGCGGACGTGACCACCCGCGCCAACGCGGGCTGGCGAGCGACGGTCGCCACGCTCAAGGAAGCCAGTGTCGAGTTCGAGATGGTGTGGGACACAGCCGACGCGGGGTTCACCGCGATCAAGAACGCGTTCTTCGGGAACGACCCCATCGGATTCCAGGTGCTCGACGGGGCCGCAGGGTCGGGCCTGCAAGCCGACTTCTCCATCACCAACTTCAGCCGCAGCGAGGCATTGGAGGAGGCGATCTCCGTCTCGGTGACCGCCAAGGTCACCTACTCGACGACGGCGCCTTCATGGATCGGTACCTGATCCGGCTTCAACAGCCGTTCAACAGGAATGCAACAGCGTTTCAACCGGAGGTGTGCATGCGACAGTTCAAGGACAACGCGGGGAGGCAATGGTCGGTCGAGATCAATGTCGCCGCGCTCAAGCGCGTGCGAGGCCTCACCGGCACGGACCTGATGCAGGTCATCGAGGGGACGCTGATTGAGAAGTTGATCCGCGATCCCGTCCTCCTGTGCGACGTGGTCTACGCGATCTGCAAGCCGGAAGCCGACGCCCGCACGCCCCCTGTGACCGACGAGGAGTTCGGCAAGGCAATGGCGGGCGACGCGATCGAGGCGGCGACGACGGCGGTGCTGGAGGAACTCGTGGGTTTCTGCCCGAGCCCGAGGGACCGGGCCAACCTCGGGCGGGTGCTCCAGGCCACGTCGAAGGTCATGGATCGGGCGCGGGACCTGGTGGAGAAGAAGCTGGACAGCGGGGAACTGGATCGGCTCGCCGACCGGCTGCTTCAGACTGCTGGCGGCTCATCTGGCAGTGCGCCGGAATACTCGGCATCGACCCCGGCTCCCTGACCCTGCGTGAGCTGGCGGCGATGCTGAACGGTCGGCAGCGCCACGACTGGAGCCTCGTGAGCAGCATGATGGCGGTCGTCGCCAATACGAACCGCGATCCCAAGCGGTCCCGGCTGCTCAAGGCCAGTGACTTCGACCCGTTCGCAAGGCACGCCCGCCCCGTCAAGGTGGACGTGTCGGTTCTGAAGGACGTGTTCATTGATCGACGCATCCCGCCCATCGTCAAGGAAGCCATGCAGTGATCACCATGCGCATCAAGGACATGTTCTTCGACCGGGCGGCGGTCATCAACGCGGTCGATGGGGCCAAGCGGAAGGTGCTCTCCAAGGCTGGCGCGTTCATCCGCACGGTGGCGAAGACGAGCATCCGCAAGAGGAAGAAGTCCGCACCGCCGGGATCGCCGCCGCACTCGCACGAAGGGAGCCTCCGGCGGCTGATCCTCTTCGGGTACGACAAGGCCGCCGACTCCGTCGTCGTCGGTCCCGTGGGGTTCAAGAAGAGCACCGCGCCCAACGTGCTGGAGTATGGCGGGGAAACCGTCGTGCTCCGGCGGCGAGGAGGCAGGCTCACATCGCAGAAGGTGAAGATCGCCCCCCGGCCCTATATGGCCCCGGCGCTGGAGAAGGAACGACCCAAGCTCCCGCTGCTCTGGAGGAACTCGATCAGAAAGGGTAACTGACCGTGGCGGACACGCGTGGCATTCGAGCCGGACGGGCCTTCGTTGAACTGGGCGTCAGCGACAAGCTGTCGGCTGGTCTGAAGGCGGCCCAGAAGAAGCTCGAAGCCTTCGGCGCGGGGCTGCGGTCCATTGGCACCAAGATGGCGGGCATCGGTGTCGCGGCGGTCACTGCGCTGCTTGCCACGGCGAAGGCCTTCTCGGATACCGGGGATGTGCTGGACAAGATGAGCCTGCGCACCGGCGTCAGTGTCGAGGCGCTGTCGGAACTCGGGTTCGCGGCCGACCTCTCCGGCACAGATCTGGAGACGCTGGAAGCGGGCCTGCGGAACATGCAGAAGAGCCTCGTCGAGGCCGCCAAGGGATCGGAGGGAACGAACCAATCGCTCGGGCTGCTCGGGCTGACCGTGCAGGACCTGGCGGGGATGTCACCGGATCAGCAGTTCAAGTTGCTGGCCGACCGCATCTCGAAGGTGCAGGACCCGGCCCTGCGGGCGGCGCTGGCGCTGGACCTGTTCGGGAAGTCGGGCACGAAGCTCCTGCCGCTCATGTCCGAGGGCGCGGCGGGGATCGAAGCGATGCAGGAGGAGGCCCGCAAGCTCGGACTCACCGTCAGCACCGAGACGGCCCGCGACGCAGCCGAGCTCAACGACGCCCTCGGCACCCTCTGGAAGGTGCTCAAGCAGGGCGTGTTCACCATCGGCGGGGCGCTCGCGCCCACCATCAAGGAACTGACCGAGCGGATTACACGGGTGGTTGTCAGCGCCACGGCTTGGATCAAGGAAAACATGGACCTGGTCGTGTGGGCGCTCAAGGTCGCGGCGGCCGTCGCCGTCGCGGGTATCGCCATCATTGGTCTGGGGTACATCATCTCGGGGATCGGCGCTGCACTGGGCGTGGTGGCCGGGATCATCGGGGGAGTCGGGACGGCGTTCGGCCTGATCGGCGCTGCTATCGGCGCGATCCTCTCGCCCGTCGGCCTCGTCATCGCCGCGATCGTGGCGCTCGGTGGCGTGCTCATCGTCGCCACGGGCGTCGGCGGCGAGGCCCTCACCTGGCTCGGCGAGCAGTTCACGGCGCTGCGGGAATGGGTCAGCAATGTCGTCGGCGGTATCGCGGACGCGCTCGCGGCCGGGGACATTGCCCTCGCGGCTGAGATTCTCTGGTTGTCGCTCAAGGTCATCTGGCAGCAGGGCGTGGCGGCGCTGAACAAGGCGTGGCTCGGCGCAAAGGAGTTCTTCGTCTCGACCGCGTACTCCATGTGGTACGGGGCGCTGGCGGCGGCGGAGATCGTGTTCCACGCTCTCGAAGTCGGCTGGATTGAGACGGTCGCCTTCCTCTCCAAGACATGGACCAACTTCGCCACCGGCTTCCAGATGATCTGGGAGGAGGCTTCGTCCTGGGTCGCCAAGCGGATGCTGGAGATTCAAGGGCTCTTCGATTCCGGGCTCGACGTGGATGCCGCGAAGAAGGCGGTGGATCAACAGTTGGAGTCGCGGCTGGTCGAACTGGAGAATGCGGCGCAGCAGACCGTCGCAGCGCGCGAGCATGAACGCGAGGCGCAGCGCAGGGACGCGGCCGCGCTGCACGAAGCCACACTCGCGGGCATCGGACAGGACTTCGAGGACGCACAGAAGGCGCTCAAGGACAAGACGGAAGCCGGGCTCGCTGAATCACAGGCCGCGCTTGACGCGGCCAAGAAGAAACTTGCCGACGCCATCGAACAGGCCCGGCAGAAGCGCGAGGCGGCGGACGCGGAGAAGGGGCCTCGGCGAACCCCGCAGGACCTCATGTCCGAGTTCGAGGACCGGCTCTCGGGCCTCGGCGATGCCATCGGCAAGGGGATCAGCGTGCAGGGCACGTTCAACGCTGCGGGCGTCGCGGGCCTGGGGGGCGGCGACGCGGCCGAGCGGACCGCCCGCGCGAGCGAGCAAACGGCGAAGAACACCAAGCGTCTCGTGGACGCGGTGGGTACGGGCGGGCTGGCGTTCACTTGAATGGAGTGACTGGTGCCGATTGAGGTGCGTGAGAAGTTCGATTCGCGGCGGCTCACCAAGGGGCAGAACCCCTCGGCGGAGCTGGCGTTCATCGTGATCGGCACCGACGACGCGATCGCGGCACGGGACGCGCTGGAGGATGAATCTGACGAGACGTTCGCGGGACTGCCCCGCCAGAACCTGTCGATCGAGCCGCTTGGGCCGGAACTGTGGGACGGCACGGTGCGCTACGGCCAGAGCCAGGGCAGCGCCCAGCCCGGCAACGAAGCCATCTTCTCGTTCGACACCGGCGGCGGCACTCAGCACATCACGCAGTCGCTGGCGACCGTGCATCGGTATCCCGCGCCGGGCGTCGGGGCTGCGCCTGATTTCAAGGGCGCGATCGGCGTCAGTGCCGACGGCGTCGAGGGCGTGGACATCACCGTCCCCGTCTTCAACTTCACCGAGACGCACTACAAGCCCGACGACGAGATGACCCAGGCGTACAGGGCCGTGCTCTTCGAACTCACGGGCAAAGTGAACAGCGATTCGTTCAAGGGCTTTCAGCCCGGCGAGGTGCTCTTCCTCGGGGCGTCGGGGTCGAAGCGCGTGCAGTTCGGGGAGGACGCCGACTGGGAACTCACATACCGGTTCGCTGGGAGCCCGAACGTCTCGGGCTTGTCCATCGGCCCCATCACCGGCATCGCCAAGAAGGGGTGGGAGTACCTGTGGGTGCGCTACGCCGACCAGGAGGACACGGCGGCGAAGGCGATCGTGAAGCGCCCTATTGCGGCATACATCGAGCGCGTGTACGACGACGGCGGCTTTGCCGCACTGGACATTGAGTGATGGGAGACGACCTCCGCAAAGTCCGGCCCGGCGATCCGCTCCGCGTCCCCGCGCGGGCGTACAACGCCTTCGTCGATGCGGCGCTCGACCTCAAGCGCCGTCAGCAGGATCGCTTCTCTGGCGACCTGCGCGACGGCGGCCGTCAGCACGGCGTGGTCCCCGTCCGCAACGACTCGGGCTCGGACCTGGACCGCTTCCACGTCATGGCCATCGATGGCCCGCTCTTCCCGCCCGGGGATGAGGGGCCGGAGAAGACCTTTCAGAACCGCATGGCCCTGAAGGGGATCGAGCCGGACGATGAGACGACGCCCGGACACTTCGTCGTGGCGCGTGAGCCGATTGTCGCGGGCGAGATGGGTCTGTGCGTCATCCACGGCGTCACGCCGGTCCGGCTGTACGTCGAGGAGGAGGAGCACACTTTCGCGGACATCAAGGCCGGCGAACGTGTGCTTGTCTCCGGCGGTTCGGGCGGAAGCGTCATCCTCTGGAAGGAGGACGGCGTCGGCGAGAAGTGGGCCGTGGTGGACATCGGTCGCCCGCGCTCGGACAAAATCGTCGCCATCCTCGGCGAGGCAACGGAGATTCAGGGCGAACGCTTCCGCTGGCGGTACCCGTGGGACGAGGCCGCCATCGACGGCGATCCATCGAGCGAGACCTTCGGGCGCTACATCAAGGTCGAGAACGGCCTGTCGTCCGACGGCGACCCCGACAAGTACGCGATCAACCGCTTCGAGAGCCACCACAGCGATGTGCCCGACGAGGAGCCCGAAGGCATTGACGGCTTTGGTGCGCTCAAGTCGCTGTTCATCCCCGGGCAACTTCAGAACCCCGGCGGCGATCAGGGGTACTGCCCGCGGAAAGCCGCGATCCCGATCCTGCGGCCCATCCTGAAGGGCGTGGCCGTGCAGATGACCGCCGAGCGCGACACGCGCGGGGGCACCGTGTGGTGCTTCCAGGCTCTCAATGGAATCGAGTTGGTCGAGTTTGACGTTCCGGTGTGGCTCTATGTCTGAAACCCAAACCCCTATCCCGGTCGATCTGGAAGCACGCCGCGAGCACGAGCGTGGTAAGTACGCCGCGCTCGTCGGCACGCGCTACGGCTCAAGCAACCACGGCCAGCACGCCTACGCCATCGTCCAGGCGTTCAAGCCCCGGTTCGTGGTGGACTTCGGCTGCGGCCGGAACCTCTTTATGCAACATCTGCGGCGGCTGGGGATCGACGGCCTCGGCGTGGACTTCGCGTTCCCCGAAGCTGACATTGTGGCGCCCATGCACCGCGTGCCGGTGTCGGCGGGCATCGCTGACGTGGTGACCTCGTTCGATGCCCTTGAGCATCTGCTCCCCGAGGAGGTAGACGAGGTTCTCGACGAGATGCGCCGGATCGCCGTCGGCGGCGGGCGGTTTGTGTTCTCGATCTGCCCGCGGGAGAGCAAGACAAAGGTCAACGGCGAGGGACTACACCCGACGGTGAAGCCCCGTGGGTGGTGGCTCGAACGGATCAAGCGGGTGGGCACGGTGCGCCAGGGACTCGGCGCGCCCAAGTACATCGCAGGGGTGTTCAACGATGCGTGAGAACAGCGGCGACATCGCGGCATTGCAGGCGGGGCTCAAGCAGCGCAAGCCCGCGCGGTCGGGCGTGCGGCTCTACACCGCCGACTTCGATTCCATGTCCCTGTGCGACTTCTACCGGGGGCGCTCGGCGTTCCTGCTGCTCTCGGGACCGTCGCTCAACCAGATCGACCTCGCGCAGCTCAATCGGCGCGGCATCGTGACGATGGCGGTCAACAACGCGTGGTCGCTCCATCGCCCAACGCTGTGGACGTGCGTCGATGACCCCGGACGGTTCATTGACACAGGCTGGAAGGACCCGGGCATCCTGAAGATCGTGCCCGTCTCGCACTTCGACAAGCGCCTGCGGGTCCAGAACCCCGACGGCTCATTCCGCCCCAGCGCCTTCAAGGTCCGGCAGATGCCCGGCGTGCTCTTCTACCGCCGCAGCGACCACTTCGACCACAGCCGGTTCCTCAAGAGCGACACCATCAACTGGGGTCAGGACGGCGAGCACACCGATTCGCTCGGGATCAAGGGCAAGCGCTCGGTCATGCTCGCGGGGCTGCACCTGCTCCACTACCTGGGCTTCCGCATCGTCTACCTGCTCGGTTGCGACTTCAAGATGGCCGGGGATCGCAAGTACGCCTTCAGCGAGGAGCGAACCAAGGAAGCGATCCGGCACAACAACATCCTCTATGAGTCGCTCCACAAGCGGTTTGAGGCGCTCAAGCCGCACTTCGACCAGCAGGGGTTCAAGGTCATCAACTGCTCGCCCGGCAGCGAACTGGGCGTGTTCGACCGGATGGAGTTCGCCGACGCGATCGCGGCGGCCAGCGCCGAGTGCGGCAAGCCCGTGGACACCGCCGGGTGGTATCGGGCGAAAGAGGAGGCGAACAAGTGAGCGATGAACCGCGCCGTTATTTCCTCTACATCCCCGTCTGGGCCTCGACCACTGGCAGCGGTGGCGGTAGCTCGGGCAGTTCTTCCGAGAGTTCGTCGAGCAGTAGTTCGTCGAGTTCGTCATCCAGCAGCAGTTCGTCCTCATCTTCGAGCAGCAGCTCGTCGTCCTCGGAATCGTCGTCGAGCGGATCGTCCAGCAGCGGGTCCGGTTCCTCCAGCGGCTCGGGGTCATCGTCGGGTTCGGACAGCAGCGGCGCGAGTTCATCGGGCGGCGGCGGGTCCAGCGGCATGTCGAGCGGGGCATCCTCGGGTGCATCGTCCGGCGGCAGCAGCGGCGGTGGTTCGTCAGGCGGTGGCGGATCGTCCGGGGGCGGAGGCTCGTCTGGCGGTGGTGGCGGGTCGTCGGGCGGAGGCGGGTCCGGTGGCGGTGGTTCGAGCGGCGGCGGAGGTGGCGGAGGGTCTTCTGGTGGAGGCGGAGGTGGTGGCGGTGGCGGCGGGGGAGGAGGCGGCGGAAGCGGAGGTGGTGGCGGCGGCGGAGGGGGCGGTGGTGGAGGCGGTGGCTCCAACTGCCTGCTCTTTGGCACGCTCATCCGCCTCGATGACGGCCGTCTCACGCCCATCGAGAACCTCAAGCCCGGCGACCGGATCGCATCGATCCAAGTGCCGGGGCTGGAGACGGACGTGCCGTACAAGGCGCAGTACCAGTGGCTCTCGCATTGGGGCATGCGCGGCACCAAGCCCACGGTGGCCCGCGTGCAGAGCGTGAAGCTCGGCGAGCACCACGGGTTCATCGTGATCAACCGCCGGGTCAAGGCGACGCCGGAGCACCCGTTCCTCGTGCGCCGCGGTGACGAGTGGGGCTTCGTGTCGTCGGAGTTCATCAAGAAGGGCGACTACCTGATCGGCGAGCGCCTCGCCGAGGAGCTCGTGGAGTCAGTCGTCCGGGTCGATGCGCCCACGCGCACGGTGTCCATCTACGTCCCCGGCACGAACGTCTACTCGGCCGAGGGTGTTTGGACACACAACGACCTGCCCGCGCAGAACCAGACCAGCGGCGTGGCGGAGGCAACGGCGCAAACCAGTGGCGACACTGCGTCGGCATCTGGTTCCGGGTCCGGCTCGGGGTCCGGCTCGACATCGGGTTCTTCGAGCGGTTCCAGCAGCGGCTCGGGGAGCAAGTCCAGCGGGTCCTCGTTCTCCAGTTCGTCCGGCAGCGGCTCGGGCACCGGAACCGGGTCCAGCACCAGCGGCGGTGGCACGGGAACGTACTCGATCTGACCCTGCGACCCCGATTTCCGGCTGGAAAGCCCGCGGCAGGAACTGATAGCAACTGCTACCATCCGCGGCATGCCCCGGACCCGCCCTGGCAAATCTCCGCCCCCCGCCCCGCCCGAGGTCATGACCATCGACGACCTCGCTGCGTACATCCAGGTTTCTAAGTCCAGCATCTACAAGCTCGCTCAAGAGGGGCGCGTTCCGGCGCAGAAGGTCGGAAAGCACTGGCGCTTCCGTAAGGCCGTCATCGATGAATGGCTGCGCGGCACGAAGGGGGGGCGCTAGTGCCCCTGTCGCCACACCAAGCCTGCTACTTCGCCCACGAACTCACCCGCCTCGGAGCGGTCGGTGAGTTGGATCGCCTGTCCACCACGCTTTTCGATTCGAAGGTCGATCTGAACCCGCACCAGGTCGAGGCCGCGCTGTTCGCCATCTCGAACCCACTCCAGAAGGGTGTCATCCTTGCGGACGAGGTCGGCCTCGGAAAGACGATCGAAGCCGGGCTTGTGCTCTGCCAGCGATGGGCCGAGCGTCGCCGCCGCTTGATCGTGGTGTGCCCCGCCCACATCCGCAAGCAGTGGCAGACCGAGCTTGCTGAGAAGTTCAACTTGCCGGGCGTGGTGCTCGACCGGAGGGTCTGGAATCAACTCCGCGCGGACGGACAACCGAACCCGTTCGACTGTGGGAAGATCATCGTGATCTCATACGGCTTCGCGGCCCGCATGAAGGACGATCTCCGGGCCATCCCCTTCGACCTCGTCGTTCTCGACGAAGCCCACAAGCTTCGCAACGCCTATCAGCCCAGCCGCAAGGGTGGCCAATCGGTGCGGTGGGCGTTCGAGCTTCGACAGAAGCTCCTGCTGACGGCCACCCCGTTGCAAAACAGCCTGCTCGAGTTGTACGGCCTCGGGTGGCTCATCGACGACCACGTCTTCGGCGACAAGAGTTCGTTCCAGTCCCGCTATTGCAGCGCCGGAGGCGATGTGGCCGGGCTCCGCGCCCGCCTGGCGCAGGTGTGCAAGCGCACGCTTCGGAAGGACTGCGCGTACATCAACTACAAGAAGCGGCAGGCGATGACGCATCCGTTCCCGCAGACAGACGAAGAAAAGTCGCTGCACCAGGACGTGATGGATTTCATGACGCGGGACATCAGCTTCGCCTTCCCGCAGCGCCAACGTCAGCTCATCGAGATGATCCTGTTCAAGACGCTCGCGTCGTCGCCGCAGGCACTCGCGAGCACCCTCGGCACCATGCGGAAACGGCTGATCGCCCTGCGCGACGGCCTGCCCCAGGTATCCGAGGACGATCTTCTCGACGCCCTGACCGAGGACGAGGACATCGACATCGATGCGCTGGTCGAGCAACTTGATGGGCCGGAGGGCACCGGCGATCCTTCCAGCCCGCTCGTCCAAGGTAGGTTGCTCGCGGGCGAGTTGGCCCAGATCGAATCCTTGATCTCCCGAGCAGAGAAGATCGGCGGCGACAGCAAGTCGAAGGCGCTGCTCAAGGCGCTCGACGCGGCGTTCGCACGGCTAAAGGAACTTGGGGCCAAGCGGAAGGCGCTCATCTTCACCGAGAGCCGGAAGACTCAGGCATTCCTCGCGGCCTACCTCGAAGCCAACGGCTACGCGGGCAATGTTGTGACCTTCAACGGCTCGAACACGCACCCCAGCGCCAAGCAGGCCTACGACCGTTTCACAAACAAGCACGCGGGCACGGACAAACTCACGGGCTCAAAGGCCGTGGACATCCGCTCGGCGCTCATCGAAGAGTTCCGGGATCACGCGGAGATTCTGCTCGCCACCGAGGCGGCCGCCGAGGGCGTCAACCTCCAGTTCTGTTCACTCGTCGTCAACTACGACCTGCCGTGGAATCCGCAGCGGATCGAGCAGCGCATCGGTCGCTGCCATCGGTACGGCCAGGCGCACGACGTGGTCGTCGTTAACTTCCTCTCGCAGGACAATCTGGCCGACCGCCGCGTGCAGGACCTTCTCCAGCAGAAGTTCACCCTCTTTGACGGGCTCTTCGGGGCCAGCGACGAGGTGCTCGGTGCGATCGAAGAGGGTGTGGACTTCGAGAAGCGTGTTCTGGCCATCCTCAAATCGTGCCGCACGGATCAGGAGATCGAACAGGCATTCGATGCCCTCCAGCGCGACCTCGAATCCACCATCACTCAAAAGATGACCGAAGCGCGGCAAACACTCTTCGAGCACTTTGACGCCGATGTCCACGAACGCCTAAAGATCCGTGGCCAAGACGCGCAGCTCGCCCTCGACCGGGTGGGTGAACGCTTCTGGAAACTCGCGCACTGGGGCCTCGACGGTCGTGCGACGTTTGACGAGGCCCGTCTGGGCTTCGATCTTCCTGCCGCGCCCACGCCGGAAGTCCCCGCGGGTCGTTACCGCCTCATCTCGGCAGCCCGGTCCGATGAGGACTACGCCGCCACCGAGGCGCATCTTCTCCGTCTGTCGAGCCCACTTGGCGAATGGCTCATCGGCTCGGCCAAGAAGCAGACGCTCCCTCAGGCCACCGTCCGGTTCGATGTGACCGGGCACGACCGCAAGGTCAGCATGCTCAAGCCGCTGATCGGGCGTTCCGGCTGGCTGCGCCTTGACAAACTGACCCTCGACAGCGACGCCCGCGAGGAGTACCTGCTCTTCACCGCCGTCACCGACGACGGCGAGAACATCGACCAGGAGCAGATCCAACGCCTCATGGATGTGCCCGGCGTGGCTGTGGACGCGGCGTCCCCACTGGCTTCAACCGTCGATGCGCCCGCCGCTCGCCTCGAAGCCGATGCCGACCGGCTCGCACACTCCAGCCTGGCGCGGGCCAGCGAGGCGGGCGATGACCGGTTCCGAAAGGTGCAGACGCAGGTCAACCAGTGGGCGGACGACAAGATCACGTCCGCCGAAATGGAGTTGGAGACCATTCGGCGCGACCTCCGCGCCGCCCGCCGCCAGGCCGACCTTGCCGAAACCGTGGCCGCGCAGCAGCAGGCGATGGAGCAGGTCACTCAGTTGGAAGCGAAGCGCCGTCGCGCCCGCCGCAACATTGATGAAGTGGAGGACACCGTCGAGCAGGAACGCCAGAACCTCCTGCGCCAACTGCAAGCCCGCTGCCAGCAACGTCATTCACGAGAACCCCTGTTCACCCTCCGCTTCGTCGCGGTGTGATCCGTCCCACCGCCCTTGGACCCCCGAAACGCCATGCCAACCCCGAGCACGACCATCACGGACAGCAAGTTCAACGCCCTCAAGGCCAAGCTGAGGGAGTTGTTCGAGCTGGACAAGTCCGACCTGGACTTCGGCATCTATCGCATCATCGCGGCCAAGAACAAAGAAGTCACCGAGTTCCTCGACCGCCAGTTGAAGGATGTGGTCCGTGGCACGCTCGCGGCGCACGGGGCCGGGGCCGCCGATCAGGTGCAAGCCGAGTTGGACAAGGCGATCGAGCAGGCCCGCGCCCTCGGGGCCGATCCTGAGACGCTGCCCAAGGTGAAAGACTTGCGCGCCCGGCTGGAGTCCGCGGGCGGCGCGGCGTCCGCCGACCTCGAAGCCGACATCTACAACCACCTGTTGGCCTTCTTCGGGCGTTACTACGATGAGGGCGATTTCATCTCGCAGCGGCGGTACAAGGGCGACACCTACGCGATCCCCTACAGCGGCGAGGAGGTGATGCTGCACTGGGCCAACAAGGACCAGTACTACATTAAGTCCGGCGAGTGGCACAAAGATTACCGCTTCAAGATCGGGGACAAGACCGTCCGCTTCAAGCTGGTCGAAGCGACGCAGGAGGTCGGCAACAACAAGGAGGCGGACGACTCCAAGCGGCGGTACATCCTCGCTGCCGACAATCCGGTTGAGGAACTGCCCAGTGAGTTGGCGCTCCGATTTGAGTTCCGAGTGCCCAAGCCCGCCGACACGGAACTCGCTGAGAACGGTGCGGTTTCAATCTTCGGCGGTGACTACGCCAAAGCCACCAGTCCGAAGAGGGGCGACGAGCGAGATCGGTTTTGTGCTGACGCCGAGAAGAGGGCAATAGCAGCACTGTCCGCTGCGTGGAAGGCCGTCGTTGCCGTCCCCTCGGCCACCGATGACAAGCCTGCGCGAACCGTCCTCGGCAAGCACCTTGACGACTTTACTGCGCGGAACACATTCGACTATTTCATCCACAAGGACCTTGGCGGATTCCTCGGACGAGAGCTCGACTTCTACATCAAGAACGAGGTTGTCAGGCTCGACGACCTAGAGGCACTACCCGCCGATCACCTTCAGCGTGTGCAGGGAAAGGTGAAGGCAATTCGCACCGTGGCGTCTCGGCTCATCGCCTTTCTCGGCACTCTGGAAGACTTCCAGTTGAAGATGTGGCTGAAAAAGAAGTTTGTGCTGAACACCAACTGGCTGGTGACCGTGGACCGCGTGCCACAACGGCTACGCGATCAGGTGGCTGGGAACGCTGCACAATGGGCAGAGTGGGAGCGGCTCGGATTCAAGCCAGAGGCAACTGGCAACGCCGGTCTCTTTGGCGGCGCGGTTTGGGGCACACGCGCCTATCTGGATGCGTGCGACAAGCTTGTCATAGACACCAACCTGTTCAGCGACGACTTCAAGGCGGATGTGTTGGCAAGCGAAGAGGTCTTGCACGGCGCGCCATCTGTGGCATCAGCAATTACAGGTAGTCTGTTTCACGGAGACAACTTCCAGACTGTTTCACTATTAGGTGCTAGGTATAGGAGATCGGTCCAGTACATCTACATCGATCCGCCCTACAACGCCAAGACGAGCGAAATCCTCTACAAGAACACGTTCAAACACTCCGCGTGGCTATCGATGATGGCGAACCGACTCGCTGCATCGAGCGCTCTGCGAGCCTCCGATGGCTGCCTCACCGTAGCAATCGACGAGAATGAGCAGCAGCGTCTGGAGATTCTGATCAAGGAGTTGTTCCCGCTTCACGAAGTGGCATGTATCGCTGTCGTGCATAATCCCGCAGGTGTGCAGGGTAGGAACTTTTCATATTGCCACGAGAGTGCACTGTTCGCTTACCCTGCGGAGGGCGAGTTCATCGGCTACACCACCCGCGAGGACGACCTCGTGTCTCAGCTCCGTGACTGGGGCGGCACATCCGCACGATCGCTCGCGAAGAACTGTTTCTATCCGATTCTCGTTCGAGACGGCAAGATCGTCGGGTTTGGCGATCGCTGCGATGACGATTTCCATCCAGGTCGAGCGAACATCCGCGACGGAGAAACGGTCTCGGTGTATCCCGTGGAAGGTTCCGTTGAGACAGGCGACTACGAAGAGCGTAAGTGGGTGTTCAGTTGCAACTCTGTCGAGGCGAACGCAGATCAGCTCTTTGTGCGCACGGATGGGGACGAAGTCGTCATCATGCGACGGAAATCCCTGCGGAAGTACCGCACTGTATGGGACGACAAGCGCTACTACGCCAACATCTATGGGTCCAAACTGTTGTCCCACATGATGGGGGCATTGCCTTTCCCCTTCCCCAAGTCCGTATACCTCGTTGAAGACAGCATCAAGGCGGTCACGAGTGTCAAGTCGAGTGGTTCTCTCGTGCTCGATTTCTTCGGCGGGTCAGGCACGACCGGTCATGCGGTGATCAATCTCAACCGACGCGACCAGGGATCGCGCCAGTTTGTGCTTGTCGAAATGGGCGACTACTTCCAGACCGTTCTCAAGCCCCGCATCACTAAGGCCGTCTTTGCCTCCGAATGGCGAGATGGCAAAGCACAACCGGTCGCCTCGGCGATGGCATCCGCGAAGAGGCGCGTGAAAGAGTTGGAAGAGCAGCTTGAGGAGGTGAAGGGCATTGAGGACCGAGCCGAGTTTGACTTCGAGAAGCAGCGGCTGGAGGGGCTGATCGAGGATCAGGCGACAGCGATCAAGTCGTTGGAGGAGGCGTCAAGAGCAGCAAGTAATCCGACTTGGGGAGCGTCTGCACTCATTCCGTACTGTGGCGTCGAGTCTTACGAGGACGCCCTTAACAACCTTCCCACCCCCTCTGGCCAATTGCTGGATGGGCGTAGTGAGGCCGAGCGGGATGCGCTGGTGACCTATGCACTCGACCTGGAACTCGGCCCTCGGCTGCTCGATCTCGACGCATTCCGCGACCCGTGGGGATACACGATCAAGGCACAACTCGCGGGCGATGCGGAGATCAAGCGGCACCGGGTCGATCTAGTCGAAACCTTCAATTACCTGATCGGTCTGAAAGTTCACGCCTACGGGCCTCTGGAGCGGTACAGCGCCGACTTCGAGCGTGCCGCGCACGCCGATGGCCTCGGCCGAACCAAGATCACGGGGCGTTTGCGCCGCGATCCGCAGGGTGCGTTCCAGTTCCAGCGCGTCGAGGGCGAGTTGAACGACGGCAACGACACCCGCGTGCTCGTGGTATGGCGGAAACTCACGGATGATCCGGAGAAGGATGCCGCCGCGCTCGACGCTTGGATGGCCCGGCACCGCGAGACCACGCGCGAGCGGACGGAGCATCGGGACTACCACCTGATCTACATCAACGGCCCCGTGACACTGCCGCAGCCGACAGCCGAAATCCGCACAGTGTTTCCGACCGAGGAAACGTTCAAGACCAAGATGTTTGAGGTCACGGATTCCGCCTCCCAGACCGGAGGGGCGAATGGCTAAGCGAGGTCGTCCCCAAAAGGTGCAGGCGGATGCCGGAACCGTCGCGGCCGATGGTGCGGGCGGCGACGCTGCGCCCGCTCCAGCACGCCGTGGTAGGCCCGCGGGGAATGGTCGGGCCAAGCCCGACTTCCACCGCCAAACCGTGCTCTTCCAGTGGGCGCTCTCCAAACTCGGCGTCCGAAACCTGAAGCAGTTCAAGGATCGGTTCCAGATCTCGCCGGACAGCGCCGAGGGGATCGACGAACGCACAGGTCTGCACCGGTTCTTCGAAGCCATCGCGGGCGTGCTGCCCACGGTGAACGATGCCAACGTCGTCCCCGTGGATCGTCTGCGGGCCTTTGAGCAGAACATTCTGGAGCACACGCAGGCGATCAACACGGCTCGCCTGCGGCACAACCAGCCACGGATCGACTGGAAGTACCACCAGTACCTGGCTCTGTTGTTTACCGAACTGTTCCTCGATCAGTACTTCGACGATGCAGGCGCCCTACGCGATGAGATCAACGCACGAATCGCCGAGCACAACGGGGAGGCGATCGAGCCTGACCAAGTCGCTGCGTTTCCGACCGAGCCCGTCGGCGATGACGATGCCGATCCCCGGCGCCAGTTGGCGCGGCTCGCGTTCTGGTGCGCCACCGGCAGCGGCAAGACGCTGCTCATGCACGTCCACGTTCGTCAGTTCCGCCAATATCACCAGCGGGCCTTCTCCGCGGGCACCTGGCCAAAGTTGGACCAGATCATCCTCGTCACGCCCAACGACGGCCTGAGCACCCAGCACGCGACGGAGTTCGCGCAGTCGGGCTTCGATGTCGTGACCGTGGGCGAGCAGGGCGTAGACGGGCTCTTTGCCGAGCAGGCCCAGCGGGCGATCAAGATCCTCTCGATCCACAAGTTTCAGGACGACCACGGCAAGGCGACCGTGGCGACCGAGGCGTTCGAGGGGTGCAACCTTGTGCTCGTGGACGAGGGGCACCGCGGTGCTGGTCGCGGCGAGGACGGCAAGTGGCTCGCCCGCCGAGATCAACTCGCCAAGGGCGGGTTCTGCATCGAGTATTCGGCGACGTTCAAGGAGGCGATCGGCAACGACGAAGCGATGAAGAACCGGTACGCCCGGAGCGTCTTGTTCGATTACGCCTACCGGAGCTTCTACCGCGATGGGTACGGCAAGGATTTCACGATCCTGAATCTGGAGGACGACGACAAGCAGCGGCGATACCTCACCGCAGCGGTGCTCCTGTTCTATCAGCAGTTGCGGGTTTGGATGGACGGCGGCGACGCGATGAAGCCGTTCCAGATCGACAAACCGCTGTGGGTATTCGTCGGGCACACGGTAACGGGCGGCAAGGTGTCGAGCACGGACGACAAGGAGTCAGTCTCGGACGTGGTCGAGGTGCTGCTGTTCCTGAAGGCGTTCCTCGCCGCGCCCGCCGAGGCGGTGGCGCTGATCCAGAGCCTGCTGGAGGAGGGGTTCAAGGACCAGAACGGGCGTGATTTGCTCGCGCACCGCTTGCCGCACATCGATGTATCCGGCGACAAGGCCGCGCAGGCCCGCACGCTGCACGAGGGCATTCTGCGGGATGTGTTCCACGCTCCTGGCGGCGGCGTGTTGGCGGTCCAGATGCTCAGAGGGGCGACGGGTGAGTTGGCTCTCAAGGTCGGCGAGGCCGAACCGTTCGGTGTCGTCAACGTGGGCGAGCCGGGCGCGGTCGCGGAGGCGTGCGCGGCGAAGGGTGTCGTGCGGCTGGAGGACGATGCCAACCGCTCGTCCCTGTTCCAAGGCATCAACCGCGATGACAGCCCGATCAACCTGCTCGTGGGCTCCCGGAAGTTCACCGAGGGATGGAACTCCTGGCGCGTGTCATCCATCGGGCTCATGCGCATGGGCAAGAGCGAAGGCACGCAGATCATCCAGTTGTTCGGGCGCGGCGTGCGGCTGCGGGGCTACCGGATGAGCCTGCGCCGATCCTCCGTGCTAGCGGACAAGCCCGCGCCGCCCAGGAACCTGCGGCAGGTCGAAACGCTTCAGGTATTCGGCGTCAAAGCCACCTACATGAACACGTTCCGGGACTGGATATTCAGCGAGGTTCCCGAGGCCCAAGAGAAACAAGTCTGGGACATCCCGGTCGTCAAAACGCTGCCTGAGCGAAAGCTCAAGACGCTCCGCCTTCGCGCGGAAATCGATGGGGAGACCGTTGAACGCGGGCAGGCGTTCCGCAAGCTCGGGCCGCTCGTGCGGCTCCGGCCCCCGCACGAGACCGCGCCCGAGGATGCGTGGCTCCGGCACCATCGCACCAAGCTGAACTGGCTGCCGCGCATTCGCGGCATCGCTGGCGCAAATCAGCAGATCACCGCTGCGATCGGGCAGGCCGCCGATCTGCCAAGGCAGACGCTGAGGTCCGTGCCGATGTTCCTGTTCGACCTCGACGGCCTGCTGTTTGGCCTGGAAGCCTTCAAAGCCACCCGCGGGCTGGACCGCCTGCACGTCGATCTCGCCGCCATCACGGCGATGTTGACACGCGACGACTGGTACGAGTTGCTGGCCACCGCCGATGACATGCGCCTTGATCGCTACGAGAATCGCTCACACTGGCAGCGCATGGCACAGCAGTTGTTGAACGCTTACGCCGAGCGCTTCTACCGCTACATCCGAGGGCGGTGGGAAGCACCGTACCTGGAGGTGGCCGAACTGGCACCCGACGACCCCAACCTCGTGGACGGGTACAGCATCGAGACGACCGACCTGGCCCAGACCGCCGAGCAGATCGAGCAGATTGCGACGTTCATCGAAGGGCTCAAGACGGCGCTGGGGCAGAACCTCCTCGCCACATGGAGCCAGTGGGGCGGGCGTTGGCGCACGGTGCCATTCGGCGGCCACCTGTATCAGCCCCTCCTCCACGTCGGGAAGAACGCGGAGATCCGGATCAGCCCTGTCGCCCTCGACAAGTGGGAGGCCGAGTTCGTGCAAGACCTGGCCACATGGTGCATGGCCAACCGTGGACGCGAGGTCTACCTGCTCCGAAATCAGGCGGTGACCGGCCTCGGGTTCTTTCAGGCCGCGAACTTCTTCCCCGACTTCCTGCTGTGGGTCCAGGAGGGGGAACGCCAGCACTTGGCGTTCGTCGATCCGAAAGGCCTGCACCACTTCGACCCGAGCGACCCGAAAGTGCAGTTCGCCACGCGCGAGGTGCCCCGGCTCCAACAGATCGTCGAGCGCCAGGCCCCCGACCTGCAACTGCACGCCTTCATCCTCTCCAACACGCCCTTCGCCAGTCTGGGCTGGTCACGCGGCGCTGGTCAGTTGATGTCCAAGGCCGAGGTGGAGCAGTTGGGCGTGCTGTTCCAGGTGGACGATGCTGCGACCTACGTCGGGGCTCTGATGCTGGCGGTGACATCGGACCGGGCGGCTGCACGCTGACCAATTCGGGACACTACGATCTTCGCCTTGAACGAACGAGCCGGTGAGTGTGACAATGAGACTTGAAGACAAACAGGAACAACTCAGTCTCGCTGCCCTTCACGCGACATGCGCCAAGGCTGGATTCGGCTTCGCCATCTCCGGACGCATCCAGGACAACTGGGGATGGGATGCCCACGCGGACGTGAAGGAGAAGCTGGACGATCGCAGCGAACTATTCGACTTCCGCATTCGCTTTCAGGTCAAGGCGACCCGGCAAGACCTGACGCTCCGCGATGGACGGTTTTCCTTCCCGCTGGAGGTGGCCCACTACAACCGCCTCCGTGCCGCCGCCGGGAGCGACTGCCCGACATTTCTGGTAGTCTTTCACATGCCCGGAGGGGAAGCGGACTGGGTGGAGTGCTCGCCTGAGCAACTCGTCTTGCGGCGTTGCCTACGGTTTGTCAGCCTCCGCAATGCTCCGGAGACGGCGAATGAGACGATAACGGTGTACGTTCCGCAGAGCAACGTCCTAACCCCCGACGCCTTACGGGAACTGGCGAAGGCTCGTTCCCTTGAACAGTGGATCGACTATGCCCCCGACGCTGCCCCTGCCAACCCGGCCTGACGACTTGACGGAGGAAGCCCTCCGCCGGGTGTCGCCGCGCGACGCACTGGGCTACGCCAAGTCTCGCGGATGGGTTCAGAAGAAGCGGATCGGACACCTGATGCTCTTCAACCGCACAGAGGCTGGGTCGCTGGACCAAGTGCTTGTGCCAACGGACTCGCAGCGTCCCGACTTCGCCGATCGGATGCTCGATGTCGTGGAGCGGCTGGCGACGTTTGAGACGCGGCCCATGAACCCGGTCTTGGTGGACCTGCTCAACTTCGATGCCGACGTGCTGCGTTACCGCGTGGCGTCGCCCCGCGCCGAGCGAGGGACCATTCCGCTGACGCAAGCAATCGATCTTCTGGACGGGGCGAAGCGGTCGCTGCTGGCGGCGGCGCATTCGGCACTGGTGGCGCGCAAGCACCACCCAAAACTCAGCCGAACGGAGGCGGTGCAACTGCTCGAAGCGTGCCAGATGGGTCAGACTGAGCGGGGGAGCTTCATCGTCTCGATTTCGTGCCCGCTCCATGCCGTGGATCAGGATCAGGCGGGCATTGGCGGAGATCAGCGCCCGTTTGCGCGACGAGCGACAAGCCTGCTCGTGAAGTCGCTGTGGGAACTCAACGCGGCGATCGAGGAGGATCGCATCAATAGCATCGTCGATCAGGCAGAACCGCTCATTAGCGCAAACCTGTGCGAGGCATTGCTGAAAATGCGACCGACCGAGGAGACCGGCGGGTTGGAATTCATCCCCTCGTGGGCATCATCCACACCGATTGATCCGGACACGCCACGCGAACCCGTCACATTCAGCGGAGACGAGTTCGCCAGCATCGAGGAAGTGTATCGCCAATTGCGCCCTGTTGAGGGACCGACAGCCAAACCGTGGATAGCCACGATCGACGAACTCCGCGGCACGGAGGACGCAGGAGGAACCCGTGAGGGAGAAGTGGTTTTCACGCTCTTCGACGACGGTGAAGTTCTACGGGCCAAGGCCAGCCTCACAGCAGCGCAGTACGAGGTCGCATACCGAGCGCACAATCCGTCACGCCCACTTATTGTGACTGGCGAGCTTAGCCGCGGACCTCGAGTATCGCGGTTGTCCAACGTCTCATCGATCCGGTCTGCCGACCTCCAAGACATCCAGCCGCCGCAACCTTAATGGCAGCGCCGAATGTGAGCCAAACCAGACCGAATCTTCACCCCGGTTTCTTGCGCTGTGGTCACACAGCGGCTCGAGGAAAACGGTAGTGTTGAACGGTGTCGCCAAAGTAGCAGGTGGGAAGTCCGACGATTGACTCGATGTCCTCGACAAATAGGCCGAGTTCCGTTTCGACGGCGTCGCGGTCGGTAACACCATTGTCCAACAGCATGTCAAAACACCGTCGCAGAAAGCGCGGCTGCTCCGGCTCCAACTCATCGTCAAGCGGCTCCCATGTGGCCCAACCTCGCCGCGCTCGGTTCTGGAAAAGTCGCTGCTCCTGCTCGGGGGACACCAGTCCAAGATTCGCGGCACGCTTTATCATCGCCCCGATAGACACCTTCCACTTCGACTTGAGTGGAATGAGGGCATTCAGGGACGGCACGAACAGGTCGTTTGCGAACGGCTCCCTCGGTAGCAGGAATGCCCCAGCGAAGTATTGAGCCTGATCTTCCATCAACCGATAGGTGGTGGTTTCCCGGAGCTTCGCGGCCTTGACCCCCTTGTGGAGCACGCAGTGCGCCAACTCGTGGGCCGCGTCGAACCGCGAACGCACAGCGGAAGCTTTGTCGGCTCCGAGAACAAAATACGGTGTCTGGTCGTCCGTTCCCCAATGCGAAAATGCGTCCAGTGTGTGAGCTCCGAGTTCCTGGCGCACAACGATGCAGCCGTGGTTCTCAAGGAGCAGAACCACATGCCCAATGGGGCCGTCGCCAAGCCCGAAGGCTCGACGGGTATCTACGGCGAGACGCTCGATGTCGCCCCAGTCGAGCGCAGCAGGGTCGGGCGGGACGTCAAACAGTGGCAATCGGACTGGCTGAAACTCGACCGACTGACGCAACCACGCCACGGTCTCACGGAGCCAGCCGTACCGACGTTCTGCACGCTCCCTGGCCGCCTTGGTGGCAGCGCTCATCGACCGGTAGAACACCGCACCCGGCACAACATGGTCTCCCTGACGGAGGAAGCGGTGTAAAGGGACACGTAGAGCCTGGCTGATCTTGACCAAGACCTCAGAGGAAGGCGTGCTGCGATCACTTTCATATGACGAGATCGCCGCCCTTGTAAGTCCAAGGACCTCCGCGAGGGCGGTCTGAGTAAGCCCTCGCGCCTCGCGTGCCTCGGTCAGGCGACTCCCGACAAAGTTGGGCGTACCAATGCTCATGCTTCCTTGCTCTTCTTCTTCGAAGCGGCGGGGAGAAGGCGGGGAATGGCAGTGTCCGGCGTGGTCTCGACTTTGGCCGCAGCAGCGCGACCGAACTCGGCTGGGAAACGGTCTTCGATCACCCGGATGGTTCCGACGATGTCGATGTACCGACTGCACGGGAAGATGATGTCGATGAACGCGGGCATCGTCTTGTCTTTGGTATCGGGCGCGTGCGTGACGATCGCGTACAAAAGAGCCTTGTCGTCGATGGGCTCCTCGGCGAACTCCAGGTAGCCCTGCGGCGACCGCGCGTAACTGCGGCGGAAGGTGGCATCACGAGGGAGTTCGGCACGAACTGGAACGACTGAGGAAGTGAGCAGCACACCGTTGCAGACGATGCCGCGATGCGAGCAGTTGTCAGCCGCGTTGCGGCCGGTGAAGAGCGTCAGTTCGCGCGCATGCTTGGTGGCGACCTGGCGGAGCGCCGTCTCGACGTTTGCCCGGCGGTGATGAGGGCGAAGATCGGCGGCCTCGATGCCGTCGAACTTGGCCATCTCCTTCTCAGTGGCGACGTATGCTGAACGCACGCCTCGGGCGATCTCCAGCACGGCGTCCGCTGGGAAGAGGTCGTCGAACATGCTGATGGGATCGGAGGGGTTGTGATTCGCCTTAGCCATGACGGGCTCCATGCACAGGGATGATCGGCGCTAGTATAGTGCGCTCATGGCCAGCATTTGTCAAGTGTGCGGGTTTCGACAGGGCTTTTTTCACCTGATTTTACCCCGAGGGCATGGACATCCCAATCGCGTCCGAACTGGTCGCTTCCGAGTTCGCACGGGCTGTTAACCCGAGAACGATCGCCCGAAACCCCCTTGGCGGCCCGGATTCGACGGTTTGAACCCGTTACGATCCGGGAGTTCTGAGAAAGGCCTCGTAAAGAGGCCTTTTCTCGTTAACGGTCTGGGCCTTTCGCCCACCGCGCGTAACTCTCGGGAATCGTGGCACTTCCTGAAGGTCCACGATTTGCCGGGCGCTCTCGAATCCGAGGCATCGCATCGCCGTTTCGGTCGCCACGCCGGGGTTGGGGACCGATAGTCTCTCCGCGCTCTCAAACGCCCGGGCGGGTCTGGTTAACGCGCCGTCGGGGTGAACGAGGGGTGAGATTCGGACCCTGCTCCGCTCCCCGACCGTTTCGCGTATTCAGAGGCAGACGGCCCGCACCGGACGCGGGCCCCATTCCAGCATCAGGTGCGAAGCCGAGCGCCAAGCGCACGCCCGCACGGATGCATGTCCCCCTTCACGGAGGATGTGCCCGTGCACGACACCGCGCTCATGGACGATGCGCCCGCCCCCACCCCCCCAACCGGCTCGCTTGATCCCGATGCCCCGACGACGCCCGTGGCGCGACTGAATGCCATCGCCGCCATCTTTGCCGAGGGCATCCGCCGCCGGCGGCGACAAGTCGCCATTTCGGGGCCGAGCATCGAGCATCAAGAAGGCTCTCCGACTCGACTTGAACTCTCCGAGCATGCCCGCCCTGATGGGTCGCGTGGTTAACGACCACGAGAACGGAGACCCCGATGGCGATCGATGTGAATGCAGCCGAACGGGCCTTGGAACAGATGACGGTGCCGCAGCTGAAGCAGCGGTACGCCAAGGTCTACGGCGAAGAGACGCGGACGCACCACAGGGTGCTGCTGATCAAACGGATTCTCTGGCGGATGCAGGCCCTGCGAGAGGGCGACCTCTCCGAGCGGGCTCGCCAACGGGCGCGTGAACTGGCCAACGACGCTGACCTGCGGCGAAGCCCGCCACGCGCCCAATCGCCGGACGCGCCCAAGCCCCGGGCCAACGGCGAGAGCGTGGTGAGCGTGCCCATCCACACGCGAGAGGACGGGCGGCTGCCGCCACCCGGGACGGTCCTCCGCCGCGAGTACAAGGGCCGCGCCGTGTTCGTCCGGGTGCTGCCCAAGGGCTTCGAGTTTGAGGGAGAGGTCTACCGGTCGCTGAGCGCCATCGCGGCGAAGGTGACCGGCTCGCACTGGAACGGATTCCGCTTCTTCGGGCTCAATGAGCCCGGCACCACGGAGGGCAACGTATGAGATCGTCCATCAATACCGCAACACCCAAGCAGTCCGGCGTGCCGACGGTGCGGTGCGCCATCTACACCCGCAAGTCCAGCGAACAGGGACTCGAGCAGGAGTTCAACTCGCTGCACGCCCAGCGCGAAAGCGGCGAGGCCTACGTCGCGAGCATGAAGCACGAGGGCTGGGTCGCGCTGCCGGACCAGTACAACGACGGCGGGTTCACCGGTGGGAACACAGACCGACCCGGCTGCCAGCGGCTAATGGCGGACATCGAGGCCGGCAAGGTTGATTGCGTGGTGGTCTACAAGGTCGACCGCCTGTCGCGCTCGCTCCTGGACTTTGCCCGCATGATGGCGGTCTTCGAGAAGCACCGCGTGTCGTTCGTGTCTGTGACGCAGCAGTTCAACACCACGCAATCGATGGGACGGCTCACGCTGAACATCCTGCTCTCGTTCGCCCAGTTCGAGCGAGAGATCATCTCCGAGCGGACTCGCGACAAGATCGCGGCGTCCAAGCGCAAGGGCAAGTGGTTCGGCGGCAAGCCGATCCTGGGATACGACCTCGCCCCCCAGCCCGCGGGCGGGAGCAAGCTCGTGGTCAACGCCGCGGAGGCGGAGCTCGTCCGCGAGGTCTACCACTTGTATCTGGAGCACCGCTCGCTCACCAAGGTGGCCCAGATCCTTAACGCCCGCGGCAGCACGAGCAAGCGCTGGACGACCCGCAAGGGTACGGTGGTCGGCGGCCGGGTGTGGGACAAGCACCTGCTGATCAACCTCCTCACCAACCCGGCCTATGTGGGCAAGGTCAAGTACAAGAAGGAGCTGTTCGCCGGCGAACACGCGGCCATCGTCGACGAGCGGCTTTGGCAGCAGGTCTTCCAGACGATCAAGCACAACGGCCGCACCGGCGGCATGCACGTCCGCAACCAGCACGGGGCGCTGCTCAAGGGGCTGATCCACTGCGGGCCGTGCGGGCACGCGATGGGCCACACCTACAGCGTCAAAGAGGGCAAGGCCGCGTACCGCTACTACGTCTGCTACGTCGCCCAGAAACAGGGCTGGCACGCGTGCCCGTCGGGTTCCTTGCCCGCCGAGCAGATCGAAAGGCTGGTAGTCGATCGGATCAAGCACATCGGCGGCGATGCTGCGTTGGTCGCGGCGACATTCCGCCAGTTGCAGAGCGGCATCCGCTCTCGGGGCGCCCAGATCGAGAAGGACCACACTGCGAGCAAGCGCGAGATCCAGAAGATTGAGGGCGACATCCGCAAGGCCGCGATGACGGCGGGCACGGACGCCAACGCCGCCGCCCGTCTGGCCGACCTCCACGAACGCCTGGCGACGGCCAGCGAGCGGGCGCGGGTTCTTTGCGCCGAGGCGGACCAGGTCGACGGCGAGTCGATCACCCAGGCCGACGTCGCGGCCTCGCTTCGCGAGTTCGCCGCGACGTGGGACGTGCTCTACCCGCGGGAACAGGCGGCCGTACTGGCGAACCTCGTCAAGCGGGTGGACTACGACGGCGCAAAGAAGACGGTGTCGATCACGTTCCATCCGGCCGGGCTGCGCACGCTCGGCCAGGCACCCGTTGAGCACGAGGAGGTCGCATGAAAAACATGCACGACGTCACGATCGAGTTCCCGGTGCATTTCACGAGGGGGACGGCGGGCCGGAAAGAGGTCAACGTCGGCGTGGAGCCCGCCGCGCCGCCCGTTGAAGCGGGCCGCGTGCCCCGTGTCGCCCGCCTGATGGCGCTGGCGATCCGGTTTGAGGAGTTGGTTCGGATGGGCGAGGTCGAATCCCATGCCGATCTGGCCCGCCTCGGCCAGGTCACGCGGGCTCGGATCAGCCAGATCATGGATTTGCTGTGCCTGGCTCCGGACATCCAGGAGGAGTTGCTTCTCCTGTCTCGCGTTGAGCGTGAGCGCGATGCAGTCAGCGAGCACGAGTTGCGCGCAGTGTGCGCCGCCTCGGACTGGTGCGAGCAGCGCCGGCGCTGGCGGGAGTTGGCGGCCGCAAGGCGGCCTCGTTGCGAACTACCGCAATCGTGCGGTCGCCAAACAGCTCCATGAGATCCGTCGACAGCGATCCATCGCGAACTCCTGAAGGGAGATGGTGACGCTGTCAAGGGGTATTGCCGGCACATCATCGGCGTCCATCGGATGGGAGAAGCGATATGGAGAACTTGATTGCTCGCGCACTGTCATGTCGCACAGCAATCTCTCCGCCGCTGGCTCTCACGAGCGTACGGGCGACGGCAAGGCCCAGGCCAATGCCTCCTTGATCATGACGGGAAACGTCCTTACGCCAGAACGGCTCGAAAAGGTGCGCGAGGTCATCGCCGGTGAGCGCCGGGGCCGGGTTGGTGATGTCGATGCGCACCAAGCCCGACACGCCGCTCGTGCGGATGATGACCGGATCGTCAGAAGTCGCGCTACCGTGGCGGAGGGCGTTGTCGAGCAGGTTGCCGACAATGGACGCGAGCGTGGCGCTCTCGACGCGGGCCACAAGCCCCTCATCCGCGTCGATGCGCACGAGGCGGGAATCGCCGCCGTGCATGGATAGGGCGCGGGCCGCCTGCTCCGCGAGGATGGGACCGACCTCGGCGCGGGCCTGGGCATCGGGCGCAGCGTGGGCCGCGCTGGCCCGTGACAAGCGGAGCAAGGTCTCGCACAGAGATTGAGCGCGGGCCAGCACGCCCAGCGCGGTCTCCGCCGTGCGTGACCATTCCTCGCCGGTGCGCGGCTGACTGGCGGCGACTTCAAGGAGCATCCGCAATTCCGCGATGGGGGTGCGGAGTTCGTGGCTGGCCGCGGCGCTGAAGCGTTTCTCTCGCTCGAACGCTTCTTCGAGCCGGGCTAGCAGGGCCGAGAGTTGCTCGGCGATGGGGCGGAGTTCGGCGGGCAGGTCGACGGGCTCAAAGCGAGCGCCAAGCGTTTCGGGGCCGATCGCCTGCACGCGCCGAGAGAGGTCGCCCAGCGGGACCAGCCCGCGACCAACGGCCCAGCGCGAGGCGGCGATGCTCGCCAGCGCGAGCACGGCGCCCACGCCCGCGATGCACCAGCTGATAACGGACAGCGTGCGGTCCAGCGACGCACGCGGCAGCGCGACCAACAGGCGGACGCCGGGCGCGGGGGCGGTGCTCGCCGCCGGCGCGGCCGCCGGATTGTCGCCGTGCTGTTCGCTCTCTTCGTCGCGCTCGCGCGGCGCTGAGAACTCGATCATCGCCGCGCGTCCCGCGCCGCCGCCTGGGAGAGCCACATCGCGGATGCTCGCCGGTCCGTCGCGCACGGTCGCCGGGGGCCATGCCTCGTTCTTCAAGGACTCGGAGCGCTCCAGCACACGCCAGCCGGATCCTTCGCGGAACCACGCGACAAAGTACTCAGCATCCCCGGGCTGTTTGGCGGTGCTTGCGAAGCGCGGCATGGCCTCGCCCGCGAAGTCCAACTCGACCCGCGTCCCATCGGATCGCGTGAGTGATTGCAGCGCGGCGGCCCGCGCGGCGAGCGCCTCATCGAACTGCGCGGTCATGGCCCGGCGCAGCACGATCACCAGCACGACACCGCCGACGGCCAGCAGCACGGCCATGCTCAGGGCCACCAGCGTGGCGGTGCGGCGGCGGATGCTGGTCATGGCACACCCGCTTTCAGGACATACCCGATCTTCCGCCGCGTGTGGATGAGTTCGGCGTACTCGGCCCCGCCCGCCGCGCACAGTTTCGCCCGCAGCGCGGCCACCGCCGAGTCGATCGCGTTGGAGAAGACCTGCGAGCGGTCGTCGTAGAGGTGCTCTTCGAGTTCGACGCGGGTCACGGGCTTGCCCGCGTGGGCCGCGAGGTACGCCAGCAGCGCGTACTCGCGGGGCGAGAGGTCCACGGGAACATCCGCGCCTCCCCGCCCGGCGGCCCCGCGCGTGATGTGCGCCGCCTTCGCCGCCGTGTCGACCGTCAGCGGCCCCACCCGGACGAGCGGGGACGACTGCCCGTGCCGCCGCCGCGTCATGGCCTGCACGCGGGCGAGCAGTTCCTTGAACGCGAAAGGCTTAACGAGGTAATCATCGGCCCCCGTGGTGAGCCCGCGCACCTTGTCGTCGAGCGTGTCCTTGGCCGTGAGCATCAGCACGGCCGCGCCTTCGCCCGCGATTCTTTTCTCGCTCGCCCACGCGCGGTACCGCGAGAGCATCGTCACGCCGTCCATCTCCGGCAGCATCCAGTCGAGCACGATCACGTCGTAGTCGGTGGTCTGCGCATGGATCAGACCGCGCTTGCCGTCGGCGACCGCGTCCACGGCGTACCCCGCCTCGCGCAGCCCCTGGGCCAGCGAGTCGCGGAGTACGGCGGAATCTTCGACGATCAGGATGCGCATTGGGTGATTGTTGGCCTGCCAGTGATGGTGGGTTCAATCTTGCGTGGGCGCCTCGATCGCCATCGGCATTGAGGTCGCTCTTGCTCTCCCGTCCCGCCGCATCGTGGAGAGAATGACCGCTACGAGGACCACCGCGAGGACCGCCGACGATCCGATGGTGCCGAATCCCAGCCCGCCCTTGTCGGCGTTCTTGGTCAGCACATCGCCCATCGTCGCACCGAAAGGGCGGGTCAGCACGAAGGCGCCCCAGAAGAGGCCCACGTACAGGGCCGGGCTGGACACCTTGATCCGTTTGGCCACAAGGTACACCGCAACGATGAGGGCGATCACGCCACCGATGAGCGCGGCACCTCCTGCGAAGCCCAGCCCGGAATCATCGGCGAGGTAGTCGCCCAGCGAGGTGCCCAGCGTGTTGGAGACGAGGATCGCCGACCAGTAGAAGACCTCGGCGCGGAAGGAACGGACATCGGTCACCGACAGGGATGTCTCCGTGAGCCGCCAGCAGATGAGGACGGCGACGAGCGCGGAGAGCAGGATCGCGCTGCCGGTGGCGTAGCCCAGCCCGAGCGTGCGGTTCATGAAGTCCGACGTCGTCGTGCCCGCCGTGCTGGTGGCAAGGATGACGGCCCAGTAGAGGAACGGGATGTACCGCTGGGCCCGGAGCTGGCCCACGAGCACGATCACGAAGCCGGACATCAGGATGAGCGTGCTCACGAGATAGCCGACATTGAGCGTCATCGAGAGCAGGTCGCCCGCCGTCTCGCCCAGCGTGGTCGCCGCGATCTTCATCACCCAGAAGAGGAACGTCAGCGCGGGGAGTTTGCTCATGTTCGATGTGTCTGCGGGGGGCATGGAGCGAGACTCCTTTGAGCAAGTCGGAGGGCGAGGGGAAGACAAGCCGTCAACGGGCCGTTGGGACGGTTGACGGTGTTGGTGCGATTGCGGCGGCGCCGCGCGTGCTCAGTCCTTTTTGTCCTTTTTCTCCTCGTGCTTGTCGCCCTTGTCGTCGCCGTCGTCCTTGGACTCGTCCTCGATGTTGCCCGAGGCGTCCACCCGCACCTCGTGCTTCTTGCCGTCGATGACGATCTCGACCTCGTAGAACATCTTGGTGACGACGAACGGGTTGGCGAGCGTGGCCTTGGGGTAGTCCTTCTTGAGCGCCGCCATGACCGCCGCCGGGAGTTTGGCTTCGGTGGTGCTCTTCTCGGTCTCCATGAGATCGCCCGCAGCGGAGAAGATCGCGGCGCATTTGACCGCGCCCTCGTTGTACTCGACCTCGTACTGCACCACGTCTTCGTCGTCCTCCTCCTTGATGACCTTGGTGATGTTCTTGGCATCGCCCGCAAGTTTGATCGCGGCAGCGCGGACCGCCTCGGGGGCCTTGTCCAGCGTGATGACTTCTTCCTCGTCGCCTTCCTTTTCCTCGCCCTTGGGTTGGGAGTTGCCCGCAGCTTGGGGGGGCTGGCCGGGCTGGGCAAAGGCCCACGCACCAGCGCCGGCAAGCAGGGCGAGCGATACGAGTCCGACCGAGAGTTTCCGAGTATTCATGCAAGTGCTCCGTGGCCGAGCGGGAGTTTCCGCCGCGGCGGTTGGGGGTGGCTGGCGGAACGCGCGTTCCATCATCCAGACATCAAAGCAGCAAACGGGAGGGAAACATGATGTGAACGTGATCGCGGCATCGGTTGAGGGGCCTCGGCACCGCGCCCTTCAATCAGGTTCATTCCACCGAGCGTGTCGCGTCGTGCGATACGTTCAGCGCTTGGACGTCGGGGCACCAGGACGAAGCCCGCGCAGTCCATTGCCCACGACCATCAAGCTCGCCCCCACATCCGCGATGACCGCCATCCACATCGTCCCCAGTCCGCCCAGGGTTAGCGCAAAGAAGACCACCTTTATACCGATGGCCAGCGCGATGTTCTGGGTCAGAATCGCCCCGGTGCGGCGAGAAAGCAGCACGAACTCCGGCAGACCGCGCAGGTCGTCCTGCATGAGTGCCACGTCAGCGGTTTCAAGGGCCGTGTCGGTGCCCGCCGCGCCCATAGCAAAGCCAATAGTGGACCTGGCGAGGGCCGGGGCGTCGTTAACGCCGTCGCCGACCATGCCGACGGCGTCCCCGTGCCTCTCGAGCAGGCGTTCGATCTCGGCGAGTTTGTCCTCGGGGAGCATTCCGCCGCGGGCTTCGTCGATGCCGACCGCCTTGGCGATCGCTGCGGCCGTGGTCTGGTTGTCGCCGGAAAGCATGAGCGTCTTAATGCCCAGATTGTGCAGCGACTTGATCGCTGCAACGCTGCTCTCACGGGGTGTGTCGGCCACGGCGATGACGCCCAGCACGGCGATCTCAGAGGCGACGACCACCGTCGTCTTGCCCTGCACCTCAAAGTGACTCAGAACGGCCTCTACCTCCAAGGAACAGACCTTGCGCTCCTCGGCGAGACGGTGATTGCCGACGAAGTACACCACACTTTCGATGCGTCCTTCGACGCCCCGGCCCGTGAGCGACATGAAGTTCTCGACGCTCGCCCGCTCGCCCTTCCACGCCGCCACCACCGCAAGCGCTACCGGATGCTGCGAGAGCGCATCCAGGCTCGCCGCGATCCGCAGCACCTCGTCTTTGCTGGCGTTGCCGATCGGCTGCACGTCTGTCACGCGTGGCTTGCCCTCGGTGATGGTTCCGGTCTTATCCAGCGCGACGACCTTCAACTTGCGGCCGTTCTCCAGATGCACGCCGCCCTTGATGAGGATGCCCCGTCGCGCCGCCGCCGTCAGGCCGCTGACGACCGTCACCGGTGTTGAGATCACCAAGGCACACGGGCACGCGATCACCAGCAGCACCAGCGCTTTGTAGAGCCACGGGTAGAACGGCTGCCCGAACGCGAGCCACGGCACCACGGCAACCAGCACCGCCGCGACGCACACCACCGGGGTGTAGACCCGGGCGAAGTTGTCCACGAATCGCTGCGTCGGCGCTCGGCTCCCTTGCGCCTCCTGCACCGTCCTGATGATCTTGGCGAGCGTCGTCTGGTCCTTGCCGCCGGTGGTTCGGAACTCGAGCACGCCCGACTCGTTGATGGTCCCGGCGAAGACCTTGTCGCCCGCCTTCTTGTCCACTGGCACGGACTCGCCCGTCACCGGGGCCTGGTTGACGCTCGACTCGCCCGCGACCACCACGCCGTCGAGCGCGAGCCGCTCGCCGGGCTTCACCTGCACGATGCCCCCCACGGGCACCTCGCCAGCGCGCGTCAACTTCCACGATCCGTCGGGCTGCTTGACGCTCGCCTCATCGGGGGCCATCGCCATGAGCCCCTTGACGGCGTTGCGAGCGCGATCAAGAGCCTTAGCCTCGATCAACTCGGCCAGGCCGAAAAGGAACGTCACCAGCGCGATCTCCGGCCACGCGCCGATCACTGCCCCGCCGATGATTGCCACAGTCATCAGGAAGTTGATGTTGAGCGTGAAAGTCCGAAGTGCGACCCAGCCTTTCTTGAGCGTCGGCAGGCCGCCGAGCAGGATCGAAATGGCCGATACCGCGATCACCGGAGCCGATGTCTCCCTGACGCCGCCGAAGTACATTGCTTCCGCGGCGGCCGCGAGTACGCCCGACACGGCGAAAGCCCCGTGCTGCCGCCACCAGGTACGTTGCGGGCTCGTGACCGCGGGCAGATGTGCGGCGCACGCTCCATCCGCGCAAGCTGCTCCAGACGAACTCTCAGCCGACGGACGCGGTGCCGGTGCGGGTGGCATACCGATGTCGGTCAACGCGGCGACGACAGCAGCTTCGGCGGTGCCATCGTGAACCACTGTCAGCCGACGCCCCATCAGGTCGAACTGAAGATCCGAGATGGCCGCGAGTTTCCCGAGCCGCCGCCGGATTAACGCCTCTTCGGCAGGGCAGTCCATCGCCGGGATGGTGTAGACGCTTTCTGGCACGGTTTACTTCGATCCTTCCGCTTGATGCGGCCGGGAATCGTATTTGACCCGGACCACCGAGCCTTCGGGAGGCAAACCGGGGAAGCGGACCGAATAGGTAGCGTGGCTGTCTGCCGCCGATCGCGGTCCACGATAGGAACCCCTCGGGCCGGTTTGGGTCTGGGCCACAGGCTTGCGGTAGTTGACCGATGCGTCGTAAACGACTTGTCCATCGGGGCCAACGACCTGAACGTCAACGTGGCCGCCCTTTATTGCCTCCGCAGCGTCAAGGCGGCCGTCAACGACAAGACCTCCGTCTTGCTCGTACACCTCGGGCGGATGCGAGAGTGAGGCGGTGAGCGTGGGTTGGAGGGAGAGATAGCCAGTCTTCACTAAATCGGTGCGATTTGACGCGCACCCGGCAAGCAGGAAGGACACGGCAACAACGGAAAGTACTCGGCGCATTGGGATCTCCATGAACGGGAAATGCTCCGGGCGTGCGCGAGCACGCCGCGAAGCGGCGGGGTTTACTTCTTGGGGGCGTCCTTCGTGTGGTCGTGGTCGTCATGACCCTTGGCCTTGCACTCCTTGCACTCGCCATGCCCCACGACGCGGAGAGCGGTGCCTTCACGTACCCAAAGGTGCGCACCCTCCCCGTCGGCGGTGACGAAGTACTGCGGCTCGCTCTTGACGGGCTGGCTCGCGCCCTGGCCCATGAGGATGGCCGCGAACGCGGTGACGGCGACGCCGGAAGCGAGGCCAACGACAAGACTCTTGGAACGGGACTGTGACATACACGGACTCCTGAAAGTGGCGGCTCAGCGCGGGCCGCCGGGGTTGGGGGACTTGGGCTCCGCCGGATGCACCGACGGATGCCCGGGAACGGACGACTGGGGATCGGCGGGCTTGTCGCCCGCCGGGGTCTTGGGTTTCTCCGCCGGCGCGGGGGCGGGCTTGCCATCGCCCAAGCGCAGGCCCGGGGGCAGCGGCTCGACGATCCGCACCGGCACCACCGAGGAGAGCTGGGCCTTGACCTCGGCGAGTTTGCGGTTGGTCTCCTCGAGCTGCCGCTCGATGCGCAGGAGCACCTCCGTCTGGCTGATGAGGCCCGATGTGGGCCGGTCCTCCTGCGGCTGCTCCCCCGCGAGCGCCGCGGAGGCGCCCGGCAGGCGCGACCACCCGGCGGACGCGAGGAGCGCGAGGGCGGCGCCCAGGGCGGCGATGGAAAGGGTTCGGGCGGTTGAGGCTCTGCTCATGGTCATGCTCCTTCGGTGTGAGGCGGGGTTGGATGGTTACGGCTTCGGACTGGGCTTGGTATCCGCCTCAGGCGGCGCGGGCGGCGACGGCGGCTTGGGGGCCGGTGTGGTAGCGGCGGGCGGCGCGGGTGGCGGGGCTTGCGGCACGGGCGGAGCGGTCATGGTCGTTTCGACCTTGGCCGGCGCGTTGGTGGTCACGATGGACGCCTTGGCGAGGTCTTCAGGATGCACCTCCAGCGGTCCCGTCTCGGGCTTCTCCCATCCTTCGGGCACCGGCATGGGCCGTCCGCTGGGGTCGCGGCCCGTGATGATGCGGTAGATGGCCGGGAGCACGATGAGCGTCAGGAGCGTGCTGGAAATCAGGCCGCCGATGACGACGGTTGCGAGGGGCTTCTGCACCTCGGCCCCGGTGCCCGTGGCGAGGGCCATCGGGACGAAGCCGAGCGAGGCCACCAGCGCCGTCATGAGGACGGGCCGCAGCCGCGTGAGGCATCCACGAAGGATCGCCGCGTCGCGGGGCAGACCCTCGCGGCGCAACTGGTTGATGAACGAGACCATCACCAGCCCGTTGAGCACCGCCACGCCCGAGAGGGCGATGAAGCCGACGGCGGCGGAGATCGAGAAGGGCAGGTCGCGGAGCCAGAGGGCCACGATGCCGCCCGTCAGTCCCAGCGGCACGCACGTGAAGACCAGCAGCGCGTACTTGACGCTCTTGAAGGTGCTGAACAGGAGCAGGAAGATGAGGAAGAAGCAGACCGGCACGACGATGGTGAGGCGCTCCTTGGCCGCCACGAGATTCTCGTAGGTGCCGCCCCAGACGAGCCAGCCGCCCGGCGGAAGCGGGACGCCCGCGACTTTCTCCTGGGCCTCGCGGACGAACGATCCCAAGTCACGGCCACGCACGTTCGCCTGCACCACGATGCGCCGCTTGCCGTTCTCGCGGCTGATCTGGTTGGGGCCTTCGGCCACGTCGATCTGGGCCAGTTGTCCCAAAGGAATGAAGCCCATTTCCTTTGACGGCGGCATGAGGTTCGTGCCCCCGTCGGCGGAAGCGAGCCGTACCGCGCTCTTTTCCTCGCCCTCGCTGGGCGGCAAGGGAATCGGGAGGCGTTCGAGCGCATCGATCTGCGCCCGGATGGCGTCGGGGAGGCGGACCACCAGGTCGAAGCGGCGGTCGCCCTCGAAGACGATCCCCGCCTCCTTGCCGCCCATCGCCACCGCCACCACGTCCTGCACGTCGGCGACGGAGAGGCCGTAGCGCGAGATCGCTTCGCGGTCGATGTTCACGGTCATCATCGGCAGCCCCTCGGTCTGCTCGACCTTGGCGTCCGCCGCGCCCGGGATGGACTGGAGCACGGTCAGGATCTGCTGGGCCGTGGCCTGCATCTTGTCGAAGTCGTCGCCGTAGACCTTCACCGCGACATCGCCGCGGACGCCCGCGACGAGTTCGTTGAAGCGCATCTGGATCGGCTGCGTGAACTCGTAGTTGTTGCCGGGGAGGGCCTGCACGGTCAACTCGATGAGCTTGATCAGCTTGCCCTTATGGCCCTCGATCTTCGGGCCTTCGTGCTCGTGGCCGCCTCCTTCTTCGCCGTGCCCGTGCTCATCGCCGTGGCCGCCCAACTTCTCCATTTCTTCGGTCTTGGCGGCGATGAGCTTGTCCAGGTCGGCCTCGCTGCGCCACTCCTCGCGGGGTTTGAAGATGACGAACGTGTCGGAGACGCTCGGAGGCATCGGGTCCGAGGCGAGTTCGGCGGTGCCGGTCTTGGAGAAGATGAACGAGACTTCGGGGAACGCGCTCACCGTCCTTTCGAGCTGGAACTGCATCGCCTGGGACTGCGTGAGCGACGTGCTGGGAATCCGCATCGCCTGGAGGGCCAAATCCTTCTCGTCAAGCGTGGGGACGAACTCCTGCCCCAACGTGGTGAAGAGCAGGGCCGACGCGACGAAGGCGGCGACGCCCGCCCCGGCGACCGGCCAGCGGAGTTTCAAGGCCCACTTCAGCACCGGCTCGTACACGGCCTTGGCCCAGCGAACCACGAAGATGTCCTTCTCGCTCACCTTGCCCCGGATCACGATCGCCACCATCGCGGGGATGAACGTGAGCGACAGGATGAACGCGGCGATGAGCGCGAAGATGACCGTCATGGCCATCGGGTGGAACATCTTGCCCTCGACGCCCGTGAGCGCGAGGATGGGGAAGTAGACGGTGATGATGATCGCCTGCCCATAGACCGACGGCTGGATCATCTCCTTGGCCGCGACCGTCACCTCGTGCATCCGCTCCTCGAACGTGAGCAGCCGCTTCTCGTGGTGCTGCTTCTCGGCGAGCCGCCGGAGGCAGTTCTCCACGATGATGACCGCGCCGTCCACGATCAGGCCGAAGTCGATCGCGCCCAGCGACATGAGGTTGCCGCTCACCTTGTTCTGCACCATCCCCGTCGCCGTCATGAGCATCGCCAGGGGAATGGCCAATGCACAAATGATCGCGGCCCGCACGTTGCCGAGCATGAGCAGGAGCACCACGATCACGAGGATCGCGCCCTCCAGCAGGTTCTTCTCGACCGTCTTGATCGTGGCGTCCACGAGCTTGGTGCGGTTGAGGACGGTCTTGACGTGGATGCCCGGCGGCACCGAACGCTGGATCTCGGTCATCTTGGCATCGACGCTCTGGGCGACGGTGCGGCTATTGCCTCCCAAGAGCATGATGGCGGTGCCGACGACGACCTCCTCGCCGTTCTCGCTCGCCGAGCCGGTGCGCATCTCGCGCCCCACGCCGATGGCGGGCGTGCCGTCGGGGTTCCTCGCGGCGATGTCCCGCATCCGGATCGGGACGCCGTTGCGCGTGCCCACGACAATGGCCTCGATCTCCTCCACCTTCTCGATGCGGCCCGTGGCCCGCACGACGTAACTCTCCCCCTTGTGCTCGATGTACCCCGCGCCGGTGGAGGCGTTGTTGCGCTCCAGGGCCTCGATCACGTTGTGAAAGGTGAGGCCGTACGACACGAGTTTCATCGGGTCGGGCTGGACGTGGTACTGCTTGACGTACCCGCCGATGGCATCGACGCCCGCGACATCCTTCACGCCCTTCAACTGAGGCCGGATGATCCAGTCCTGCACCTCGCGCAGGTACGCGACCTGCTCCAGGTCGGTCACGAGCCGCCGCCCCTCGGGCGTCAGGTACGAGCCGTCCTTCTGCCAGCCGGGCTTGCCGTCCACGACAGTCGCGCCCTTGCCGTGCGGGTGCTCGTACTCCACGGTGTACATGTAGATCTCGCCCAGGCCGGTGGCGATCGGCCCCATGAGCGGCTCGACGCCCGGCGGGAGCGATTCCTTGGCCTCGCCCAACCGCTCGGCCACCTGCTGCCGCGCGAAGTAGACGCTCACATCGTCGTTGAAGACCGCCGTGACCTGCGCGAAGCCGTTGCGGCTGAGCGAGCGAGTCGATTGCAGGCCGGGGATGCCCGCGAGGGCGTTCTCCATCGTAAACGTCACCTGCTTCTCGACCTCGAAGGGCGAGAGGCTGGACGCCACGGCATTGATCTGCACCTGGTTGTTGGTGATGTCGGGCACCGCGTCGATGGGCAACTTCTTGAGCGAGTACGCCCCGAACGCGGCGACCAGCGCCGTGATGATGAGGACAAACCAGCGGTTCTTGACTGAGAAGTGGAGGATTGATTCAAGCATGTGAGTGATCCTCCTTTCTTAGTGTTCGTGTGCCGCGGAGCCCTTGCCGAGGTCCGCTTTGAGGATGAAGGTTCCGGCCGCGACGAACCGCTCGCCTTCGACAAGGCCGGAGTAGATGGGGACCAATCCGCCGACGGTCTTGCCGATCGTCACCGCACGCTTGGCAAAGGTGTTGGGCTCGCCCTCCACCGGGACGAAGATCGCCGGGCCACCCTCGACGGTCTGCACCGCCACATCGGGAACGGCGATCATCGGGGTCGGTTCCGCCCCGCCAGTGCCCACCGCCGCGCTCGTCACGATCTCGACCTGGGCGAACATACCCGGCTTGAGCGGGAGGTCTTTGGTGGCAACCTCGATGCGGACCTGCGCTGTGCGGGTCGTCATGTCCACCATCGGCGAGATGAAGGCGACCTGGCCTTCCAGCGGTTTCGAGTAGGACGAGCCGACTTTGACCCACGCCTTCGCGCCCACCGCGATCTCGGCCAGCTTGGCCTCGGGGACATCCGCGAGCACCCAGACGTTGGAGAGATCGGCGAGCACCATGATGGCCTCGCGGTCGGGGCTGACGAGTTCACCGAGCGTGACTTCACGCTGCACGACCTGGCCGTCGATCGCCGCATGGATGGAGTAGCGCGGTGCAACTTCGCCGGTCTTGAGGAACGCATCGACGGCCGCCTGATTCATGCCGAGAAGGTGCAAGCGGTTTTCCGACGCGGTGACGGCGGCATCGGCCGCACGCTGTGCGGCGACAGCACCCTTGTACTCGGCCTCGCGACGCTGCACCTCGGTGAGCGAGGTTCCCTGCGTCTGGTCGTAGAGCCCCTTCGCACGGTCCCACGATGCTTTGGCGAGATCGACCACGGGTCCGGCGGAGTCCTTGGCGACCCGCTTTTGAAGCAGGTCGGCCTGGGCCTCGCCGAGTTCGGGGCTCTCGATGATGCAGAGTTCGTCACCCTTCTTCACGTTCTGGCCGAGCCGGACCTTGATCTCAACCACGCGGCCGCGAAGCGGCGAGCCGACGTGAGCCATCGCCTCGGCGTTGAAGCCGACACGGGCGGGGGTCACGATGGTGGGACGCAGCGCCCACATCTGGGCCGCTTCGATCTTGATGCCGTACAACTCCACGGCATCGGCGGTGAGCTTGACCTCGTCGGTGTGAGCGGACTCGCCTTCACTGTGGCCGCCCTTGCCGTGGTCGTGGCCGTCGCCTTCGGTATGACCCGCCGCGGCCGGCTTGGCCGCGCCGTGGTCGTCGCCGTCGGACTTCTTCTTGCACCCCACGGTCGTGAGGAGCGTGGCGAGTGCGAAGACCGCCACGAGTGCCGGGATGGTGATTCGCCGTGGATGCGGGTCGTTCCCGCCTTGGAGGTCAATGTGCATGTGCATGAGTTCTGCTTTCGAGTGGTCGGCCGGTGGCCGACTGGGAATACGTGGGAGGATTCACTTGACGGGATTGGAAACGGGGGCTTCGTTCGTGGCGGTGACGGTGAGAGCATCAGAAGGCCCGGGACCGCCGACAGCCCTTCGCAGTTGGATCGCGGCGATCGCCGCCTTGCGGTCGAGTTCAACGGCCTTGGCCTGTGCGGCTCGCAAAGCCTGTTCCGCAAGGAAGAGCGAAGTGACGTCCGTCTGGCCTGCTCTGAATGAGGCGTCGGCAAGCGACCGGCGCTGCTCCTGCAAAGGAACGAGTTCCTGCCGAACTCGCCGGACGTTCTCGCGGGTTTGAGCGAGCGACTCCCATGAGCGACGCACGTCCTCGATGACCTGCCGCTTGGCCCGGACGAGTTCGTGACGTGCCTCGATTTGCTCGGCCGTCACACGCTGCGAACGGGCCTGACCCATGTCGAAGATCGGGATTGGAATGGAAACTTCGGGACCGACTTGCCAGTCTGGATCACGCTGAGCCTGCACCCCGGCACTTGTGCCGTCAAAGGGCAATAAGCGAGTGAGGGCAAGGTCGTCGCCCAGTGCTGCAAGCGCCCAGGCCCGTTCCTGAATTTCAGGGCGTGAGCGAAGCCCGGCATCTATCCACGCCGCTTCGGCAGTGCTCGTCAACGTCGGCGGAATCCACGGCTCCAGCTTCCATGCCGCCCCTCCCGACGGCCGACCGATCAACCGTGCCAAACGGAGGCGCTCATCCCGCAGTTCCTGGGTCGTCTCCGCGATCTCGACTTCGAGTTCCACGCGCTGCGTGTTCAGGACCGCGACATCCTCGCGGATGCCCTCGCCGGCGGAGAGCCTCGCGTTCGCCAAGTCCACCGCCTTGCTCACCAGCGTTCGACGCTGCTCGAACACCGGCAGCAGTTGCTCCAACGCCTGCACGGAGACGTACCGCTCCTGCACCTCGGCGACGGCGTCGATGACGGCGATGATCGCCGCCGCAGACGCTTGCCGAAGTCGGTTGTCCGCAGCGCTCGACTGCCGGGGAATCTTGAGGATCGAGATCAGGTCTTGGGCAAGCGATGCCTCGATCACTGGCTTGCCGCCGCCTTCGGGAAATCGAAGGGCAAGGTTGAGAATGGGATTCGGGAGCAGCCGGGCCTGCTTGGCATCGGCCAGCGCAATCCGCACGCGAGCGAGAGCCGCTTGCACACCCGGATCGGTGGTGACGGAGATTCTTACCGCCTCGGCGAACGTCAACGTGTCCGGGTCGCCCGGCTCGTCCACCGGCGCGCCCTCAACGTGGAACGCGATCGGCTCTGAGAGGCCTGCGGCCGTGCTGGCCACGGTCTCGGTGCTTATTTCGGGAGGCCGCATCGACTGGCAGCCCGCCAGCGCGACGAGCGCGAGCGTGCCGATGCCGAGTCGAGACAGCGTCTGCGGGAATGATCGGAAAGCCCAAGCCCTGCAACAGGCCTGGTCGGGTCGAATGTCCATGGAGAATTCCATCGCGTGGTGAAGAGGCACACCCAGCACGCCGCTCCGGTCAGGAGCAGGGGTCGATCAAGACCCGCAGCGCGCACGATTGAGCTTCGCTCGCGTCCCCGGTGAGGGCAAAAGCGAGCGCGCAGGGTGAACCTACACCAGCATGACGATGGTTCTGATCGACGCCATCGCGGGCGGCGGAGCCGCGGCCCGAACGTCTATCCACCGCACCAGCATGTTCAGCGGCAGCGGGTCGATTGGAAAGGTGATGACCGCGAAGGTCGGCAGCGGCAGGTCAAACGTGATGGATGAAGGCGCGGACCTCACGGTCGCTGCCCCCACATCCGTCTTCACAGGCTTGTCCTCGCACGGGTCGGGGGTCCCTGATTCAGGGTCGCTGGACTGCTGCGATCCGCACGGCTTGATGCACCGGCCGCTCACATCCCGGCCGCACCCGCCCCACTCCAGATGGGAAACCCCGTTGGATTCTCGGCATTCCACCATGAGCCCGCCCGCCACGGCGTGAAAGCCGATGGTGAGCACGCAGATGACTGCGATCAGGCGATGGAGGAAACGGCGGTGCATTCAGTTACCTGCAAGCGTAGGCGGGATTACCGGTAATGGGATGCTTCAAGTCTGGAGGCATTCGCTGGCTCGTGGTGCTTTGAGGCAGAGAACCTGCTCGTGGGGGGTAGAGGGTGAGGTTTGGAGCGGGAGAGGGGCCGCGTCTCCCGCTTCATCAGCGGGTTCGTCGGAGTCGCAGGCTGTTTAGCACAACGCTGATGCTGCTGAACGCCATCGCCGCGCTTGCGATGATCGGCGAGAGCAGCCAGCCCGTGAAGGGGAACAGCACGCCGGCCGCGATGGGGATGCCGACGATGTTGTAGATAAACGCCCAGAACAGGTTCTGCCTGATCGTCCGCATCGTGGCGTGCGAAAGAGCTATGGCCTGAGGTACGGCCCTGAGGTCGCCGCGCATAAGCGTGATGTCTGCGGACTCCATCGCCACGTCAGTGCCGGTTCCGACCGCGAGGCCCACATCGGCCTGCGCGAGCGCCGGGGCATCATTGACGCCGTCGCCGACCATTCCCACGACGTGCCCGTCGGCCTGAAGGGCTTTGACCTTGTCGGCCTTGTCCTTGGGCAGTACCTCGGCGAAGACCACATCGACGCCGACCTGCGAAGCGACTGCCTCGGCCGTCCGCTGGTTGTCGCCGGTCATCATGACCACACGCAGCCCAAGGGCGTGCATGGTGGCGATGGCCTCTTTCGATTCTGGTCGCACCGTGTCGGCGACCGCGATGACCCCCGCTTCGCGGCCGTCCACGGCGACAAACATGGGCGTGCGCCCAATCGCCGCCAGACCTGCGGCCTTTTCCGCCAGCGCGGACTGGATAGTGCGCTGAGCCAGCAACGCCGCCTTGCCTACCAGCACCGCGTGCCCGTCCACCTGGGCCTCGACGCCGTGCCCGACCACGGCTTGGAAGCCGATCGGCTCGGTGAGGGGCAGCCCGCGTGCGGTGGCCTCACGCACGATCGCCGCGGCAAGCGGGTGCTCGCTGTGCTGCTCCGCTGATGCGGCCAGCCGCAGCAACTCGCGTTCATCGAGCGTCCCACCGGGTGCCGGGATGACGTCGGTTACGGCGGGCTTGCCGTGCGTGATGGTGCCCGTCTTGTCGAGCACGATGGCGGTGAGCTTGTGGGCCGTCTCCAACGCCTCGCCGCCCTTGATGAGGATGCCCCGCTCGGCCCCGCGGCCGGTGCCGACCATGATCGCCGTCGGGGTCGCCAAGCCCAGGGCGCAGGGGCAGGCGATGATGAGCACCGACACCGCCGTCACGAGCGCCATGCTCAGGCGCGTCTCAACAGGAGAAGCAAACCACCACACCATGAACGTGACCGCCGCGATGGCGATGACGATCGGGACAAAGATGCCGCTGATCCGGTCGGCCAGACGCGCGATCGGGGCCTTGCTCCCCTGGGCCTCCTGCACCAGTCGCACGATCTGCTGGAGCGCTGTGTCCTGGCCGACCTTGGTCGCCGTGAAGCGCAGCGCCCCGGTCGTGTTCATGGTCGCGCCGAAGACGCTGTCGCCCGGCTTCTTCTCCACGGGCAGGCTCTCGCCCGTGAGCATCGCCTCGTCCACGGCGGATGCGCCGCTCTCGACGCGGCCGTCCACGGGAATCTTCTCGCCGGGCCGAACGACGACGATGTCACCCATCACCACGTTCTCGAAGGGCACATCCTGCTCGACGCCACCCCGCACCACCCGCGCGGTCTTGGCCTGCATCCCGATCAGCCGCTTGATGGCAGCGCTGGTTCGACCCGTGGCCCGGGCCTCGAAGTACTTGCCCAGCAGGATCAAGACGATGATGACCGCCGCGGCCTCGTAGTACACGGGGACCATGACCATGCCGCCCATCGTGCCGTCGGCGTGTGCGGCATGGGCCGCGGCACCGCTCACGCCCGCGAAGAACCCCGGCCAGATGGTCGCCGCGAGTGAGTAGAGGTACGCCGCGCCGGTGCCCATCGCCACGAGCGTGTCCATGTTGGCGCTGAAGTGCCGAAGGCCCTTCCACGCCGAGCGGAAGAACTGCCACCCGCACCAGAAGAGCACGGGCGTCGTGAGCGCCAGCTCAAGCCAGTTGATCCAGGGGACGTTGAACGCCGCGATCTTCCCGTGCGACATCGCGATGACCAGCACGGGCAGCGACAGCGCCGCGCCCACGATCATCTTGGTCAGCAGCCGTCGCGCTTCCGCCTCGCCCACGTTCATGTGGGCTGAGTGGTCCTCGCCCCCCATACCACCGCTCATCGCGTGCCCCGCGTGCGTTCCGGCTCCCTGCGCCGCGAGCATCGCCGCGTGGTCGTGGCCGGCGTGACCATGTGGGGGATTCGCCACGACAGGTCTCACCGGAGGCACGACGGCCTTGTACCCGATGTCATCCACGGCCTTGGCGAGTTGCGCCGGCCCGGTCGCGGCGGGGTCGTACTTCACCGTCGCCACCTTGGTGGCGAAGTTCACATTTGCCGAGGTAACGCCCGGTTGCTTGCTCAGCCGCTTCTCGATGCGGTTGGCGCACGAGGCGCACGTCATCCCTTCGATGGGCAGGTCGGCACGCTCGATACTCTTTGCGTCCGCCGCATCCGTGGGTTCGGCGGAGCCGTCGTGGTGGTGTTCGTGTGCGCTGGTCATGGTCGTCCTTGTTGGCCCAGGCCGATCTCAGGGTCTGGCCGCGGTCGCGGTTCGGCCCGCCGCCGAGCCGCCCGCCGTCTTGCTGGCGTCATCCTTCTTGACCAGCGCTCCGGCGATGAACGCAGCGACCACGACCACACCCACGATCAGGGGCACGTACTTCCGCCATCCCGTCGCCGGGGGCTTGTCGTCATGGCATCCGCAGTTGCAACTCATGGTTCACCTCGCGTTCGTTCTTGCTCACACCAGCACCCGGCTCACGGCCTCCACCGCCTTGAGCCCCGTGCCGAACCGGGCCATCGACTCGCGGTTCTTCTCCAGTTCGCCGTAGGGCAGGAAACGCACTGAAAGGTCGGCCACGCGCCGGAACGCGGGCCGTGCCAGTTGCTGGCGCACATCGTCCTCCCGCGCATCGGGCGCGACCAGGAAGAGTTTCACGCCCGCGTGGTCGGGCACACCCAGCGCGAGGTCCAGCATCCGTACGATGCCCGAGTAGATGCTCGTGGTGTGCTCGACCTCGAACGCGGCGGCAACGCGAACCACCTGTGAGCCGTTGCTCCCGGCTCGCTCCAGCCAGAGCACGTCGATGAGCCGGATGGCTTCCGCGCCCGTCGAAGCCTCCACGGTCGCCGGAAGTGAGTCGAGACAACCGTCGCACAAACGGCCCCCCTGCACGGCTCGGTTGCGGTCGTTGGCCGCGACCCATATGTCAAAGCCCAGCGACCGGCCCAGGTCGCGGAGCCAGCCCTGCACCTGCGCGTGCGAGCGGTCCTCCTGCTCGGCGGCCTTCTGTGCTTTGACAGCGGCGGCGGACTCGTCGCGGACTCTCTTGAGGTCCGCTTCCCACGCCGCCAGCGCCCCGGCGTCGTCCTCGCGCGGCGGTGCCTGATAGCGACCGCTCCCTACGTCGAACAGCAATCCCGCGATCGCCCCGAGGTCGTTGCTCAGCACCGCCCGGTGCTCGGCATTGATCCGCAGCACACCCTCGCGCATGGCGAGGTACTCCTCCCACGACCCGAGCTTCACCTTCGAGCCGGTGAGCGCGTTGTACCCCTTGACGATCGCCGTGTTGAACGGCGGCACGAGCGTGGGATGGAGGAAGTAGAGCATGTTGGCCGCGGCGGGACCGACGCCTTTGATGCCGCGCTCGGCGAGCTGGCGGATCGCCTGCACCACGCCGTCCTCCGTGTCGCAGCACGAGCAGGCGTGCAGGAACCGCCCGAAGGCCCGCTGGTTGTCCGGGCTCTCGTAGATGTCGGGGATGCGGAGCTTGGGCTTCCAGAGGAACGCATGGTCGGCCCCCTTGAAGATCTGCCGCTGCTCGGCGATGGAGTGGACGACGGTCTCCAGCGATGATCCCTTGTAGACGTTGCCGAACATCCCCGCGTCGATCTCGCGCACGACCTCGGCGATCCCGGCCCGGATGGAGCGGAAGTTCTTGATCCGCTGCTCCCACAGGAACCACGAGCGGTAGGTTCCGCCGTGGTCTTCCTTCCATCGGGCGATGAGTTGTGCGAGTGCGTCGTTCATGGCGTCATTGTTCCAAACCGCGAGCAGTCCCGCCTACCGCGCCACCTTGCCGACTAACTCCAACAGTTCCTCGATCATGTCGTCCCGCCTGGCTCCATCTTCGGTCATGGCGGCAACGGCGCAGTGCGAGAGGTGGTTCCGCAGCAGGTTCTTGGCGACCGAGCGGAGCGACTCCTGCACCGCCGCGGCCTGCTGGATGATGTCGGAGCAGTAGCGGTCCTCCTCGATCATCTGGGCGATGCCGCGCACCTGCCCCTCGATCCGCCGCAGGTGCTTGAGGTTCGCGGCCTTGAGCGCGGCATCGACCCCCGCCGCGTGCGCCCCCGGCCCCACGCCGCCCTTGGCCTGACCGACCACGGAACCCGCCCCGGGACTGCACCCGCACGCCGCGCCGTTGAGCGCGGGCCGCGCCCCACGCTCGGAGACACCCTTGCTCGACTTGCCCTTGGCCATCGACATCACTCCTTGGCCCGATGCTTCACCGCCCTCCCCAACTCACCGGCAGCAACCGCCGGAGGTTTTCGCGCCGCCACCCGACACCGCATTCTTCGATCCCCCGCAGCACCCGCCACCGCTCTCTGCCTGCGTTGGCGAAACCGTGTCCGCGGCATCGGACACCGCCTTCGCCGGATACCCGGCCTCCTCCAGCGCGGCCACCGCGTTGCCCGCGGCCCAACCATCGGCGGCCTCGATCACCGCTGACCCTACCGCCACCGACCGCACTCTGACCCCCGGCACCGCCGCAAGGGCCTTGGACACGGCTAGCACGCAGTGCCCGCAACTCATGCCGTCGATGGCGAGTGTGACTGTCCCGATTCTGTTCGTCGTCATGCAAAACTCCTTGTCGGAACTATACTCCCCCGGAGTATCTATATCCACCGGGGCCGCACAGCTCAACACGGCTTCGCCGAGCGGAGAACCTCCCATGTCGGCCTGCACGAAGCATCCGCCGGACACTCACAATGGAGGGCTCATCGGTCGTTGGCGTGGCTCAGCGATGTCCATCCCTTCCCGGACCCATCGGCCCGCCCATCCCCCGTCGGTGTTCGCCCATCTCCGTCCATACCTGACTGTGCGTGCGACCGCCGGACCAGCAATTCGTCCACGGGAAGTCCTGGCGTGTGCCTTGGCCGCCGCAGCAACGGAGCCACCCGGTCTTGATCGATCCGCCACGCATCCAGTCGGCCTGGCCGTAGAAACGACTGCACTTGCCCGGCGGGTCGGAGGCGAGCGGGTGGGGCATCAACTCCAAGGAGCTGTCTCCGCTGCCGAGGGTCATCGGCTGACCGTCAATGGGCATGGGGTTTCGGGGCCCCTGGTCCCAGGTGTGGACAATGACTTCGCCCGTGTCGGCGTTGGTAACGACCTCGGCCTTGGTTGTGCCGTTCTGAATCGGAACGATGTCACCGCCGGTCGGGCCCGCAGCGGCCTTGGTCTCGGAACACGACGAGAGCATCGCGATGGACACGACCGCGCTGATGGCGACCGCAATAGTCAGGAACAATTTCATGGATGATCCTCCTTTGATTGGACAGCGAACCCGTAGTTTCGGGTGCAGGGCCCGTCACTTCGCGGCGCTGTTGGGAGGAGCGCACTTATCCCACGCGACGCCTTCCTTGGCGCAGCCGCCGCACTTGACCATGTGCATGCCGTTCTGGATGTAGACGGACATCTCAGTCTTGCAACAGGGGCATTGGTAGGTGCGGAGCGTTTGAATGCCGCTCGTGGTTGAGGCCGGGTGGTCGCGGTGGGCCGCGGTCACCGCGTCATAGCACTCCTGGCAGACGATCGTCTTGCCAGTGGCGGCATCGGTCATCATGTGTTTGTCGCTCTGGCAGCCACCCAGCGTCAGGCCGCAGGCCGCGAGTACGGTGAATGGGATTGAACTGTGGATGCGAGACTTCATGCGATACTCCTTGTTGGGGGCCGGCTGGACTGGCCCGGTGAATGAGCTATCAGACTGGGGCCGATGATGCGGATGCTGTGGGACTCTTTGAGTACTGTTCGGATGATCGAGAAATGACAACACGGGGCGTGGTGACATGTCCGTCTGTGCGTGACTGTGCTGACGCATACCGGGTTGACGCTGCCAGAGGTGGGTCGGCCGTCGCCCTCACTGCCCGTACCGCCAAGATGATGTCCAAGTACTCGCTCTGGACGTCTGTGATCCGGAACCCTGCCGTCCTGGTGTTGGTGAGCGTGTCGCGGTTCATCTCCGTTCCGGTGCGGCGAGTCCACAAAGTCATCAGGTCCAGCGTCCATCCCAGCAGGAACTGGCGGCTGCGCACATGCTCGAACATGAGCAGCCGCCCTTCCGGGCACAGCACTCGATTCAGCTCGCGCAAGGCCCGCACTGGGTCAGGGACCGAGCACATGGTGCAGGAAGTGACCACGGTGTCGAACGAACTGTCCGGGAAGGGGAGGGCCAAGGCATCGGCCTTGAGCAGGCGCAGGGTTCCGTTGTAGGCCCGCGCCCGTTTGGCCGCGCGGCGAAGCATCTCGTCGCTGATATCGATCGCGGTGATGTCCATGCCCGGCGGGAACGCGGCAAAGTCCGTGCCAGTGCCGGCGGCTACGAAGAGCACCTTGCCTCGCATGTCGGCGAACAGTGCGGCCTTGGCCGGGCCGCGCCGGAAGCACGAGGCCTCGCGAAAGTCGTAGAACCGCACGCGCCAATCCCAGGCGATAGTCATGGGTGTGCCCTTCCAGAAGTGGTGCCTCCCGCCGTGAGGGCCCAGCGCCGACACGACGCGCCGTACACAGCAAGAAAAGAAGAAGCGAAAACGCCGGAGGCAGCGCCGATTAGAAGCGCTCCTGACCAGGAGAGTTCGCATCCGCTGCCGTGCAGGAGGCAGATCACCATCGGTGCAATCATGGCCACGAGCATCGACGGCACCATCGTTTCAATGGAGCCGAGCAGCGGAGCGGCTAGCCACGCCAGAACGATCTGGACCAACATCGCGACCACCATGCCGATCGCCACCTCCACAGCGAAGCCCCATTCGGTCATGTGCGCCATGTGCATCGCCACCATTGATCCGGCACCGACCAAGGCCAGGAAGAAAAGATCGCCGGCGACGATGCCGATCCGCCGGAACTGACGATTCGGCCCGTTAAGTCCAGTCCCCTCCGGGGCTGTGCACGGGCACGATTGATGGTGTTTGTGCATGTTCTGCTCCATAGAGATCGTTCTTATTTGAGGAAACCGCGGACATAGGTGTCCTTCTCCGCCTCGCTGAGGCGGTCCCACCCGCCGCGGTAGCCGGTGCTGTGGGGACAGCAGAAGGCTACGACATAGCCCTTGTACGGAATGGTCGGTGAGGACGCAGTGATCGGTTTGCCCGTGAACCGGTCAACCTGATTTACAGGCACGCGTGTCGAGGGGCCTGGAGGCGGCAAGCCTGCCATGACGGGCGAGTCGAACAGCAAAGGAGGTAGTGTGGAACGCTTGGCAGCAGACGCACCGCTCTGTTGGTCCGGTACTTGCAGTGTCAACACAATGGCGGAAACGGCGATGAGGCCAGCGATTGCCACTACGGCCGCGGTCACGAGGTGCCGCGCCGTCCGTTGCGGTTGCGCTCTTGCGGGGAAGTCACGATGCTTGCGCTCACAGCGGTCACGCCCTCCTGCATCTCGCATCCGGTGCTTTCCAACCATTCCGTGACTCATGGCGTGCCTTCTTTCGGACGAGACTCCGGGCGATGTGGTCCGACCGTTCGTCGGCAGGTCCTTTGCCGGTGTCAATGGTGCTTGTACCACCCGACCCCCTTGATGTCGTTCCACGCATTGGTCTGGTGGCAGAGGAAGCACTGCGACACATCCGCGTGCTCCACGCGGGCCACGGTCATGGACACCATCTGGAAGTGCTCCATGTAATGGCTCGGCGGGGCTTGATGGCACTGGTTGCAGTCGGTCGAGAGCGGGGATGGGTGGCGGAACTCGGGGATGGTCCAGCCGCCTTGGGCGATGCTGGCGGCGTGGCACGAGGCACAATCCGTTCCGAAGAGCGTGCGGTGCGGGTCCTGGTTCGCGTGGCAGGCGTTGCAGTCGAGGGCGGTTTCCTCGGGCCGGATGCGCGGGTGGGCGATGGGGAGGGACGCGAGGGAGACGCCGGGCGGGAGCGGGTGCATCTTCACGCCGATCGCTGCGAGGACCGTGTGGTCCATCGTGGTCGGGCGCGTGGCCATGCCCTGGTGCTCGACGTGGCAGCCGCGGCAGTCTCCGATATCCGCGTGAAAGGCCGTCGTCTGCTTGGAGAGGAGCGACTGGTTGTTGGCGTGGCAGGCGATGCACTTGTCGGCCACGATGCCCTGGTGCGGTGTGTGGCAGGACTCGCAATCAGCAGCAAGGAACTGGTGCTTGACGGAGAGCGTGCCCGGGTTGACCATGCGCTGCCAGCCGGGCACGGACCTTGAGCCCTGCTCGTGGGTGAGGTAGGGGACAGCGACCGCCGCGCCGAGGGCGGCAGCGGTCACGACCCCGTAGATGACTTCGATCATCTTCATGTGAGCCACCGGATTCCGAAGTACCACACCGACCACACGTGCACCGCCAGCAGCGCGTACAGGACGATCGCGATAATGATGTGGCACGCGAGCCATCGGCCGAAGGCGGCCTTGGCGACTTCGCGGGTCTTGATCGCGTATTCCAGGTCCGCCATCGACTCGGAAAGCCGCAGGGCACGGACCGCCGCTGGGGCAGTGCCCGACGGCCCGGACCTGTCTCGCACGAAGAATGGTGCGGCAAGCCGCGTGAAGAAGCCCGCGAGTGGTCGCAGGGTCGCCGCCTGGTCGGGGCTCTGCACCAGGTCGTCCGCAACGCGGTCGTACTCGCGGCGCAGGCCGCTGAGGAGTTGCTGCTGGTCGCGGGCGCCCGCCGTGATCTGGGCCATGAGGTAGCGGCCGACGAAGCCGCTGAGCGCCACGATGACCATCATCGTGGTCAGCGCGATCCCCAGGGGGCTCTGGAACTTGTGGCCGCTGTGCAGGATGCCCAGGATCGGGGCGAGCACGCCCGCGTAGATGTGGATCGCCAGCAGCGTTCGCATCGACACCGCGGGCGTCACGGCTCGCTTCAGCGGCGGGATGCGCTTGATAAACAGGTAGACCAGTGGCACCAGCATCAGCGTCGCGGCGGAGATCCCCAGCACCCCGCCCGTCAGACTTCCGGGGAATCGCGGGTCGCGGTGGATGTAGAAGCCCAGCGTCAGCACCACCAGGAGCAGGACGAGGCCGGTCACAATGGGGCGTTCGCGTTCCTGCATTGGCTATGCCTCCACTTCGATGTTTGCAGTGGCCTTGGCCTGGCACGCGAGGATGATCCCCCGGGCTTTTTCGTCCGCCGCGAGCGAGTCCTCGACGGCCATCGTCACCGAGCCTTTCAGGAGCCTGACCTTGCATGTGCCGCAGGTGCCGGCGCGGCAGGAGGCGTCGATCGAGACGCCGACGTGCTCGGCGGCTTCGAGCACGGTCGTATCGGGCGGGAGCGGAGCGGCCTTGCCCGAGATCGTGAACGCGACCTGGGGGAGGGGCGTGGCGGCGGATGGGGCCTCGGCCATCGCCGCCTGCACCGCGGCCTGCCGCTCGTGCGGCTTCTCCGCGGGACCAAACGCCTCGGCCCGAATCCGGTCGCTCGGGACACCCAACTCCAGAAGGATCGCACGCGCTGAGTCCATCATGGCCGCGGGGCCGCACACATGGATGCGCCGCTTGGTGAGGTCGGGAACGCTCTGGGTGATGAACTCCTTGCTCAGCCGTCCCTTGGCCCCTGTCCATGCCGCCCCACCCGTGCCGTCCGCACGGCTCATGGTGGGGGATACGTGCAGGTTGGGGTGACGCCGCTGGAGGTACTCGATTTCCTCGCGGAAGAGGTATTCCTCGGGCGTGCGGAACGAGAGCACGAAGTAGATCGGCTTGGGCCAGCCGCGGTCGGTGAGGAAGCGGACCACGCTCATGAGCGGCGTGGCACCCACGCCGGCGCCGATGAGCACGATGCTGTCGGACTCGGTGCCCGTGAAGGTGAAGACGCCCTGGGGCGCGGCCACCTGGAGCAGCGCACCCTCTTTGACCTCGTCGCAGAGGTACCGTGAGACGACCCCCTGGTCCTCGCGTTTGACGGTGATCTCGACGTAATCTCGCTGCGCCGGTGACGATGCGATGGTGTAAGAGCGTTTGACGGTTCGCCCGTCCTTGGCGATCGTCAGCGTCAGGAACTGCCCAGCCAGGAAAGTGAAGGGGATTGGGCCGCCGGCGGGATCGACGAGCCGGAAGGTCTTGATCGCCGGCGTCTCCGCGAAGACCCGGGTGACCCGCAGCGAGCCGCCCCAGGAGCGGGGTGGCGCGGTCGCGAGTTGTTGCAGGAGCTTGGCGGCCCGTTGCATCTTGAAGAAGTACATCACGATCATCGCCGCCGCGAAGGCGATTAGGATCGCCATGCCGACCAGGTGCTCCCACGACATGCCCCACACGCCGTGCGTGGCCGTCGCTGTCGGCGGACCGGGCAGGTTCATCTGACCCTTGAACCACTGCATCGCCAGCGCCCGCGGGTCTTTGCCTTCGGCGATCGCCCGGTGCGCCGCCAAGCCGCTGTCAAATCGTGCCAGACCTTCGCGGAGCTTGGCGACCGCCTCCTGCATCGCCGCGTAGTCGGTCGTGGGCGCGGCCTTGACAAGCTGGTCCAGCCCTTGTGCCAAGAGGTCCGTACCGCTCTTCATCCGCTCGTGGGCGGCACGTTGTACCTCATCACGCTTCTCGGGCGGAAGGTTGGGCAGGTCCATCAGCGACGGGTAGAGCGCCTTGGGCGGGGGCGCGCCCATGTTCTTCATCATCTCCCCCATGCCCTCCATCATGCCGCCCGCCCCCGGGCCTGGCGGCGACGGCTGCTGTCCCGCGGGTTGGCCACCGGCGGGGGCGGGAGCCGGGTGGTGCTTGGCGTGCTCTTCGGGGCTCACTTGACCGTTGGCCAGAGCCGCTCCGATGAGCAGGGACACGCCCGCTAGACAAACTCGGAACTCTCGCGTCATGCGCGTGCTCCTAGGCCCGCGGCTGGGGCGGTTTCGGGGTCCTCGAAGAGCGATCGGTCACCAGAGTCGTGGACAACCGATTTGAGCAAAGCGAGCGCCGCCGCATCTACCTTGGTGCCGGCCAAACCTTCCATGTGCGACAGGGCGTCGTCAACGGCGAGGGGCGTGTGGTATGGTCGCGGCTCCGTGAGTGCTGCGAACACATCCGCGACGCGAAGAGCGCGGGCTTCCGGGGCGATCGCGTCCCCGGCGAGACCCTTGGGGTACCCGCTCCCGTCTGGGCACTCGTGGTGCATGGAGACGATTCGTGCGATGTCCTCGGTGCCGGCGATTGGACGGAGCATCCCCACCGCGATATCCACATGCTCCCGCATGCGCGCGGTCTGCTCCTCGGTGAGCGCGCCGTTCTTGAAGAGGATGTCATCGGAGAGTCCGGTCTTGCCGATGTCATGCACGAGCGCCGCCAATCTCAACCGAACGGTCGCGTCCGCATCAAGACCCATGCGCGATCCGATCTTCACGGCGACGCTGGCCACACGCCGACTATGGGCGAGCGTTTCCGCATCGCGCACAGCGAGGGCGGAGAGCAGCCCCGTGAGCCCCTGGACCATTTCCGCTTGCCGCGACCTGCGGATGACCTCGTCGCGTTGCCACTTGCGGAAGTTGGCGCTCCTGACGAGTTGACCTGCCGACAGGCCGACGACGAAGTACACGCCGATCATCGCGTATTGGTCCTGGTTGGCCATTGGTGAGTTGCGCCACGACCAGAGGATGTGAGCGAGGTAGAGAGCACTGACCGCCGCGGCGGCGATCAAGCCGCCGCGCAGCTCGATCGCCACCGCCATTTTCAAGACCGGCACCAGGAACAGCCCGCCGAGCAGGATGTGCAGCCCGTGGACCGCGTGCGTGCTCGTCCCAAGCAGGAAGTGGGCGGCGGCGATCACCGCAGCCCATGCCAACGCGCTGCGCACCTGATATGACTGTTCCGGGTCCATGCGGCTTCCTCAGGTGAGTTGACGCGCTCGGAGTTCCCGCTCGGAGAGGTCCTCGACCACAAGGACGCGGTTCATCGTCCCGAACTGGTTGGCCACGCATCCGGGGCAACCGTCATAGACCTTGTCGCACCCAACCTCGCAGCACCACTCGCCGTCGACAACGAACTTGTACTCGTACCGGCCCGGGGCCAGATCCAGCGTCCGCACCCAGTGGCCATCACCGGTGCGCGTCAGCGGATGAGATGTCGGATTCCATTTGTTGAATGTCCCCGCGACGAAGACGTGTTTGGCCTTGGGTGCATGGGTGGACACGACCAATCCGCCGGGCGTGCAGGTTTTGTCTCGATTTCCCATCTTGAATCTCCTAAAGGACGTTGTGTGATCGCTCGGATGCTCGGCTCACATATCCGACATGCCGCCACCCGCAGGCATAGCGGGTGCCGCCGGAGCCATGGGCGTCGGCGCGGGCGGGAGCATCCCGGTGAGTTCCTTACGTTGGTCGTCCGTCAGCACCTTGGCCGCTTCGCCGACAGCGCGGATGAAGGCCACCCTCTGATCGCCCTGGAGTTTGGCGATCTCCTGCACCTTCTTGTCGATCGCCATCGCGTCGGGCTGATCGGCCGCGGTCAGCACCCACAACTCCTGCTCGGCCTGCGCGGCCTTCCGTTGGAACTCGGCCTGCTGGAGCAATGCCTGCTCCTTCTTCTGGCTCAGCGCGGTCTGCTGCTCGACCGTCAGGGTGATGTGTTCAGGGTGATCAAGGAAGAACCCGGTCGCGCCGACGTGGTAGATGTGCGAGGCGCCGGGGAACCCAGGCAGCGCCGAAGGCATGGCCATTGCCGCGGGGCTACCCGCGCCGCCCATCGGCATGTTGCCCATGCCCATCATCTTCATCATGCCGTCCATGCCCATCCCGCCACCGCCGCCGGACATGCCGCCCATGCCCCCGCCTGAGGCGCCACCGCCCATTCCACCCATCATCATCTGGTCCATGCCCATGCCGGCGCCACCAGGTTGAGCTCCACCCCCCGACATGCCGGCCATGCCGCCCGCTCCCGGCATGGGCTGAGGCGGCATCGACGGCATGGGCTGCATCTGGCCGCTGCCCATGGGCCCTTGCATCCTGCCCCTCCCTCCCATCCCCCTGCCACCGCCCGTGTTGGTCGAAGGCTGCGCAGCGTGTCCCTGCATGAGCGCTGCCTGAAGCTTGGCGACTTCGGCACGCAGGGCCGCGACCTGATTGACCAGGTCGGCGTTCGCGTCACCCGCCGCTCCTGGTTGTGCGTCTGCGGCCTGCTTGAGGTGTGCCGCGTGTGTCGCCGGGTCCACGCCCGCGGGTGGTGTGGCGGGGTGGGCGGCCGGCGGAGTCGCGGGTTGCGGTTGGGCGAGCGACAGTCCCGCAAACGCGAGGACAGCCATCGTGGCCGCAGTACTGAGGACCGTGTTCGAAGTGCGTTTCATGATGTGTTCCTTTCAAAGAGAAGTGCATCTGATGCGGTCCGACGCGGAACGACCGCGTGGACCGGGATCGGACAGTTGTTTTCATCTCCCGGGCGAGGTGTCTTTGGACCCGTGGCCAAGAGGAGGAATCGCGAAGGAGAGGGTGGCACCGGATGAGATCTCAAATGACTCGACATGGCCAGCCACGGTGCCGTCGCCGGTCACGAAGTGGATGTGCAGGTCGCTGTCGCCAGGTGTGAATACGCCCCGGTGCTGGGTGGAGTAGAACCCGATCATGCGGACGGGCACGCCGGCGACGCGAGCATGCACCTTCGACTTCTCGTGAGCCTCAAAGGTTGCAGGCGCATCATCGGGGCGGTTGAGGACGTGATAGGCCAAGGATTCGGCCCTGCCCTCGATGCGGAATGCGAACGGCGCCTCGATGTTCACCCCGGCGGCCTTCGCGGCCTCGGGGAGGTATGTCTCCAGGTCCGCGACCGTGCGCACACTGCCGGGCAGCGGCGTGGCTTTCCATGTGGCGGCGTGCGTGTACACCAGAAACGCCGCGCCATGATCGAGACTGGTCCCAGTTTGGATCGCACCGCCTTCCGCCGTCGCAACGGCGGCCTGATCGTCGATGACCGTGATCTCGCCTTTCAGTCCCGCCAGCGGCCCAATGGCGAACAAGTGCGGCTGCTTGTCCAGGTCCGCGAGCCGCACCTTGGTCCCGAAGTCGCCGTCGTGCACGGCCTTGTGCTGCTCGCCGACCCAGAGCACCTTGGCATCATCGGAAGTCGCCAATGCCGGGCACGCCGCGTCGGAGTCAGTCGGGGGCACTTCCAGCCGTCCGCCAACGGCGTACTCCAGCTCGATACGGGCCAGCGCCGCGTCGAGTCGCAAGTCGTTGAGCGTCTGCAACGCCGACTGACGCTCGCGCAGCACGTCCAGCCAGTCGATGAGCGTGATCTCGCCCGCCTGGAACGCGGCCCCGGCGTTCTGCTCATTGAAGTGAAGGCGCTGCGATAGGTCCTCGCGGCCTCCGAGCGTGTTGTGGCGGAACTCGTCTGCGGCGATCGCGGCCTCCGTCGCGTCGATGTACGCCGTGCGAGCCTCGCGTATGCCCTTCTGCAAGATCGCTTCATGGGTGGCCAGAGCCGCCCTCGCGAGCGATCCGGCCTTGGCGATCTGCGCCTGGTTGCTGTCAAAGATCGGGATCGGAACATCCAGCGTCGGCCCGATGGTCTTCTTGCCGTCCACATCCCGCTCGAAGTCCACGCCTACCCCGAGGTCCTTGAGCCGATTCCGCTCCTCGACGTTCAGGTCCGCCGCGCTCGCCTCAACCAGCGCGCGACTGGCGGCCACGTCCAAGCGCTGCGTGGCCACGAGCCGGATCACGACATCCTCGGTGATTGCCGGCGGGGGCGTGGGCTCATGATCGGACGCGTCTTCCGCGACGGCGTCCGCTGCGGTCCATCCATCTGCCGCAGAGGCGAACCCCATCAATTCCAGGAGTCGCCGCCGCTCCTTGGCCAGTTCACGGCGCTGCCGCCGCAGTTCTTCTTCGAGCGTGATGACCTGTTGACGAGCGCGGTTGACCGCGAGTTGCGTTGCCGCGCCGGCCTCGCGCTGCTTTTCGATCTTCTCGACCAGTTGCTTGGCGGCGTGGATGGACGTCTCGGTGATCGTGACGCCGCGCTGCCCATACAGAATCTTCGCGTGCGATCCCTTGACGTCCGCGACCAACCGGAGGGCCTTGTCGGAGACATCGAGCACGGTCGAGTTGAGCCGGGCGTCGGCGGCCTTGATCCTGCCGTCTCGGAGCCACAAGGCCGTCAGCGTTTGGATCGCCTGCGCACCGACAAACGAGCCCCCGCTCACCGGGTCGAACGGGAACCGCAGCGTCAGCGAGACCACGGGGTTGGGGAGCAGCCCCGCCTGCACCAGGTCGGCTCGGCCCGCCGCGATCGATTCGACATCGGCCCTGATGCGGCGGTTGTTCTTGAGCGCCGACACGATCGCCTGGTCTGCCGCGAGCGGGCTGACGCCGTCCCACGCCTCGAACCGGTCCGACCACGGCGCGGTCCAATCGGCCGCGTAGCCGGAGCGTTCCTGCACGGTCGCGGCCGCCCGGTCGATGTCGGGCTTGGGGTTGAGCGAGGTGCAGCCGCCAACCACAACGACCAGCACGCACGCGGAAGGCGCGAGCATCCGTGGTGTGCGGGGGATTCGGCGAAGAAGGTGGATCGTCATGGGAGCAGTCTCCGTTCAGGAATCAATTCAAGACTCGCCGTGATATGCGCCGGCCTACTTGGCCGCGTCCTTGGGAACGCACCGATCGCAGTCCACTCCCTCGGGCGCGCACGTTGGGCAACGGACCTTGAGCACGCCGTCCACCGCATAGATGGTCATCTCGTTCTTGCAGTCCTCGCACACGTGCGTGGTGATGGTGCGTGTGACGGTCGGGCCGAAGCGGCGGCCCTGCCGGTCCTGGACGGTCCTGATCTGGTCGTAGCACTTGGTGCAGACCGAGACCTGGCCCGCCTCGGCCTTGACCATGTCGTGCTTGTCGGTGGCGCAGCCTCCGGCGAGCAGTGCGGGCGCGACGGCGAGCAACAGGAATGGGCGAATGAGTGTCATGGTTGAATCTCCGGGAACGGCCCGCGTTCCCCCCGCCGAACGCTTCGGCGCGATGGGGAGCGTTGAATCGGCCCGCGCCGCTCTCGCGGGGCGGGACGGGTGTGGCTCTTACTTGCCGTGCTCGTGCGGCTTGGCGGGCGCGGCCGCATCGCCCTGCTTGACCTCGAACGTGAAGGGCGCGGTGACGATCTTCTCGCTGTCCTTGGTGCCCACGTTGAACTGGCCCCAGCCCTTGTAGATGCCGGGCTTCATGAACATGGCCTCGAAGTCCACCTTCGGGCCGGTCGCGGCCGCCGCGTGCTCGGCACCCTCCTCGTGCGGGTGGCTGTGGACGAACTCGCTGCGGTCCTCGCTGATGACCACCAGGTGGCCCATCGCGCCCAGGTACGGGGCCAGCGTCGTCACCGGCTTGCCGTCCTTGGTGATGGTGAACGCCAGGTGCGTCTCGCCGCCGGTCTTGACCGGCCCGCCGGTATCCAACGACACGGTGTACCCGTCGATAGTCTTGGGGGCCTTGTCATCGACGGTGAGTTTCACCGCCGCGGGGGCCGTGCCCTCGACCGTCAGCGGCACCTGCACGACCTGCTGGCCCACGTTGGGCGGCGTGAAGTCGTGGTACAGGATGTACTCGCCCCCCTGCGGGAACGTGAAGCCCAGCGTGAACGTGCCGTCCTTCTGGACCACCGGGTGCTCGTGGCGGAACCACGAGAGGTCCTTGGAGACGATGAGCAGGTGCATCAGCTTCTCGTGGACGGTCTCGACCTTGGTCACGGCCAAGCCCGTCGGGTCCTTGAGCGTGAACGTGAGCGAGGCGGGCTTGCCCGCTTCGACCTTCCCGCCCGCGGGCTTCACCGCGACGCTGAACTTGTCGGTGGTCGCCTTCTTGAGGTTCATGCCGCACTTGGGGCACTTGCCGGGCTGGTCGTAGGTCTTGGAGCCCTCGCAGTGCATGGGGCAGTAGTACGAATCGTGGGCGTGCTCGCCCGCGGCCCCTCCGGCTGGCGCGTACTTCTTGAGCGTCCCCTGGAGCGCGGTCATCTCCGCGAGGACTTTCTTGACCCCCGCCTCATCGCCCGAGTCGCCCGCCTTGTCGATGGCGTCGAACTTGCCCGCGAGTTCCTTGGCGGTCTTGTTGATCTCCTTGACGGACTCCTTGGCGACGCCCGAGCCGGGCTTCATGGCCAGTGTCACCAGCGTGTTGGCGATGTCCACGACCTCCTGGGCTTCCTTGTGCACATCGTCGAGCTTCTTGGCGGTGATGAGTTTCTGGATGCCCTCCAGGTGCTCATCGATCTCGGCGATGGCCTCGGCGTAGGTCGCGGGGGGGGCGTGCTTCTCGCCCTTGCCGTGCTCGTGCGCGGGCGGCTGAGCGGCCGCGGGCCTGGGCGCTCCGCCGTGGTCGTGCTGCGCCATGGCCGCGGGCGCGCCGAAGGCCAGCGCCGCCCCGGCGGTGATGAGTGCGAACAGGATGGAACGCTTCGTGCTTTTCATTTCAAGGCTCCTAAAGATGGTGGACAGATCGAACGGGTCAGGGATGCTTCCGGCGGTCAACGTGAACGCGCGGGGCGAGGCCGGGCCGCGAACGCCGCGGCCGAACGTTCAGGGCGTGGGATGCGTGCCCGCCTCCTTCTCCGCCCAACGAGGGGGCAACACCGAGACCCGTGGAGGGTTCGGCGGGTGCGTCAGGTCTTCGAGGATGTCGTACACGCCCCGGAAGGCGTCGATGGCCACGGCGACGATCAGGTCGTGGTCGGCGGGAGCGAGCGTGAGCACGTCGATGCACTTCTTGAAGAACGACCACTTGTGTCGCTGGTTCGGGCCGTGCGGGTCCAGGCAGACCGTGCCGGGTCCGGCTCGGACGCCCTCCGGCAGGCCCAGGGCCCGACGCACCGCCGGAGCGATCAAACACCCGCCGTTGGTCGAACCCTCCAGCACGTAGAGCGTGCCCAGCAGCGCCTGCGGCGCTTCGGCCGCCAGGCCGTTGATCCGCTCGCAGAACAGCCCCGTGGCCGGGAGGGGCGCGGTCCGTTCGGGGGGCTCGCCGAGCGCTTCCAGGTCGGCGCGAAGCGCCGGCTCGCGAAAGTGGTGCTCGCGGGCGACCACGAACACGGAGTAGTGGCGTTCGGCTCCGTCCCGCAGCGCCGCGCCCAGCGTGGTGTGGACGTGCAGGAGCTGGCCGAGGTATCCCGCATACCCCGCGTGGTCGATGCTGCCCGCGACCAGGCCCGCCATGAGCGGGTGCTTCTTGGTCCGGGCATGGTCGACGTGGGTGGCTTCCCTCAGGCGCTCGGAGAGAGGCTTGGACGGGCGGACATGGCTCGCCAGCGTGGGGTACTCAAGCATGACGTGTGCTCCTGGGCGCGGCGGAGGGAGCGAACGGGTCGCGGCAGGGTGTGCCGCCGCCGTGCGGGTGGTTCGGGCGGGCGTTCCGGCGATCTGGACGGGCGTCCGGGTGAGCGGGACGGGCGTGCGAACGACCGGAACGACCGTGCGTGCGGGGTGTGCGGGCGTGCGTGCACATCGGACGGGCGTTCGACTGAATCGGCCGGTCGTTCGTGCCGATGGAACGGGCGTCCAGCGTTCTCGCACGGGCGTGCGGGTGGGCCGGACGGAAGAGAGCGTTCACCACAAAGGCACAGAGACACAGAGAGGAATCCAGAAGAGCGAGTTCGAAATGGCTCGTTTCCAACTCCCTTTCCTTTCTCCCCTCTGTGCCTCTGTGTCTCTGTGGTGCACTCTTCCGCCTTTCTGATTTGCCATTTGCGATTTGCCCATTTGCCATTTGGAGCTCTTCCCCATGCCCGAGCAGCGCATCCCCCGAGCCGACGGCGACTTTGCTTCCTACGCGAACCACTACTACGAGGCCGTGAAGAAGTGGTGGGACGCGCAGGGGCTGGACCCCACCGACCTCAAGCCGCTGGAGACGGCCCTGGCCGAGTGGAACAAGGACTACCCCACGCACGTCTCCGCCCAGAACGCGGCGGAAGCGGCACGCCAGAACAAGGACGCCGCCAAGCGCGAACTCGAACGGCAGATCAGGCCCGTCTCCGCCTTCGTGCAGAGTTACCCCAAGACCACCGACGCAGACCGCGCCGCCATCGGGATCACGGTGAAGGACACGAGCGCGACGCCCACGCCCGCGCCGACCTCGCGCCCGCTCCTGCTCATCGACGCGGCCAGCCGCCTCACGCACCGCCTGCGTCTGGTGGATGAGTCCACACCGACCCGCGCCGCCCGCCCGCGCGGCACGTTCGGCGCGGAGGTCTACGTCGCGCTCGTCGCGCCGCGCCAGGCCCCGCCCGCCGACTTCGCGTCGTACAAGTTCGTACGCACTGTTACCCGTGGGGGAGCCGAGGTTTCCTTCCCGAGCGAGCAGGGCGGCCAAACCGCGGCCTACTTGGTCCGCTGGGTCAGCGCCACCGGCGAGCCGGGGCCGTGGGGCGAGACCACCGTCGCCACCATCGCGGCGTAGGCACGCGGGGCGCGCGCGCCGGGTTATTCCGGGTTGGCCCGGTATCCGTGCTTCTGGGCGATGGCCCGGACCTGTGATTCGATGTCCGCCCTGGCGCTGGGGACCTCCGCGATCTTGCTCGCGTAGTCCACCGTGGCCGACGACACGCCATCGAGTTTCCCAAGGTCGGCCTCCAGCGCCACGGCGCAGGATTCGCAGGTCATGCCCTCGACGCGGACGCGGTGGAGAGCCGCGCCGGCGACGACCGCATGAGGAGTGTCGGCCTCGCGAGAACCGTAGAGCGTTCGGGTGAAGGCCCCCGCGTAGTTGGGGAACAGGGCGAACGCCGCGACCAGCAGCACCGCCACCCACAGCATCACCTGATTGAACACGCGGCGGGTTCGGGGCGCCGTCTCGCACACGCCGTCCGCGCACGCCGCCTTGCGGAAGTAGACCACGTAGAACCCCGCGCCCAGCATCGCCACGGCGACGATGAGGAACACGGGCCGCCAGCGCTCGAAGAAGGCCGACACCCCAGCGGCGGAGGCCCCGAAGGCCAGCAGCAACAGCGGCAGCCAGCAGCAGGCCGACGACAGCACCGCCGCCAGCACCGAGCCGCCCAGCGTGAGCCGCTCCGACCGTTCGCCCGCGCGCCGATTCGTGCCGGGGGTCCCCGGCGTGCGATCGTCCTTGTCCTTGTTGGTGCAGCAATCCATTGCGTGGTCTCCTTGAAGTCAGTTCGGGCGGCAACCTGGGGTCACCCCGTCGTGCTCCAGCATACAATCGTATATGGTCCACCGACATCGCTTCAGCGCCATCCCCGCCGCAGCCTTTTTGGGCTTCCTCGCGGGCTGCGCCGCACCGACCGCCGAAACCGCCCGGAGCACTCCCGTGAACACCTCGCAACCCAAGATCGAACTGCTCGGCTTCCCCGATTGCCCCAACACGCCGACGATGCGGGCCAACCTCAAGGCCGCGCTCGCGTCGGTGGGCAGGGGCTGGACCTTCACGGATACGAACCAGGAGAAGCTGCCCGAGGGCGACCTCCGGCGCGGCTACCCGACGCCCACTGTCCTCGTCAACAACCACGATCTCTACGGCCTGCCCGTTCCGACCGCGCCGAGCATGGGGTGCCGGATGTACCCGGGCGGGGTGCCGGATGCCGGGGACATCGCGGGCAAACTCAAAGCCGCCACAGCGAAGTAGTTCGCCGATGCCGGGGCTGCTGCCCCCCGCACCTCCGGTCAAGGCCGTTGGAAACCGTGCCAATTGTTCCGCGCGCCAGTGAAGTCGTGCGCCGAGCTTGCCGACAAGACCATCCGTGCCCCCCGCGTGCCGATCGACGGCTTGGGTAGCGGTGTGGCGTTTCCACGCGCAAGCCGCCGAATCCACTTGTAGAGGAATACGAACATGGCTGATTACATCCCCGGTCCCGATGCGTCCTTCCAGGCGTGGCAGTCCAACTTCGTGACCTACGCCAACGCCAACCTCGCCGCCCTCGGCCTCGTCGCCGCCGACATGACGCCCGTCACCACGGCTCAAACCGGCTGGACGACGGCCTTCCCCGCCCACATCGTCGCCGCCAACGCCGCCAAGGCCGCCAAGCAGACCAAGGATGAGGCCCGCGCCGCCTACGTCGCCACCATCCGCCCGCTGGTCCGCCGCTTGCAGGCGTCCCCGCTGGTCAGCGATGCCGAGAAGGCGTCGCTGGGGATCACCGTCGCGCAGAGCGGCTCGCCCATCGGCCCGCCCACCACCTCGCCCATCGTCAGCATCGAGTGCGGGGCCCGCTTGCAGCAGACCCTCCGCTTCGTGGACTCGGCCACACCCACCCGCAAGGCCAAGCCCGCCGGCGCGATGGGCGTGGAAATCTGGAACAAGGTCGGCATCGCGCCGCCCGCCGGCGAGGCCGACCTGCGCTTCGTCGCCGTCGATACCAACTCCCCCTACGTCCTCTCCTTCGACTCCGCCGACGGGGGCAAGACCAACTACGTGTGGATGCGCTGGGTCTCCCCCACCGGCGAACGCGGGCCGTGGAGCGAGCAGGCGCAGGCGACCATCGCGGCGTAGGACGATCCATACATCCAAGTGAATCGTCAAGCCCCGGTGTTCGCCGGGGCTTTTCATTGGTGGGTGTCGCGCGTTCATGGAGTCCCCTCCGGTTTCTTCCCGTCGGCGTGTCCATCCGTCGAAGTCGGCGGGGTAATGGCGGGCGCTGGGGCCGGGGCCGTCGCCTCCGACGCAAGGACCGCAACGGGCGCGGCTTGGTCCGCCTGCCCATCCCTCTTGACCAACTCCCGCTTCTTCTCCGTGCTCTCTGTGTTCTCAGTGTTGTAATGCCTTTCGCCTTCGCCAGACTCCGCGAGCGGGTCGATCTTGGCCTGCTTGTGTTCGCGCGCGAGTCGCTCCGCCGCGTGGCGGCCGAACTTGAGGAAGACCGTCGGCGTCACGAAGAAGTCCAGGAGCGTGCTGGTGATGAGCCCGCCCAGGATCACCACCGCGACGGGGTAGAGGATCTCCTTGCCCGGCTCGCCGCGCGAGAGCACCAGCGGCACCAGGCCCAGCCCGGCGGTGAGCGCCGTCATCAGGACCGGGGCGACCCGCTCCTGGCTGCCCTTGATGACCATCTCCTTGCCGAAGGGCAGGCCCTCGTGGGTCATCAGGTGGATGTAGTGGCTGACCATGAGGACGCCGTTGCGGGTGGCGATGCCCGTGAGCGAGATGAAGCCCACCAGCGACGCCACGCTGAACGGCTCGCGGGTGATGACCAGGGCCGCGACGCTGCCGATGAAGGCGAAGGGGACGTTGAGCATGATCTGCGTGGCGACCTGGGCGCTCTTGTAGTGCGTGTAGAGGAGCACGAAGATGGCGATGAGGCTGCACGTCCCGAGGATCAGGAGCAGCCGCGTGGACTGCTGCTGGGCCTCGTAGACGCCGCCGAACTCGAACGTGTAGCCCTGCGGGAGTTTGACGTCCTGGCGGATGCTCGCCTGGAGTTCCTGGACTGTCGAGCCCAGGTCGCGGCCCCGGACGTTGCAGGAGACCACGATGCGGCGGCGGATGTTCTCCCGCTGGACCTGGTTGGGGCCCAGCCGCTCGGTGATGTCGGCCACATCGCGCACCAGCACGACTGCGCCCGTGGGGGAGATCAGCCGCACATCGCCGAGCTTGCTCGGGTCGTTGCGGTATTCGTCGTCGAGCGTGAGGACCATCTCGAAGGAGCGCAGGCCGTCGAGCACCTGTCCGACCACCTTGCCCTTGGTGGCGGTCTCCATCGCGTCGGTGAGCGCCGCGGGCGTGAAACCCAGGCGGGCCGCGGCGGCTCGCTTGACGGCGATGTGCAGTTGCGGCACGAGCACCTGCTGCTCGACCTGCAAGTCCGCGACGCCTTCGATGCCGTTCATCGCGGCCTTGGTCTGGTCCGCCAGCGAGCGGAGCGTGTTCAGGTCATCGCCGAAGATCTTGACCGCGACCTGGGCGCGGACTCCCGAGAGCAGGTGCTCGATGCGGTGGCTGATGGGCTGGCCGACGCTGACGGAGACGCCCGGGAAGACCTTGAGCTTCTCTTCGATCTCGGCGAACACGGCCTCGCGCGAACGGATGGCGGCCGGGAGCGGCGGCGTGCGCCCGCTGGTCAGGATGTGCTTCTCGGGGTGCTTGGCCTCGTCCTTGGTCCAGAAGTCCACATCCATCTCGCTGTAGTGGACGCCCTCGGCGTGCTCATCCTGCTCGGCCCGACCCGTCCGGCGGCCCGTGCTCTTGACCTCGGGGATCGACAGCATGATCTCCTCGGCCTTGCGGCCGATCCGGTCCGACTCGGCCAGCGAGACGCCGGGCTGGAGGATCACGTTGACCGTCGCCGTGCCCTCGTTGAACGGGGGCAGGAACTCCGAGCCCAGTCGCGTGACCACGAAGAGCGCGATGAGGAACACGGCGACGCCCGAGCCGATCACCGTCCACGGACGGGGGAGGGCCACGGCGTAGGACTTCCGCGCCAGTGCCTTGCACCAGCGCAGCACCGGGCCGTCCTTCTCCTCCTTCATCTTCTTCATGTTGGGCAGGAGGTAGTACGACAGGACCGGCGTGACGGTCAGGGCCACCAGCAGCGAAGCGAAGATGCTGATGATGTACGCCTGGGCCAGCGGCCAGAAGAGCCTGCCCTCGATGCCCGGCAGGAACATCGTGGGCAGGAAAACCAGGCACACGATCACCGTGCCCATGATGATCGGGTTGCGGACCTCGCTGGAGGCATCGAACACCACGCGCATCGCGGGAAGGGGCGACGCGGAGTGGCGGTTCTCGCGGAGGCGGCGGAAGACGTTCTCGACGTCGACCACGGCGTCGTCCACCAGTTCGCCGATCGCCACCGCCAGGCCGCCGAGCGTCATGGTGTTGACGCTCATTCCGAACCAGTGGAAGACCAGGAAGGTCATGATGATCGAGAGGGGCAGGGCCGTGAGCGTGATGAGCGTGGTCCGCACGTTCATCAGGAAGAGGATGAGGATGATCATGACGAGCACGGCGCCGTCTCGCAGCGCTTCAAGCACATTGCGGATGGCCGACTCGATGAAGTGCTTCTGCCGGAACACGTCGGGGTTGATCTCAAGGCTGGGCGGGAGCGTGGGCTTCATCTGCTCCAGGGCCCGGTCCAGCGCGGCGGTGAGGGCGATGGTGTCCGCCGTGGGCTGCTTCTGGATCGCCATGATGACGGCGGGCTTGGCGTTGGCCGAGCCTTCGCCGCGCTTGATGGTCGTGCCCGCCTCGACCACGCGGGCCACATCCTTGACGAGGATGGCGCGGGGCGGGTCGTCGTGGTCGCCGGGACGTGTGACCACGAGCGAGTCGGCGATGTCCTGGGCGCTCTGCACGCGGCCGAGGTTGCGCACCACCAGTTCCTGGGCCCCGGTAATGACGAACCCGCCTCCGGTGTTCTGGTTGGAGGCCGAGAGGGCCTTCTCCAGGTCCTCCATCGTCAGGTCGTAGAGGCGGAGCTTGTCGGGGTCGGCCTCGACGCGGAACTGTTTGAGCTCGCCACCCATCACCGTGACCTGCGCGATGCCCGGGATGGAGAGGATGGTGGGGCGGAGCGTGAACTCGGCCAGCGTCCGCACCTCCAGAGGCGAGAGCGTGTCGCTCCGCACGCTCATGAGCACGATCTCGCCCATGATGCTGGAGATCGGGGCCATCGCGGGGATGACGCCGCGCGGGAGCTTCTCGCTGATGGACGCGAGCCGTTCCTGCACGATCTGGCGGTTGTAGCGGATGTCGGTGTCCCACTGGAACTCGACGTACACCACGGACAGCCCAAGGGCGCTGGTGCTGCGCACGCGGTCCACGCCGGGGGCGCCGTTGACAGCCGTCTCGATGTAGTACGTGACCTGGGCCTCGACCTCTTCGGGCGCGAGTCCCGACGCCTCCGTCATGATCGTGACGACCGGGCGGTTGAGGTCCGGGAGCACGTCGGTCTTGGTGTGCAGCGCGACGTAGAGTCCGTACACGGACACCAGGAGCGCGGCCATCAGGACCAGCACGCGGTTCTTGAGCGAAGCCTTGATGATCCAGTTCAACACGTGGGGTTCCTCGCTCGGTTAGCCGTGGGTGTGATCAGCACCGTCGGAGGACGGCTTGGGCTGGTCCTTGACGGGGGCGGCATCGGGGTTCTTGGCGGGATCGGACGCTGTGCCGGGCGAGACGCCCCGGAGCTGTGAAAGGCTGAACGCGCCCTGCACCGCGATCACATCGCCGGGCGCAACGCCCAGCTTGATCTCGACGATCTGGTCGTCACGGGTGCCGGTCGCCACATCGTGCTTCTTGAAGAACTCCTTGTCCTTCACAAACACGTACTGGAGCGGACCCTCTTTGACGATCGCCGAGGCGGGGACCACCACGGCCGAGTCGGTCTGCCGGAGCAGCACGGCGAGCTCGACGAACATGCCCTGCCGCAGGACACCGCCCGGGTTGTCGGCGTCGATGATGACGTGGGCCGTCCGCTTGCTGGCGTCGATGACCGGGCTGATGAACCGCACCGTGCCTGTAGTCACCAACGCTCCGTCGTTTGATCGGCGCACGCGGACGCTCGGTGTCCCGGCGGCGACCAATCCGTCAACGAGACTCTCGGGCACCTCGCCCTCGATCTGCACGCTGGCAAAGTCGCCGATCGTGAGCACCTTGGCCCCAGCATCGACTCCCTGGCCCACCACGGCGGCCCGCGTGACTACCACGCCGTCGATAGGGGCGAGATAGCGGACAAGGCCTGGATTAGCCGCATCAACCGAGACCTCGCTGCCGTCGCCGGGCTGGGCTGGCGGGATCAGCGCACGGAGGGCCTCGACGGAGCGCAGCGTGGATGCACTCTGGGTGCGCAGCGACTGCACATCGGTCTTGGCCTGTTCTAGAGCAACGGCTTTGAGCGCCGCGTCGGCTCGGAGCTTGATCGCGTCCGTCCTGCGCTGGACGAGCAGGTTAGCCGACACCGCTTCTCCGCTGGCGGTCAGCCGCGCAGCCTCGGCCTCTGCGAGGTCAGCGGATGCGTTCGTCGCCGGCACCTCGATCTCCAGCGACCGTACCAGCGACTCCGACTTCTTCGCGTCGGAGAGTTGCCGCTCGTAGTCGGCCTCCAGCCGCCGCAACTCATAGATGTTCTTGGCCAGCTCCTGCGACTCGATCTCGGCGAGCGCATCGCCCTTCTTCACCAAGTCGCCCGGCTGCACCGTGATCGCTCGCACGATGCCCGCCGTGCGTGGCGACACCGCTACGAGCCGGTCGGGACGCGCACGCACAGCGCCGGTGAGTTTCATCACCTCTTCGACCTGACCAAAGTCCACCTCGGCGGTCTTGAGGCCAATGGCCAGTGCCGTCTCGGGTGAGACCTTCTTTGGCGCATTGGGGTCCCAGGATGCGGACTCGGTCTTGCCGTGCCCCTCGTGGGCAAACGCCGGGATGAGGACCGCAGCGGTAACGACCGCGATAGCGCTGAAGGCCGTAGCCTTTCGACGGTTCATGGGGAACCTCCGTGACAGGAGCTGGGTTGTGGGGTGGGTGTACGACAGCCGCCGATGAACAACGCCGCGGTGATCAGCGTGAGGGCTGTGCCCCGTTTAGGGCGTGTGGTCACTCACGCGATAGGTCGCGGCGCGGCTGTGCTACACGATGAGCGCGCAGTGCTGGCGCAGAAGCGAGGTCGGCGGCCTCGCGATGGCCAAATTGCCCCGATACTGGACTCGGATCGCGGCAGACGGAAGCAAGTCCACCGCCATTGACCAGTCCAGAACGGCCACAATGACCGGCGTGGGAAGTTCGACGGTCGACTTCTGGACCGTCAACATCTTGCCGTCGTTCTTCTCACAGTTGCACTTGTGCTTCTCATCACCAGGGCCGCACGGAGCCGGCGACTCCCCGCTCCCACCCTGCGTGTGTCCCGTGGCGTGCTGATGAGGCACGGCGTGTTCGTGCCCCGCGTCATGAGAATGGCGTTGTGACGCCCCGACCGCTTCCGCCTCCGGCGGTGCCTGACAGGAAGAGCAGGTGCTCAGCACGGAGCGGAAGTTGCAGCAGCAAAAAGGCACGGCTACCACCAGCAGGAGGGTCACCAGAAGCCGAAATGGACTGCCGCGATGGAGCATACCTATGGGGAGTATACAGGCCTACACCATGATACGTCTCGTTCCGACACGAAGTTCGCCGAGAATTTCAGCGGCGCCTACTGCACAAAGCACAAGATCTGCCCTCCGATTGCGCACAACAACACCTCGTCCGCCACACGCGGATTGGCAGAGCCTGCGGAGAATGGGGATCAGCGAGTTTATCTTTTAGTGGTTGGAGAACTCCTTCCGGTGCTGCCACCGCTTGGCGAGGTAGAACACGACCGGATACACGACCAGTTCCATCATGAAGCTGATCAGCAGGCCGCCGATCAGCGGAGCGGCGATGCGGCGCATGGTGTCGGCGCCGGTGCCGTGTGACCACAGGAGCGGGACCAGGCCGATCATCGCCGCGGCCACGGTCATCGCCTTGGGACGAATGCGCTTCACGGCCCCGTCGTGCACGGCCGCGTAGAGGTCAGCGACAGAATTCATCCGCCCCTGCTCTTTGAAGCGGTCGAAACTGTTGTCGAGATAGAGGAGCATGACCATGCCCGTTTCGGCGTCAAGCCCGGCGAGCGCGATGATCCCGATGACGACCGCGAGCGAGAGGTTGAAGTCCAGCGCGTGCATGAACCAGAATGCCCCGACGAGGCTGAACGGCACCGCCAGCAACACCACCCCGACGCGGAACCACGAGCGGCTGCTCACATACAGCAGAAAGATGATGGCCACGAGGGCCATCACGCTCGCGGCGACGAGCCGCGGGAGCGTCTTCTCCCAGAACTCGAACTGGCCGGAAAACACCAGCGTGTAGCCCGGAGGCAGGTCGACCTGTTGTGCGACCGTCTTGCGGGCCTCGGCGATGTAGCCACCGAGGTCGCGTCCCGCGATGTCCACGAAGATCCACGCAGTGCGCTGGGCGTTCTCCGAGCGGATCATCGGAGCGCCGGGGGTAAGGTGAATCCTCGCGAGCTGGCCGAGCGGTATCTGGACGCGCTCGCCCTTGGGCCCGGGCATCGGAGCCGACACCAGCACTTGTTCGAGCGCGGGCAAGTCGTCGCGGTAGTCGCGAAGGTACCGTACGTTGAGCGGGTAACGCTCCAGCCCCTCGACAGTGGTGGTGATGTTCATGCCGCCGACCGCAGACTGGATCACGTCCTGCACGTCCCCTGTGGTCAGGCCGTAGCGGGCCGCCGCGGCGCGGTCGATGTCGAAATCGACGTAGTACCCGCCAAGCGTGCGCTCGGGGTACGCCGAGACCGTCCCCGCAATGCCACGGACCGCGCTGGCGGCGCGTTCCGCGAGGTCGCCGAGTACCTTGAGGTCAGGGCCGAGGATCTTGATGCCCACCGGGGTCTTGATGCCCGTGGCGAGCATGTTGATGCGGTTCTCAATCGGAAACGGCCAGGCGTTGGCCATGCCGGGAAACGCGACGACAGAGTTGAGCCCCGCGTGCATCGTCCCGTCGGGATCGGACCAGCCGAACTTGAGCTCCTCGGTCGTGATGGGCCGCTCGGCGGGCCAGAACGTACCGTGGAACGGTTTCTGGAGCCACTCCGGCCATGAACTGAAAAAGTATTCTGGGCGGCGTGTCCGCCACTTCGAACGGTCGGGGTTGAGCTGTGCGACCGTTTCGATCATCGAAAGCGGCGCGGGGTCGGTCGCCGTCGCGGCCCGCCCAATCTTCCCGTGGACGCTCACCACTTCGGGGAACGTCTTGATGAGCTTGTCGGTCTGCTGCAGGAGTTGTTTGCTCTTGGTGATGCTGATGGAGGGGTCGGTCGTCGGCATGTAGAGCAGGTCGCCTTCGTCCAAGGGCGGCATGAACTCGGTGCCCATGCGCGTCATCGGGTAGTAGGTCGATGCCAGCGCGATTGCGGCGAGGAGCAGCAATCGCCAAGGGTGCGCCATGGCCAGACGGAACGCCGGCTCGTAGATCCGTTGGAGCACCCGGCTGATCGGGCTGTGCTGCTCGTGGATGATCTTCTGCGGCAGGAGCAGCATCGCCATGAGCACGGCCCAGCCGCCGGCGATCCACCAGCGGAAGTGTTCCAGGTGCGGCATGCCGGAGGCGATGATGAACAGCGCGGTCGCGGGCAGGAACATGGCGCCCATCGTGATGGCCGTGTTGCGCCAGAATCCCCAGCCCTTGGGGAGCACCCGCCCGGTGATGAAGTAGTACATCAGAACCGGGATGATGGTGATGGAGAGGAACGCCGCCGCCGTCATCGCGAAGGTCTTGGTGAAGGCGAGCGGCTTGAAGAGCCGGCCCGCTTCGCCGCCGAGTACAAACACCGGGAGGAACGAGACGGTGATGATGAGCAGAGAGAAGAAGAGCTGCGGGCCAACCTCCTTGGCCGCCGCCATCATGATGTCCGCCCGGGGCGTGGGTGGATGTCCGGCGTGGACGCGGTCCTCTTCCCGGTCGAGGTGCTTGTGCCCGTTCTCGACCATGATGACGGCCGAGTCCACCACCACGCCGATGGAGATCGCGATCCCGCCCAGGGACATGATGTTGGCGTTGATCCCCAGCAGGTGCATCACCAGCAGGGCGGCGATGACACTCGACGGCACGACGAAGACCGCGACCAGTTCGCTGCGCATGTGGAGCAGGAACAGGATGCACACCAGCCCGACGACGATGATCTCCTCGACGAGCGTGTCGCGGAGCGTGGAAATCGAGCGATTGATCAGGTTCGAGCGGTCGTAGGTGGTCTTGACGAAGACGCCCGGGGGCAGGCCGTCCTCCAGCGAGACCAGCTTGGCCTTCACGTCCGCGATGACCTTGTACGCGTTGGCTCCGAAACGCGCCACGACCACGCCGCCCACGGCCTCACCTTCTCCGTTCAGGTCGCCGACGCCCCGGCGCATATCGCCGCCGACCTGGAGGGTCGCGATGTCCCCGAGCATGACCGGCGTTCCCTTCTCGCCCAGACCCACGGGAACCTGGGCGAGGTCCTCAAGGCCCGTGAGGTAGGCCCGACTGCGGACCATGTACTCGTTCTCGGCCAGTTCGATGACCGACCCGCCCACGTCGTTGTTGGAGCGCTGGATCGCCATCATCACGTCGCGGAGCGGCAGGCCGTACGCCCGCAGTTTGAGCGGGTCGAGGATGACCTGGTACTGCCGGACGTACCCGCCGATGGAGGCGACCTCGGACACATCCTCGACCGAGGTCAGGGGGTAGCGCATGTACCAGTCCTGGAGGCTGCGGAGTTGCGAGAGGTCCTGGTTGGAGGGCAGCAGCGGCGTGTTGGTGATCGGGTCCACTCCCGGCTTCTCAAACGCGCGGACCTTCACCAGTTTCTCGCGCCGCTCCCGCGGCGCCTCTTCGGGCGAGGCGTACCAGTGGTCGTTCTCAACGTCGTGCCAGAAGCCCTTGGGGTTGTCGGGGCTGTAGTAGCCGGGATACAGCACGTACTGGTACACCCAGCCGACGCCGGTCGCGTCCGGTCCGAGCTTGGGCTCGACACCTTTGGGCAATCGGTCACGGGCGAAGTTCAGGTACTCCAGCACGCGGCTGCGGGCCCAGTAGATGTCCGTGCCATCCTCGAAGAGCACGTACACGAACGACTGCTCGAACATGCTATAGCCGCGCACCACCGTCGAGCCGGGCACCGCGAGCATGGCGCTGGCGAGCGGGTAGGTCACCTGCTTGTCCACGACCTCGGGGTTCTGCCCGGCGTACTCGGTCTGGACGATCACCTGCACGTCGGAAAGGTCGGGGATGGCGTCCAGGCGGATGTTGAAGATGCTCCACACGCCCGCGCCGACCATCATCGCGGTCAGCAGGAGGACCATGAAGCGGTTCTTGATCGAGAGTTCGATGATGCGGGCGATCATGCGTCACCTCGCTCCCTTCGCACCGCCGACTGGGCGCACCACCGAGCCGCACTCCTTCATGTCGTCGGCGTAGTACGGGTTGGCCACATCGGCCTTGCGCTGCAGCCAGTCGGCCTTGGCCATCGGGCAGTTGAGCACGAAGAGCGACCCGGCCACCTTCGGCGAGGGCGGCATCGCGTCGATCAGCGCGATGGCCTTGGCGCTCACGCTCTTGAACGCCTCGCGCTGCTGGTCGATCGGCTTGCCTGTCAGCGACTCGGCGGCGGTCGCCGCCTCCGAGACCAGGCGCATCGCGTCGGTTCCGGAGACCTCGCCGTGCAGCGCGTGGATGGCGGCGACCAGGTCGCCCGGCTTGAGCGGCGTGGCATCCTTCTGCACCGCCCCCAGCGATTCGGCCAGCACGAGGTACGCGCTCACGATCGCGTCCACACGCGCCTGCGCGGCGGGGGAGATCGTGATCGGCGCGGCTGGGGCGGCCCGGGGGGTGGGGACGGGCGGGGCGGCGCTCGACGGGCCGGGGGCCGGTTTCGGGGCGTTCTTCTGCGCCAGAAACTTAGCGATCGCTTCGCGGAGGCGGCTCTCCGAGTCGATCAGGAACTGCCCGCTGGAGACCACGGATTCGCCGACCTTCAGGCCCGAGCGCACCTCCACGAGGCCCTGCTCGCCGGAAAGCCCGATGGCGACGTTCCGCGGCTCGAAGCGGCCCTTGCCCGTGCTCACGAAGACAAGCTGCTTCTCGCCGGTGTCGATCACCGCCTCGCGCGGGATGAGCGTGACAGGGTCCGCCGAGCCGACGTCGATGTCGGTGATGGCGTACATCGCCGACCGGAGCACCCCGTCGGGGTTGGGCATCGCCATGCGGACCAGCGCGGTGCGGGTCATCTCGTCAAGGTGCGGGTGCACGAAGACGACCTCGCCCTCGAAGGTCCGCCCAGGCAATGCGTTCACGCGGGCCACGGCCCGCTGGCCCACCCGGACCCGCCCGATCGAGCCCTCGGGCACGCGGGCCTCGAACCACATCGTCGAGCGGTCGGCCAGCCGGAGCACCAGTTGCCCGGACATCACCGCCGAGCCGTTGTAGACGTTGGCCTTCTCGACCACGTGCCCGTCGATGGGCGACAGGAACGTCACCACGGCCGGGGCGTGCTCCAAGCCGCCCAGTTCCGTTATCTGCTCGGCATTCAGCCCGAGAGTCTGGAGGCGGAGTTCCGCCGCGGCGATCAGCGCCGCGCTGGTCTGGCCCAGTGAGCCGCCGGCATCCTGGCCGACGCGATCGGCGGACTTCCGCGCCGTGATGAGTTCCTCGATGGCCAGCCGCAGGTCCGGGCTGTAGAGGTCAAACAGCGGGTCGCCCTTCTTGACGACCATGCCGTCGGTGTTCGCGTAGAGGGTCTGGATCCAGCCGGACACGCGAAGATTGATGTCGCGGCGGCCCGGCTCGGGCTCGGCGAGAATCGCCGTCGCTCGCACGGTCTGCTGGAGCGGACCCTCGATCACGACCGCGGTGCGCACGCCCATGTTCTGCACCACGGCGGGATCGATCACCACCGCGGCGCCCGCCGATTGCGCCCGGTCCTCGTAGACGGGGACGAGGTCCATCCCCATCGGGCTCTTGCCGGGCTTGTCGGCGATGTACGGCGGATTCATCATCGGGTCCCACCAGTACTTGACCCTTCGGTCCTCGCCGACGGCCGCCGACCTCTCCGGCGCTGCCGCCGAACCTGAGTCGCCCGCGTCGCCGGTCACCAGCGGCGTGAGCTTCATGTGGCAGATCGGGCAGTCGCCCGGATGGTCCTGGATCACCTGAGGGTGCATGCCGCAGGTCCAAAGCTGCTTCTTGCCGTCGGCGGCTTTGCCGGATTCCTTGGCGGAGGCGGCCGCGGCGGTGTCGCCGGCCGCGGAGGGCATCAGCCATCGCTCAAAGGTCGTGTGCCAGCGCATCCCCGCGTAGATCCCGCCCGCCGTGAACAGCAGCAGGAAGACGAGGGGCCCGGAACGGCTGCGGCGGGCGGCGGGTGCCAGAGAAGCGGTATTGGTTGTCGGAGTCTCAGTGGTCATGGCGTTCTTTCTGGTGACCGGCGCTCATCGAGCCGGGAGCGTGTGGAGTGCGGAGGGAGACGGGGCGACGGCTGGGCTGGGAACGACGGTCTCGATGTCCGTTCCCATGAGCGCTTCGAGTTCGGCAAGCCGCTTTTCGCGCGAGGCGCGGGCCTCGATGATCATGAGCCGGGTGTCCAGCAGCATGTTCTGCGCCTCGATCAGGTCGAGGTACATCGCGGCCCCGGAGGCGTAGGACTGTCGCATGTTGGTGAGTACCCGCTCCGCGAGCGGGAGGAGCGTGGTCTCGAAGAGGGCCGCCTGACGCTCGTCGTTTCGGAGCGCCACGAGCGTGGCCACGAGCGTCGCGGCCCGGTCGCTGCGGGTCTGCCGCAGCATCGCGTCGCCAGAGCGGAGCATCGCCTCGGCCTCGCGGATACTGCCCTTGATTTCGGCGATGGTCGTTGGGAGCATGATGGTCGCGCCCACGGCCTGCGACACGTTTCCGGTGAACATGAACGAGGGGTTGATGTCGGGGATCCACTGCATCCGCGCCAGTTCCAACGCGTCCGTGCGGCCTTGAACTTGTTGGGCCAACGCCGCGATCTCGGGGTTGCGATCGACCGCAACGGCGAGGATCTGGTCATCGGTCGCCGCGATCTCCCGCACGTCAGCGGCCGCGGCCGCCAACGGAGCGTTCGGATCCCGGGCGAGCATCCCGTTGAGCATGGCCCGCATCGCCGTGAGCTCGGCCTCCGTGTTCTGGACGTTATTCTCCAGCGTGCGGAGGCTGGCCTCGGCGCGGAGCAGGTCTCGCTGCACCCCGCCGGCCTGAGCTCTCGCCCGGGTCGCGTCAATCGTCAGGTGACTCAGGGCCAACTGTTCCTGCTGGATGCGTCTCTTCTGCTCCAGCATCTGCAGGTCCGCCCACGACGAGAGCACGCGGCGCTGAAGGTCAAACTTCGCCGTGCGGAATCGCTCGGCGGTGGTCCGGGCCTCGTCGAGCGCGACCCGGCCCTTCTGCTGGACCTTGGTCGGGAACGAGAGGCTCATCGAGGGACCGAAACCCAGCGAGAACGTCTGCCGGTCAAAGGTCTTCATCCGCTCGGATGAGAACATGTACGAGTAGCCGAACTGGACGTTGGAGTTCGGGTATGCGGACGCCATCTCGATCCGCTGGACCGCCGCCTTCCACTCGAAGTACGACGCTTCAAGGTCGCCGTTGGCGAGGAATGCGCGCTGAAGTACGTCTTGCCACGAAGGTGACGCCGGGAGTTCAGGTAGCGCTCGTTGTTCGAACGGCTCTTCGTACGGCTTGCCCGCCTCGTGCATGCGGGCTTGCTCCTCCTTCGTGCCCGAGGGCGTCAAGGCGCAGCCCGAGAGCCCCGCGAACGAGAGCGAACAAATGGTCAGAACAGTCGAAACACGATGTGAGTGCGTCGCGGCGCGCGAGAGCTCGGCGGGGCGGTTCCCCGTGCGGAACGCACCTGCGGTGCGGTCGAGGGACATGATGCAGGCTCCTAGTTGTGGGGGATTTGGCCGGGGTTCCAGGCAACAGATGCTGGGGAACGGGCCGGAATCGCGGGACAGCGGAAACCTCAGCGCGCAATGCGGCTAAGGCACCGCGTACCTACACGACCCACACACACAGGAGCGATTGAATCGAATCAGCGGACTGCTTCGGCGGACCGGGCGGGCTAGTCCATCGCTGCTCGAGCACGAAGGGCTTCGAGGGTAGAACCGTCAGCAGAATAGGAAGCAAGGCGACGAACTGATGCGTCTGTGCGGTCTTTGGGTTGGAGGGCGGGGTGCGAGGCTCCGCCGGTTGGGACATTCCGCAACGGCAAGCGACGAACTTGTCGCCCGTGGGGCACGATGCGGTCATTGCTCCATCGCCGGCTCGGCAACAAGAGCATCTCGAACCGCCAGCGTTTGTTGGGGCGGCAGTTCCGGGCATCATCTCCGCGCAGTTCAACGTGGTCAGTCCGGGGAGGGACTGCATCAGCATTGAAAGGACGAGGATGATCCGAGAAATGATCGCCATATGCCTACCAACCCTACCCGCGAACCGCACGGTCGGTTCACGAGAGCATATCGGTCAGTTGGGGTGCAGGCTTCTTCAACCCTAACAAACTACGCATCGAAGACCGCGGGCACCTGGCTGCGTCAATTCACTGTTTGTCGGGCAACACCAGCACATCTCCCGCGACGCCGCTGGCCCGGCTTGGAGTATTTGTCCCCCGCTCTTGGCCCTGAAAACGCGGTTTCCGCCCGTCCCCGTTAACAACCCGTGTCAATCGCACACCCATCGGGCCACCCCGAGAGTGGTCCGCCAACCCTCCGAATCGGTCTTGTACAGGGAGCTTCCTTCCGACCCCGCCTCACGGCGGGGTCGTTTGGTTTACAGGCGGCCCGCTTTCCCGTCGCGGCGGGTTGGCCAGAAGGCCCACAGAATCCGGGCGGTTTGGCGATTGCGGGGCTTGGCCCGTTGCGCTCTCGGTTCGAGACCGATTCAGCGCCAACCGGTCAGGACACCGGGTGTCTCGTCATGGGACGCTGGGGGCGACATCTCGGAGCGTGCCGGCCAGCGGGTGGTCGCACTGGGCGACGACGGCGACCTTCGACTCCAATCTCACCGGTTGTGCGCAGAGCACGTTTGGCCGCCGGAGACTAAGAGCGGGTGCCTTCATCGGCGGGCCTTGGCCGATCTGCAAGGGGCATTGCGACTATCGCGTTTGTGGGTGCCGGACAGACACTGGCGCAGACTCCGCACCCGGTGCACGAATCTTCGCGGATCCGGGGCTTTCCGGCGATAACCTCGATCGCGTTGGGGACGGGGCAGCGTTCGGAGCAGACCGTGCAGAACGACCCAGAGTGGGCGAGACAGGCCATGGTCTGGATCCATGCCACACCCATCTTGAGCGGCTGATCGACCCTGAGCACCCCTGGTTTGCAGGCGGTGATGCACGGTGTGTCTTCGCACATGATGCACGCCGCAGCGTGCGGCTCGATCATCGGGGTTCCGGCGGCCTCGCGGAATCGGGCGGGGGCGTGCACGATTGCGCTGACGGGGCAAGCGGTGATGCACTCGTTGCAGCGCGTGCAGCCAGCGAGGAAGTTGACCTCGTCAACCGCGCCGGGTGGGCGGTGGATCGGTAGCGCGAAGCGTCTGCCCGTACCACCCGGTGGGGTCTTGGCCGTTTCGGAGGGTGTGGGGACGGCGCTCGCGGCGTTTGTGAGCGCAGCTTGGACGGAACTGAGCGCTTGGGTGGCATGATGGGCGGCGCGCCCAAGGAGGCGTCCGCGCAGCAGGTCGCGGCGTGATAGTGGTTGTTCGTCCGCCATCGGTCCTGTTCTCAGTGGCGCGGTGCGGACGGGAGTCCGTCGGCCACGTCTGGGATGTTGAAGGTCGGCGAGAGCTGGTCGAAGGCCGCCGCGGGCGCGTGGCATTGCACGCAGTTGGTACGGGAGAGGTGGTCGGGGCGCCAGCCGTCATAGCCGTGCTCGCCGTGACAACTCACGCAATTCGTCCGCATGAACGTTGTGTGGGGCATGACCGGAGGAGCGCCCGCCCAGGCCCGAGTGCCTCCGTAGCCGCTGGGTCGCAAGCCCGCGAAGCTGTTCGGGGGCGACGGATCTGAGCCGAGCAGCGGGCTTGCTGACTCAACGTGGCACTGGGTGCAGTTGGTCAGGTAGGTGTGTGACACCATCTTGGCGATCTTGTCGCCGGCGCGCAGTCCCTGCGCATGGCAGGCGCGGCAGGTCTGGATGTTCAAGTCGGCGAGCGGGTGTGGGATTACTGGTGGAGCACCCTCGTAGGCTCGCAGCGTGGCGCGCTGTTCGATGGCCCGTGCGCGTGCGGCGAACTTGTCGGCGACCGCGGCCGGGTTTGCCCTGCCCTCCGCGACGACGATGGGTGCCGGGTTGTTCAGTCGCCACGCGAGGCTCTCCGAGGCCCGGTCATTAAGCATCGATGCGGGCACGAGCTGTTGTGCGGCGGGCAGCGGCACGCCCGCTACGGAGGAGGGGGCAGTGGGGGACGTGCTCGGTTGCCCACCGTCGAGCGATGTAGCGATCGCAACGCCACACCCGGCGGCCACCAGGGCGAACCAGACGAGCCGGCGAGTGAAGCGACGCGTTTCGGTTGTGTTCTGCATAGAGGCCTCCTAGGCCTTGCGCATGATGGTAACCGCGCACTTCTTGTAGTCTGGCTGCTTGGAGTACGGGTCGTACTCGTCGAGGGTGACGAGGTTGATCAGCTTGGTCTCGTCGAAGAATGGCACGAACACCTCGCCGACTTTCGGGTCGCCGCGGCCACCGATCCACACCGGCAGGTCGATCTGGCCGCGTCGGCTCTTGACCGTGACAACTTCGCTGTTGCGGATGCCCAACCTGATCGCGTCGGCCTTGTTCATCTCGACGTATCCCTTCGGCATCGCACGGTGCAACTGCGGGATGCGGCGTGTCATCGTGCCTGTGTGCCAGTGTTCGAGCACACGCCCGGTGCAGAGCCAGAAGGGGTACTCGGCGTCGGGCATCTCGGGCGGGTTTTCGTGGGGCCGGAACCAGATCAGTGCCTTGTCGTCTTTGGTTACGGAGTGGTAGAACTGGAATCCCTTGCCCTTGGCGACGTACGGGTCGTCGAATTCGCTGAAACGCCACCGGGTTTCGCGCCACGAACCGTCGGGCTGCTCGACAACGGGCCAGCGGAGGCCGCGGGCTTTGACGTACTCCTGGTAGGGCGCGAGGTCTTTGTGCTTGTGCCGGCTGAACTGGCGGTACTCGTTAAAAAGGCGCTCGTCGACGTTAACGTCGTAGTAGTGCGGCCACTGCCAGATGGGGACTTCCTTTCCCTGTTTATCGACGGTGTGGAAGAGCCAGGTGCCGTCCTTGTCCTTCATGCCCGCGTCGCCGAGTTCCATCATCTTGTGTGAGACGGCGATGGTCTGCCATGCGTCGTCGCGGGCCTGGCCCGGGGGGGCGACCATTTTGAACCACTGCTGGGTGCGGCGCTCACTGTTGCCGAACATGCCGTTCTTCTCAACCCACATAGAGCTTGGCAGGATCAAGTCGGCGAGCTCGGTCGTCACGGTCGGGTAGACGTCCGAGACGATCAGGAACTTGTCCGCCAGGTTCTTCTTCTGCAGGAAGTTGCGGTTGAGGTTGGGGATGGTCTGGCCCGGGTTGGTCACCTGCACCCAGATGGTTGTGATGTCGCCGCCCTGGTCTGTTGGCGTGTTGAAGCGCCTAAAGAGCTCGACGGCGTGGTAACCGATCTTGCTGCTGATTCGTCCTTCGGTGAGGTTCCAGTGTTCCTCGGCGTGATTGCGGTGCTCGGGGTTGGCGACGGCGAGGCCGCCGGGCAGAAGGTGGCAGAGCGTGCCAACCTCGCGGGCGGTTCCGCAGGCTGAGGGCTGGCCGGTGAGGCTTGTGGCGGCGTCGCCGGGCTTGCCGAAGTGCCCGGACATGAGGTGGATGCCGTGGACGATGCAGTTGATTGCCGTGCCGCGTGTGTGCTGGTTGAAGCCCATGCACCAGAAGCTGTTGATGCGGATGTCGCGGCGTGCGAAGAGTTCGCCGAGCATGCGGATCTTGTCGGCGGGGACGCCGGAGAGTTCCTCGACCTTCTCGGGGGTGTAGGGCTCAACGGCGGCGGCGAACTCCTCAAACGTCGTGGGGACGCCGAGCATGTCGGGCGGTGTTTTTTCATCGGGCTTGGGCCCGAGCTTGCGGAAGTTGCAGTGCGTGGCGACGAATTCCTTGTCGTACTTGTCGCTCTTGACCATCAGGTGCGCGATGCCGTTAGCGATCGCCAGATCACCGTGCGGCTTGAAGTAGAGCACGTGGTCGGCGAGGTCGCTGGTGCGCGTGCGTCGTGTGGTGAGGTCGATTATCGTGACCTTCTCGCCGCGCGAGCGACGGTCAACCAGGCGGGAGAAGAGCACGGGGTGCATCTCAGCCATGTTGTTGCCCCACATGATGGCAACGTCGCACTGGTCGATGTCGTCGTAAACGCCCGGGGGCTCGTCGACGCCGAAGGTCGAGAGGAAGCCGGTGACCGCCGACGCCATGCACAGGCGCGGGTTGGCGTCGATGAGGTTTGTTCCCAGCCCTGCCTTCACGAACTTGTTCGCGGCGTAGCCCTCGGGGATCGTCCATTGCCCCGAGCCGTAGAAGGAGAACCCCTTGGGGTTCGCCATGATGCGTTTGGCGATGGTCTCGATCGCTTCGTCCCAGGAGATGGGGACCAACTTGCCGTCTTTGCGGAGCATGGGTGTTGTGAGGCGGTCGTTTCCGTAGAGCGCGAGCCCGACGTGGTAACCCTTTACGCACAGGAGACCCTTGTTGACCTCGGCCTTTTGGTCGCCCTGGATCGCGACGACGCGTCCGTTCTCGGTGCCGACCATGACGTGGCAGCCGGTGCCGCAGAAGCGGCAGGGTGCTTTATTCCACTGCAGAGGTGAGCCCGCTGGCTGGCTCTCGAGAACGGGGAGCGGGAAGGCACGCGCGGAGCCCGCGGCGGCTGCGGTTGCGGCGGCCATGGCAGAGGCTTTGACGAATGACCGGCGATCAACAGTGAGCATGCGGATCCTCCAGGGGGGCGGGAGCGCTTGGTTCGCTAGTATGCGATGGCGGTGGGTCGAGGTGAACGAAGGTGACGTCAACGTTGATGATGCCGGGCATGGCGCGGAGTTCATCCCACAGCGAGCGGTCGGCCTCAACGCTCTCAGTGTCGGCGACTACGGCGATGCGGTGGCCAAACTGCTCGCCCAAGGTGAGCCGCGGATCGCCAGCGAGGGCAGAAAGTGTCGCGCAGGCGGGGCCGTCGGCGGCGAGCGTGAGGACGAGTCCGCTGATCGACATCCTGGTGTCTCCTGCGAGGATTGCTGGTGTGAACGCGAGCAAACGGTGGAAGTGCAAACTGCCGGTGGGTCTTTACGGCCAGCCCAATAGAGGATATGCTAGTCATCAAGTCGGAGTAAACAGCCTTGGCGAAAAAGAGCGAAGCTCAACCTCTTGCAGATTTCCGAGTCGCGCGATCGTCCGGCGCCTGGCTGGGGTGGTTGCTCCCGGTCGGGTTTGGTTGCCTGGCGGTGGGCCTCATCGCGGGGTCGCGCTCGGTCGACATCCGGTTTGCCCCGCCGCAGATCGTGGACCAAGCAAGCCTTGTAGTCGGTCCGCGGCGGGTGGCGATGACCGACCCGGCCCACATTGCCGTGAACGGCACGCCGCAGCACTGCAACGGGTGCCATCAGATCTTTGCGTCGGCTTCGCCGGCGGGGGCGGTGCTGAGTTTCCATCAGGAGGTGCAACTGCGGCACGGGCTGAACAACCGCTGCGTGAACTGCCACGATCCGGTGAACCGCGAGCGGCTGACGCTGCGCGACGGCACCGTTGTTTCGTTTGCGGAGACGCCCCAGTTGTGCGCGCAGTGCCACGGGACGGTTTACCGCGATTGGCAGCGGGGGACGCACGGCAAGACGCTCGGGTCGTGGGTCACCGGCTCGGCGGCGCAGCACCGGCTGAACTGCAACGATTGCCACAACCCGCACGCGCCCAAGTACGAGCCGTACGTGCCGCTGCCGGGTCCGAACACGCTGCGGATGGGCGAGCAGGGCGGCGGCGGGTCGCACGATGGCGGCGGCATGCAGAGCCCGCTTCAGCGCTGGCTCGTCAAGCCTGTGCATGGGAAGCCGGTTCATCCGACTGGCGACGGAGCGCACCAGTGAAGGACATTCGCATCTTTGAGAGTACTTCCGGCGGGCCTCCCGCGTACGAGCCCGAGCTGACGCGACGGAGCTTTCTCCGCACCGGGGCGGCGGCCGTTGGTGGCATGGCCGCGCTGGCCGCGGCGCTGAGCCCGCTGCGCGAGCTGACTTCGGACGAGATACCCGACTTCGATCAGTTCCTCCAGAAGCACTACAAGGAGATGACGCCGGCGGAAATGGAATTGGCGCTCGAGCGCATCCGCAAGAAGGTGGAGGACCGCTACGCGGTGCGCCCGCACCTGCGGGACGTGAAGCCGATGGAGGGCGTTGAGTTTGTGTACGCGCTGAACATCTCACGCTGCATCGGCTGCCGCAAGTGCGTGCACGCGTGCGTCGCCGAGAACAACCAGTCGCGCAGCCCGGAGATCCAGTACATCCGCGTGATCGAGATGCCGCGCGGGACGCTGGACGTAGAGAAGGGCAACCACCACTACGACCGCCCCCAGGTTCCCGACGCGAACCACTTCTACCTGCCGGTTCAGTGCCACCAGTGCGCCAACCCGCCGTGCGTGAAGGTGTGCCCAGTCGAGGCGACATGGCAGGAGACCGACGGGATCACCGTGATCGACTACGACTGGTGCATCGGTTGCCGCTACTGCGAGGCGGCCTGCCCGTACTGGGCGCGCCGGTTCAATTTCGCCAAGCCCAACCTGCCCAAGGAGCAGCTCAACCCCAACATGAGCTACCTGTCCAACCGCCCGCGCGAGAAGGGCGTGATGGAGAAGTGCCACTTCTGCCTGCACCGAACGCGCGAGGGGCGGATGCCCGCGTGCGTGGAGATCTGCCCAACGGGCGCCCGCAAGTTCGGCAACGTGCTCGACCCCAAGTCCGAAGTCTCGGAGATCCTGAGGACCAAGCGCGTCTTTGTGCTCAAGGAAGAGGTCGGGACACTGCCGCGGTTCTTCTACTACTTTGATGAGCGGTACCCCAACACGCTCGACCCGGAGGCTCTGGCGATCGCCGAACGTCTCCAGGCGGAGGAGGGCGACGCGTACGGGTGCCTGCCCGGTGCGTCCGGGCCGAGGAAGGACTTCGTTGCCGCGGCCAAACCGGAGTGGTGGAACGGAGGGCACGCGTGAGGACCTACCTGACGTTCCTGTACCGGTGCTTCCGCCTGAGCTTTGTCGGCGACCGGCGCTACTACGCGTGGATGTTCCTGCTCACGGTGTTTGTGCTGCTGGGGATTAACGCCTACTGCAAGCAGCTCGTGCACGGGCTCGCCACCACGGGGATGACAGACCAGGTCTCGTGGGGGTTCTACATCGCCAACTTCACGTTCCTGGTAGGTATGGCGGCGGCTGCGGTGATGCTCGTTATTCCGGTATACATCTACCGCAACCGCGAATTGCACGATCTGGTCATCTTCGGCGAACTGTTCGCGGTCGCGGCGATCATAATGGCGATGCTGTTTGTGACGGTGGACCTTGGGCGGCCTGACCGCTTCCACCATCTGCTGATGCGGTTCAACTTCCCGATCTCGATGCTGACGTGGGATGTGCTGGTGCTCAACGGTTACCTGCTGCTGAACCTCCATATCTGCGGGTACCTCATCTACTGCGCTTACCGGCGGCGTGCGCCGAGCAAGGCCTTCTACATCCCGTTCGTCTTTGTTGCGATCGTCTGGGCGGTCAGCATCCACACCGTGACCGCGTTCCTTTACAGTGGTCTGGGTGGGCGTCCGTTCTGGAATTCCGCGGTCGTGGCGCCGCGATTCCTTGCGTCCGCGTTCGCCGCGGGGCCCGCGTTCCTCATTCTGTCGCTCGCGGTGCTGGACAAGTTCACAAGCTACCGGGTGCCCGCCAAGGCCTTCATGACGCTGCGGAACACCGTCGCGATCGCCCTGTCGATCAGCATGTTCCTGCTCGGTTCCGAGGCGTTTACCGAGTTCTACACCGACTCAGCGCACGTTGCATCGGCCAAGTACCTGTTCTTCGGGCTGCACGGTCGCTCGGGCCTTGTTCCGTGGATCTGGACGGCCATCGGGCTCAACCTGGTAGCGATGCTGTTGCTGTACCTGCCGATCAGTCGGAAGCTGCCGGTGCTGATGGTGGCCTGCGTGATGCTGATCGTGGGCATCTGGATCGAGAAGGGCATGGGCATGATCGTGCCTGCGTTTATCCCGACGCCACTGGGGGAGATCGTTGAGTACCTGCCGACGATGAACGAGACGCTCGTCACGATGGGCATCTGGGCTGGCGGGCTGCTCATCTACACGATTCTGGTGCGCGTGACCATCCCGGTGCTGACCGGGCGGCTCACGCACGATCAGGCGTTTTCGGCCGCGTCGAGGGCGCGTCCAGCGGCCGCGGCTCTTGAGAAGGAGGCGCACGCGTGAACCCGTTACCGACTGCCGAAGACGGGAAGCAGTCTCTCCGCGACCACGTCGTGAGGAAGGCGATGGACGCCCGGCACCAGCGCGGCGGACAGATCGATCGGGCCGGGATGATGCGGCTGCTGGAAGACCGCACGGTCGTGCGGTACCCGCTCGGCGTCCGGTTTGATGCGGGTCCGCTCCAGCCCGGTGAGTTCGCCTGCCTGGAGAGCCTGGGCGAGCGTCCGACCGACGGCTTCTGCCTGTACATCCACCCGGTGTTTGAAAACGTTGACGAGTTGATCCCGCTGCTGATCGCGTACTACATCCCGTCGGTGAACTACGGGGAGGTGGCGTCGCACATCGAGGCCGAGCTCTTCGGCTCGTCGCTGCTCGGGATCGAGGTCGAGGAGTACTACACGATCCTCTGCTCGGTCGCCGACACGGTGGGGGGGAGCGCCGGCGGCGGTGGGACGGGGCAGAACGCCGGGACCGACGCGGGGTGACGACCCCCGCCTGCTTCATCATGCGGAGCAGGCGGTGTGCCCTTAGGATGATCGACGGGAGAATCAAGCGTGCGGAGCGTTGAGACCAACACACCAAAGATCGCGGCCGCGCGGCCGGCCGGTCGGGGTGCGAGCGTCTCGCTTCAGCAGTTGGGTTCTCCCCCGCTCACGCGGTTGCACGTGCCGCCGGCTGCACCTGTGCACATCCGCGGCGGGCGTGCGATGGTGGATTCGCACGGGCGCGTGATCCGCGACCTGCGGATCAGCATCACCGATCGGTGCAACTTCCGGTGCGTCTACTGCATGGAGCCGGACGTCCGCTTCGCCCCGCGTGAGGCCCTGCTGACGACGGCGGAGATTGTGCGCGTGGCACGCATCGCCGAGTCGCTCGGTGTGCGGAAGATCAGGCTGACGGGCGGTGAGCCGACGCTGCACCCCGACTTGACCGGGATCATCGCGGGCATCCGCGAGGCGACTTCGGTCGAGATCGCGATGATCACCAACGCCTCGCTCTTGACGCGCGGCTCGCTGCGCGAGTGGAAGAACGCGGGGTTGGGCCGCGTGACGATCAGCATCGATTCGCTGCGCGAGGACCGCTTCGCTCGTATGACCCGCTCCACGTCTTCACCGGGCGATGTGCTCGCGGGCGTTGAGGCGGTGATCGCTGAGGGGCTCACGCCGTGCAAGCTCAACGCCGTGCTGATCCGCGGCTTCAACGATGACGAGGCCGCGGACCTTGCGGAGCTGGCCCGCAACTACGGGGTTGAGGTGCGTTTTATCGAGTACATGCCGCTCGACTCGGGGCACGCGTGGGACGCTTCCAAGTGGGTGAGCGCGGCCGAGACGCGCAGAGCGGTTGAGGAGCGGTTCCCGCTGGTTGCGAGCGGCGATGATGAGCCGTCCAGCACGTCGCGCAATTATGGGTTTGCCGATGGCGCTCCCGGGCGGGTTGGTTTCATCGCGCCGGTGAGCAGCCCGTTCTGCGGGGCGTGCAGCCGGCTGCGGCTGACAGCCGACGGCAAGGTCCGACCGTGCCTCTTTAGCACGACGGAGTGGGACCTAAGGGCGACGCTGCGGGACGGCGCGAGCGACGAAGGGCTCGAGGCGTTTCTGATCGACGCTACATGGACGAAGCAGCCGGGGCATGGGATCGCGTCACCGGAGTTTCAGCAGCCGATGCGCCCGATGTCGGCGATCGGTGGATAGGCCTGGCTTGGAAGTGGGGCGTGGGGGAGGGACGGGGCGTTACCGCCACACGGCCGTCTTCCAGATCGGCACATCCTGCTTCATGCGATCGATGAACTCCGCGACGGCGCTGAGTGTCTCGACGCGGTGTGGTGCCGTGACCTCGAGCACGAACGAGACCTCACCGACGGCGACGCGGCCTCTGCTGTGAAGAACGGTGATCGAAGAGAGCCCGTGGCGTGAGGCGATGTCGCGGGCGAGTTCCTCGAGCCCGCGCTGGGCCATGGGGTCGTAGGTCTGGTAGTCGAGCCCTTCGAGGGGGCGCTCCTGTCCGCCGTGGGTCTCGCTCGGTTCGCCGAGCCGCACGATCCCTTCAAAGCGGAGGCTCGCGCCGATAGCGCCGCCAGCGGTCAGTGGGAAAGGCGCGGCGGGTGCACGGTCGCGCGTCAACGGGCCGTCGAGGATCATGGCAACGACGTTCATCCGCCACCCACGAGCGTAATGAGCGCAACCTCGTCGCCGGGACGCACGACCGTATCGGGCGAGGCGAACTTCTGATTGACCGCCAAGCGCGGGGCCGACAGGGCGAACCGCAGCGCCGGGTGCTGCTCGATGAGGGCGGCGGTGATGTCGCGGGCGGTTGCTGAGTCGGTGCCACCCGTCGGCCGCTCGGGCATCGAGACCGTTACACGGTCGGCCCCAGCCGCCATCGCGGCAGGGCCAAAGAGGAGAACTTCTACCTGCATCGAACCAGTGTATGGTTTGCGCGGAGGTTCCAGCATGGGCTTTCGCGGACAGGAATTCGCGTTCGGTTCGCCAGCGGCCGCCATCGCAGGAATGGTCGAGGCGCTCGCACGTGGGGGAATGGCGCGGGCTTCCGAGACGGATTCCGTGCTCCAGAACGGTGATGTGCTTGGCCGGATCCTGGCGGAGACGGTTCTCTGCGATCGAGACAGCCCGCCCTTCGACTATTCGGCCATGGACGGCTACGCCGTGCGGGTGGCGGACCTTGCTGCCGCGAACGGCACGATTGGCGAAGGGGCCAACGGTGGCGGAGCAACGCGGAACGACCGTCGGCTCAATCTGGCCGTCGTTGGCGAGGCCCGCATCGGTGGTGCCCCACCGGAGTTGCCGAAGGTTAGCGGTTCGAGCGTTACGGCGATCCGCATCGCGACGGGCGCGGCGATTCCGATGGGTGCCGACGCGGTTGTGCGCCGCGAAGACGTGATCGAGCGTGCTGACCGTGGTGCGATCGACGCGATTTCCATCTCCTTGACGGTGGCTAGCGAAGTGCGCGCCGGTGACAACATCCGCAGGCGGGGCGAGAACGCCAAAGCGGGCGCCACGGTTGTCGATGAGGGGTCGGTGCTGACCGCAGCCGCTCTCGGGACACTCGCGGCGGTTGGGTGTGTGCGGCCCAGTGTGCGCCCGCGCGTGCGCACCGCGGTGATCACAACCGGCGACGAACTCGTGCCGCCCGGATCGACGCCCGGCCCGTACCAGATTCGCAACAGCAACGCTGTGGCGGTCTCGGCGGTGCTGGGTGCGCACGCGTGGATTGACGTTGATGATCGCCGTGGCGTGGGCCCAGGCCACGTGGGCGACGAAGAAGGCGAGTTGGAGGGTGCACTGCGTGCGGTGCTTGAGCATGCCCACGCGGTGGTACTGACTGGTGGTGTGTCGATGGGTCACCGCGACCCGGTCCGTGCGGCGGTAGAAGGGGTGGGGGCGGAGATCGTGTTCCACGGGCTGCCTCAACGGCCGGGCAAGCCGATGCTCGGGGCCGTTCTTCGCCGCAAGGGCCGCGCGGCGGTGCCCGTTTTCGGGCTCCCCGGCAACCCCGTTTCGGCAATGGTGACCTGCACGCGTGTGGTGCTGCCGGTGCTCGCCGCGCTCGCCGGTGTAGGTGGCCTGCCGATGTGCTGCCGCCCAAGGTGGGTGTCGCTGGCGAACCCCGACGGCAAATTGCTGGATATGTGGTGGCACAGGCTTGTGCGCATCAACGAGGCCGGAGCGGCGGAATTGATCGATGGCCGCGGCTCGGGTGACATCATCGCGGCGGGTCGGTGCGAGGGGTTCATCGAGTTGGCGCCGAAGGGCGGTCTTGCTGGGGGGGCAGGGCCGGTGCCGCCGCCGGGGCACGTACCGTTCTACCCGTGGCCGATGTAGCGGAGTTGGCCGGGCGGCGGCCAATGGGCCGCGGCCGGGACGCTGGTTCCGTGAGTCACACGACGACAGGAATCCCTGATGACGAATCCACCAGAACGAAACGCGGGCCCCTCGCTCACGCACCTGGCGCCCGATGGCGGGGCGCAGATGGTGGATGTGGGTGAGAAGCCGATCACCGCCAGGTCGGCAACGGCCGAGGGATTCGTTCGCGTGTCGAGCGGCCTGGCTCAGGCGATAAGAGAGAACACGGTGAAGAAGGGGTCGGTGCTCGAGGTGGCACGCCTGGCGGGGATTCTCGCCGCAAAGCGAACCGATGAGCTTATCCCACTATGCCACACGCTGCCGCTTGACGCTGTTGAGGTGAGCGCCACGCTGGAGAACGGGCGTGTACGGGTAACCGCGACCGTGCGTACCCGGTCGCGGACCGGCGTAGAGATGGAGGCGCTCACGGCCGTGAGCGTCGCTTGCCTGACCATTATCGACATGGGCAAGGCGATCGACAAGACGATGACCATCGACGGTGTGCGCGTGCTGGAGAAGCGCGGCGGACGCAGCGGGCCGTACACGGCGGCGCCCGCGGGGGCGAACAAGTGAGCGGCGCAGAGCGGCCGATCCGCGCTGCGGTGCTCACGGTGAGCGACCGGTGCTCGCGCGGCGAGGCCGTTGACACCTCCGGCCCGGGCCTGTGCGAGATGCTGAAGTCGAAGCTGAACGCGGTGATCGTCACGACCAGGTGCCTTCCGGACGAGCAGGAGGTGCTCGCGGCGTGCTTTGTCGACTGGAGCCGGCCCGAGGCCGGGATCGACCTGGTGCTCAGCACCGGCGGCACGGGGCTTGCGCCGCGCGATGTAACGCCCGAGGCGGCCAAGCGGGTCATCGAGCGCGAGCACAGCGGACTGATGGAGCTTGCGCGGCTGCGATGCCTGAGCAAGACGCCGCGCACGTTCCTCTCACGCGGCGTCGCGGGCACGATCGGGCGCACGCTGATCCTGACGCTCCCCGGGTCGGTCCGAGGCTCGAGCGAAAACCTCGAGGCGCTGCTGGACATCCTGCCGCACGCTGTTGAGACGCTGCGCGGCGAGGTGCAGGATGATGGGCGTGTCGAGGCGAAAGAAGTGACCGGCAAGGTGATCCGCCATGAGCGCTGATGGGCCCGGGCCAACCCCCGGCTTTCTGGCGGGTGTGCAGCCGATCGTGCTTGTGGGCGGCAAGAGCCGGCGCTTCGGGCGCGACAAACTGATGGAGCCGTGGGGCGGGCCCGGGAGTGTGCTGGTGCAGCGGCCGATCGAGTCGCTGCGCGAGGTCTTTGGCCCGCGTGTGAAACTGGTGGGCGACTGCGAGCCGGGCATCGCCGCGCTGGCCGACGGTGTGATCGATGATGTGCATCCGGGCATCGGGCCGGTGGGCGGCGTTCTCTCGGCGCTTGAGGCCTGGCGTGGCCCAGTCTTTGTGCTCGCGGGTGACATGCCGAGCTTCGCACCGGGAGACGTGCGGCGCATCCTTGCCGTTGCCGAACGGGGCAGCGGCTGGCTGGCGGTGCTCGCGGCGACTGATCGGCCCCATCCGTGCGCAGGGGTGTACTCGGGCGGAGTGGTGCAGCACATGGGCGCGTGTGTCGCGGAGGGGCGCTACAAGCTCGGCGCGTGCGTGCCAGACGGGCGAACGATGCTCGTTCAGGTTGCGGTGGCGTCAGTGGTAAACGTCAACGAACCCGGCGACGCTCGATGAACGGGCCGGCGTGCTTCGGGGCGACTGACCCTACTGCGTGCTGACGAAGTCTCGCTGCGGGGGCGGGGGGGCTGGCTCGGTGGCCTGCGGCCCGCGCGGCTCGATGCCGATCATGCGGAGGTTGCGCAGGTTGACCTTGAGGAGCGCATCGGCGATGTCGCCCGCGACGGGGACCTCGCCGACGACGAAGTCGACGATGATCCAGCCGATCATCTTCAGCAGCGTGCGCCACCCGGTGCCGAGCCGCCAGGCCTGCACCACGATGTAGAGCGACAGGAGCATCATCAGCGCGTCGCCCACGACGGGGATGAGGCCCACGACGGCGTCGAGCCCGAAGCGTGCTTTACCGCCGCTGAAGGGGAGGGCGAAGCGTGCGTCCAGCAGCCAGGCGATGCGCTGCATGCGTGCGACGATGGCGGCGTGTTTCTGGGGTGAGAGTCGCACGGTCGTGGGCGGGATGCGCGGATGTGCGGACCGGAGGCGGCTCATGGCCGCGGCGGGACGAAGATGCCGTTCTCGCTGGCGAGGATGCGCCAGGCCTTAGAGGCGGGGGCGCCGCGGATGGTGAACTTGCCGCTCTCGCCGCGGTGGATGAGCTGGATCAGGTCTTCGACGGAGAAGACGTGGTTGAGCCCGCCGTGGCTTGGGCCCTTGACGCGCGCGGCCTTGCGGAGCGTGTCGAATGACTTGGCGGAGAGGTCGCAGGCGTCGAGCAGTTCCTGCTTGGTGAACCCGAAGACGATGGGGCGGCGTGTCTGGCCTCGGCGCATGGGAAAGGCTAGGCACCAGCCATCAGGAATCAGGGACCGGTGAAAGGCAGGAAGCAAGCAACGGGCGGTGCTTTGCCTTCAACTGATGTCCGATGGCTGACTCCTGATGCCTAACACGTCAGCACGCTGTGCACATCGCCGTACTTCTTGAGGCGTTCGCGGCCGCTGAGCGCGGTCAGCTCGATCAGGACGGTGAGGCCGACGATCGTGCCCTCCAGCGCGGTGACGAGCTGGGCACACGCGTCGAGCGTGCCGCCGGTGGCGAGCAGGTCGTCAACGAGCAGGATGCGCTGGCCGGGCCGGATGGCGTCGGCGTGGATCTCGATGGTGTCGGTGCCGTACTCCAGCGCGTAGGAGATGCTGCGGGTTTTGTAGGGGAGCTTGCCGGGCTTGCGCACGGGGACAAAGCCTGCAGAGAGCGCCTGGGCCAGAGCTGTGCCGAAGATGAAGCCGCGGGACTCGGCCCCGACGACGATGTCAACGCCCGTGCCGGGAGCGCTGGTGGTGCTGGCGCGGAAGGGGTTGGCCATCAGCTCGACGGCCATCGCCAGTGCCGCGGCGTCCTGCAGCAGCGGGGTGAAGTCCTTGAAGGAGATGCCCTTCTTGGGGAAGTCGGGGACCTCGCGGATCAGGCTGGTGAGGTGTTCGGTGGCGGGGCGGTGCATCGGTGCGAGCGTAGGTAACAGGGTGGGAGCGTGCCCTCCCATGCCAGCGACCACTATGATGCCGCATGGCCGAGGAGACGCGCAAGTCGGGCAGCAAGCTGGAGGTCGTCGAGCCGATCGGCGACCGGGTGCTCATCCGCAAGGACGAGGACAAGAAGCAGACCAAGCAGGGGATCCACCTTCCCGACAAGATCGAGATCCCCACGATCACGGGGCGGGTGGTGGCGATCAGCGCCAAGATCGAGCGGGATGCCGACTACCCGATCAAGCAGTACGACAAGGTGCTCTTCAACCCCAAGCACGCGGTGCCGGTGGAGTTTGAGGGTGACAACCGGCTCTTCGTCATCCCGGTTGAGGATGTGGTGGCGGTGTTCCGGAAGGCGGAGTGACCACAGAGACTCCGAGACACAGAGAAGAGAACAGAGATTGAAACACGGAGCACACGGAGGGCACGGAGCAAGGCAGAGAAGACTGAGGCGGGCCAAGCCATTCGACCGCCTTGAGCATGCTCTACGTTCTTTGCCTTCCTCCGTGAGCTCCGTGACCTCAGTGTTGAAACTGCCTTTCTCTTCTCTGTGCCTCTGAGTCTCTGTGGTGAACCTGCATCCATGATCCCCACCGTCAAGGACATCGCGAACCTGCCTGTCGACAAGCTGCCGCCGCTGGTGCACGTGCCGCCGGTGACGAGGCCGTTCGATGTGACGATCCGGCCGCCGGGGAGCAAGAGCCTGACGAATCGGGCCCTGCTGCTGGCGGCGCTCGCCGATGGCGAGAGCGTGCTGACGGGTGCGCTCGCTGATGCCGACGATGCGCAGGTGATGGTGCGGGCGCTGCGGCAACTTGGGGCGGAGATTGAAGTCACGCCCGAAGTCGAGCCCAACGGTGAGTCGTGCGGCAACGCGACGATCCGCGTCAAGGGAGTGGGGGGGCGGTGGAAGATCAAGCCCGGCGAGACGGTGGCGCTGAACCTGAACAACGCGGGGACGGCGACGCGGTTTCTGACCGCCGCGGCGGTGCTGCAGCCGCAGGAGAGTGGTGGGATCATCATCGACGGCAACGCGCGGATGCGCGAGCGTCCGATCGGGGAGCTGGTCGATGCGCTCAACAACCTGACCGAGCGCGGGCCGCGCGTTTCGTACACCGGTGAAGAGGGATTCCCTCCTGTGCGGGTGCCGCGCATGAGCCTTGAGTGGATCAGCGGCATGAGGCAGTGCTTCGGGCCGACGCAGTCGAGCCAGTTCATTTCGGCCGTGCTGCTGCTGGCACCCTTCCTGCCGCACGGGCTGGAGATTGGCTTTGTGGCCAACGCGGACATTCTCTCGGTTGTGCGTACGGAGTTGGGCGACGCGTTCGCGGAGGAACTAGGCGAAGTGCTTGGCAAGCCGGGGAACGAGCCGGACGTGACAAGCGCTTCGTACATCCACATGACCATCGCGCTGATGCGGCAACTCGGCATCGACGTGAAGGGGGCGCCACCGGGCGATGTGGCCGTGCGGAAGAGCCGCCTGCAGGGCTTCCGCTACGACGTCGAGGGTGACGCTTCTTCGGCCACCTATCCCGCGGCGGCTGCACTGGTGGTGACGGGGAGTTGCGTCCGCATGAAGGGGATCTCGCCCAGCGGGCGAGTGGGCCTTCAGTCCGATGCGGACTTTCTCGAGGCGATCAGTGGTGGCGGGGTCATGGGCGGTGAGCTCACCAGAGATGGCGAGGGTGTGTCGGTCCGGGGTGTCCGGCCGATCGCTGCGATGTCAAGCGACATGGAGCACATGCCCGACACCGCGATGACGATGGCGGTGCTCAACGCCTTTGCACCCTCAGGCACGGAGCTTCGTGGCCTTCGCACGCTCCGTGTCAAGGAAACCGACCGCATCTCTGCGCTCGTCACCGAGCTTGCGAAGGTCGGCGTGAAGGTTGAGCCGTTCGCCTACACCGACAACCGCGGCCACGCCGACGAAGGCATCCGCATCACCCCACCCCCCGGCGGCGTCGACTGTTCCCCCTCCGCCCCGCGCTTGGAGTTTGACACCTACGACGACCACCGCATGGCGATGTCGCTCGCCCTCATCGGGCTGCGGCGGCCCAACGTCTACATCCGCGACCCCGGCTGCGTGCGGAAGACCTATCCCACGATCTGGCGTGATCTTGCGAAGCTTTACGGCTGAGCGGGGCTCCCCCGGTTGCTCGGGCTTGCCGCCGGCCACCGCTCAGGCCTCGGCCGGGGCACCGGAACCGCATCCATCCGCTTCCGCGGCCGTAGACTTGGGGCATGAACCCACTCCGCTTCGCCGCAGCCGCCGTCGCGCTCACACTGATCGCGGGCACCACCCTGGCCCAGCCGACTTCTGCCCGTCCGGGCATGGAGAAGCTTGAGTCTCCCAAGGCCGCAACCGGTGAGGCGAAGGTTTACACCGCGGCCGATGGCACCAAGTATGCCGTTGAGCCGGTCGCCACGAAACTGGATGTGCCCTGGGCGATGGCGTTCGCGCCGGACGGCCGTTGCTTTGTGACTGAGCGCAAGGGTCGCGTGCGCATCATCGCCGCGGATGGCAAGCTTGGTCAGAAGCCGGCGCTGACGCTGTCGAACGTGCGCACCGGTGGTGAGGTGGGGCTCATGGGCCTCTGCCTGCACCCCACCTTCGCCGACAACCACTTTGTCTACATCGCCTACGGCGACAAAGAGAAGAACGACATCCGCGTTGTTCGCTACGTCGAAAAGGACGGGACGCTTTCGAAGGACAAAGAGATCATCACCGGCATCGAGACCGGCGGCAACCACGCGGGCTGTGGCATCAAGTTCGGGCCCGATGGCAAGCTCTATATCTCAACCGGCGAGCACTTCAAGCGTGAACTCGCCCAGCAGATGGATGTGCTCAACGGCAAGATCCTGCGCGTCAACGACGACGGCTCGATCCCCGCTGACAACCCCTGGGCCGGCACCAACAAGAAGCCCGGCACGCGCGAGGAGATCTGGACTTACGGCAACCGCAACCCGCAGGGGTTCGACTGGCACCCCAAGACCGGGCTGATGTACGAGACCGAGCACGGCCCCAGCGGTGAGCCGGTGAACAACGGCAAGGGCGCGTCTGCATCCGACGAGTTCAACCTGATCGAGAAGGGGAAGAACTACGGCTGGCCGGAGATTTACGCTGACGCGACGCACGAGGGGATGGTCAGCCCGCTCAAGCAGTGGACGCCCGCGATCGCTCCCAGTGGCGGCGCGTTTGTCAGCAGCGACAAGATGTTCGCCGGCTGGGTCGGCAACTACATGGTCGGCGGGCTGGGCGGTCTGCAGCGCGACCCGATCCCGGGCGTCTACATGGTGAAGCTGTCGGCCGATGGCAAGAGCGTCGCCAGCATCGACCGGCTGGTGCCTGACATGGGGCGCATCCGCGCTGTGGCCCAGGCGCCCGACGGTTCGATCTGGTTCACCACCAGCAACAAGGACGGGCGCAGCCGCGGCGGCGACGCCGCCAACGACGACCAGGTCTGCCGGATGGTGCCTGTGAAGTAGTCGCGGGTCGGTCGTCGCGAGTCGCGAGAGATGGCTTAGGTAACGAAAAGCCCCGGGTGTTCCCCCCGGGGGGTTTGTTCATGCGGATGACGTCAACCGTCGCCTGTCGGGTCCTCTATGGGCTTCGGCAAGCGGCAACTATCGCCCGTGTAGAAAGTCGCTGCTGCAGGCTGTACCCTCGGGCCGCGCGGATTCCCTGCGCCCGCTCTGAACGATCGGAAGTGCTTCGTCACACTCAAGGGACATTGTTCCATGTCAACCAGCCGCCCCCCTCTCGCACGCACCTTCTTTGCCGCTGCCCTTGCTGCGCAGGTAGCGTGCCTTTCCGCAACACCAGCCAATGCACAGTCTGCAAGCCTTGGCGCGCCCGCGTCAATTGACAGGCCTCAGCCGACAGCCGACACGAACGCGCCGGGGACCGCTGAACCGGCGAGTGAATGGCACTTCTCACTGATCCCCTACCTGTGGGTGCCTTCGGTCAATGGAAACCTTACGGTGAACGGCAACGCGCTCAACCTCGATTCGGGGTTCTTTGAAACGGGCGATTCGTCGAGCGGTTCAATCAACTTCGCTGCCATGGTCCGTGCGGAGTTGTCGCACGACCGACTCAGCCTCTTTGGCGACTGCATCTACCTGGACCTGGACGCGGCGAGGCAAGGCGCTTTGGCCAATCAGGACGCTCGGCTGAAGCTTGGGATCTACGAGCTGGGGGCCGCTTACTCGATTCTCGAAACTCCTTCGACGGAGCAAGGTTCACCGCGGCTGCGCCTTGAGCCCTTGGCGGGAATCAGGATCTATGACGTTGACGCCAGGATTACCGGCTCGGGCGGTGGTCTCAACACCAGCAACAGCGCGGCCTGGGTGGACGGGTTTGTCGGGGGGCGTGCGAGGTTCGACTTTAATTCCACGCTCTCACTCTCCGGCAGGGGAGATGTAGGAGGGGGCGGGTCAGACTTGACGTGGTCAGCATCGGGTGAACTCGATGTCAGGGTCAGCCAGATGGTCTCCATCGAGCTGGGGTACCGGGCGATGAGCGCCGACTACACGAAGGGCCGCGGGGCAAGCCTGTTCAACTACGACCTTCTGCTTCACGGGCCGTTCCTCGCGGTGACGATCCGTTTCTAGCCGTCAAACGGTTTCTTCGGCGGCCGTCATCGTGGCCAGTGATGCGCCTGGAGAATCAATGATGCGAGCCCACTGCGCGGTTTTGGCTGCGACGCTCCAAGCGAGCGTGGCTTTGGTTTCGGCGAGCAGCGCCGTCGATGCGGCCCAGCCTCAGCGGGCGGGTGGCCGTGCGCTGCGAGCGGAACCGTTTGCCTGCTGCGTCGTGGCCGAGAAGGCTGATCCCGCGCCGACTGGCATTACCGCTCGGCCGACCCCACCTTTGGACGAGCGGCTTCGAACAGAAGGTTGGCCGGCCAAGCCGTGGCCCGAGGGCATGGTGTGGGTGCCCGGCGGCGAGTTTTCTGTTGGCAGCACCGACCCGCTGGCCCGTCCTGACGAGTCGCCAGTCCATCGCGTGCGCGTCGACGGGTTCTGGATGGACGCGACGGAACTGACCAACGCACAGTTTGCCCTGTTCGTCAAGACGACTTCGTACAAGACAGTCGCGGAGCGCGACGTGGACTGGGAAGAGCTCAAGAAGCAACTCCCCGTTGGGACGCCCAAGCCACCAGCGGAAACGCTCAAGGCGGGATCGCTTGTTTTCGCGCCGCCGGATCACCCGGTGGACCTGCGCGGGCCCGCACAGTGGTGGTCATGGACTGCGGGCGCGGACTGGCGCCACCCTGAGGGGCCTGGTAGCAGCATCGAGGGGAAGCCGAATTATCCGGTTGTTCACATCGCCTTTGAGGATGCCATCGCATACTGCAACTGGTCTGGCAAGTCGCTCCCCACGGAAGCTCAGTGGGAGTGTGCCGCACGCGGCGGGCTTGACCACAAGATCAACGTCTGGGGCGATGAACCGGTCGACGCTGGGCGCTGCAACATCTGGCAGGGCCGTTTTCCGTACGAGAACGCGGCCGCGAAGCCGGGCGGAGACGGTTTCCCGGGTGCGGCGCCGGTCAGGAGCTTTCCGCCGAACGGCTACGGCCTCTACGACATGGCGGGGAACGTATGGGAGTGGTGCAGCGACCTTTACCGGGCCGACGCGTACGCACAGCAGTTGCTCGAGCTTGATCGGGCTGGAAAGAAGGGCGTTGATCGCGTCGTCACGAACCCTGCCGGCCCGACCCGCAGCGACGACCCGCGAAACCCGGGCTCTCCTGAGAGCCGTGTTCTTCGCGGCGGCTCGTTTCTGTGCAATGACTCGTACTGTGCCAGCTATCGCCCGAGCGCGCGGATGTCCTGCTCGCCAGACACGGGCCTCCAGCACGTCGGTATGCGCTGCGTGATGACGCAGGAGGCCTGGGCGAAGAAGCTCAACGCGAAAGTGACCGATCCTCGTGCCGAGCAGTCTCCGAACTTGAATAATACGGAACCCCGAAAAAACTCGTGCGCGTACGGCGCATGATCGGGTTGCGCGAG
>CAYOGE010000001.1:0-245127 GCA_964403525.1 uncultured Phycisphaeraceae bacterium | reverse complement strand
GGGGGCGCTGCCCCGCTCGCTCTCGCCCGCCGCGGCCCGCGCCGCCTGCAGCGCCATCCGCTCGAGGTAGTCGCGGTGCATCGGGTCGCTGGCCGTCGGGTGGTCGCTCACCACGATGCCGTCGCGAAGACGGACGATCCGCTCGGCGTGACCGGCGATGTCCTCCTCGTGGGTCACCACCACGATCGTCTGGCCCTGCCTGTGCACGTCCTTGAAGAGGCTGATGATCTCCTCGCTGGTCTTGCTGTCGAGGTTGCCCGTCGGCTCGTCGGCAAGGATCATCGCCGGCTCGTTCACCAGCGCCCGCGCCACCGCGACGCGCTGCCGCTGCCCGCCCGAGAGCTGGCTCGGGCGGTGGTGCATCCGGTCGCCCAGGCCGACGCGCTCAAGCGCGAGCCGCGCACGCTTGCCCGCGCCCCAGAAGAGCCTCGAGGAATAGGCCAGCGGCAGCTGCACGTTCTCAAGGGCCGTCGAGCGGGCCAGCAGCTCGAACGTCTGGAAGACGAAACCGATCTCCTTGTTGCGGACCTGCGCAAGCGCCGCCGCGCCAAGCCGGTCGGTGCGCCGGCCGCTCAGCTCGTACATCCCCTTGCTCGGCTGGTCGAGGCACCCCAGGATGTTCATGAGCGTGCTCTTGCCCGACCCGCTCGCGCCCATGATGGCCACGAACTCCCCCCGGGCGATGTCAAGGCTCACCCCGCGCAGCGCGTGCACACTCTCGCTGCCTACCTGATACACCTTGTGGATGCCGCGCAGGCGGATCGTCCCCTTGCCGGGCACCACCTTCGCCGGGGTTGACGCGGGCGCGCCCGTCACTTTGCGCCCCAGCCGCCGGACTCGCCGGCCTTGCGCCCAACAAGGTTGCCGCGCGAGTCCTTGGTCCCCTCTTCGACAACCTCCTGATCGGCTTTCAATTCCGTCAGCGCTCGGTACGGCCCGACCACCACCCTCTGCCCCTCGGTCAGGCCCTTCTCGATCAGCGTGCTGGTGAGGTCGCTCGCGCCCGTCTTGACGGGCACAACCTTCACTTTGCCGTCCTCGACGACAAAGACAACGCGCGCAACCGTCTTGCCCGGCTCAACCAGCGACTTCTCACGCACCTCCTTCGGCAGGTCGTCAAGCTTGCGGTCCTGCACGGCCTGGCTCGGCACCTTCAGCACCTGCGCGAACGTCTCCACCTCGATCTCTGTGCTCGCCGTGAGGCCGCTCCCCAGGATCAACCCCTCCGGCTTCACCAGCGCGATCTCGACCTCGAAGTACATCGTCAGGTCCGAGCCGACAACCTTCTTCAGCCCCACGCGCTCCACCGTGCCCAGCAGCTTCTGCGACCGGTATGCCGTCGTCGTCACCACCGCCCGCTGCCCCCCCTTGATCGGAGCGATGTTCACCTCGTCCACCCGCGCCTTCACCATCATGTCCGAGAGGTCAGCGATCTCCATGATCACGCTCGACGCGTTGTTGAGCGTCCCCACCACCACCGTCTCGCCCACCTCGGCGTTCAGCTTGATCACAACCCCGTCGATCGGGCTGGTGATCGTCGTGTTCTCAAGGTCCTTCTGCGCGCGCGTGATCGTCGCCTTCGCCTGCTCGATCCCCTGGCGCGACGCCATCACACGAGCCGTCGCCTGAGCAAACGCCGACTCCGCACGCTCAACCTCCGCCCGCGTGTAGTCCTGCGGCAGGCTCTTGATCCGCTCGAGGTTCTGGCCGCTCTGCACCGCCTCCGCCTCCGCCCCCTTGAGCGCCGCCTCCTGCTGACGCATCCCCGCCTGCGCCGCCTCCAGCGCCGCCGCCAGGTCACGCCCGTCCAGCCGCACAACCACGTCGCCCTTCTTGACGACGCTCCCCTCTCGGAACGGCAACGCCACCACCTTGGCGAGCACTTGCGCGGAGATCAACACCTTCGTCCGCGGCTCGATCACGCCCGGGCTGCTCACCGTCCTGACCAGGTTCCCCCTCGCCACCGCCTCGGTCCGCACCTCCAGCGGCTTGACCCTCGGCTGCAGGCTGTTGAGCCACTCGCGCCCGCTCGAACTCATCAGCGCGACACCCGCGGCCGCGGCGAGCCCGACGACCACCACCGCGACGATAACGATCCATGCCGTCCTTCCCAAGCCGACCTCCAACCTGCTGCGCGTTCGGGCAAATCCGCCGTTGCATGAACACTAGGGATCGGACCCAGCCCTTCAACCCACGCCCGTCAAGCTACTTGTACCGGCCCAACGGGCACCGGTCGCGTCACTTGAATGGCCTTGGCCACCTGCGCGTAGAGCCAGCCACAGCCCTTCGCCAGCCAGAGAGCACCGGTGAAGATCGCCAGCCCCAGCGCCATGCTCAGCAGACCCAGCATCGGGGGCATGCGACCGCCCTGCCATGGCCCAATGTGGAACCCGTTCCCGTTCTCAAACCATTGGTCGGGCATGAACAGCTCGGCGATCGGCACGAGGAACAGCGATTTCGCCAGCGCCGCAAGCGAGAAGAACACGGCAAACAGGAGCACCGCCACAGGGAAATTCCCGATGAGAAACGCAACGCTCAGCCAGCTCCTGCCGTCCTTGAGCCACAAGCCGATCCGCCCCCAGAACGACGCCATCCCCGTCCCCGCCACCGGCGCGGTCCGTCGCGGCATACGCACGCCCGTGGTGACCTCGATCAGACGCCCGTGCCCGAGCGAGACCACACGGCAGAACCCAAGCAGCCCAACCAGCAGCGGGAACCCGATGATCATCGCCATCGTGCCAAGCGCCAGCGACCCCCAGGCGGTAACCACAACGAAGTACGCGATCGCGAGGAAGAAGCCAAAGACGAACAACGCCATCGAACCCCAGGCGTAACGGTCCGCCCAGATCCCAATCACCGGCACAGCGCGAAAGCCAGTCGGCGGGGCCGCGGCCGGGACAACCAGCATTGCACCACCGTTATCCGCAACCGGCTCGCTCTGCGGTGCCGGGCGACGTGCCTTGACCCGCGAACGCTCCGCCGCGACGTACGCAGAGACTACATCTGGTGCCTCGCCAAACTCGGCCACCGCACGCTCCACTGGCACACCCTCGCTCACCGCGTTCCAAAGGTGCTGCTCCGCATCGGCGAGCATGTCGTTGACCATGGCCGCGTCCATGCCGGCCGCGGCGACGGCCAGCTGAGACAGGTAGTGGCTGATGACCTGCGTTGGCGTTCCTCCGGCAGTCTCCGCGGCGCGAGAGGGGAACGAGCCCGGCAAGGCGGGAGCGGTCATGGATGTTCTCCGAGAAGTTCGTCGACGTGCCCACGCGCAGCCCGCCAGCTCGCGACCCAGGTGCCCAGCGTGTCCCGGCCCGCCGGTGTGATGGTGAAACACCGACGGGCCGGTCCCTGAGTGGAGGGCACGAGCGTGCTGGTCACCAGGCCCTCGGCCTCCATGGATCGGAGGATGGGGTACAAGGTGCCGTGCTTGACCCCCACGCCGTGTGGGGAAGCGTGGGAGAGTGACCGCGCAATCTCGTAGCCGTGGACGGGGCTCGAGGCCTTTGCGATCGTCGCAAGCACAACCAGCCACGCGGTACCGACCGCCAGGTCACGCTGGGCTTTTTCGTTGATGGAATCGCCCGGAGGGCTGCTGCTGAGGTCAGATTCGGGGGCGGACTCGTTCACGGCACAATTCTACATCAGACACAGTAGTGTGTCAAGCATAATAGTGAAGAATTGACGTTCGGCCCTGTTCTGGCAGTTGAGGGTGGCCCGGTCCGAGAAGTGTGGTATCTTGCGCTGGTTGGATTCGCTGTCGGCCAATCTGGGCTGACTCCCTATTTCACTTGAAGGAGAGGTCACCATGAAGAGCTTGCTCGCACTCGCCGCTGTCGCGTCCGCCGCATCAATCTGCGGCGCGCAGACGTGGAACTTCAACATCGACGGCCTGCAGTCGGCCCCCCCTAACGCGTCGCCGGGGTTCGGCACTGGCACTGTGACCTACAACGCAGGGACGAACTCGATCGACTGGAACATCTCGTGGACCGGCCTGCTGGCGGCTCCGACCGCGATGCACTTCCACCAGGCGGCTGCCGGTACCAATGGCCCGGTCATCGTTCCGATCGGCTCGTGGACCGGCGGAACGACCGGTGGAACGATCGGCTCGGCCGGCGGGCTCTCGCCGGGGTTCGTCGCGGCCCTGATCGCCGGTGATGTGTACTTCAATCTCCACACGCCGATCTTCCCCGGCGGTGAAATCCGCGGCCAGGTCGTGCCGACGCCCGCCGCCGGCGCGCTGCTGGGCCTTGGCGTTCTCGCTGCCGGTCGCCGGCGCCGCTGATCAACCCCGCCACACTGTCCCTCGCTACACCCGGCCCCGCGGCCGGGTTTTTTCATTGTGCGACCCCCGTTACGCTGTTGGCGTGAATCACTACCACATGTGGTGCAACCTGAAGGACGGGCGCAAGGACCTGGAGTTTGCCGGAGCCGTCAAGGCCTACCTGGACTATTTGAAGGGGCAGGGCAAGATCGAGCACTGGTCGCTGGAGCGACGGAAGTTCGGCTTCGGGCCGGCGGGGCTCGGCGAGTTCCACATCATCGTCAGCACCAGCGACCTGGCGCAGCTCGACGCGGCGTTCAGCACCGTTGCGACGCGTACCGGTGAGGTTGAACGCCTGCACGCGCCGGTCTACTCGGCGGTGACGGACTTTGTCAGCGCTCTCTACCGAGACTTTCCAGACCCGGAACGCTCGCCCGCACCTTGAAGGTTCAGGTCTTCTTGCCGCGGAGCGTGGGGTTCACCACGCCCTTGCACGCTGCAACCCCCGCGTTCGAGGCGGTGACCTCCGAGAGCGTCGTCGAGCCGAACTCCTTCTCAACTAGGTCCATGGCGTTGTCGAGCCGGTGGTGCATCGGGCAGAGTCTGACATGCGCGGGGTTGCCCAGGGGGCAGCGGCGGATGCGTTTGAGCGGGTCGACTGCGTTGACGACGTCGAGCATCGAGATCTTCTCCGCCGGGCGGGCCAGCGTGAAGCCGCCGTTCGGCCCGCGTTGCGAAACGATCAGTTCGGCAACAACGAGGTCACGGAGCACCTTCGAGAGGTACCCCTGCGGCACCTTGGTGTGCAGGGCGATCGTCTCGCTGTTGGCGGTGCTCTCTGGCGGCAGGCCTGCCAAGTGCACCATTGCTCGAAGGGCGTACTCGATCGTCTGTGAAATCACGAACGCCTCCTGGGTGACCGAAGAGAAAACACCCGATTGCGGATGAGGATATCCGGTATCCGCGACTCCCCACAACCCCCCCCGAATGCTCACGGCGCCGCGCCGGTTCCCAGGCGCTCTCGGTGGACCGCATCTCTGGCGGCCGGGAGGTCGGCCTCGCGGACGACCCTGCCTCCCCAACGAGCCTGCGCCGCGTGGGCAGCGCTGCTGCTCGAGAAGGCAATAACCCCAGACGCCATCGGCGTTCTGACGTGTTCTCCGTCTGTCAGCAGGAACCATGACGACGACGACGGCACCCACTTCCTCTCGGCGTAGTCACGCACGAACGACTCGACCGTTCTGATAGAGGCGGCGTGCTTATGAACAAAGTCGAGCATGCACCCGATGTCATCGAACAGCGCGTGCTCTTGCACTCCATCTCGCTCGATTAGCGCTGCGCCGGCACACGCGTCCTCGCTGATGATCATCCCGCACTCTGCGCACATGTCGCGCCCGATGCGCAGCTCAGGCGGACCCGCAAGGGGTGCCCGTCGGCAGGACGAGACAGCGACGGCAGCGAACAGAATCGCGGCTCGGCACGGGCGTTTCATGCCGGAGACCTCCTTGAGAAAACGGCCGCCGCGACCACCATGGGCACAACCGACCACAACGCCAGGCACAGGCCGAAGATGAAGTGGAGGCGACCGCCAAACTCCTCACTGGCGTACAGGCCCGCCGGACCGAGCACGTCGAGGTTCGCATCGACCGCGTGCAGCGACCACATCTTGAACACCTGAAGCGGGTTCACAAGACTGAACGCCAGAAGCTGCTCAACACGCAGGCGCATCGCAACAGTGCCCGCCATGAGCCCAAGGTCGGTCACGAACACCAGCGTGAGCCAGAGAAAGACCGCGGCCCCGACAGCGGCGGAGGCCTTGTGGGCCAGGACCGACAGCAGCACGCCAACACTGAGCGTTGAGAGCGCAAGCCCCATTGACAGTCCAACGAGCCACGCCAGGCTCGCGACACGCGTTCCCTCACCCCTGAACGAGAGCACGGCCGCGCACGCCCCAAAGCCGATGCACAGACTGGTGAACAGCGCAACGGCGAGCCCGAGGTACTTGCCCAGCAGCAGTTCGGAACGCGACAACGGCTGCGCAAGCAGGTACGCGAGCATCCCGCGCTCTCGATCCGACGCGATCGACGCGGCGCCCGCCGTCAGCGCCATCAACGGGACGATCAACAGGACAAGGTTGATCAGCCCGGCGGTCGTTCGTCCAAACCCGGCCAGACCGGAGCCGCCCGTGCTCGCCGCCGAGATGTAGGAAACACCCAGGCCGAGCACGGCGAATGCCAGGGTGTACAGGACAAACCAGCGGCTGCGTACCGCCTCGCGCAATTCTCGGTGGGCGACGGTCAGGAGATTCGATGCGAACGAGGGAGGTGCCAAGACTGACACTTGGTTTGCGACAACAGTGGCGTTCATGGGCGTTCCTCCTCGTGGCCGCGCGCGGGCGTGTGTTGCTTGGAGAGCAGCTCGAAATCGTCGATCACGATGCTCGCATCTGCGAGCAGGCGGAACGGGGCCGCCTTGTGATCGGGCGAGACGGGCACGAGAAGACCGACGCCGTTTTGGCGGGGCGAGAACCCGCCGTTTCTAAGAACGGCCGCGGCCGACTCTCGTGCGTCGGGACGGATCACCAGGTGCAGTGTGCTGTCGGTGCCGGAGTGGCCCGCGAACTGTTCGGCCGGTATCACAGCGGCTACCCGACCGCGCTCGAGCACAACCACGCTCTGCGCGAGCTCGCTGATCTCCTCAACTCTGTGCGACGCGAACAGGAGAGTGCGGCCGGTGCCGGAGAGGCGCGAGAGGAGCGCGACGAACTCTCCACGCCCACACGCGTCGAGGCTCGCCGTGACCTCGTCGAGGACAAGCACCGGAGGATCGCCGAGCATGGCGATGGCGAGCGCCAACCGCTGCTTCATCCCGCCAGAGAGCTCACGGATCCGCTTGTTCCCTTGGTTGGGCAGTCCTACCCCGGCCAGCACGGTCTCAGCCCTGGGCACGCAGACGCCCTTGAGCCTCGCGAAGTACCGGACCGCCTCAACAACGCGGAGGTCGTCGTAAAAACCGAGCTCCTGTGGGACATACCCGATCAGCATCCGCGCGTGCTTGCCTGCACGGCGCACATCGTGGCCGCCGACGGTGATCATCCCGTCGAAACGCAGCAGCCCGAGCACGCAGCGGAGCAGCGTTGACTTGCCGGCGCCGTTGGCACCCCAGAAGGCGACGCTGCCACCGCCCAGCACGTTCAGTGAGACTTCCGACAGGACCGATGCCCTTCCGAACCTTTTGCTGACGTTGTGTATGCTGATCACTTCTTGCCTCCGAATCTGCCACCGGCAACGCCGGCTACCGCGCCGCCGCAAAGCAGCAGTACGGCGGCGAATGCGCCGAGCGACACCGGAGAGGCGGGCGACGCGTGAGCGTCCGCCGGCAACTCCACGGGGCGCATCAGCGGGACCTCGTCGACGAACATGGGTTCAGGGCGAACCGACGGCAAAGCCCGTCCGACGAACTCGATCGCCTGCTGCGCCGGGCTGAAGAGGAAGAGCCGTAGCTTCGGTTCTCGATCCATCATGTTCTCAAAGAGCGTCCACGACTCGTGAACAAAGTCGCCGATCCCATCGCCGTCGTGGTCATAGCCGGTGTAGTCGCTCCAGTAGTTGCCTCGTTCGCCCTTCCAGAAACGGTTTGCGCCCAGAGAGCCGCGCCCTGCAACAGAAACCTGGTTGATGTTGTCGATGAAGTTGTTCTCGTACAGCTCGTTGTTGCGAGCCGACGGCAGAAAGGTAAAGCCGATGTCGTTGTAGGCGATCGTGTTCCGGTGAAAATCGCCCGGCTGCGCCGCGGTGAACGGCGACCCGTCGATGTAGACGCCGACGCGGTTGGCAGAGATGCGGTTCTGGGTCACTGTGAAGCGGTCTGTCTCCTTGAGCCCGATGCCGTACCCGCTCGGCCCGCGGTTGCGGTAGAGCGTGTTACCGCTGATGCTCACACCGGACGTGTACATCAGATAGATACCGACCGAGTTGCTGGTGAACAGGTTGTTCTCGATCGTAACGCCGTCGCTGAACATCAGGTGCAGCCCGTACCGACAGTCGCGCCCGGTGTTTCCTCGGACGGTGATGCCCTTGGAGTACCAGAGGATTGAGTCGCGGCCGTCGTGCACGATGTTGTTCTCGATCAGTGCGCCGTCGCACCGCCAGAGCCGGAGCCCGTCACCACGCCTCGCTACATCCAGCCTCTTGCCGCCGATGCGATTCCCCCGCACGATACTGCCCGGCGACTCCCGCAGATCGATCCCGAAGAGAACATCTTCGATTGTGTTGTCCTCGATCACGACCCTGGCGGCCGTTGCCCGGACCGCCGCGTTCTCTCTCTCAAGATCGATGCCGGTCCCGCGGATCGAAAAGCCCCGCAGAACCACGTCGGGCGCGACAATCTCAATGATGTCGCCGCGCCCGCCGCCGTCGATCACCGGGCTTCCTTTGCCCACCAGACGGATAGAGCGGTCGATGCGGATGTGTTCTTGGTAGATGCCGGGCCCGATCTCAACTGTGTCACCGTCACGTGCAGCCGCGATCAGCCTGCCGATTGCGCCGGTGTTGACCGGGCCCGCGTCACCGTGGTGCGGCGGGGAGGCGGCGGGCACGGCTTGCCCGTGCGGCTCCGCCGCTGGCGGGGGCGCCGCAGAGACGCTCGCAACGACGGCCAGGATGGCAACGAGAGCGTTCACGCTGAGGGGGCCTTGCTGCTGGCGCGATGTGCGAGTGGCCTGTACGCGTGCCTGTGGAATGCGAAGCCGACGATGGTCATCGCGGAGCATCCAAACGCCAGCCACAGCCCCACGCCCATCTGCGAGTATGTGTGGAACTGGCCGATCCCCCCCTCGCCAAGAACGGTCGGTGTGAACGGTTTGACGGCCGCCGAGAGCGGCGCCGATGGATCGAGGTTCTGTCCGAAGGTCGTAAGCCAGAAGCGCAGATCGACCAAGAAACCGGCCGGGAAGAGCACGGCCGGGACGGCCAGGAGCACCGCCCATTTGCTGTGCACCAGCGCTGCGCCTTCCACCAGCAGGACCATCGCGATCATCACCCACACGGCAGATGCCCGTTCGAACGCCGCGGCCTGCTCGATCGGGCGCATCCCGATGTAGTGGTTCAGGCCGTCGATCTCCCTTACGTCGCCCTCAAGGTGGTTGACGTACGCGGTGATCTGCAGGCCCTTGGGGTACTGAGGAGCCTCGAGTTCCATGTGCCAGTACGGCAGGAAGATAGAGACCAGGAGCATCAGGCGTGCCAGCATGAACACAACAGTCGGTGTCGCGTAGCGCACCTTGTGAGCACGCAGTTCCTCGATCGGCACACGGGGGCCGATCAGCGTCGTTGTCAGTCTGCTCATCACGTTGCGCAAGGGCGGCTCCTGTCCCCCGTCGAACGGGCATCTGGTGCGAATCCCGGACCGGGGCGCTGGCCCCGGGCCGGTGCCGTGTCACTTGACTGTCGCCGCGTCGGCGGTCCCCTTGGATGCCGACGGCTTGATGTGCAGGTAGCCCATCATCTCAAGGTGAAGGGCCGAGCAGAACTCGGTGCAGTAGAACGGGTAGGTGCCGGCCTTGTCGGCGATGAAGCGGAACTCGGTGTACTCGCCGGGCTCCAGCGAGAGATTGATGTTGTAACCTCCGATGCAGAACCCGTGCGTCGCGTCGACGGTCGTCTCGTTCACGACGATCCGCCACGTGATCTCGTCGCCCTCGTTCACTTCCACATGCTCTGGGTTGAAGTGACTGCGCACGGCGCTCATCTTCACGAGCACCTTGTTCCCCTGGCGCGTCACGCCCTCGTCGCCCTTCTTGGGGGCGTTTGGATCGAGCGTCTGTGTGTGCGGGTTCCAGCCGACCTCGGGGTAGACTCCCCAGCTCTTGAGCTTGTCGGCCTTGATCATCTGGCAGTAGTGAGGCTCTCCCACGCCGATGGGCAGGTCATAGAGCACAGGCATGGTGGTGCCGGGGCTGTCGATGTCAAGCAGTTGGAAGTTCTGGGGCATCAGCGGGCCGGTCTGCACGAAGCGGTCGACGGACCACTTGTTCATCGCTATCAGGTACTTGCCATCGGGGCTCACGGTGTCGCCTTCGGCGGCGCACAGGTGCCCGATGTTGTACTGTACCGACGTCTTGGCGACCAGCTTCCACGGCTGCTCGCTGTGCTTGTCGGCGTACTCGCCGCCGAGGCTCCACCGCGCCACAGCTGAGTCCAGGAACAGCGAGGTGTACGCGTACCCCTTGTCGTCGAACTGCGTGTGCAGCGGCCCGAGCCCGACTTCAACCTGCGCCTCCATGACGGCGTCAAAGTTGAGGATCGGCACACCGTACTCGTCGGTGCCGCTGTACTTCTTGTCCGCGATCGCCTTCTTGATGCGGTCGATCGAGTAAACGGTCACGTGCGGGTCGAGCTTCCCGGCGACGACCATGTACTGGCCGTTGGGCGTCACGTCGACACCGTGCGGGCTCTTCGGCTCGGGAGCGAAGTGGAGCAGGCCCTCAGCGATGCTTGTTTCAATCGTGATCACCGGGAAGCCGTTGATCATCTTCGCTTTGCCGTCGGCGAAGACCTTCTCCGCTTTCTTCCAGTCGATGATGTGCAGATAGTCCATGTCCCGCTTGCTGGCGCCGGCCTCGAACGGCGGGTTGCCCTTCTCAATCCCGCCCGTCGCCATCTCGGTGTTGAACGAGTTGACAAAGAAGTACCCGTCGCTGACGAGCTTGCCGGCATCGGCCAGGTCCTGGAAGTACGGGGGCAGCTCGAGCGCAAAGGACTTCGCCGTGTCGATCCGCCCCTTGGCCCGATCGAACTTCCACATCGTGACCATCCCGCGGTACGACTTCTTGTAGTCCTCCGGCACCGCGTAGCCGTAGCCCAGCACCGTTGCGTACTGACCGCCCTCGATCACGTAGTCGGTGTTGGGCGTGACGAACGCCGCGCCGTGGTCGCTGATTGTCAAGGGGTTCTTCACGACCTGCTTGGTCTCCCAGTCGCGCAGATCGATCACGCCGAGCCGGGCGTTAGCCTTGTCGCCGATGAAGAGGAACTGGCCGTCGTAGTCGCCGGCCGTTTCGGAGAGCGCCGGGTGGTGAGTGTCGCCCCACGGGACGGACTTGCCGTTGATCTTCAGGCGCTCCTGCACCGGGTCGTCCATTCCGGAGAAGCCGTAGCCCTGCCAGGACTCTGGCGTGAAGACCGCGATAGACCGCAGGAGCCGCATGCTCGGAACGCCGATCGCAAAGACCTGCCCGCTCTGGCCACCGGAGGAGAAGAGCACGTAGTCGTCAAGACGACCGCTGGGGGTGTAGGTCTTGCTCGCCGCCAACAGGTCGTCGATGTTGAGCCTGCGGTCGTTGGCGATCTTCGTCAGCTGCGCTGTCTGCTCGGGGGTCAGCACAAGCGGCTTCTGCTCCTGCGTCGTGCGCCTGCGCCGGCTGCTGTCCTGCGCAAGAGCGCTGGTTGCGACCGACTGCAGCGCGAGCCCGCACAGCAACGCCATCGCCAGCGGGCGGACAGGTCCACGGGTTCTTGTCACACTTGTACCCTTCATCGCCGAATCTCCTGTTGAGCCGGCCGGCAGGCCCGCTCGTGTTGCGGATCACTTTCCGGGCAACGGCTGCCCCACATCTGACTTGGCCTTGGGTGGTTGGAGCGATCGCAGGTAGGCGATCACATCCAGGATGTTGTCTTCACTCATCGCCGGGTTGCCACCCTTGGGCGGCATCGCGATCCCCGTCGTGTTCCCGGGCTCGGTCGGTCCGCGCCCGCGCTTGATGAACGCCAGCAGGGTGTCGTCGTCGCTCTTGGCGACAAATTCGCTCGTGGTCAGGTCCTTGCCGAGGCCCTTGAGGCCCTTCGCGGAAGGCCCGTGGCAGGCTACGCACGTCGACGCATAGACCTTCTTGCCGCTGGCGATGTACCCGGCCAGCTCGGCATCACCACCCGCCGCCGCAAGCGCCTCCGCCTTCTCGTCCTGCGTCGCCGCGGCAATGACTACCGGGGGCGGCGGAGGGAGCGGGGGAAGCTCGGGCATCCTGCGCGGGTCTTGAAGGCCGCGCATGAAGACCGCGACACGCGCCAGGTCTTCGTCTGTCAGCAGCGCGTTGCCGCCGCGGGGAGGCATGGCAACCTTGGTGGTGTTGGCAGGGTCGTTCGCGTCGCGCCCTAGCGCCACGAACGCCACGAGATCAGCGTCGCTCCTGCTGAGGACGAAGTCGCTTCGCACCAGGTCCTTGCCCAGGCCTTGCTTGCCGCGACCGTCGCTGCCGTGGCAGGTGGCGCACGTTCGTTCAAAGACCTCGTGCCCCCGGGCAGCAACCGCTACATCGAGCACGGCGGCTGGCTCCTGTCCGGCGAGCCTCGGGTGGATCGCCAGTTCCGGCCGGGGCGTGAGCCAGTTGGAAACCCGCACGCCACCGAGAAGGGCAAGCCCCCACACCGCGACAGAGACCGCGATCACCGCGACCGAGACCGAGATTGCCAGCGAGTCGCTCTCGCCAGCGGGGAAGGTGGTAGCTGCTGGCGCATCCTCAGCGGCGGTTGGCTTGGCGGGGATCATCAAGGGAACTCCAAGGCAGCTCAAAGACAGATATCTAGACCCATTACTATATATATCGACCGTGCCGATCCCTGTCAACTGCTGGAAGAGGAAAATCTCGTCGGGCACCCAGCGGATGCGGCAACTATCCGAACTTCGTACAAACAACAGAGGCGTCAGCTCTTGCGGAGGCCTTGGCGGCTCACCGCGAGCCCGCAGTGAAACGAGTCGTGCCAGAGCTTGCGGACCGCCTTGAGCGCCGTCTCTCGAGCGTAGAACGAACGATTAGCCCCCCAGCCTCTCAGCCAGGAAAGCCTCGACCTTGTCAATGCTCATCCGCTGCTGCTGGCCGGTGTCGCGGTCGCGGACGGTGACGGTCTGGTCGGCCTTGGTGTCGCCGTCGATCGTGAAGCAGTAGGGGCAGCCGGCCTCGTCCATGCGGGCGTAGCGCTTGCCGATCGACTGCTTGGCGTCGTTCTCGATCAGGCCGATGCGCCCAAAGCGAGCGAAGAGCTTGTCGTAGAGCGCGTCGGCGATCTCGGGCAGGCCTTCCTTGTCCATCAGCGGGAAGACCGCCGCCTTGATCGGGGCGATGCGCGGGTGGAGCTTGAGGAACTCCGGGCTCGGGCGGGCCGAGTCGACCGTGTAAGCCTCGCAGATCAGCGCGAGGGCGCCGCGATCCAGACCCGCTGCTGGCTCGATGCAATGGGGCATGTACCGCTCGCCCTTCTTGCCGCCGTTGGGGAGCGTCTCGCCTCGCGTCGTGTCGAAGTAGTCGAGCTTGTTGCGGCTGTGGGTCTGGTGCTGCGTGAGGTCGTAGTCGCCGCGGTGGGCGATGCCCTCAAGCTCACCGAAGCCGGGGTCGGTAAAGGGGAACTTGTACTCCACATCGCTCGTGCCGCGCGAGTAGTGCGAGAGCTCATCCTTGTCGTGCTCACGGAGGATGAGGTTCTCGCCGGCGAGGCCGATCGACTGCCACCACTCCATGCGGAAGTCGCGCCAGAACTTGTACCACTCGACGCTCTCGTCGGGGTGGCAGAAGAACTCAAGCTCCGCCTGCTCAAACTCACGCGAGCGGAACGTGAAGTTGCGGGGCGTCACCTCGTTGCGGAACGAGCGCCCCGTGTTGCCGATGCCGAAGGGGATCTTCACGCGCGTCGTGTCGACGACGTTCTTGAACTGCACGAACACGCCCTGCGCAGTCTCGGGCCGCAGGTACGCCTTGTTCGCCTCGTCCCGGATCGCACCCGGGATCGTGTCGAACATCAGGTTGAACATGCGCGGCTCGGTTAGCGTGCCCGGCTTCTCCGCGTCAGGCCCGATCACGCGGTCCCACGGCTTGGCGAGCGACGAAAGCGCCACGCTCTTGATCGCTCCGAACGTCTTCTCCGCCTTCTTCTTCTGCTTCGCCTCGCTGGGCTGATCGCCGACGTACGCGAAGACCGGCTTGTCGCCCGGGTCGCCGCTCTCGGGCACATAGACCATCACGTGGTCGTAGCGGTACCGCCCCTTGGTCTCCTTGTCGTCGACCATCGGGTCGTTGAACCCGCCGACGTGCCCGCTCGCCTCCCAGACCTTGGGGTGCTGGATGATGCACGTCTCGACCGGCACGCACTTGACGCGCTCGCCGTTTGGACCCTTGCGCCCCCAGCAGGGGTTCATGATCATGTCCTGCCACCAGGCGTCGCGCAGGTTTTTCTTGAGCTGTGCGCCGAGGGGGCCGTAATCCCAGAAGCCGTTGATGCCGCCGTAGATCTCTGAGGCCTGGTAAACAAAGCCGCGCCGCTTGCAGAGCGACATGATGGCGTCCATGGACTTGGCTGTAGACACGGGGCGTTCTCCGGGGGAAATGGCCCCGATAGTACGTTGCGCACAGCGACAAAGCCCGCGTCGGCGGGCTGGGTGAAACGACCGGTGTGCTGGTGTGCCCGCGGCCCGGCGGGGCGCATGGCGTTGAGGGGCGGGGGGCAGAGGTGCGGCGCGGCTCAGCCTGTCTGGTTCACCAGTTGGCCGATCAGCGTGTTATCGAACCCCGTGTTCAGGCCGGCGGCGGCCGAGACGCTCGCCATCATGCTCTCGTTGAAGGCGGCGGCGTTCTTGTAGACGCCCTTGAACAGCCCCGAGTTGCCCGACTGCATGATGGACATGAAGAACGAGCTGTCGATCGCGGTCTTTGAGAAATCAACGGTGTCTGTCGGGCTGGCGCCGCTGAAGAACGACAGGTTCTGAAGGGTGGCGGCCTTGGACTGGGCCATGAAGGCCTTGACCATCGAGCTTGAGGCGGTGGAGGAACTGAAGAAAGGGTTGATAGAAGACATCGTGGGCTCCGTAAGCCCCCCGGGCCGCGTGAGCGGGCCGGGGAGGGTGAGAACACGCAAGCGGGAAGGGTTAACCCAGCAGGTTCAGTCCCAGGCCCGTTCCGTAGCGGTTGAACTCGACCATGCGGAAGTACTGCCTGGTCGTGCCGCCGGTGGCGACACCCAGGGCGGCGCGGAGCGCCGAGCTGTTGTTGCGGGCGAGCACCTTGTTGTTGTCGCCGTTGATCGTGAGCATGCCGTTGCCCTCGATCGTGAAGGAGATTTTGGAATCTCCCGACCCGATCTCGCCGGACAACTTGTCTTTGTCAACCTTCATCTTGCCCGTGTAACCGTTGAAGGAAAGGTTGAGCTCATCGCCGTCCTTGGCCGCGAACTTACCGCCGGCGGCCATCAGCTTGGTCATGAACAGCTTGGCGTTGGTGTAGCCGGCGGCGTTGTACTTGTCGCTGTCCAGGGTCTTGAGGACGGCCTTGGCGGTGGCATCAATGACCGAATCGGTTGAAGGGGCCGGCGAAGAAGAGGTGGTGGACGTGCTTGACGTGCCCGACGTGCTCGATGTGCCGGTGGTGTCAGAGGGCTTGGTCGTGCCCGATGGGCTTATCGTGACCTCTGGCTCGGCCGTGGAGCCGGTGTCAGAGGGCTTGGTGGTGTCCGAAGGGCTGCTCTGGGCGGCTGGCTCGGCCGTGCTCGATGTGCCGCTTGAGCCAGACGGCTCGGTGGTGTCCGAAGGGCTGCTCTGGGGGGGTGGCTCGGCCGTGGAGCCAGTGTCAGAGGGCTTGGTGGTGTCCGAAGGGCTGCTCTGGGCGGCCGGCTCGGTCGTGCTCGCAGGCGCGGGCGATTCGTCATCTGCCCTGAGCTTGCCGCTGAGGAGTTGCTTGAGCTGATCAAACTCCTCGGACTCGATATCGCCGCGGCTGGCGTTGATCAACACCGCGCCGTTGGCCGCGATCTCGAAGGAGTAGGTGCCGCTCTCGGCTTCGACCGAGCCGACAAGCTTGTCACCCTTCTCGGTGATGGTGCCGGAGATGTCGCGCACCTTGAAGTCCGACGTGCCGTCGCCACGGTCACCGACGGCACCGCCGGCGTCAGTAACAAACGAGGTGAAGGCCTTCTGAACCGCCGTGAGGTCCGCGGTGCCCGAAGGCTCGTCGGCCGAGTCGGCCTCGTCGACGGGCTCCTCTTCGGTGACGACGTCGGAGCCGGTGGGCCCGGGGTTGCCGGTCCACTGGTACTTCTTGTAGTTGGTGCTCGACTGGGGGCCGCTGACCTTGGTGTTGGTGTTCTGGAACGAGGCGCCGGGGTCGTTCGACGCTTCCTTCTTGGCCGCGAGCGACTTGAGGATGTCGGCGGCCCGCTCGTACGAGCCGAGGCCCTTGCTTGACTCCTCGCTCTGCTGGCTCTGCTTGTTCTTGAGGAACGTCGCCGCGGCGGCGCTGTAGAGACCCTTGAGGGGGTTCAGCCCGCCGGCACCGCTGCTGTTGAACTGATCCTTCTGCGTGACGCCGAGGGCGGACATGATGCGTGCCTGGTTCTTCGCCAGGATGCTGTCGCGCGTTGACGCGTCGAGCTGAAGGCTGTTGCGGGGCTGGTTGTTTGACGTGTTGGACGAAAGACCGCTTGTGCTGCTCATCGTGATTGCTCCTCCGATGTGCAACCTTGCGATACGCCTGGAGTGAGGGGCAACCGGCCGTTCGTATTTCGCTGTGAAGCTGTGACGTCTGCGCGGAACGTTGCCAGATAGCGGCGAATCCGCTCGCTTTGGGCTGATAACCGCGGTACGCCGCGGCCACAGGCCGCAGCGGCGGCTCGCGCAGGGGCGCGGGCGTGTCAGACAGCCCTGATGCAGATCGTGTCGTTCTGGCCGCCGAACCCTGCCGAGTTGTTCAGGCAGACTTTCACGCCGCCCAACGGGTTGAGGTCGCGGGCGACGTTTGGCACGTGGTCGAGGTCGCAGAGCGGGTCGGGGTGGTGCAGGTTGATCGTCGGCGGCACCCACCCGGTGCGGACGGCCTGCACGCAGACGATCGCCCCCGCGGCGCCCGCGGCCTGGATGAGATGGCCCAGCATGCTCTTGACGCTGGAGAACGGCACCGTTGGTGCCAGAGGCCCGAAGACGGCCTTGACGGCGGCGGTCTCGAGCTTGTCGTTTTCCTTTGTGCCGGTGCCGTGCGCGCAGAAGTAATGGACGCCCGCGCGGCCGTCGGCGCCGGGCTCGCGCGGGTCGATCCCTGCCTGGCGCAGGGCGGCCTTGATGCTCTCCTGCGCGCCGCGGTGCTCGGGGGCGATGTCGGTGATGCGGAACGCGTCGGCGGTGCTGCCGTACCCGGCGACCTCGGCCAGCGGCAGAGCGCCGCGCGCCCGGGCGTGGTCCTCGCTCTCGAGCACGACCATCGCCGCGCCCTCACCCATCACAAAGCCGTCGCGGGTGGCGTCGAACGGTCGCGCGGCCGTGAGCGGGTCGTCCCGGCGCTGGCTCATGGCGGTGAGGCGGATGAAGCCGGTCATGCCGAGAGGGTGGATCATCGAGTGTGCGCCGCCGGCGAGCATCACGTCGGCATCGCCCCGGCGGATGAGTTCCAGCGCTTCGCCGATCGCCTGGGTGCTGGCGGCGCAGGCGGTCATGCAGTTGCTGGCGGGACCGCGGATGCCAAGGTCCCAGGCGACGTGGCTCACCGTGAGGTTGGGCTCCTGCTCCGTCTCGCACGGCACGGTCAGCCTTTGCAGCGCCGCCTCGGCGAAGGGCCTGCCCTCGACGCGCCGGGTCTGCTCGTTCCACCCCGCAAGGTGCGAGGCCGAGTAGTTTGCGAAGTCCATCGCTCCCTCGCCGGCACCGAGGTAGACCCCAAAGCGCCGCGGGTTGAACGAGCCGCTCTTCTCCAGGCCCGCCTGGCGCACGGCCTGACGTGCCGCGGCCAACGCGAACTTCGAGCTCATCGTCGCGTCGGCGTGCGAATCGGCGTCCTCTGCCGGCATGAAGCTCTTCAGGTCGAACCCCTTCACCTGCGAGGCGAAGTTCGTGCGGAACGAACGCGCATCGAACCTTTCCACGGCGCCCATGCCGCAGCGCCCGCTCAGCAGCGCATCCCACACCGTCTGCACGTCGTGCCCCAGCGGGGTGATCCAGCCCATGCCCGTGATTACGACCTTGCGGCTCATCGCTCTGCTGCCCTCGCTCGTGCCGTTCCGTTCAATGCAGGTTCCCGTCGAAGTCACCGGCGTGAGCTTCTCCGTCGCCCTGCAGGCCCTTGATCTTGTCGGGGTTCAGCACGCGCACCAGGCCGTCCTTCATCAGACGCCCGCCGAAGTTGAGGATCAGGCCCAGGTCAACGTCGGCGGCCTTGAGCTTCGCGCGGAGCTGCAGCCGCTGCCACGAGTCGACCTCGCCCGGCTGGCTCAGGACCTCGATGAGGAACCGCCCGTCAACGTAGAGGTCCGTCACGGTTGAGCCGACCGCCTGGTCCTTGAACTTCACGGGGAAGGAAACGCCGGCCTCGTAGGCGATGCCCTGGGTTGCAAACTCTTTCTTGAGCGCTTCGACGTAGACCGCCTTGTCGTGCCCCTGGCCCATGGTCACGTGCACATCGCGCGCGCAGCCGATGACCTTGTGTGAAACGGCCGTGAGCGCGGGGTCGAGCTCCGAGAGCGGCACGCCGCGCCTGCCTCCCCCGCCGGGTCCGCTGCCGGATGATGGGCCGGTGCGCCTGCGGTCGTCGTACATTCGAAGTCTCCTGTAGAAGTTGCGAACGGTCACCGGGTCTGAGAGCGAACGAACAACAAGCTGCCCGCCGGTTCGATTATTGGAGGGCCGGGTCCGACAGCACCGCCGCTGCGTTCTGCCCACCCAGGCTCGACGTGGCCACCAGCACGTGCCTGATCTTCAAAGAGGTGGAATCGCCCTTCGCACCCGCCAGCACCGGGTTCCCCCCGTTGAGGCGCGCCGGCACGCGCTGGTGGCGGACGCACAGTGCGCCGGCCGCGGCCAGCAGGCTGGCGTTGCCGGCCATGGTGTTGCCGATCGCCGCGCCCAGCGTAACGACGGGGAGGCTCTTGGCCCTTGGGCCAAAGACCTCGCTCACCGCGCCCGCCTCGGCGAGGTCGATGCCCGCGACGCCCGTGCCCATCAGCACGAGCGCGTCGATGTCTGTTGGGGCGAGACCGGCGTCATCCAGTGCGTTCTCGATGGCGGCCTGCAGGCCAAGGTCGGGCCGGCCGTCGCCCTCGTAGGGCCGGCGCGGCGAGTGGCCGGCTCCGGTTCCGCTGACGCGGGCGTATACCGGCACGCCGCGCCGAGCGGCCGAGCCCGCCTCTTCAAGGATGAGGATCGCGCCGCCCTCGGCGGGTGCGCCGCACGCGCCGGCCGGGTCGAAGGCCTTCACGCACGCGCCGCCGCTTGTTGCGTCGCCGGTGCCGGCGGTGCCCAGGCGCCCCGCGTACTGCGTGCGGACCATGCCCATCAGGCTGAGCTTGCTCTCGGCCGAACCGCTGAAGCAGATGTCCGCGGCGCTGCGCTCGATCACGCGTGCACTCTCTGCCACGCTCAAGAGGCCAGAGGCTTCGGCGCAGGTGATCGTGTTGCTCGGCCCCTCGCAGCCGTGGATGATCGTGACGTGGCACGCCAGCATGTTGGGCAGGTACTTGAGCATCCACAGCGGCGTCAGGTTCTCCATCCCACGCGACCCCCAAGCCGACAGGTCGACCGACCCGTCATCGCCGCGTGCGGTCGCGAACGCCGCGGTCAGCTCGTCACTCTCGGCGGAGATCAATCCGGCACCGATGTGGCACCCCATGCGCGCGCCCGGGTAAGTGGTTGGATCGGTTGAGTCTTCCGGCAACGTCCCGCGGGTGACGAGCTTCGCGTCCTCGCACGCTTCCTTCGCGGCCCCCACCGCCAGCTCGATGTCCCGCGCCATCACCTTTACCGCCTTACGGTAGTGCTTGGGGACCGAGTCTTTCGCCGAAAAGCCGGCGACTTCACCGCCGAGCTTGCACGCGAACCCCGAGGGGTCAAAGCGTGTGATCGGCACCACCGCCGACTTGCCCTCGACGAGCCCCTGCCAGAACGCCGCCACGCCCGCTCCGAAGGGCGAGACGACGCCAAGGCCGGTGATGACGACGGATCGGGGGGGAGCCATAGAAGGAGCGCAGGATAGGAAAGGGAGAAGGGGAGAGCCGTCTACGCTCCCGGCGTGTCCGACCTGTGGGCCCAGCGCCGGCAGCAGCGTGTCAGAGCGGTTGAGCCGCTGGCGGTGCGCATGCGCCCGCGGACGCTCGACGAGTTCGCCGGGCAGCAGCACATCCTGGGTGAGGGGAAGCTGCTGCGCCGGATGATCGCCGCCGACAAACTCACCAGCCTTCTGCTCTACGGCCCCCCAGGGACCGGCAAGACCACCCTCGCCGAGGTGATCGCCCGTGTAATGGGTCGGCCCGTCGAGCGCGAGAACGCCTCGAGCGTCGGCGTCGCACGCATCCGCGAGATCATCGCCCAGGCGGAGCGCCGCATCGGCGACGGGTCGGCCCAGGGCGAAGCGGGGCGGTCAACGATCCTCTTCCTCGACGAGATCCACCGCTTCTCCAAGTCGCAGCAGGATGTGCTGCTTGGCGAGGTGGAGCGGGGGGTGATCATCCTCATCGGCGCAACAACCGAGAACCCGCTCTTCGCCGTCAACTCCGCGCTCGTCAGCCGCAGCACGCTCCTGCAATTTGAACCGCTCACCGAGGACGACATCACCGGGCTCTTGCGACGGGCGATCGACGACAAGGAACGCGGGTACGGCAGCCTCGCTATCCAAGCCGACAACGAGGCCCTCGCCGTGTGGGCCCGGCTGTGCGACGGCGACGCCCGGCGCGCACTCACCGCGCTGGAGGTCGCCGTTCTCAGCTCAACGCCCAGCGCCTCCGGCGTGGTCCACATCACCCGCGACGTCGCCGAGGAGTCGATCCAGCAGAAGGCCGCGGTCTACGACGGCTCGGGCGACGAGCACTACGACAACATCTCCGCGATGATCAAGTCTGTCCGGGGCAGCGACCCCGACGCCGCGGTCTACTGGATGGCCCGCATGCTCGACGCCGGCGAGGACCCGCGGTTTATCGCCCGGCGGCTGGCCATCCTCGCCAGCGAGGACGTCGGCAACGCCGACCCGCGCGGCATCATGGTGGCCGAGGCCGCGTGGGCTCTTACCGAACGCGTCGGCATGCCCGAGTGCCGCATCATCCTGAGCCAGTGCGCGATCTACCTGGCCCTGGCACCCAAGAGCAACGCCAGCTACCTCGCGATCGACGAGGCCATGGCCGACGTGAAGCAGGGGCGCACCGTCGCCGTGCCCGTGCACATCAAGGACGGGAACGTGCGCAAGTCGCACCAGAAGGGGGGCTCGGGGAAGGGGGAGGGGTACAAGTACGCGCATGATGCGCAGACCGCCGGCGCCGCCGGCGAAGTCGGCGGCGTGACGGACCAGGACTATCTCAGCGTCAGCAGGCGTTACTACAGGCCGACGGTGCGGGGTGTCGAAAAACTCCTCAAGGAGCGCCTGGGCGCCGTGCGTGCCGAGCGCGACCGCCTCCGCGGTGGAGTCCTTCCAGATGAACCGCAAGCCTGACCCCGAAGCTGTCAAGAGCGCGCTTCGCACAAGGGTGCGCGCAGCCCTCGCGGCCATGACACCGCAGCAGAAAGCGGCGGAATCGACCGACATCTGCGCGAAGGTGATCAAGCTCGACCTCTACGAGCGCGCCCGCGTCGTGCTGCTCTTCGCCCCGCTCGACGATGAGCCACGCATCGAGCCCATCGCCAGGCACGCCCTTGCCCGCGGCAAAACCCTGCTCCTGCCCCGCGTCAACTGGAACGAGCGTTCGATGGTCGCCGCCCTGGTGCAGGCCTGGCCGGGCGACCTGGTGAAGGACCACCGCGGCCTGACCGTTCCACGCGACGATGCGCTGGTCTACGACGCCTCGTCGATCCACCTTGTGGTGGTGCCGGGGGTTGCGTTCTCTCCAACGGGGGTTCGGCTGGGACGCGGCGGCGGCTTCTATGACCGCTACCTTGCCCAGATTCCCATCCACCACCGCATCGGCGTCTGCTACCGCTGCCAGCGCGTTGATGAGATCCCACTGCTGCCGCACGATGAAGTCGTCTCAGAGGTCGTGTGCGCGCCTGATCCTCGTTCATAAAAGGGGGGCCGGGTTCGGCGCGAGGTTGGTTCGTGGCCCGCGTTACAGGGCGCATCGGCCCCGGAACCGCTCGATCTGGCCCGCAGAGCCTGCATTGCGGCTTCCTGCGGCAAAATCTACGTTCTACCCTTATCCTCGGCCGATCAGGGTGGGATCGACCGCCTCCGGGCGATGGAACGCCCTCGTTGTCGAACGACCTTTCATGGAGGCCTCAATGGCTCTTCCCTCGCAGACGTCACGCGCCGAGACTTGGCGCTCCTCTGGCTCATCCGGCTCATCACCGCTCAGCGCCCTGGTTGGCCTTGTACGCCAGCACAAGGGCATCTTTGCGGGCGGGCTGATGCTTGCCGTAGCGGCGGGCACCTGGTTCTACTTCCGCGCGGGCTCGGGCACGCCGGCCACTGTCAACGGTGCACAGCCGCCGTCTGACACGTTCATCCCCGCGGGCCAGACGCCCGAAATGGCCACAAAGCCGCTCGGCGCGGTCCCGCCCGTTCAACCGGCACCGACCAACATCTCGATGCACACGCTCAATGAGCCGGCGCCTGCGCCCAAGCCGGCTCAGGGCGCTTCACTCGACGAGCTTCTAGCCCAGTCGGGAACGCAGACGCAGCCGGCTCCACCGGTGGTCGGCGGCCAGCCCGCCAACACGCCTCCGGCCGCTCCCGCGGCCGCGACACCGTCGAGCGACCCGCTCAACGACCCCAAGTCTGGGCGCGCACCAACCGCCGGCGGTGACGTGCAAGGGCTGGTCGATCAGGCGGCGCAGCTGATCCAGCAGAACCGCCCGGTCGAGGCCCGCACGCTGCTCAACGACGCGCTGATGAACCCGGCGCTCGGGTTTGAGTCGCGGAGCACGCTCCGCTCCCAGATCGCAAAGGTCAACGAGACGCTTTTCTTCTCCCCCACTGCGTTCAAGGGCGATGCGCTGACGGACACGCACGCGGTCACCAGCGGCGAGACGCTCGGGCGGATCGTGCGCAAGGAGGGACTGCCGATCGACTGGCGGCTGCTGGTGCGGATCAACAAGATGCCCGGAGAGAACGCGCTGCGCATCGGACAGAAGCTCAAGATCGTCCGCCAGCCGATGCACGCGGTGGTGCACAAGAACAGCTACCGCATGGACGTCTACGCCGGCCCCCCCGGCGTGAGCAGCTCACCCGGGCCGGACGGTCAAGAGGCGGGGTGGACGTACATCCGCTCGTTCCCCGTCGGGCTGGGCGAGAGCAACGGCACCCCCGAGGGAGCGTTTGTCGTCCGTGCCGACAGCAAGCTGATCAACCCCAAGTGGGTTAACCCCCGCACCGGCGAGGTGTTCCTCCCCGACAATCCATTGAACCCGATCGGCGAGCATTGGATCGGTCTGGAAGGGGTCGACGAAAACACCCGCAAGTTCACGGGCTACGGCATCCACGGGACCATCGACGCGGAGTCGATCGGCCAGCAGAAGAGCATGGGGTGCGTCCGCATGGCGCCCGCAGACGTTGAGATGGTCTACGAGATGCTCGTGGACCGGCTCTCGACGGTCAAGATCGTGCCCTGAGCGGGGCCCGGCCAACGGCCACAGATGAGCACAAGCCATATAGGTCCTGTGGGTCCCATGTGACCCATGGGACCTATTTCGTTGGCGCCCGGTCCGCCGCGGGGTGACAACCGCCGTGCGGGTGCGTAACGTCGCGGAGTTTGCGCGCACGGCCGCGCGCCCGACAACCGGACAGGCCCGTTCGTCCGTTCACCCCCCTCCCCCGAGGACCGCGATGCCCAAGCGCACCGATATCAAGACGATCCTCCTCATCGGCTCCGGTCCCATCGTCATCGGGCAGGGGTGCGAGTTTGACTACTCCGGCACGCAGGCGTGCAAGGCGCTGCGCTCGGAGGGGTACCGCATCGTGCTGGTGAACTCGAACCCGGCCACGATCATGACCGACCCGGAGCTGGCCGACCGGACCTACATCGAGCCCATCACCCCCGAGGCCGTCCGCAAGATTCTGCAGAAGCAGAAGGACCTGGGGGACCCGATCCACGCCGTGCTGCCGACCCTCGGCGGCCAGACGGCCCTCAACTGCGCCTGCAAGCTGTGGGACGACGGGGTCTTTCAGGCGTTCGGCGTTGAGATGATCGGCGCCGACCGGCGCATCATCCACCGCGCCGAGGACCGCCAGATCTTCAAGGAGATCTGCGAGGGCCTCGGGCTCAAGCTGCCCAGGGCCAAGACCGTCACCAACCTCGCCGAGGCGGAGGAGTTCCTCAAGGAGATCGGTCTGCCGGCCATCATCCGGCCCGCCTTCACCCTCGGCGGAACCGGCGGCGGGATCGCGTACAACACCGATGAGTTCACCGACATCATCACCCGCGGCCTGCGCGCCTCGATGATCGGGCAGGTGCAGATCGACCAGAGCGTGATCGGGTGGAAGGAGTACGAGCTCGAGGTCGTGCGCGACAAGAAGGACAACTGCATCATCGTCTGCGGGATCGAGAACATCGACCCGATGGGCGTCCACACCGGCGACTCGATCACCGTGGCGCCGATCCAGACGCTGAGCGACAAGGAATACCAGGCGATGCGCGACGCGTCGCTGGCGATCATGCGTGCCGTCGGCGTTGAGACGGGCGGCAGCAACGTGCAGTTTGCCGTGAACCCGAGGCCGAAGGACGGCAAGTTCGAGATGGTCGTGGTGGAGATGAACCCGCGCGTGTCTCGCAGCTCGGCCCTCGCCTCGAAAGCGACAGGCTTCCCGATCGCCAAGATCGCCGCGAAGCTCGCCGTGGGGTACACGCTCGACGAGCTGCGCAACGACATCACCGGCACGACGAGCGCGTGCTTTGAACCGAGCATCGACTACGTCGTTACCAAGATCCCGCGTTGGACGTTCGAGAAGTTCCCCGAGGCCGACGAGACGCTCACCACGCAGATGAAGTCGGTCGGCGAGGCGATGGCCATCGGCCGCACCTTCGCCGAGAGCTTCCAGAAGGCGCTCCGCTCGATGGAGGTCAAGCGGTTCGGCCTTGGCCTTGACCGCAACGACAAGTGGCTGCAGGCCAAGCGCGCCGGTGCGTCGGGTGGCACCAGTGCTTTGGGTAGCCCGGCGGTCCCCGCCGGGCAGAGCTCAGCACCCGGCGGGGACCGCCGGGCTACCCAGACCCAGGACCTGCGCACCGCCGACGGACAGAAGATCGAGTGGCCGATCGCCGACGACAAGCTCCGCCGAAAGCTCGCGGTGCCCAGCCAGGGCCGGCTCTTCTACGTGCGGTACGCGTTCAAGCTCGGCATGAGCGCGGCCGAGGTCTACAGCATCACCAACATCGACCCTTGGTTCCTCGACCAGATCAAGCGGCTCGTCGAGTTCGAGGACACGCTGTGCGCGTACACCACGCTCGAGGATGTCCCCGCTGACGTCCTCCGCGCCGCCAAGACGCTCGGCTACTCCGACGCCCAGCTCGCCAACCTCTACCTCGGCGCCATCTCACCGGCCACCATCCTGCAGGTGCGCAACCACCGCAAGGGCCTGAAGATCGAGCCGGTCTACAAGCTCGTCGACACGTGCGCCGCCGAGTTCGCGGCCGTTACGCCCTACTACTACAGCACCTACGAGACCCCCTTCACGCTCAACGGTGAGGAGATCATCGACGACGAGATCCGCGTCACCGACACCAAGAAAGTGATCATCCTCGGCGGCGGTCCAAACCGCATCGGCCAGGGGATCGAGTTCGACTACTGCTGCTGCCACGCCGCCTTCGCCGCAGACGAGCTCAGGCTCGAAAGCGTGATGATCAACAGCAACCCCGAGACGGTCAGCACCGACTACGACACCTCCGACCTGCTCTTCTTCGAGCCGCTGACGATGGAGGACGTGCTCAACGTCATCGAGCGTCTCAACGGCAGGCCGCTCGACGGCAAACAGGGCTCCGGCCATGTGCTCGGCGCGGTGGTCCAGTTCGGCGGCCAGACGCCCCTCAACCTCGCCCACGGCCTGACGATGGCCGGCGCGCCGATCATCGGCACCAGCGTTGACTCGATCGACCTCGCCGAGGACCGCAAGCGCTTCGACGCCCTGCTGGTCAAGCTCGGGCTCAGCAAGCCGCCGTCGGGCACCGCACGCACGCTCGCGCAGGCCATCGAGATCGCCAACACCGTCGGCTACCCCGTCCTCGTGCGCCCGTCGTACGTCCTGGGCGGGCGCGGCATGGAGATCTGCTCCGACGAGAAGTCGCTCGTTTCCTACATGAGCAACGCCGTGCGCATCAGCGAGATGGACGATGCGCCCGTCCTCATCGATCGATTCCTCAACGACGCCACCGAGGTCGATGTTGACGTCGTCGCCGACTTTGACCCGTCGCAGCCCGTTGACTCGCCGGCCCAGGGCGGCCGCCAGGCGATCGTCTGTGGCGTCATGGAGCACATCGAGCAGGCGGGCATCCACAGCGGCGACAGCGCGTGCGCCATCCCCGCCTACGCGCTCCCCGAGACGATCGTGAACGAGATCAAGCGGATCGCCCGCGAACTCGCCAAGCACCTGCGCGTCAAGGGCCTGATGAACGTGCAGATGGCCGTCAAGGGGGGTCGGGTTTACATCATCGAGGTCAACCCCCGCGCCAGCCGCACCGCGCCGTTTGTCGGCAAGGCCACCGGCACGCCCTGGCCGCGCATCGCCGCCAAGGTGATGATGGGCAAGACGCTCGCGGAAATGGGCGTGAAGGAAGTTGTGACCAAGGGGTTCTACTCCGTGAAGGAGTCGGTTTTCCCCTTCGCCAAGTTCCCCGGTGTGGACGTCGTGCTCGGGCCCGAGATGCGCTCAACCGGCGAGGTGATGGGGATCGACAAGTCGTTCCCCATCGCGTTCGCCAAGAGCCAGATGGCGGCGGGCACGCAGCTGCCCCTTGCGGGCAACGCCTTCGTCTCGGTCCGCGAGCAGGACCGCGCGTACATGGTGCCGCTGGTGGCCGACCTGCTGAGGCTGGGCTTCACCGTCTGCACGTCGTCGGGCTTCGGCGCGTACCTCAAGGCCATGAACCCGCCGATGGACGTCCGCGTGCTGCCGAAGATCGCCGAGAGCGTGCGCCCGAACATCATCGACCTGATGCAGAGCGGCGAGGTGCAACTGATCATCAACACGCCGACCAAGACCGGCTGGCAGACCGACGAAGGACGCATCCGCGCTTCGGCCGTCCGCCTGGGCATCCCGATGATCACCACCACCACCGGCGCGTGGGCAACGGTGAAGGCGATCGAGGCCCTCCGCGCCGGCGACTGGGGCGTCGAGGCAATCCAGGACTACTTCCCGCTGCTCGAAGCGTCGGTTGACCCCAAAGTGCAGACCGTCGGTCGTTTTCCCGCCCGAGTTTGAAAGTCAAAGACCCGCCGCGGATGAACACGGATATGCACGGGTCAATCCAGGGCATCCGCTGTTCCGTGATTCTCCACAGCCTGCCATTCTCTTCTCTGTGTCTCTGTGGCAAAAGAGTTTCCCGATGATCTACCGCGTCTGCAAGTCGTTCCACGTTGAGTCTGGGCACATGCTCAGCAAGCACCCGGGGCTCTGCCGCTTCCCGCACGGGCACAGCCGGCGCATCGACGTCGTGCTCGCGTCACCACAGCTTGACCGCAGCGAGATGGTCTGCGATTTCAAGACGCTCAAGCTCGCCGTGAGCGCGTTCATCGAGCGCTTCGACCACGCGATGGCCGTGAACAGCAACGACCCGCTGCTGCCCCAGCTCAAGAGCGTTGACGAGCGCATCGTCGTCTTTCAAGACGCCGACCCCACCACCGAATTGCTGGCCAAGTACATCTTTGACCACCTGTCGTCGGAGCTGGCCGCCGGCAGGACCTACACCGACGACCGCGGTGACGCCTACCGCTTCCCGCCCGGCATCACGCTCGAGCGCGTGCGCGTGACCGAGACCGCCACAAGCTGGGCGGAGTACGGCCTGTGAGCGCCCGGACACTCATCATCTTGCGTCACGGCAAGGCCGCACCGCACGACGCCTACCCGACCGACCACGCGCGCCCGCTCGTTGCGCGTGGACACGCGGAGGCTGAGTTTGTCGGCATGCACCTGGCCACGCACGGGCCACGCCCGTCGGTCGTCGTTTCGAGCCCCGTGCTGCGGGCCTGCACCACTGCGCAGATCGTTGCGCGTCACCTGGGCGTGCCGCTCCGCACCGCCGAGTGCCTGAGCACCGACGCCGGCGTGCGTCCGATCATCAAGATGCTGCTGGAAGAGGCCCCGGGCGCTGACGTTCTCATCGCCGGGCACAACCCCACGCTCTCGGAACTGCTCGCCGAGCTGCTGCGCCACGATCAGCCGGGGCGCGGCGACCTGCACACAGGCGAAGCGGCCATCATTCGCTTCGACGGCGCGACCGCACCCGGCACCGCGACGATGATCGACCGCGTGCGCCTGGCACCCGACCAGCACTGAACTTGACATCAAAGGCCGGACGCTACCAGCTCTCGTGCGCTTCGGGCTGGCCGCTCCCTTCGCCGAGCACGCCGCCGATGCCCACCACGCCCTCGCTCTGCGAGACACCCATCAGCCCCTGGCTGCAGACGCTCACCACAAACGCCGCGGCCCCGTGGACCATCTCCGGCGGGTTGATGGGGACCACGACCTCCGTCTGGCCGGGATGGAGCGTCACAGACCCTGTCTCAACGGTGACCTGCTTGCCGGACTTGGGGCAACGAACGCTCACGCGGTAGCTCCGCTTCACGCTCGTCTTGGAATCTTCAAGACCGTTGATCTGCAGCACGCCGCTGCCGTCCTCTGGGTTCCACATCACCTGGCCGACGGCAACGTCCGTGCTCGCGTCCGGCACCGCCGAACCGAGCGGCACAACCTGAATGCTCGAACCCTTCGACTCGTTGAACCAGCGGTCCAGACGATCAACGGCTAGCTCGAACGGACGCGAGAGAAACTTCGGGGCAAGATCAGCGCGGGCGGGCTCGACACGCGGCCGCGCCGGGCCCATAGCCGGTGTGTCGCCCATGTCGCGGGTGTTCCATGAATAGACGCCAAAGACCAGGCACGCCGCCGCCGCGAGCCAGCCGCCATACTCACGCGAGAAGCGGCGCCCCATCACCACGGGCGTGCGCACCACGCTGTGGCGCGTCGCACTCCGCGGCGATCCGCCGATCCGGCCGGCAACGGCGTCGTGGCTGTGCACGCCTCCGCACCACGCCTCCCCCTCGCGCTCAAGCGCGGCAAGGAGCGAAGCCGGGAGTTCAACCGATGCGTCGTCGGGGTTGAGGGCCTGCGAGCAGGCCGCGGCGGCGAGGTCGAGGCTTGCATCCTCGGCCTTTCCGGCGCTGGCCAGCAGACGGGTCAGCTCGGCATACTCGCCGTCACCCAAACCGCACGCCGCCCGATCGGCCAGCAGCTCGTCCAGCCGCGAGATGGGCTGATCGGCCGAGCCGCCGTTTGGTGATTGGTTGGTGTGCCTGTTGTCCATGCTCAAGGTTCTTCGCCGCCGCCAGCGTCTGGATTCGCTTTCTGCATCGCTTCGCGCAGGGCGATCAAGCCCCGGCGCACGTGTGTTTTGACTGTGCCGAGTGGCATGGACAATAACTCGGCGATCTGCTCGTGGCTGAGGTCCTGGCCGATCGATAGCCGCAGCACTTTCTGCTGCTCCGGGCGCAGCGTCGCCAGCAGGCGCTGGGCCAGTTGGGCATCGTCTGACAGGGCTGTGCTTTGCTCAGAACCGCTGTCAGAAGCCGCGGGAACGTACGAAAAGTCCTCCGTCGGGCGCTCGACGGACCGGCGGATTGACCTGCGGCGACGGTCGATCAGCCTTCGCCGAGCGACCATCCCGATAAACGTCTCTTCGGCGGCGATCGAGGCGTCGAATCGCCCCGACGACTTCCAGATCGCGATGAAGACCTCCTGGACGGCGTCTTCGATCTCCCCCTGCGAGTAGCACATCCGCCGCGCCAGCGCGTACACCAGCCCGCCGTACCGCTTGGTGAGCTCGCGCACGGCAAGCTGGTCACCCTGGGAGACCCTGAGAAGAAGCGGCGGGTTCGGGGGGCGGTCGTTGCTCACGCGGGGGGCAGTGTAGCTGAAAAGGGGTGCCCACTCGGGGCACGCCGTCATTCGTTCCAACCAACACTTGGATGCATGCACGCCACCAAAGTCAGACCGAAGCGAACGTGGAAGCAACGGTTGCGGGCGTGGTCGATCGCGGCAGTGCTGATCTACGCCGCCTGGGCGATCGCCGTCTATTCAGCGCAGACCCGTCTGCTCTTCCCGACGTACATGATCGGTGCCCGCCCGCCCTTTGTGCCACCCCCGGGCGGCGGCGTGGAGGTGGCGGGGGTGACCGGCAACAGCGGCGTGATCGAGACGATCGTGATGCGGCCGACAAACGGGCAAGCGGTGCAGCCGGGCCCGGTCGTGATCGTTCTTCACGGCAACGCGGAGCTCGCACGCGACGGGGTCGGCTCGCGGCTGGAGGAGTACCTGCGCGCACGGGGGATCACCGTTGTGGCGCCCGAATACCGCGGGTACGGCACGATGGCGGGAACGCCAAGCCAGGCCGGCATCGGCGAAGACATGGTCGCCGTTGCTGACTGGGTCGGCAGACAGCCGTGGTGTGACAAGCAACGAGTCGTTTACTTTGGATGGTCGGTCGGAGGGGGCGTGGCGTGCCAGCTCGCGACAGAGCGGAACCCCTCCGGCGGGATGGTCCTGCAGAGCACCTTTACGAGCGTGGCGTCGTTCGCCGGTCGCTACGCCGTGCCCGCGTTCCTTGTGAAGAGCCCGTTCCGGAACGACCGGGTGCTTGAATCACTCGATGCGCCCGTGCTGATCATCCACGGCACAAGCGACGGCATCGTCCCCGTTGAACACGGGCGCACGCTGGCGCGGATCGCGCGGCACGGTGAGTACGTGGAACTCGCCGGAGATCACTTCCATGACTGGGCCGACTGGGGAGCGTACCTGGGCGCCCTCGACCGGTGGCTCACAGCGCGAGGGATGTAGCCGGCCCGGCCGATCGCCGAGCATCGCAACCCCGCCCGCACAGTGCAGAATCTGAACGCCCTGTGCTTCACAACAGCGACAACCCACGCGCAATCGCCAGGTCAAGATCGGCGTGGATGCTCAGCGGCGCAAGCCGGGAGACAACGCCGAGGCTCTCGAGCTGAGCGTACTGACTGGCGGTAATGCCGGCGATGACCAGCTTTCGATCCGCCTGCGTCAGGTGGCCGACGGCCGCCATCAGCTCCATGGCCGCGTTGTCATCGAGCGCGGTGACGTGGTCAAAGTCGAGCACCACGACGCGCACCCGGTCGGGCAGGTTGTCGGCCCAGGTGAGAAGGTTGGGCAGACGGTGCGAGCGCCCCTTGCGGCGGGTGTCGCGCCGGATGTGAAACACGGCGATCTCCGGCGGAAGCCCGTGGTCGCCCGCGTGCCGTTCGCCCAGCGCTTCGATCTCCGCGATCGGGCGGGTCGAGTCGATGAAGATGATCCACAGCAGGAACAGCACCGGCGGGTAGACAGCAAGCGCCCGGGTCGCCGCGTGGTCAAACAGCAGCGCGGCGAGCGCAGCGCCAAAGACAAAGCTGCCGAAGATGCTCAGCAGCAGCGCCAGCCGCGTGACAGAGAGCGGGTTCTCGTGCCGGCGGTGGGCGTGGTGCGGGTGGGGCGCGCCCAGGCGCCGGTGGTCCCACAGGTAGATCAGCAGCTGGGCCGTCTCCATGCCCAGGTCGGTCACCACGCCCGTCACGTGCGTGGTGCGCACCACGCCGGCGCTGATGCGCGTGATCGTCGCGTTCTGCAGGCCCATCGCCCCCGCGGCGCACCCCAGCACCATCCACAGCACCGGCCCGCCCGCGACCAGCGGGCCCGACCCCAGCTGAATCCCCAGCGCTACCCCCACCAGCAGAAGCGCTTCAACCGCGATCGGCAGGACGTAGATCGAGTCCCACCCGCGCCGGCGACCCACCTCCGTCAGCACCCCCGAAACGCCCGCGCCGACCAGGAACGCAGCGAGGATGAACGCCAGCGGCCAGATGTCGGCGGCATAGCGCGAGGGTTCAACAAGGTACTGCCCTACCAGCGACGCCGTGCCCGAGATGTGGCTCGTCGGGTGCGCGACCACCAGCAGGCAGAGCAAGTTGGTATACCCGGCGACCCACGACAGCGTGACGGCCAGCCGCGCCTGGGAGGCGAAAGAATGGGCTTGGGCAACGAACATCGGCCCGGTGTACATCGACGCTTGGAGCACGCCGGCTGGAGACACTACCCCGCCAGCATCGCCGCGGTGAACGTCCGCCCGGTGGTCTCGCGGTCCCACGTGTGGGCCCTGCCCCTCTTGGCCTGATAAAAGTCCCACAGCTCAAGCCAGTACGACCTGAACTTGTGCTCCCCAAACGGCGCGTAGTGGCGCTCCAACCGCTTCATCATCCGCTTCGCCGGTCCCTTGAACCCCAGGATCGTTCGGGCGTGGCGCACGCTCTCGCTGTCCAGGGGCAGGTGCCCGTAGCGCCCGAGGAGCTGCATGATGTTGTGGGCCGCGTACGGGCCGATCCCGGGCAACTCCACCAGTGCCGCACGCACGTCTCCGTCGGGCGTTGCCGGGTCTTCAAACCAGCCGGGGCGGATCTCGCCTCTTACAAACATCTTCGCCAGCGCAACGATGCGCGCATCGCGGTAGCCCACGCGGCAGCGCGTGCGCAGTGAGAGCGGGCGCTGCCGGGCGATCGTCTCGGGCGTCGGGAAGGCGAGGCCCTTGGCGCCAACCCCAGAGCCGGGCACAGCGGCTCCGTAGACCTCGCACAGCCGGGCGTTCATCGTCATCGTGTTGGGCCAGGCGACGTTGCAACTGGTCACCGTCTTCACCACGTCCTCCCACATCGTCGGGGAGCGAAACAGGCGGCCCGAGCCGAGCCGCTTCCACCGTCCGTCAAGCCGGTGGAACGCCGCGAGCACAGCGGGCTGCTCGTCAAGACGCAGCATCCGCGTGATCTGCCGGACGAGTTCCGCGCGGTCGCCCTTGCCGACAGCCCGTTGCGTACGAACCACAAGGTCCTGGCCCTTTGCCCTCCTCCACGTCGCTCCGGGCTGCGATATGCCGACCCGCACAGGCCCGGAAGCAAGCTCCATCACGCGCCAGAGGGTCTGCGTCGGTACGTGCCAGTAGTTCGGGGCGAGCAGGAAGTAGCCGTACGAGCAGGCGTCACGCGCCAGGATGTAGTCAGCCGGCACCGGGAGCGACGTTTGCGCCATAGGGCCACCAGCGTACGAGCGGCCCGCAGTCCACAACGCCGCCAGGCCGCGCCAGAGTCCGCCGTGCGGCTACAGGTGCTCCTCCAGACTCCCAGACTCCGTTTTGTGGCCCGCCCTACCATTTGTGTCCGATGTCTCGTGCGGCATATGTTCGGACATTTATCGTCTGATTGCATCACACGCGCCCGTCCGGTGGATCAATCCACCCGCCGGAGACGAATAGCCCTGTGTCGGCGTGGCCGTTGCGCGCCAGATGGAGCCCCGCTATGAAGCCTGCCAACGCCCGCGCCCTCCGCAACCCCTCCGCCTTCTCGCTGGTCGAACTGCTGGTGGTCATCGCCATCATCGGCGTGGTCATCGCCATCCTGATTCCCGCGTTGGCCGGTGCCCGTCGCCAGTCGCGCAAGGTGGCCACCATGGCCACGCTGCGCGACCTCAGCAACGCCAGCAACCAGTTCTTCACCGATAAGAAGCGCAACCCCGGCTACTTCTCGCCCGCCGCGATGGGCGCCGCCGCAAACGCCACCGCGACAGGCGGCTTCACGGGCATGCAGAACCTGCTCCTGGACCTCGCCGGCGGCATCACGCAGGCACCGCCCTCGGCGGGCGTCGTCTTCGACGTCGGACCCGGCGGCAGCACCCCCGTGCGGATCGACCTTACAAAGATCGGCGCATCGGGTGCCAGCAACGCTTACTTCGCGCCCGACAAGGGCTCGCTCGTCGCCGACAGTGGCCTGGTCGGTTCGGCCAACAACCAGCTCATGCCCCAGATCGTCGACGCCTTCGGCAACCCCATCCTCGCATGGGTCGCCGACGAGCGCCCGTCTACCGAGTTCGCCGCCGACAACTCCTCGACGCTCGCCAAGTTCTACTGGGCCTCCAACGCCGGCGTGCTCACCTCTACACGCATCGGGCGCGACCAGCGCGACCAGAACAACACCAGCATGCTCGGCGGCAGCTTCGCCACCGGGCGCGTTGCCACCATGGCCGCGCTGCTGGGAAACCCCGCATTCCCCCAGCAGAACGACCCTTCCAAGCCCGCCGCGGCCAAGGGCTCGATCGTCTTCCAGTCCGCCGGCGCTGACGGCTTCTTCATGGGGCGCTACGACAACGCCACAAAGTCGTTCGGCACACCCAGCGGTGGCATCACCTCTGTGCCATACACAACCGGCACGGGCATCGACATCATGGGCGCGTACGACGACGTGATGCAGGCCGCAGGGAACTGATCCCCCTCACCCGGTCGACGCGCTGCACACCATCACCACCTTAACCGACCTTCACCCGCGAGAACGCGATGAAGTCGGTCCTTGCACGCTCTCCGCCCGCCCCGGCAACCAGCAGGGCGATCTGCCCGCGGTGATAGGTCGCATGGTTGAACACGTGCGTGAGGATCTCGCCAACGGTGCTCCGGTACGGGGTGCCGTCCAGACTGCTGTAAGCCACCGCCCGCTCGAGCCCCCGCTCGTCGAGCCCTGCCAGAAAGCGCTCCATCGCCGCGTGGCTCGCCGCCGCATCCGCCTCCGATTGCTCGGGGCTCCACGCCGGGAACATCTCAAACCGCCGCGCCTGGAGCTGCCCCATGCGCACCAGCCAGAGGTAGGTGGCCTGCTGGATGTGCCCGAAGATCGACAACGCCTTGAGGTACCCCGGCTCAGCGCGGCGCGACGCCGGCACAGAGAGCAGGCTCTTCACAACCGCTTCCGTCGCGTGCCGCTCGTACGCGAGCATCGTCTTGAAGTGGGCAAGCCGCTGGTCGCTCACTGGGAGAGCTCCATCAGCCGCAGCATCTCCGCCACCGCCGACCGCAGACCCGTGAAGACCGCGCGGCTCACGATCGAGTGCCCGATGTGCAGCTCCGCCACCCCGTCCAGGGCGGCCACCGGCCGCACGTTCTGGTAGTTCAACGCGTGCCCGGCGTGAAACCGCATCCCCAACTCCCAAGCCGCGGCCCCGGCGTGCGCGACGCGGTCGAGCTCCGCGCCGACGGACCCCAGGCCAAAGTCACCGCCCGACGCGGCGAACGCGTGGGCGTACGGCCCGGTGTGAAACTCGCAGGCGTCAAACCCCGCCCGGGCCGCCGCGGCGACCTGCCGGTCCGACGCCTCGATGAAGGCGCTGACGGTCATTCCGCCCGCCCCCTTCCCCCCGCCGCCCCCTTTCAGCCGCGCCACGACGGTCTTCATCCGCTTCTCTGCACCGGCAACGTTCAGCCCCCCCTCGGTGGTGAGTTCCTGCCGCTTCTCGGGCACAAGCGTGACCATCTGCGGTGCGCCGTGGGCCTTGCGCAGCCGCAACGCGATCTTCACCATCTCGTCGGTAGCGGCCATCTCCAGGTTCAGCCGCACGCCGCCGCCAAGGGTGGCCGCCAGCCGCTCAACATCGCCGTCGGTGATGTGCCGCCGGTCCTCGCGCAGGTGAACGGTGATGATCGTTGCGCCGCCCAGAACGGCCTCGTGGGCGGCCTGGAGGGCGTCGGGCTCGTGCCCGCGGCGTGCCTGGCGCAAGGTGGCGACGTGGTCGATGTTCACACCCAGGTGGATCATGCGGCAAGTGTTGCACGCGCTCCGCTCCGGCGGCGGCGGGCCGGACCAGTTTCTGCCGGCTTCACCCTTGCACGCCGTGCGCAACCCACTACACTTTGCTGCCGTCACCGAGGGTGAAGGCCCGGGGCGTGACTCCCTTTGATCCACGCCCTGGGCCTTTGGCCTTACGCCGGCGCAGGGTTCGGTTCTTCCGCCTTGAACGCGAGCGCTTGTCCTCACATGGCCACGATCAACATCCCAAAGAACGAGTTCCTCCACGGACGCTGGACCGCAGACGAGTCGGCGAAGCTCTACGGCGTCAACGACTGGGGCAAGGGGTACGTCGCCGTCAACCAGTACGGCAACCTCGCCGTGCGCCCCACCAAGCGCGCCGAGCACAACGTCGACCTCTTCGAGGTGGTGCAGGGCCTGCGCCAGCGCGGCATCCACACGCCGGTGCTGCTCCGCTTCAACGACATCCTCGCCTACCGGCTCAAGGAGATCCGCAAGGCCTTCGACGACACCATGGCCGAGCAGCAGTACGGCGGCGGCTACTCGTGCGTCTACCCGATCAAGGTCAACCAGCAGCGCCACGTCTGCGAGCAGATGGCCAGCCTCGCCGTCAACCTCAACTTCGGGCTCGAGGCCGGCAGCAAGCCCGAGCTCATCGCCGTGCTCGGGCTCAGCGCAACCGCGGGCGGGCCGGGCGTCAACGGCATGCCGATCATCTGCAACGGCTTCAAGGACAGCGAGTTCATCGAGACGGTGATCCTCGCCACCAAGCTGGGGCGCAACATCATCCCCGTCGTTGAGAAGTTCACCGAGCTTGAGCTGATCGTCAAGCACGCCAAGGCCTACGGCGTCCGCCCCAGGATCGGCATCCGCGTCAAGCTCAGCAGCAAGGGCGCGGGGCGCTGGGAGAGCAGCGCGGGCGTGCGCAGCAAGTTCGGCCTCTTCGTCAGCGAGGTGATCAAGGCCGTCGAGTACCTCAAAAAGCACGACATGCTCGACTGCCTGAACCTGCTCCACTGCCACGTGGGCAGCCAGCTCTACGACATCCGCGTCCTCAAGAACGCCGTCAACGAGCTCACCCACGTCTACTGCGAGCTGGTGAAGATGGGCGCGGGCCTCACGATGCTCGACATCGGCGGCGGCATGGGCGTCGACTACGACGGCAGCCAGAGCGCCTGGCACTCGTCGATCAACTACACCGTCGCCGAGTACGCCGCCGACGTGGTCTACCGCATCAAGAGCGTCTGCGACGACGCCAAGGTTAAGCACCCGATGATCCTCACCGAGAGCGGGCGCGCCATGGTCGCCTACTCATCCATCCTCGTCATCGACGTCGTCGGCACCAGCCGCTTCGACCCAAACCCCGACATCGTCCGCATCGAGTCGGACATGGCCGCCGAGACCGCCGGCGAGGTCCCCCAGCCCGTGCTCGACCTGCTCGACACCTACAAGAACCTCACCGACCGCAACATCGTTGAGGCCTACCACGACGCCACCCAGGCCCGCGACGAGGCCATGAGCCTCTTCTCGCTCGGGTACATGAGCCTGCCCATGCGGGCCGCGGCCGAGCGGCTCTTCTGGGCCATCGGGCACAAGCTGATCGAGAAGTCCGCCAAGAAGGGCGAGCTCCCCGCCGAGCTTGAAACGCTCCCCGAGTCGCTCAGCGATAACTACTTCTGCAACTTCTCGATCTTCCAGTCGATGCCCGACTCCTGGGCCATCGACCAGCTCTTCCCCATCTGCCCCATCCACCGGCTCAACGAGCAGCCGACGCGCACGGGCATCCTCTGCGACATCACCTGCGACAGCGACGGCAAGATCGACAACTTCGTCGATAAGCGCGTCGACAAACGCACGCTCGAGCTCCACGAGGTCCGCGAGCTCCCCGGCGACTGCGCGGGCGTTGAGCCATACTACCTCGGCGTCTTCCTGCTCGGCGCGTACCAGGAGATCCTGGGCGACCTGCACAACCTCCTGGGCGACACCCACGCCGTGCACATCGCCCTCGACGAAGCCGGCCAGTGGCACATCGAAGAGGTCATCGAGGGCGACACCGTCGAAGAGGTGCTCCAGTACGTGCAGTACGACATCGCCGACATGAAGCGCGCCATGCGCATGGATGTCGAGGCCGCCTGCAAGCAGGGACGCATCACGCTCCCCGAGGGCAAGGCGTTGCTGAAGTTCTACGACGACGGGCTTGAGGGGTACACGTACCTGGAGGAGTGATCGCGCCACGGGCCCGGGGTTGGTACCCTCCGCCCATGCCCCCAGCCGCGCCCACCCCTCCCGCCCCCCTCACCCCCGACCGCCTCCGCTACCTCACGGCCCTCTCCGCCTCCTACCCCAACCGCTTCGACGCCCTGCGCGAGACCGCCGGGCTCGCCGCCACGCTCACCCTCAACGCCCCCACCATCCACGTCATCTCCGACGTCCACGGTGAGGATGTCAAGCTCCGCCACGTCATCCACAACGCCTCCGGCGCGCTCCGCCCGCTGGTTGAGTCCGTCCTCAAAGACCGGCTGACCCCCACCGAGCGCGAGCGCTTCCTCGCAACGCTCTATTACCCGCGCGAGGCCCTGCAGCGCCTCACGCCCCAGGTCGTCGCCTCGGGCCCCGAGGCCCGCACCCGCTGGGTCTTCGACACCCTCTCGCTCCAGTGCGAGATCATCCGCGCACTCCGCCGCAACTACCGGCGCAACCACGTCACCGGCCTGGTCGAGCCCGAGTTCCGCGAGCTGCTGGTCGAGATGCTCTCGGCCGCGCGCCCCGACTACTGCCGCGCCATGCTCGCCGCCTTCGCCGCGCGCGGGCACAACCGGGACTTCGGCGCCATCCGCGCCGCCAGCCGGCTCATCCGCTCGCTCGCCTGCGCCGAGCTGATCGTCGCCGGTGACATGGGCGACCGCGGCCCGCGCATCGACAAGGTGATCGACACCCTCATGGCCCAGCCCAACTGCTCCGTGCTCTGGGGCAACCACGACGCCATCTGGATGGGCGCTGCACTCGGGCACGACGCCTGCATCCTCACCGTGCTGCGATTCTCCGCCCGCTACCGGCGCGCGGCCCAGCTCGAAGAGGGCTACGGCATCCTCACCACGCCCCTGGAGAAGCTCGTCCGCACCTGCTACGGCGACGACCCCGCCGAGCAATGGAAGGCCAAGGGCGACGGCCAGCGCGACGCCCTCACCGTCGCACGCATGCAGAAGGCGATCGCCATCATGCAGTTCAAGGCCGAGGGACGCCTCTTCGCCGATCGCCCGGGGTGGAACCTCGAGCACCGCCGCCTGCTCCACCGCATCGACCTCAAGGCCGGCACGGTCACCATCGACGGCGTGGCCCACCCGCTGGTCGATAAGCACCTGCCGACCATCGACCCCGCCGACCCGTACGCCTACAGCAAAGACGAAGCAGAGTGCATGGACCGCATCCGGCGGTCGTTCATCTCCAGCCAGAAGCTCCGCGAGCACATGCACTGGCTGGTGCGCAAGGGGGGCATGTGGACCCGCCGCGACGATGTGCTCATCTACCACGCCTGCGTCCCCGTTGATGCAGCGGGCGAGCCGCAGGCGATCGATGTTGAGGGCCGCACCGTCGCCGGGCGCGAGCTGATGGATGCGCTCCAGTCGGTCACGCGCCGGGCCTTCCGAAAGGGTGCGATCTCCGCCGCCAACCCCAACCCCGACGCCGACTGGCTCTATTACCTCTGGGGCGGTCCCGGCTCGCCCCTCTTTGGCAAGGACAAGCTCTCCACCTTCGAGACGCACTTCATCGCCGACAAGGCGACCCACAAAGAGCACAAGAACCCCTACTTCGAGCTCATGCACGACGCCGCCTTCGTCAAGAAGATCGGCGCCCTCTTCGGCGTGACCGACGAGGGCGGCTGGGGCGGTGTGCTGATCGTCAACGGGCACGTGCCCGTCAAGATCGAGAAAGGTGAGCAGCCCGTCAAGCGCGGCGGCAACGCCGTGACCATCGACGGCGCGTTCTCCGCCGCCTACGGCGACCGCGGCTACACCCTCGTCATCCGTCCCGACCGCGTCGACCTCGCCGAGCACGCACCGTTCCCCGGCGTCGAGGCCGCGATCGACACCGGCGCCGACATCGTGCCCGCGATCCAGACCATCAAGACCTACCCGCGCATCCGCACCGTCGCCGACACCATGGAGGGCGAAGAAACCCGCCGCACCATCGAAGACCTCTACGACTTGGTGCGGGCGTATCAGGAGGGGTTGGTGGAGGAGAAGCTGTAGCCCGCAACGGGAATCGCGATTACGCGATGAAGGCCGCGTAACCGACCTTGAACCGCCGCGACAGCTTCTTGATGTGATCGACGGTCAACGACCGCTCACCCTTGAGGATCTTTGAGCCCATGCTCGCGTGCATCCCCAGCATGCGGGCGAGCTGGCTGGCGTTCATGCCGTTCTCGGCCACCAGGTGCCGGAGCGTCTCAAGGCCGGCGCCCTCTTCGCTCTCGAGCGCGTGGTGCGTCGCCTCGTACGACCGAACAAGCTGCACGAGGGTCTCCATATAGCTCGCCTGCCCCGCCGTGAGCCTGCCCGACGCCATAAGGCGGTCGATCATCTCGACGACCTCCTGGTGGTGGGCGTCGTCAACGATCGCCCGCGGCGACATCACCGCCACCAGTTCATCGAAGCGGGCGGGCAGCTTGGTCGTGGTTCGGCGCTTGATCGTGGGCATACGGCTAATCCTCCTTCCAATCACCCTTGTCGTACTCGGCGTGCGTCAGCACGCACCGCACGTTCACCAACTGATGGTCGTAGCGGATCCGGGCAACAAGCCTGTACTTGTTCCCGCAGATGTTGAACACGGTGAGCACCCCCTCCCCGCTTCCGACCGCGTCCGCGTGCGGGTACGTCGCCCGTGCGTCGCGGATGCTCCGCCACTCAGCACTCTCAACGGTGCGGTACCACTGCCGCAACGGCTTTTCCGCGTCGGGGTGACCGTCCCAGAACGCCCGCAGCAGCTTGAGGCTGATGACCCGCACATAGACATTTTGTCTATATACGGCCGGAAGTCAACCCCTGTTTAGACTTTTTGTCGATTTTCTGAGGAAAGGCCCTCGCGATCCGGCGGCGGCGGCGGCGCACCTCACTCCACCTCATCCCAGCTCTTCATCTCGCTCCCGTGCCAGGTCATCGCCGAGCGCTCGTACGCCCTGAACGTCGCCGTGTGCCCGTCGAGGAACCCGATCGCGCTCCCCGCCTTGTGCGGCTCGCGCCCCTTCTCACCCGCGTAAAGCGTCGCCGGCTCGCGGGCGTCGTCGGGGTCCACGTTCGGCACCTGGTGCGGCCCGCCGTAGGGTGCAGCAAACAGGTACGGGTTCGTCGCGTCACCGGTCAGCACGAACTTGTCGGTGATGTGCACCTGCGGCCACGACAGCGACTGATAGAACCGATACTGCGTGAGGCTGCCGACATACTTGCTCTGCAGGAAGTAGGCAACCTTGATGCTCGCCATCCGCCGCGAGGGGCACTCCATCACCTCCCACGTCTCCAGGTTCGGCTGCACCAGTTCGGCCCACCCCTTGCCCGGCGTGTCCTCGTTGCTGCTGCCGTCACCGTCGAGCGTCTGCCACGCCGACCAGTGCGGGAACCTGTCGCGCGCATCGGTGGCGTAGGTCGTCAGCGCGATCTGCACCGAGCGGCAGTTAGAGAGGCACTTGGTCGTCCGCGCCGCCTCGCGCGCACCCGCCAGCGCCGGCAGCAGAATGCCCACCAGCAGCGCGATCACCGCGATCACCACCAGCAGCTCGATGAGCGTGAAACCACGATGAAGAATCTGGCCCGTGCTCATCGGCGCGCCTCCGTGCCGCCGACTACACGCCGGCTCCCCCCTTAGATGCGCCCGGGCGGCGGAGGTTGCGGAGTTCCGCCCGGAACCGCCTTCTTTCTGCGGTAGCTCAACGCGACCAGCAACGCGCCCGCGGCCATCACGCCGATGCGGATCGCCCAGCCGACGCCCGGGCCCCAGTTGTCGACCCACACAAGCAGCAGGTGCACCATCCCCACCTTCAACAGCTTGAAAGCCGTCGAGATCGCACCCACCAGCAGCATCAAATAGCCAATCTCGCGCAAAGTGCCTCCCGGGGTTCGCCAGCCGTCACCGAGCATACCACAAACCCCGCGGATCGCCGGGAACTGCATCGCGCCGCCAGAATCCGCCGTATACTTCTCCCGCGCCGCCACCCCCGGCGCACCAAAACCACACGATCCGGCCAGGGGGGCTTGGCCAGAGAAACCGCCAGACGGCAACGGCTTGTAACAAGCCGTCGCCACTCGGCACGTTGGAGACCCCCAATGGCAACGACGAAGTGGACCAAGAAAGAACTGCTCTCCCGCCCCATCGAGCACATCGACGTCACCGCCTTCGACGCACGCCCGGTGATCGACAGCTACCGCGACATGGCCTACACCAGCCGCACGCTGGCCAACGCCGCCGACATCTACTCGATGATGCTCAAGGACAAAGAGTGCGCCGTCGTCGTCACCCTCGCCGGCTCGCTCATCAGCGCCGGCCTGAAGGATGCGCTGATCACGATGGTCGAGAACAACATGGTCGATGCGATCGTGAGCACCGGCGCCAACATCGTCGACCAGGACTTCTTCGAAGGGCTCGGCTTCAAGCACTACATCGCCCCCGGCTCGCCCGAGGCCCCGCCCGTTGACGACATGACCCTGCGGAACCTGATGATCGACCGCATCTACGACACCTACATCAACGAGGACGACCTCCGCGCCTGCGACCACGCCACCTACGAGATCTTCAACGCCTTCGCCCCCGGCGCGTATAGCAGCCGCGAGTTCATCGACGCCATGGGCGCGTACCTCGCCAACAACCCCAAGTACGCCAAGAACAAGAGCATCGTCAAGACCTGCTACCAGAAGCGCGTCCCCATTTTCGTCCCCGCCTTCAGCGACTGCTCCGCCGGCTTCGGCGTCGTGCTGCAGCAGACCGAGGCCATCGAGCAGGGCCGCGGCCAGGTCGCCATCGACTCAGGCAAGGACTTCCGCGAACTCACCGACATCAAGCTCGCCTGCAAGGACACCGGCCTGCTCATGCTCGGCGGCGGTGTGCCCAAGAACTTCGCGCAGGACATCGTCGTGGCCGCTGAGCTCCTCAACGAGCGCAAGGGCGGCAAGGCCCGCGGCGACATCGGCATGCACAAGTACGCCATCCAGATGACCGTCGCCGACAGCCGCGACGGCGCGCTCTCGGGCAGCACCCTCCGAGAGGCCTGCTCCTGGGGCAAGGTCGATGTCGTGCACGAGCAGATGGTCTTCGGCGAGCTCAGCGCCCTCTTCCCGCTCCTGGCCAGCGACGCCTATCACCGCAAGGCGTGGAAGGCCCGCAAGGGGTTCAAGTTCGCCGACATGTACGGCAAAACCGTCGGCGCTCCCACCTTCGGCACCAAGGTGAAGATCGCCAAGCGCCAGACCGTCAAGGCGTAAACCGCCTGCGCACAGACCACAAGGCATACTCATGAACGCCCCGGTCCGAAAGGACTGGGGCGTTTTCATACTCCCCTCCCCTCCCCTCCCCTCCCCGGAGGGGAGGGGCCAGGGGTGGGGTTTCTTCGATCAAATGACAAGTGAGAAGTGCAGTATCCTCCAAACTCCGCTGTCGATGACTCTGCGAACGGAGCGTGATGCCTAGCTCGGAGCAAACTATCGCCTATGTAGGAGCTGACGGCTGCAAAGGCGGCCGCTGGATCGCCTACCTCGCAGACGAACAGCTCAAATGCACCGCTGCTCTGTTTGATGATCTCACTTCCTTGTTCGACGCGTGCAAGTCTGCACGACGCATACTCATCGACGTACCGATCGGCCTAAACAGCGACAGACGCCGATGTGACATCGAGGCCAAGCACATCCTCTCTCGCAACAACTCTCGTGTGTTCTTTGCTCCCATACGCCCCGCAATCACCGCCACCGACTGGGCGGAAGCAAACCGTGTAAGCCGCGAAGTTGGCGGTCACGGCCTCTCGAAACAAGCCTGGGCGATCGTCCCTCGTATCCGCGAGACCGATGAGTTCTTACGCGCCAACCCAGCAGCCCGTGCGACTGTCCGCGAATGTCACCCCGAAATCTGTTTCTGGGGCCTTGGCGGTAAGCCCATGCTGGCCAACAAGAAGAAACCGGAGGGTGCCGAAGCCCGTCTCTCACTACTCGAACCGTTCATACCTGACGCCGGCGAGCAGGTCAGGAGCACACTCGCGCACTGGCCGCGTTCGGTTTTGAGTCTTGACGATGCTATCGATGCGCTCGTCGCAGTCGTCACCGCGGCTGCTCCAAGTGACAAACTCAGATCACTGCCAAAGACGCCACAATTCGATGAGTGCGGCCTACCGATGGAGATGGTTTATCGCGCCTCGACTACGCCTACCTAGCAGTGAGTCTCAGTAGCAATTGCACTGTCCTGCAACCTGTGGTACGCTGCTTCATGCCCATTGCCACGCTCCTTATCGCAGCCGCTCTCCTGCAACCCCCCGCCCCGCCCCCAGTCATCACGCCAACACCAGTCGTCCTCGGCACCAAAACCAAAAACGTCTTCCTCGTCATGTCCGACGGCCTCCGCTGGCAGGAGGTCTTCACCGGCGCCGATGAACGCCTCATCCACAAGGACTACGGCGTCACCGACGACAAGGCCATGCGCGAGCGCTACATGCGCGGCACGCCCGACGAGCGCCGACAGGCCCTCATGCCCTTCTGCTGGTCGGTCATCGCAGACTCGACAACCGGCGGCCAGATCCACGGCAATCTCTTCAAGCACGACTCCGTCACCGTCACCAACGGGCACAGCGTCTCCTACCCCGGATACTCAGAAGTCTTCTGCGGCTTCACACAAGACGGCATCAAAGACAACAAGCGTCTCTGGAACCCGCACCCCACCGTCTTCGAGTGGCTCCACAACAAGCCCGCGTTTGATGGCAAAGTCGCCGCCTTCGGCGCCTGGGACCTCTTCCCCTGGATCTTCAACACGCAGCGCTGCGGCTTCCCCGTTGACGACGGGCTCCACCCGATCACCTTCGGTTCCACCAACGAAGCGATCTCCACTGTCAACGCGCTCCGCACGCAAGTCCCCCGCCGCTGGTCCGGCTCAACGTTCGACGCGCTCCTCTTCCGCCCCGCCTTTGAGTGGATCAAGCTCAACCAGCCGCGCGTCGCGTTCATCGGCCTCGGTGAGACCGACGAGTGGGCCCACGAGAACCGCTACGGCGACTACCTCGACGCCGCCCACCGCGCCGACGCCTACGTCAAGGAACTCTGGGACTGGTGCCAGGCCACGCCCGGATACAAAGACGCTACCACCATCATCTTCACCTGCGACCACGGCCGCGGCGGCGACAACGCCCCCGGCTACGAGGGCAAGGGTGGCCAGCTCAAGCAGTGGAGCGATCACAACGCCAAGGTCGTCGGGGCAGAACAGATCTGGATCATGATCATCGGCCCAGATACCCCGCCCCGCGGCGAGGTGACGAGCGCCCCCCCGCTCACCCAGTCGCAGATCGCCGCCACCATCGCCGCGCTGCTCGGCCAGGACTACAACGCCGAGCAGCCACGGGCCGCCCATCCCATCCCCGGCGCAATCGCCCGATAACCACCCCAGGGTGCCGCAGACTCCTGCCCGGAGGAGTCTGCGCCGTCAACCCACGAGCCCTGTGCGGAAGCACAGGGACACCACAGGCCAACGCACAACCACACCCACCGTCCGTTCCCGCCGCCACCCTTCACCCGCGCCCCGCTCCGGCCGATAGTGACGCTACGTCCGATCACCGGAGACCGACCCTGTCCCGCCCTGCGCGATCAACCCGAAACGCCCGCCGCGGCCTGACGCTGATGGAGGTCGTCGCCACGATCGTCGTGATCGGTCTCGCCGCCCCCGCGCTGCTCATCGCCGTTCGTGACGCCACGGTCCGCCGCGCCTCCAACCAGCAGCAGATCATCGCCCGCTGGCTCGTCTGCGAGAAGCTCGAGGACGTCGTCGCCGACCGGCACAGCGCCACCCGCGGCTGGTCGTACATCGCCACCGCAAACTACCCCGCCGAAGCGACCGTCAACGGCTTCGTCGCCTTCGCGCGAACAACCACGATCACCGAAACAGGCTCAGACCTGGCCTCTCCCGGCAACGGCTACCGCACCGTCACCGTCACCGTCACCTACCGCGATGCACGCGAGGGGACCAAGTCGATCGCCATCGCCACCGTGCTCACCGACTACGACCAATGACCCGCACGCACCGCCGACCATCCCGCAAAGCCCCAACGAAGGCCTTCACCCTCGTCGAGCTTATCGCCGTGATGATCGTCGTCGCCGTCATCGGCGCCGTTGGCGCGATGACCATGCAGCGCGCTGCCGCCGCCAACTCGCAGGTCTCTACCCGCAGCGCCCTCTACGCCGAGGCCTCCGCCGCGATGGACCGCCTCATCCGCAAGATCCAGTCCACCCCCGCGCGTGCGGCCTCAAACCCCACCGTTCCTTCCATCGCCAGCTTCACCGCGACCACGTTCACCTTCGACGACCTCAGCACCGTCACCTACGACGCCAACGCGCAGACCATCGTCCTCCGCGACGTCGCCGCCGGCGACACCACCACCGCAACACCCGTGCTGCTCGGGCAGGTCACCGCCTTCACCGCCACGCCCTTCGACCAGTCCAACGCCAACATCTTCACGGCCCTGGGCGTCGCGAGCCTCAACTCCACCCAGAGCGCGACGATCCGCCGCGTCTCCATCCAGTTCACCATGACCCGCGAGGGCCAGTCGGTCACCCTGCGCTCACGCGCGTTCATCCGCTGCACCATGGCCAGCACGGGCTGACCCGTCACTGCGGCTCCGGCGCCGCCGCAAACTCGGGCGTCTCGCCCGACAGCACGCGCCACACGTCGCGCACAACCCACGACATATTCGCCTGCGCCGTCGCCGTGCAACTGGCAAGGTGCGGCAGCAGCCGCGCGTTGGGCAACCCCAGCAACGGATACTCCGCCCCAAAAGGCTCCGGCTCGTGCACATCCAGCGCCGCCTGCGCACCCGCGTTCGCCCGCAGGAACGCCGCGAGCGCAACCGAATCCACAACAAACCCACGCGCCGCGTTGATCAGCAACACGTCCCTCTTCATCCCTCCAAACGCCGCCGCGCCCACCAGCCCGCGGTTGCTCTTCCGCCCGTCCACGTGCACCGTCAGCACATCGGCCCGTGCGCACAACTCCGCCGCGCTCACCGGCTCGGCGCCGCTCCGCCGCTCCGCGGGGATCTCCAGCAGGTCGTTGTACACCACCTTCATCCCCAGCCCCGCCGCGGCCCGCGCCACACGGGTGCCGATCCGCCCCATGCCCCAGATCCCCAGCGTCATCTCGCACAACTGCCGCGACGCCTGATGCTCCGCCCGCAGGCGCTTCCACTCCGTTGCCGACACAGGCCCCGCCAGCGAGACGCGCGGGCGCATCGCGTCCAGCATCAGCGCCAGCACATACTCAACCACCGCCTTGCTGTTGGCGTCTGGCGTGTTGCACACCACCACGCCACGCTGCGCGCAGGCCGCCAGGTCGACATTGTCCAGCCCCACCCCTGCGCGCCCCACGACTTTCAACCGCGGGCCGGCCGCCACCATCGCCGCATCCACCGTCGTGTACGTGCGGATGACCAACCCATCCGCACGCGCAAGCAACGCGCCAAACCCCGGCTCGCCAGCCCCCATCTTGACCAGTTCGCAGCGCTCGGCAAGCCAGGCCGCCGGCGCGGCATCAAGGTGCTCGGTCTGGATCACAAGCGGTCGGGGCATGCGGTGCTCACATCGGGCCGGTAGGCTAGCCGCCCATCAGCGACCCCTGCGCCCGTGCGCCCGCCCGCGCCCCTCACTTCTGCCCGTCGTCCTCTTGCGTCGGCTCGATCACCGCGCTCATGCTCCCCTTGCACCCGCTCACCTGCGGGTCGCGCCCGTACCCAAGGATCTGGTCGCGCTTCAGCTCCGCAAGCTCCTTGTGCGCTGTGAACACCACCGCCCGCCCGTGCGCATCGACCATCTCCGCGACCTGCGTCGCCTTCTCGCCCGCGACGTTGAACAGTTCCTGCATCATCCGTATCACGTACGTGTCGGTGTGCTCCTGATCATCCAGCAGCACCACGTGCCACAGCCACGGCTGCTTGTTCTGCTGCTTCGGCGTCGAATCACCCCGCGGCAGCGGAGACGACGGTTGAGAGGGACGCGGTGAAGAACTCATACCTGACATGTTGCACCATACGAACGGTCTTGCAAGCCGGATGCGGTCAAGAATCGGCTAGAACCGCTCCACAGCCTCAAAAACCGCCCTCACCTTACTCCCGCCAACAAGCCTGATAATCACTGACTCTCCGACCCTCCCGCCGCCGAAGACCCTATCCATCAACATGCTCCTCCACCTGACCGCACTCCTGGCCCTCTCCACGCAGCCGCCCGCCGCGGCCCCATCGCCGCAAGCGCCCGATGTCCCCGCCGCGCTCGGCCAGCGCATCGCCGCCGCCCGCGCCCAGACCGTCACCGCCTCCACCCTCGTCATCGTGCCCGATGAGCCCTCCTACCTCGCCGCGATCGCGCTGTGGCACACCCCTTCGCCCGATCACAACGGCGCCCGCACCCTCTTCCCGATCCTGATCGATGATGGCAGCCTCCCCTGCCACGAAGACATTGCCCGCTTCGCGCGCGCGTTCAAGCCCGCCAACACCCTTCGCTTCACCGCCAAGGGCGAAGCACCTCCTCCCCCCCCCCCGCGCCCACCACCGCCGCCGCCCTCACCGAAGCGCTCGCCGCCTCCTGGGGCGCCGCCGATGAAACCGCCTACCTCGCCGCTCTCTCCCGCCGTGAGGGGTCACCCGGCCCACTCGGCGCAGTCGTCACCGACGCCGCCGACCCGTCCCGCACCGCCGCGGTCGCCCTTGCCTCCGCCTACGGACAGGTCCTCCTCTTCGCTCCGCCGCCCGCACCGGCGAGCGGCACCATCACTTTCGCTGCGGCCGATGCGCTCACCAGCGCCATCACCGCGCAGCTGACCGATCGAAAGATCCCCTTCAGCGCGCTGGGCGACCAGATCGACACCGTCACCCTCTGCTTCAACACGCCCTTCAAGGTCACCGCGGGCAACAGCGATGCACCTTCGAACCCCGTCGCCCAACTCGTCGCCAAACCCGGCGAGGCCCTCGCCCTCACCGACATCATCGGGCGTAACACCAGCGGCCTGCGCGCACAGCGATGGGCCTTCGCCTCGCAGATCCCCGGCACCGCCGCCCAGGCCGCCTACCGCGCCATGTCCGCGGTCTTTCTTACTACCACTTCGGCCGTCGCCTTCAACGGCTACGAGCACAGCGGCGAGTTCGGCAAGTACAACCCGGCCGACGGGCTCCAGTCGCTGCAAGCCGCCGGCATCCAGACCGCCATCCTCGACCGCCCCGCCCAGTCGATCGACGACTGGCGAAACTGGACCGCCGGCGGCTTCGCGCCCGCAATCCGCTGGACAAAAGCCGCCGGCCCTCAGCCCAAGGGCGGCTCGCTCGAGAACGACCTCTTCCTCGTCAACACCATGGGCAACAGCGACTTCTTCCAGCTCATGCCCGGCAAGGGCCTCGCCGGGGATGCACCAGTGCTCGCTCGCCCAGCCGCCGCGCACTTCGTCCATTCCTGGAGCATCACCCTCGGCGCCGACCCGTGGGCCGTCGGCGGGCGCTGGCTCGACCGCGGCACGTTCTGCTACGTCGGCTCCGTGCAGGAGCCCTACCTCTCGGCGTTCGTCCCGCAGTCGCAGTTCGCCCAGCGCCTCACCCTCGGCTGGCCCATCGCCGCCGCCGGGCGCATCCAGCCGACCGACCGGCCCGCCAACCCCTTTTCGCTCCCGTGGCGCATCGCGATCATCGGCGACGCCAACTGGACCATCGGCCCCGCGCTCAAGCGCACGGGCGCAACCCCCGCGCTCGAAGGCGCAACCGACCTCTCCGCCGAACTCGCCGACCACCTCAAGGCCCGGCGCTACGCCCACGCCCTCGACACGCTCGCCATGCTCGGGCGCGACGACATCGCCGCCCGCCTCGCCCGCGCAGCGCTCAACGATGAGCCGGGCAAGATCGACATCCACGCCGCCCTCCGCGCTGTGCACGCCGCCTACCGCGCCGGCGACGTCGAAACGCTCGTCAAGGCCGCCCAGAAGATCGACCTCCCCGACCAGCGCGACCTCGCCGTCGCCGACGAGATCTGGCACGCGCTGTGGCCACTCGCCGGCAGCACCATGACCGCCGACCAGGCGATGCTCCTGAGCAAGACCGTCCGCCCCTACAGCTACGCGTGGGACACCATCACCGCCGCCGGCGCGCTCAAACGCACCGTCGGCCTCGAAGCCGCCCGCACGTTCTACGAACAGTCCAAGGCCAAGGCCCCGCGCCCCGACATCCAGCGCGAGCTCGACGCCGCGGCCTCTGCGGTCTTCCGCTGATCGTCACGCCGTCACACCCGCGTCATCGCGGCAAACTCTTTGTGCCGCTTCACAAGCTCGCTCTTCTTCAGCTTCATCAACCGGTCGAGCGAGAAGCTCTCAATATTGAAGCTCGCCGCCACCGTCCCGTGGCTCGCGGCCTTCAGCAGCACCGGCAGCGTCACCGCCCTCGCTCCGCCCTTCTTGACCGCCCCCGCCAGGTACCCCATCATGCCGCCGGCGAACGTGTCCCCCGCGCCCGTCGGGTCGATCACCTTCTCAGCCGGGTAGGCCGGAAGGGCCGCGATGCCGCTCTTGTGCACGATCAGGCTGCCGTGCTCGCCCTTCTTCACCACGACGAACTTCAACCCCTTCTTGCCGCCGTAGTCCTTCAGCATGTGCCGCGCAGCCGTCACCGGGTTCTTCTTCCCCGTCAGCAGCTCCGCCTCGTCGTAGTTGAGCACCACGCCGTCGATCGTCCGCAGCAGTCGCTCAAGCTCAACCTTGGCGTTGTTGATCCACAGGTCCATTGTGTCGGCCACCACCAGCTTGCGCTTGGGCAGCTGCGACAGCATCCCCATCTGCACTCCCGGGTGGCTGTTGGCCAGGAAGACCGTCGCGCTGTCCTTGTACGCCGCGGGCATCGCCGGCGCCGCCTCCATCAGCACGCCAAGCTCAGTGAACAGCGTCTCGCGGCTGTTCATGTTCTCGTGATACTTGCCGCCCCACGCGAACGTCTTGCTCCCCGGGCGCACCTCGAGCCCCTTGGTGTCAATCCCCGGGAACTTGTCGAAGAACTTCCAGAACGCCTTCGGGAAGTCACCCCCCACCGCCGCCACCATCCGCACCTTCGTATAGAACGAGGCCGCCGCGCAGAAGTAGATGCACGACCCCCCCAGCACCTTCTCGGCCTGCCCGCCGGGTGTGTACACAGAGTCAATGCCGATGGTGCCGGTGACGATGAGTGACATAGGGCCGAGGATAGCCTGCCCCTGCATCCACGAGCCCCGAGCGTCAGCGAGCGGGTTTCTCAGCCCCGACTGCTCCCCCACCCCCGCACTCCGGACACACACTCCCCACCGTCCCCCGCAGGTCATACCCGCACGTGACACAGTGCCCCTCCGGCCTGATCGCCCGCCGCGCCAGCACTGCCCACCAAACCAGCCCCACCATCACCGCGACGTTCCAAGGCACCGAGATCCACCACTCTGCGTTGTCACGCCACCACGCATCCGACTGGTACGCTGTAACCACCACCCCCGCCGCGCATCCGGCGACTGGTATCCACGACCGCGACGCTGCCCACAGCAGCGTAGCCGTGATCAGCGTCGGACCCAGAGCCAGCCGCCAGTATGGGCAACCGGGCCCACCCGCGATCCCCGCGAGGGACACCTGCACAACCGGATAGAACACGCCCACTAAGCACACGGCGAGCCAGGCGCCCTTCGGCTTCTGTTTCGCCAGGATCAACGCCGTGGCCACCGAGCACAAGAACAGCAGCACCGCCGCGGGGAACGCGCGAATCACGTACCACTCGCTGTAGTCTGTCGCCAGCGTAAGCACGGTGTTCAAGCAACCCCTCCCCTCACACCATCCGCCGCAGCTTCACAATCAAGTCCGGCAGATCGATCTGCACCGTGTCCCACAGAATGTCGAAGTCCACCTTGTCGTACCCGTGGATCAGCCTGTTCCGCATGCCGCTCACCGCACGCCAATCGATCTCCGGGTGTGAGCCGCGCGTCGATTCGCTCACCCGCGCCGACGCTTCACCCACGATCTCCACCAGCCGCACCAGCGCGAGGTTCAACTTCCGATCACGGTCAAGGTCCGCACGTTGCAGACCCTTCGCCATCTCAACTGCCTCAACGGCGTGAGCGAGCATGTGCCCAAGCCGTACATCGTCTTCACGCAGCGACATACAAATCCCACGCTTCCCGAGCCACCTGCTCAACAAACGCCGGGCTCAAGAAGCCACGCGTGTTCAGATCAACTTTGCGACCGATCAAATCGGTTAGCTCGTTCTCGATCGCCTGAAACCCCACCAGCCCCACCCGCACCCCTGGTGCAAACTCCGCAAGAAGATCGAGGTCGCTCTCTGGCCGGAAGTCATCTCGCAAGGCAGACCCGAACACCGCCAGCCGACGGATACCCCGCCGCTCACACAGCGCCCGCACACGATCCACCGGGATGGTCGAAAAGTCCATCGACATCAAACACATTCTACGGCTTCTCCCCCGTACCCTCCCGTTCAATGCCCCCCTCCCCCACCCCCTCCGCCAAACCCCGCATCCTCACCGGCGACACCCCCACGTCCACCGGCCTCCACCTCGGCCACTACGTCGGCAGCCTCGAGAACCGCCTGCGCCTGCAGGACGACTACGACTGCTACTTCCTCATCGCCAACGTCCACGCATTCACCACCCTCGCCGACAAGCCCGACCAGATCCGCGCCAACACCATCGGCATCGTCAAAGACTGGCTCGCCGTCGGCCTCGACCCCGACCGCTCCACCTTCGTGCTCCAGTCCGAGGTCCCCGCGATCGCCGAGCTCACCTTCTTCTTCGCCATGCTCCTCCCCTTCAACAAGGTGATGCGCAACCCCACGCTCAAGACCGAGATCGAGACCAAGGGCCTCGGCGACACCTACTCCTTCGGCTTCCCCATGTACGCCGTCGGCCAGTGCGCCGACATCCTCGCATTCCGCCCCGAGCTCGTCCCCGTCGGCGAGGACCAGGAAGCCCACATCGAGATGTGCCGCGACGTCGCCACCAAGTTCAACCAGCAGTACTGCGGCGTCGGCAACCGCGTCCTGCCCGACGATCACCACCGCAGCGGCGGAGTCTTCCCCGTCCCCAAGGCCAAGATCGGCCGCGTCGCCCGCCTCGCCGGCACCGACGGCGTGAACAAGATGAGCAAGTCCCTCGGCAACGCCATCTTCCTCTACGACGACGACAAAGCCGTCCAGAAGAAACTCAACAAGATCACCGTCCAGCCCGACCCCGCCACCAACCTCGTTCCGCAGGGCCACGTCCTGCTCCAGTACTGCGACGCCTTCCTCACCAAAGACCGCGCCGAGGCCATCCGCGCCGACTACGCCTCAGGCAAGGACGTCATGCACGGCCACGTCAAGGCCGAACTCGGCGCTGCCATCAACACCCTCCTCACCCCGATCCGCGAACGCCGCGCCAAGATCGAAGCCACCCCCGACGGCGGCGACGCGGTCGTGCAGGACGTCATCCACAAGGGCGTAAAGAAGGCCAACGCAGTAGCGGAGGAGACGCTCTACCTCGCCAAGCGAGCGATGAAGGTGGACTTTGGGCCTCGCACAGTGGCTTAGCAATCTGCGACAACGGTTACGGCCCAAAGAGACCGGCTTGACCATGCCGATCCTTAAAATCTACTTTGTTCCAGAAATCGAGCCCCTGTGCGTGCTTCGACGCGTAGATCAATCGGTACATGGGTCCTGAGGGCCCCTTCACGATCTTTGTGTCGCACGCTTTGTAGCCCAACTGACTCTTCAACAGGTCGATGTACTCGCGGGAGAAGAAGTCGCGGAGCGTGTTTGCTTCCCAGTTTGGAAGCGACTTGACGCGATCCTGCCACTTGCTCTTAGGACCCATCACTCGGCTGAGGCGGGTATCTTCACCTGAGAGAAATCGATCGAGATTCCGAATCGCGTCGTACGCGTCCGCGAAGAGGATCAGTAGGTCTACACGCCCTGCGTTTGCCAGTCGTTCTACCGTCTCCCAAGCAGTGTCCAGCCCCTCAGGGTCAATGAATGCAAGTGTGAGGGCCCCCGGCGGGAGGCTGGCGACGACCTGTCCAATCACGACATTGCAGTCGCCCTGAATGACCTTTGCGCGATCACATCCGACTGCCCCAAGTCGAGACCTGCATGCAGCGGCGCACGTGCTGTCGGCTTCCACCAACGTGATCTGCGCAAACGGCTTCGCCGCCATTGCAGCAATCAGCGGCGAACCCGGCAGTTTCCGTGTCGTGCCCTTGACACGACAAACACCTGGACCAGCAAACAGATCGACATAGGCAAGCCCGTTCTTCCACGCCGGCTTGCCAACCATCGCCCACGTTGTTGTTTGAATGTACTTGTGCCAGACGAACAGTTTGTCTTCTGACCATGCGCCGACGTCTCGGACTGCAAGGCTGTCGTCAGACTGCACGCGCTCGCAGGCGTCCTCCCACGAAAGTTGACCCATCAGTACGCTCCCTTCGAGGCATTTCGTCCCATGTCCGCCCCTTTAGACGTCGGCCGGTCTTGCTCTTAAGCACGCCTCCCCACTGCTTGAAGAAGAACGCGACACCGAGAGCCACACACCGATCCTTGATCTGCTCCACCCATTTCGGTTCCATCGGTCGCGCACCCGGCCCGCTCTCGCCGCCCGCAATCACCCAGTGAATCCCATCAAGAGGCAACTTCGGCATCGGGCCTAGGAGCGGCTCACACGAGAGGAACCGCACCTTCGCGGGGATTCTGCGCAGCGCATGAATCCGATGAATGTACATCGCGTTCTCAACGCTCGTCCCCATCCACACGTTCTTCGGCCAATCCCACTCCCCTGCCACTTCAAGCGCTCGCTCAGGGCGCTTTGTCAGCACTTGGAAATCGTGCTGTGGGCACTCGCGCATCACCTCAAACACTTGGCGGATGAACGTTGTTGGAACCGCCTCGTGGAAGAGGTCGCTCATCGAGTTCACGAAGATGCGGCGGGGCTTGCGCCACTTCCGCGGCAAGTCGAGCGAGTCAGGATCGAGGTTGACCCTGCCCGTGAACACAGGGCGACCGCTGCGTGATTTCTTCGCCGTGCCGACGTACTTCGTACAGCCGCTGGCTTCACCCATGCACTCAAGCCGCAAAGCCATCCGCGCCGCGTAGCAGTTCAGGCAACCGGGCGACACCGGAGTGCAACCCGCAACCGGATTCCACGTCGCCTCAGTCCATTCAATCGACGACCCGACAGCCATACGCCCTCCTAGGCTGGAGTAGTATAAACAGATACCGTACTTTGTATCGGCCGGTTCCGATGAAAATCCGGCACATTTGCTCCCGGCCGTCTCCATCTCATCCGCGGTACGCTCCGACCCATTCCAATGCTCCCCTTCCTCCCCCAACTCGCCGGCCGCTTCATCGTCTTCGAGGGCGCCGACGGCTCCGGCAAGTCGACGCAGTTCACGCGCCTCACCAAGGCCCTCGAAGACGCCAAGATCCCCCACACCACCGTGCGCGAGCCCGGCGGCACGCCCGTGGGCGAAAAGATCCGCGACGCCCTCCTCACGCGCGAGATCGGCCACATGAGCGTCCGCACCGAGATGCTCCTCTACATGGCCAGCCGCGCGGAGCTCGTCGAAACCACCATCATCCCCGCCCTCAAGAAGGGGCACGCGGTCCTCGCCGACCGCTTCGTCTCCAGCACACTGGCCTACCAGGGCGCCGCCGGCGGGCTCCCCTCCGCCGACATCGCCGCCGCCGCGCGCGTCGCCACCCAAGGCCTCCTCCCCGATCTCATCCTCCTCTTCGACCTCGACCAGGCCGCCGCCGCCAAACGCCTCTCGCCGCTGCTCGACCGCATGGAAGCCAAGGGCGCTGCCTTCCACCAGCGCGTCCGCCAGGGCTACCTCGACCAGGCCAAGGCAGACCCACGCCGCTTCGCCATCCTCGACGCCGCCCAGCCGCCAGAAGAGGTCTGGAAGCAACTCTGTGCCAGCCTCACCGTGCGCGTCGATGCGCTGCCACCAGCAAGAGATTGGCGATAGAAACATCAACCGCCAGATGGACCGCCCAACACCGATCTCCCCGAGTGACCCGGTCAACAACTCGGCATTGACCTCGTGCCGGGTGCCGCAGACTCCGCGGCTCTGCGGGGAGTCTGCGAACGCTGGCCACCGATCACAGACTCCGCAAAGCCGGAGTCTGTGGCACCCCGCCCGCGACGATCACGCTGCCGTCCCCCTTCACCCACCGCCGATCGTTCATCCAACTCGCGGGCCTCCGCCTCCACCACACCTCAGCCTCTCCGAGCCGAGCCCGCAGCGGCACGGCTCAGGCCGCGCGCGGCTGGGCACTGCCAACGACACGCGCCCGCCGTCGCCGCGCCGCGAAGGACATCCAACAAAGCACAGCCAGGCTTGGCGCGGGCGTCGGAACCACAGCCGCCACTCGAAACCCCATCCAATACGCGTCGTCCAATGGGTCAGACTGGCCACCAATCCCGCCAACGCCGAGGAAAACGTCTGATGGAGAGCCCGTAAGGTATGTCCCAGCGTGAAGCCTGCCAGTCGGCAAGGCCGTCCCTGGACCCCCCAAAAAATAGAACGGCTCTTCAATCCACTCCGTGCTTGCCCCGCTCACATCGAAAAGTCCCCAAGGCGACTGCACCCCGCTGTACGCCCCCAGCGGCACGCTGAACTCCGCCAGGTCCGGGGTGCTGAATCCGTAGTTGGCCTCGGCGCCCCACTGCGGCAGCCCACGCAACGCGGCACTATCGCTGGCGTGTCCATACTGCCACCAGTTACCGTACTGCGGGCTGTTGTGGTTGGGGTCAAAGAACCCCGCACGCATCCACTGGTCCATCGACGGGATGAAGAACCTCGCCCCCGGCGAGTGCGTGAGCTGGTCGTTGAACCCGCCGTTGCCGAAGGTGAACGTGCTCACGTCGTACGCCCCGCCCATGAACGCCGCGCGCGTCAGCGCCTGGTCGTTGTGCAGCCAGTTGCAGTAGATCGCCGCGGTGCGCCAAGAGATGTTCCCCGTGCGCCCGTACTGGCCGCCGCCGCTCAGCCCGCCCGGAAGGCTCAGCCACGGAATCGGCTGCCCGGTGGCGATCCGCACCTGCTCCGCCGCGTTGAAGAACGCGTTCCACGAAGCACGACCCACCTCGTAGCGTCCGATCCGGAAGTCCTCCGCCACCGCGCCGCGGCCGACAGCCGATGCAGCACCCGTTGGATCGTTAGGGTGACCGCCCGGATAGACCTGGTTCCCCCCCGGCACCGTCACAAACTCCATCCCGTACTGATACGTCACCCGCGGCCCCGCCCCGCCGTTCTGCGCCTGGGCCACCGCCGTGAACGGCTGGCTCGGCAGCCCCGGCGTCGGCTGGCTCTGCGCCACCGCGGGCCCAGCAAGGGTCCACAGCAACACAGCAATGACAACGACAAATCTCACGCGACAGCCTCCGCATCACAGCATGCCACCGATCCGCACGAATGCCATTCATTGTTGCGATTCCCACCACGGCTCAAAGGCGAGTACATCGACATACCCGCAGCGATGTTGCGCCGACCCAACCCGCCCAAAAACAACTCACCCCGTCGAACTCTCATTCGACGGGGCGTTGACGCGACACTCCGCGGGCCTTCCCGGGCCCGCATGTTCGTGGTTGCTCGTCCCCCCAGCGGCCAAGCGCTCCTGTCCACACCACTATGCGCCAAACCCGCCGGCGTGGCAACCCCAAAGCCCGTTATGGGCCCCAACACGACGCGAACAACGCAATTACCCTCGTCACCGCCCCTCTTCTCTAACCCCCGCCGGAACACGCCCCCCCGGCACCGCACAAAAAATACACGGGGCGGCCGTTCGGCCGCCCCGCGTGTCAGGCAATCTCGCTCTCGAATACCAGTCTCAGCAGACGCGCCCGAAACACACACGGCGCGCTGCCGCAAGGTTCATGCGTCAGCGGCGACGGCGGCCCATCGCGGCCAGCCCAACCGCGCCCAGGGCAACAGCGCCCGGCGTCGGAACCGTGGGCAGTTCCTTCAGCGTGAAGATCACCGGCGTGTCCTGCCCGGCGAGGTTGATGTTGATCACCAGCGCGCCCGTGGCGCCCGGCATCCACATCGCGCCGTTCGCAACGCCCGGCCCGCCGTTGCTGAGCATCTCGCGGTTGCCGTTGAGCAGCGTGTTGGTCGTGAACTCCGGGCCGACGCTCATGCCCGTCGACGACGCGTCAAACGACACGTTGGTCGAGAGCGCCAGGATCTGGCGGTAGCCGTCCCAGTTCAGGCCCGTCAGGTTCATGATCATCTCGTCGTCGATGATGATCTGGCTCGCCGTCATGTTGTCCGGCAGCACCTGGCGGAAGGTGATCGTCACGGGCATCGGCGCGCCCGTGAACGGGTCGATCTCGCGGAAGACCGCTTCCTTCGTCAGATGGAGGGCGCCGTCCGTGCTCTGGTTGACCGTCAGCGAAACGTTCGCACCGGTGACCACAGCCTCCCACCCCATGCCCAGGGGCAGGATCACATCGGCCGAGGCCGTGCCGGCAAGAGACACAAGGGCGATTGCGCCCACGCTCGCGATACACTTGAGATTCAGACCACGCATGATTCGTCTCCCCTTCGTCTTGAAGACGCGGGTGCGAGCCACCGCCGGCTGATCCAACAGCTCGGTGTGCGCAACGCCACCACGCCTCCATGCCGACCGGTTTACAAAGGACCTTCCTGAACTTGTGACCGATGCCCTTCCCGGAGCAACGGCCACGACGCGACTAGCAAGGCCCCGACGGCGTCTTCACGCCGTCGAGACGGAAGTTTCAGTCAATTACCGGCGGCGGCGCGAGCCGGCCAGCATGCCCAGGCCCATCAGCGCGGCAGCGCCGGGGGTCGGGGTGGGGGTCTCTTTCAGGGTGAACACAACCGGGTTCTCGCTGGCGAGGTTCACGTTGATCACCAGGCCGCCCGAGCCGAGCCCGGGGTACCAGATGCCGCCAGCGGCAACGGTGCCGCCACCGAAGTCAACCTGGGTGTTGCCAGCGCTGTAGGTCGTGGTCGTGAACGGCCCGATCGAGAAGCCGCTGGCGAACGTGGCCACCGGGTCGAAACCGACCTGGCCACCGTCGATCAGCTGCATCCGGAAACCGGTCCACGCCTGCGAGGTGTTGTTGTACAGCGCCTCATCGGTGATGATGATCCGCGTCGCCGTGTTGGCGTCGGTCCCCACCTGGCGGAACTGGATCGGCAGGCCGCCGAACAGGCCCGTCTGGGGGTCGTAGCTGCGGAACTCGGCAAACTTCTCGATCACCAGCGTGCGGACGCCGTCGATCGTCACAAAGCCGTCGGCCACGATGTCGATCTGATCGGCGATCGCATCGGCGATGATCACCTGCCAGCCGCCACCAAGGTCACGGACAACATCTGCCGAAGCGACGGAACCGGCGAAGCCGGCGACGATCGCAGCAAGGGCAACACTGTTCTTGGTCTTCACAGTTCAATCCTCCCAATCTCCGCTCCGTGCATTTGTCGCACAAAGCGCACTCCCCAAGCAGTCACACAAATCGGAACAGCCGATCTACGGACAGTTTGCTTGGTGGACTCTGGCGGGCCTGACTCCGCCAAAATGCCCAACACTCCGTCATCAAGATACACTCTGCCACGTTTGTGTCAACCAAAATGGTTTGTTTTTCATACCCTTTTCTCCCCGCCAACCCTTCATATCTACCCAGTTTCCCCGCACTTTCCGACCACTTGCATACCGCACCCACGCCAAACTGACCCACCGCATGCCCGTAGACCACCAAAAACAGGGGGGTATGACAAATCCTGCTCCAACAGGGAGTGGCTTCGCACCCCAAAGTGGCCTGTTTCTCCTCCCAACAGAGACCGTCCCCGGCCTCGCCGCGCATGCCTCAACCGCTTCAAGCGGCCTGCTCAAGAGCGCCCTCCAATCCCTCGCGATGCCACCCAATCGCGAAAAATACCAAACAAATTCCAATCAAGACACCACACGTCTCACCTGGCACGCCGCACACACCTCCGAAATCCTCCGCGTCATTCCCAATTCCTCCCCACTCGCACGCCGCGCCATCGCGCGCCTTCTCCCCGGCCCGGTCACCCTCGCAATCGAACTCCCCGAAGCCGCCCTCGCCTCTCTTCAAAGCCTGCTCGGCACCGCAGCTGTAGACGGTCACTGGCTCTGGGTCAGGGTCCCCGACCACGCCGCCGCAATCGACTTCATCTCAAGGAACGGACCGATCCTCGCGCGCGGCGTCCCGCGGCACATCGGCGATACACCCACGCTTTGCACGACGATCGAACAGGCACGCGCACGGCTCGCCGCCGCCGACATCCCCTTCACCCAGGTCCCCGGGCCTGACGGCAGCGGGCTCCCCTCGACCCTCGTGAGGCTCCCTCTGTCTGGCGGTTTCAAGGTCGAGCGCACCGGCGCCATGTCCGCAGACGCCATCCGCAACCGCCTCACCCTTCACATCCTCTTCGTCTGCACCGGCAACACCTGCCGCAGCCCGATGGCCGAGCAGATCGCCCGTCACCTCGCCGAGCGGAGCGCGCCCGGCTCCATCCCCATCGAGACCGCCTCCGCCGGCGTCACCGCCGCACCCGGCGAGCCCACCACGCGCGAGGCCGTCGAAGCGCTCCGCAGGCAGGGGATCGACGCCCACCCCGCCAGCGCCCGCCCCCTCGACGCGGGCGCCATCCGCTGGGCCGACGAGGTCTACGCCATGACCGCCTCACACCTGCGCGAAGCCCAGCGCCTCGGCGCACGCTCGGCGCAGCTGCTCGACCCCGGCGGCGGCGATGTGCCAGACCCCATCGGCGGCACCCAGCGCCAGTATGATGACACCGCGGCCCGGATCGCACAGTTCGTCACCGCCCGCCTCAAGGAGTTCGCCAAATGAACATCGGCATCGGTGCGGACCACCGCGGCGCGAACACCGCTCGCATGCTCATCGACCGCCTCAAGGGCCTCGGCCACGCGGTCAATGACTTCTCCGCCCTCGCCGGCGATGCCAGCGACTACCCCATCCCCGCCTTCTCCGTCGGCAAGGCCGTCGCCGCCGGCGAGATCGACCGCGGCGTGCTGATCTGCGGCACCGGCATCGGCATGTGCATCGCCGCGAACAAGGTCAAGGGCGTCCGCGCCGCCGTTGTGCACGACGAACTCACCGCCGAGATCAGCCGCACCCACAACAACGCCAACATCCTCTGCCTCTCCGCCGACCTCCTGGGCCAGCGCCTCATCGAGTCGATCACCGAGCGCTGGCTCACCACCCCCTTCCAGGGCGGCCGCCACGAACGCCGGCTCGACGAGATCCGCCTGATCGAAGAGGGCAAAGACCCCGCCACAAAGGCCTGAGCCGCGCCTCAACGCACCTGCCCGCTCCCCTCAACAACCCACCGCTGCGTCGTGAGCTCCTCGAGCCCCATCGGCCCGTACGCGTGCACGCGGCTTGTCGATATCCCGATCTCCGCCCCAAGCCCCAGCTGAAACCCGTCGTTGAACCGCGTGCTCGCGTTCACCAGCACGCACGAACTCTGCACAGCGCTCACGAACCGATCGGCCGCGCCGCCGGGCCCGGTGTCGCGCGTCAGGATCGCCTCGGTGTGGTTTGACCCAAACGCTCCGATGTGCGCAACCGCCCCCTCCACGCCGTCCACCACGCTCACCGCGACGATCAAGTCAAGAAACTCACGCCCGAAGTCCTCCGCCACCGCCGCCTTCAACCGCCCGCCGCCCGCGCCGGCGGCCAGCGAAACAACTTCTTCGGTCCCGCGCACCTCCACACCCGCCCGCGCAAACGCCGCCACCAGCACGGGCACAAACTCCGCCGCAACCGCCCGGTCAACCAGGACGCACTCCACCGCGTTGCACGTCGCCGGCGCGCTCGTCTTGGCCGTCACGCACACCTCCACCGCCCGCTCCATATCGGCCGCGCGATCAACGTAGACGTGGCAAACGCCCTGAAAGTGCTGCACCGTCGGGATCAGCGAGTGCCCGCATACAAACTCGATCAGCTCGCGCCCGCCCCGCGGGATCACCAGGTCGATGTCGTCCTTGAGCGTCAGCAGCTCACGCAGGTCGTCGCGCGACGAGGCCGTCATCTGCGTCATCGCCGCCGCCGGCACACCCCGCTCTCCCAGCACCGCGCCGGCGATCGCCGCCAGCGAACGGTTGGTCGCGTCCGCCTCCTTGCCACCCTTGAGGATGCACGCGTTCCCCGCCTTGAAGCACAGCGCCATCGCGTCGATCGTCACCGCGGGGCGCGCCTCGTAGATCATCGCCACCACCCCCAGCGGTGCACGCACCCGCCGCACCCGCAGCGACCCGCCGCCGGCGGTCGCCACCACCGTGTCGCGCGTCACCACCCCCACCGGATCAGGCAAGGCCGCGATCACCCGCAAACGCTCGCTCAACTGCCCCACATCCGCCGCGCAAAGCGCCAGCCGCTGGAGCTTCGCCGAAGAGAGCCCCGCTGCTCCCGCCGTCGCCAGGTCCGCCGCGTTCGCCGCCAGCACCCCCGCCGCGCCGGCCTCGATCCGCGCCGCCAGTTCATGCAGCACGCCGTTCTTCACCGACGTGCTCAGTGTCGCCAGCACACGCGACGCCGCCCGCGCACCGCGCGCCGATGCAGCGACCGCGCTCACGACGCCCTCCCGCGCGCCGAGCCGCCACCCGATGCGCCCACCGGCGGGAAGTACGTGCCCACCTCCTCACCCGCCACCACCCGGCGCACCACGTCATCCATCCGCCCATCCGCGATCACCACGCCGATCCCCCGCGCCGCCGCGCGGCACGCCGCGCCGACCTTGTTCGCCATCCCACCCGTCCCCTCGCCGCTCACATCCGCCGACACGTGCTCGAGCGCCTCATCCAGCGAGCGGATCACCGGAACAACCGCGCCGTACTTCGCACCGCCCTTCCCCGCGCGGCACACGCCCGGCACGCTCGAGAGCATGATCAACAGGTCCGCCTCCACCAGCCCCGCCATCAGCGCACTCAACCGGTCGTTATCCCCCAGTTTGATCTCCTCAAAGCTGACCGAATCGTTCTCGTTGATGATCGGCACCACCGCCGCCGCCAGCAGCCGCTCCAGCGTGTGACGCGCGTTGAGAAAACGCTCCGGGTCCTCAAGATCGTCCGACGTCAGCAGCACCTGCGCCAGCGTCCGCGCCGGCCGCAGCGACCCAAACGCCGCCGCGTACTCGGCCATCAGCCGCGGCTGGCCAACCGCCGCCGCCGCCTGCTTGTCGGCGATCGACATCGGCCGGCGATCCAGCCCCAGGGCGCGGAACCCCGACGCGATCGCCCCCGACGAGACCAGCACGGCGCGTCGCTTCGCGTCAGCGCGCAGGCACCCGTTCACGTCCCGTGCCAGCCTCCGCACGCACGCCCTGCTCAGCACGCCGCCGCGCGCAAGCACCGCGCTGCCCACCTTCACAACCACCCGCCTCGGTGACCTGAACCTGCTCGCCATAGCCGCAAGCCTAGTGCCAAAGCGGCGCTACAAACTCCCGAGATTGCCCGCGCACGCCCACACTTTGTTGTACACTCATTGCACGCGATGCCCACCCGCCCCCACCATCCCGCCCGGCGATCGCTCGCCTGCGCGCTCGTGGCATCACCCCTCTTCCTCCTCGCCTTCGCTTCCCATCAGCCCCAGGCACCCGTTTCAAGCCCCCCGCGCGACGAACTGGCCGCCGAGCTCGACCGCCGACTCACCCAGGACGTCACCCCCCTCCTGACAACCTACTGCCTCTCCTGCCACAGCGGAGAAGCCGCCAAGGGCGACGTCAACGTCGATCAGCTCACCTCGCTCCGCGTTGCACTCGCCGGTGACCCCGACCTGCGCCTGATCAAAGAAATGGTCGCCACCGCGGCCATGCCCCCCAAGCCGAAGCCCAATTCCAACCGCAAGCCCGCCCCCATCCCCACCGACCACGAGCGACTCGTCATCACCCAGTGGATCGACGCCGCCCTCGCCTACACCCCCACCGACGCTCCCGTTGACCCCGGCTGGTTCACCATCCACCGGCTCAACCGCACCGAATACCGCAACACACTCCGCGACCTCCTGGGCATCGACCCCAAGGCCATCGACCTCGCCGCCCGGCTCCCGCGCGACGACACCGGCTACGGCTTCGACAACGTCGCCGATGTGCTCTCCACCTCGCCCCTCGCCGTCGAGCAATACCTCGCCGCCGCCGAGACCGCTATCGACACCGCGCTCGGCCCAGCCGTCGAACTCGGCGACCATCCACGCGCCCTCCGCCCGCTCGAAGGCAAGAGCGGCCAGCCCCTCCCCGGCGGCGGCTTCTTCCTCTACTCAAACGGCCCCGCCTCCGCGCGCTTCGAAGCCCCCCTCACCGGCGACTACCTCATCCGCGTCCGCGCCTGGGAGACCAAAGCCGGCGACGAACACGCGCTTATGGCCCTGCGCAACGGCAAGCAAGACCTCACCACCTTCACCGTCTCCGGCACGCGCGAGAAACCGCAGGACTTCCAGTTCCGCGCCCGACTCACCCGCGGCACGCACACCCTCTCCGCCAACTTCGTCAACGACTACTACGTCAAGGACAAGGCCGACCGTAACCTCGGCGTCGAGTCGATCTCCGTCGCCGGACCCCTCGACGAAGCCACCACCGAGCGCCCCGAGCAGTGGACCCGCATCTTCCAGCCCGCCGCCGCGCTCCCGCGCAACGCCGGCGAAGCCGTCCGCGCCGAGGCCATCCTCACCGACTTTGCCACCCGCGCCTACCGCCGACCCGTCACCACCGCGCAAACCGCCGCGCTCATGCGCCTCTTCCGCGCCCAGCGCACCGGCAAGCCGGGCCAGGCCTTCGAGCCCGCCATCCGCACCACACTCGCCGCCGTACTGGTCTCGCCCAACTTCCTCTTCCGCTCCGCCGCCGCGCCCGCCGCCGGCGCAGCGGGCCCAAACTCCCGTTACACACTCGACGGCTACGAACTCGCCAGCCGACTCTCCTACTTTCTCTGGAGCGCCCCGCCCGACCAGCCGCTCCTCGACGCCGCAGCCGACGGCTCGCTCGCAACCGACGCCGGCCTCGCCGCGCACACGCGCCGCATGCTCGCCGACCCGCGCTCCGGCGCGCTGGTCGAAAACTTCGCCGGGCAGTGGCTCCAGCTCCGCGCCCTCGACTCCATCGCCATCGACCGCGCTCGCTTCCCCGACTACACCGACCAGCTCCGCGACGACATGGTCACCGAGGCCACCCTCTTCCTCGGAGACATCCTCCGCTCCGACCGCGAGGGCGGCATCCTCGACTTCGTCGCCAGCCGCACCACCTTCGTCAACCAGCGCCTCGCAGACTTCTACGGCATCCCCGGCGTCAAGGGTGAAGACTTCCGCCGCGTCACGCTCCCCCAGGGCTCGCCCCGCGGCGGCGTCCTCACCATGGGCGCTGTCCTCACCCTCACCAGCAACACCACCCGCACCAGCCCCGTCAAACGCGGCCTCTTTGTCCTCGACCAGATCCTCGGCGCGCCGCCGCCGCCACCGCCGGCCGACATCCCACCCCTCGAGCAGGCCGCGCACGCCGCCGGAGAAAACGCCACCGTCCGCGAGCGCCTCGCCATCCACACCGCAAGCGCCGGCTGCGCCTCCTGCCACAACCGCCTCGACCCCATCGGCCTCTCCTTCGAGCACTTCGACGCCATCGGCCGCTGGCGCGACACCGAGAACGGCAAGCCCATCGACGCCACCGGCACACTCCCCGGCAACATCCCCCTCGACGGCTCCGACGACCTCAAACGCATCCTCCTCGACCGCAGCGACCAGTTCGTCGAGGCGCTCAGCGCCAAGCTCCTCACCTATGCGCTCGGCCGCGGCGTCGAACCCTTCGACCGCCCCGCCATCCGCCAGATCGCCCAGCGCACCCGCGCACGCGGCGACAAACTCTCCGCCCTCGTCGAGTCCATCGTCCTCAGCGAAACCTTCCGCACATGCCGCCCAAGAAAATTAAAGGATGACTAGCCCCTCCCTCTCCCGCGCAGCGGGAGAGGGTGGCCGAGGCTCTGCGAGGCCGGGTGAGGGTGCCTTGATGCCTCGATTCTGAACTTTGAACTGCAAACTGTGAACCATTGCCCCCGTCGGAGCCACCCATGCCCACCCACATCTCCCGTCGCACCGTCCTCCGCGGCCTCGGCGTCTCGATGGCCCTCCCTTGGTTTGAAGGCATGTGTGGAGCGGGTTTCCAACCCGCTTCCGCCAGCGCAGCCGCACTCGCCTCCACCGGCGCAGCCGCCGCACCACCCGTCCGCCTCGCCTTCGTCTTCATGCCCAACGGCGTCAACTACGAAGCCTGGGAGCCCGTCGCCGGCGCCGCCGAAAACGTTTTCTCCCTCTCCCCCACCCTCGAGTCGCTCGCCCCCATCCGCAACCACCTCAACATCATCACCGGCCTCACGCTCCAGAAGGCACGCGCCAACGGCGACGGGCCCGGCGACCACGCCCGCTCCTCCGCCTCCTTCCTCACCGGGAGCCAGGCCCGAAAAACCGCCGGCAACAACATCCACAACGGCGTCAGCATCGACCAGCTCGCCGCTTCAAAGCTCGGCGACCGCACCCGCCTCCCTTCCATCGAGCTCGGCTGCGAGCACGGACCCTCCGCCGGCAACTGCGACTCCGGATACTCCTGCGCCTACTCCTCAAACATCTCCTGGCGCGACGAAACCACGCCCGTGCCCAAGGTCATCGACCCCGCCGTCGCCTTCGAACGCCTCTTCGGAGACGCCACCCAGGCCGCCGCGGCCAAAGAACGCATGAGCCGCCGCCAGAGCATCCTCGATTTCGTCCTCGAAGACACCCGCACCCTCGCCAGGAAACTCGGCAGCGCCGACCAGCGCAAGCTCGACCAGTTCCAGACCGCCGTCCGCGAGATCGAGCAGCGCATCCAGCGCGCCCAGAAAGAAACCACGCCGCGCAAGCTCCCCTCAACACCCGCACCCGCGGGCATCCCCGACAAAGTCAGCGAGCACATGGACCTCATGTACGACATGCTCCTGCTCGCCTTCCAGACCGACACCACCCGCATCGGCACCTTCATGCTCGCCAACGACGGCAGCAACCGCACCTTCCCCGAGATCGGCGTCAAAGAAGGGCACCACCACCTCTCCCACCACGAGAACAACAACCAGATGGTCGAGAAGATCCGCAAGATCGACCGCTTCCACGTCGAGCGATTCGCCCGCTTCGTCCAGAAGCTCTCGCAAACCCGCGAGGGCGACGGCAGCGCATCGCTCCTTGACAACTCACTCATCCTCCTTGGCGGCGGCATCAGCGACGGCAACCGCCACAACCACGAGAACCTGCCGATCGTCGTCGCCGGCAAGGGCGGCGCAGGGAGCAACGCCATCCGCACCGGCCGCCTGATCAAGACCCCCAAAGAAACACCCCTCTGCAACCTCTACCTCTCCATGCTCGACCGCGCCGGTGCACCGCAGCCGTCATTCGCCGACAGCACGGGCACGCTCACGCTCTAACAGATAGAACCAAGCGGGCCGTAACAGCCGGGCCGAACACAAGGCACACTCCCCTCCAGTGGGCGGTGGCCGCTCAGCGCCGGTGCATAGCATCGCCCGGAGGCACCGTCAATGGCATCACTCGTGGTCATCGAGAGTCCAGACAAGGCGGGCAACGGCGCTCACTTTCCGCTGATCGCGCCGCTGGTGTCGTTCGGCCGCGACGACACCTGCACGTACCAGATCCTCGATGCACTCGTCTCCCGCAAGTACCTGCAGATTCGCCTCGACGAGCGCCAAGGCAAGCACGTCGCCGGCGATTACCGCAGCGCCAACGGCGTCTTCGTAAACGGGAAGCAGGTTGTTCTGGATGTTCCCCTCAAAGACGGGGACCAGATCAAGATCGGCAACACCACGCTCATGTACCTCGCCGCCGACCACGCCGACGGCCCAGCGGCGGTCGCGGCCGCGGCGAAGAAAAAGGGTGAGTGGCAGCGGACGACGCAGATGGGGAACGAATAGGCCGGTCGGGCGGTTCACCCTGCTTGACAAGGCTCTGAGAGCTCTACTTCGCCGGCACCATCTTGGCGCGAAGGTCATCCAGGAAGTTCACGACCAGGTCGATGCGGGCGGCCTGCTCGTTCCCCCCTTGCAAAATGACCATCAAGCGGCCGTCGGGTGCCCAAGAGAAGCTCCTGGTCTTAAGCTCCTTGATGCTGTACAGCACCTTGGGCAGCGACGCGGAGAACGCCGGCTCCGTCTTCACTTCAACGCTCACCACCTGCTTGTCGCCGTCGACGAAGCGGAGTTCCTTGCCGTCGGGGCTCCACCAGGCGGTGCCGTCATGCCCGTTCGTCGAGACCTGCACGCGCCCCACCTTGGCGTCCTCCGCTCCCGCCCCCGCGCCCGTGAACCGCTGCGCGTACAACTCGTGTCGTCCAGACTCAACCGAACAGAACAGCACCCACTTCCCATCCGGCGAGAACCGCAGTGCGTGCTCATCGGCCGGCGAATTCAGGTAAGGCGTGGCCGTCCACGCCGCCCCACCGCCGCCCCCCGCCTCCTGCTCCAGCATCAGCACGTCGCTCGTGTTGGTCATCATGTTCTGCTGAACGATCGCCAGGGTCTTCCCGTCGGGTGACCACGCCGAGGGCATAACAAACGATTGTTGTGCGAGCGGCGTCGAATACATGTTGACCGCCTCGCCCGATCCACTCGCGGGCCGCTCCACGATCGAAAACGCGTCCTTGGCGAAAGCGCCGTACTCGATCCGCTGCCCGTTGGGGCTCCACATCAGGCCCATGGCGAAGCCTTGGATCGGGATCCGCGTGGACGTTCGGCGTGTCAGGTCCTGCACCGACAGTTCGGAACTGAATTCACCCGGGCTGTCCACCTCCAGGTTTGTCAGCACACGCCCGCAGTCCGCGGAGACCGCGATCTCCGAGAACGCTCGCATCGGTCCCGGAATCGGCTGCGGCTGCCCCTTGTCGTCGATCCATGCCAGGCGCCGATTCGAAACCTCCGACGGACGCGTCGACAGCGCGAGCGTGCCGCTCGGCGAGAGGAAAAACTGGCTGACGGGGTCGCCGCTCCACACCCTCACCGGGTCGCCGAGTGTGCGCAGCGTGCCCGGATCAAACCGCACCGCCACGAGGCTCACCCCGTCGGACTTGCTCGCAACCAGCAGGTGACCCCCGCTCACGCCGTCGGTCATCAACACGGCGCCGCCCGCTTCAGGAAGCACTACCGTCCGCTTCCCCGTCGCGAGATCGATGACTTCGCTGTTGACCTTGATCCTCTGGTCCGCAAGCGAATAGTGCGTAGCCAGGACCGACTGCCCCACGACCAGCGGGACAAAGGTACCCCAACCCTCAAGGCCCTCGGAGCGCTCTGCGCTGAGAACGGCTCTTGGTTCCCCGCCCGTAACCGATACGATGTAAACAGCCTTCTGGGCATCCGACGAGAAAACAACTTCGCGCTCCGACGCCCAACCCACCTGCAACTGCGCTCCCTGCGCGACATCGCAGACCGTCTCCGGCTTGCCCGAAGGTCGTCCATTGTCGAGCGCGACCTTCCTGAGACTGAACTTCGTACCGGCGCGGTCCTTGGCGCTGGAGAACACCAGCCACCGCCCGTTAGGCGACAGCGCGGCGTTCCTCGCCCCTTCCGTGCCTTCGATAACGATGGACTCGTCGCGGTCGAGCCGACGCACCGCCAGCACGCCCTCCGGCTTGGTGCTGTCGGGCTCGAGCTCGGGCCACGCGGTATAGACCAGGAATCTCGCGTCGGGCGAGATGCCCACCAGCGCGCGGAAGGCCGGCTTGCTCTGCACAGTCGTAGAAACATGAAACGTCTGCGGCGGCGATGCCGGCACGCGGCGATCAAACCTTCCGGCGAGCAGCCATCCGCCCACGCCCGCAAGCGCGGCCACGGCGCACGCCGCGGCGATGGGCACAAGTGCGCCCTTCTTCGCGGCCGCCGCCGGCGCGGCAGACGTCCACTCGTGCCCCGCGATCGTGCGTTCGAGCTCCAGCCGCGCATCGCCGATATCGTGCAGGCGGTTGCGGCGGTCCTTCGCGAGGCAGTTCCGCAGCAGCTCGCGAGCCCGCGCCGGCGTCGAGGGGGGCAGCAACGCCCAGTCGGGCTCGCGGTGCAGGATCGCCCCCAGCGAGTCAGTAGCCGTCTCTCCCGGGAACGGCCCCACCCCGGTGAGCATCTCATAGAGCACGCAGCCGAAGGAGAAAATGTCCGATCGCTTGTCGACCGGCTTGCCGCGCGCCTGCTCGGGTGACATGTACCCCGCCGTGCCCATGATCGCGCCGGGGATCGTCGGCGATTGGATCGGGGCGGTGATTGCGGCTGGATCAACAGAGACCATCCCGGTGCTCGATGGCGAGCCGTCGGCGGTGCGGGCCAGGCCGAAGTCGAGCACCTTCACGGCGTCATCAACGCCGACCATCACGTTGGCGGGTTTCAGGTCGCGGTGGACCACCCCCTTCTCGTGGGCAACCTCAAGAGCCTCGGCGATCTGCTTCGCAATCCGGAGCGCCTCGTCAACGGCGATCGCCCCGCTCACCAGGCGGTCGGCGAGCGTCTCACCTTCGATGTACTCGAGGATCAGGTACTGATGCCCTCCGGACTCTTCGAGCCCGTAGATCGCGCCGATGCCGGGGTGGTTCAGCGACGCCAGCACCTTTGCCTCGCGCTGGAAACGGGCGAGGCGGTCAGGGTCCTGTGAGAGATGCGCCGGCAACGCCTTGATCGCAACCTGGCGATCAAGCCGCGGGTCCTTCGCAAGGAACACCTCACCCATGCCGCCGCGGCCGAGTTCTCGCAGGACCTGATATGGGCCGATCGCCGTTGGGTGCATGAAGCCGGGAGCTTAGCGAACCGCAAACCGCGTTGCCGATTCCGGAGCTGCCCACCCCGTGCCGCCAATGTGCTTCTGAGCTCCCCCCGGCCCCCCATCCCGATCATCCAACAAACTCAAGCACGATCGCCGTAATGTCATCCCGCTGCACCGCGCCGTTCGCGTGCGTCAGCATCGTCGCGTGCAGGTCGGGCAGGTGATCAAGACCCGCCAGCGGCCGCCGGAAGCACTCCCGCACCCGCTCGACACCAAACTCGACTCCCTTCAAGTCAGGCTGTTCCGGGATGCCGTCGGTAAAGAGCAGCACGCGGTCCCACGCCTTCAAATCCACGCTCGCCACCTCGTAGACCGAGTCCTCAGCCCCTCCCAGCACCAGCCCGCCACCCGATACCAGCTCATCTACACCCTCCCCATCCCCCGCCCGCCGGTGCAGCGCCATCCCGTGCCCGGCATCAACATACACAAGCCTCCGCTCATCCAGGTCAAAGACACCCACCCACAGCGACACCATCATCCCCGGGCAACGGGCGCACGTGTCCTTGTTCACACGGTCGAGCAATACACCCATCGGCACGCCGTCCAGCAGCCCCTGCGAGAGCCGCGCCTGCACCGCCGACATCAACATCCCCGCCGCCGCCCCCTTGCCCATCACATCACCAAGCACCACCGCCACGCGCTGCCCGCCGAGCTCCATGAGGTCGACAATGTCACCGGCGACAACCCGGCCCGGCAGGCTCAGCAGCGCGTAGCGCAGCAGACCCCCAAGCGCAGCCCCCTTCGCCGGAGGCAGCAGTTGCTCCTGCAGCACACGCGCGCTGCGAAGCTCCAGCTCAAGGCCCGCACGCCGCTGCTCCAGCTCAGCCGCGCTCAACCGACCAAGACACGCCCCGCCAACGCTCGCCAGCGCATTGGCGATCTCCACCGAACCCGCCCGCGGCCGCGCCTCACGCCCGCGCGTGTCCATGTACAGCACCAGCGCGATACCGCTCTCACCGGGCGCCGCCGCCAGGCGGATGCAGCACGCCCCGCTGATCTGCGACTGCACGATGCTCGCGCCCACCGCCCCACCCAGGCCACCCATCCCCCCCAACCCCGTCTCGTCGTACACCGCCACACCGCCGCTCACCGCCGTCCGCACCAGCGAGCGGCTGATGCTGTCCACCGGCGCCGCACCGCTCACCGCCGTCCGCGACGCCACCACATCCACCGTCTCCGCGTCGACACCGCACACCTGCGCCACCACCGCCCGCGCATACCCAGTGATCGCCATCACGCACGTCAGCAGCTCCGCGTACAGCTCCTCGCGGCTCTGCGCGGCACTGATCCGCGAGATGTGCTGCAACTCCGGGAGCCCCAGCACCACCGCCGACGGCGTGGCCACCCGGCTCACCGGGCCTTCAAAGAGCGTCGCGCGCGCCGCGCCCGAAAAACCCCGCCGCGCCCGATCGCCCACACGCAGCATCACCGGGCCAGCGCCGATCCAGTCGCCCGCGCGGATCGATACCGGCGCGCCCGCCGACACCTTCGCACCGTTGACCGTCACACCGTGCCGGCTGTTCAGATCGTTCACAAACCAGCTCGTCCCCTGCGGGTCAGAGGCAAACACCGCCAGGTGCCTGGAAGAAACACGCGGGTCGCTCAGCACAACGTCACAAGAGGCATCGCGCCCAAAGACCGTCCCCCCACTCTTCGAAGCGATGCACGCCACGCTCTTCTCATCCGGCAGCACCACCGTCAATTCGCTCATGCCTCCATCGTACATGAAACCCAGGCAAACCTTCCGCCGCCGCCCGCTGCTTGTCCTTACCCCCCTGCCACGCTCACCGCCACCGCCTCCGCCACCTTGATCCCATCCACCCCCGCAGACAGAATCCCACCTGCGTACCCCGCCCCCTCACCCGCCGGAAAGAGCCCCTCCGTGTTCACGCTCTGAAACGTCTCGCCATCGCGCTTGATCCGCACCGGCGAAGACGTCCGCGTCTCCACACCCGTCAGCACCGCGTCCCTCATGTCAAACCCGCGGATCTGCTGACCGAACCTCTTCAGCGCCTCGCGGATCGCCACGATCGCAAACCCCGGCAGGCACGGCGTCAGGTCCGTCGGCGTCACCCCCGGCTTGTACGACGGGATCACCTTCCCAAGCGACGTGCTCGCCCGCCCCGCGATGAAGTCACCCACAAGCTGCGCCGGCGCTGCGTACGTCCCGCCCCCCGCAACAAACGCCGCCGACTCCCACCTCCGCTGAAACGCCACGCCCGCAAGAGGCCCGTCCGGATAGTCCTTCTCCGGCGTGATCCCCACGACGATCCCCGCGTTGGCGTTCCGCTCCGAGCGCGAGTACTGGCTCATCCCGTTGGTCACCACCCGCCCCTCCTCCGACGTCGCCGCCACCACCGTCCCCCCAGGGCACATGCAGAAGCTGTACACATCCCGCCCGTTCTTCGCATGATGCACCAGCTTGTAGTCCGCCGCGCCCAGGATCGGGTTCCCCGCGCTCGGACCAAACCGCGCAGCATCGATCAGCGACTGCGGGTGCTCAACCCGGAACCCCACCGAGAACGGCTTCGCCTCAACGTACACGCCCCGCTCATGCAGCACCGCAAACGTGTCGCGCGAGCTGTGCCCCACCGCCAGCACCACGCGGTCGGCCGCGATCCGCTCCCCACTCGCGAGCACCACCCCCCGCACGCGCCGCGTCCCGTCCGCCCGCACCTCGATGTCAAAGTCCGCCACGCGGCTCTCAAACCTGTACTCACCCCCCAGCGACTCGATCGTCGCCCGCATGTTCTCCACCATCTTCACCAGGCGGAACGTCCCGATGTGCGGGTGCGCCTCCGTCAGAATCTCCGGCGGCGCGCCCGCCTTTACAAACTCCGTCAGCACCTTCCGCCCCAGAAACCGCGGGTCCTTGATCTGGCTGTAGAGCTTCCCATCCGAGAACGTCCCCGCGCCCCCCTCGCCAAACTGCACGTTCGACTCCGTGTCCAGCACCGACCTGCGCCACAACCCCCACGTGTCCTTCGTCCGCTGCTTCACCTTCCGCCCGCGCTCGAGGATGATCGGCCGGAACCGCATCTGCGCCAGGATCAGCGCCGCGAACAGCCCGCACGGCCCCGCCCCGATCACCACCGGCCGCAACCCCTTCCCCCCCACTCCAAACCCCGCCGGCGCCTTCGCCACGAACTTGTACTCCGTGTCCGGCGTCGGCCGCACGCTCACCTCACCCGCCAGTTTCTTGAGCAACGCCCCCTCGTCCTTCACCTCCACATCCACCGAATAGACCAGCAGGATCGCCGACTTCTTCCGCGCATCGTGCGCCCGCCGCACCACCACGCACGACAGCAACTCCTCCGGTTTCACCCGCAGCCGCCCCGCCACCGCGCGCACAATCGCCCCCGGCGGGTGGTCAAGCGGCAACCTGATCTCCGTCACGCGAAGCATGGACCGTTTATAGCCCGCCACCAGTCCTTCTCCCAGCTCCGCAGGGAGAAGGTGGCCGAGTCCGCGAGGCCGGATGAGGGTGCCTTCAACTGCCCATGCCACCGCCGCACCCACACACATCGGCCCTATCCGTCCCATCCGACCTATTCCCCCCGCGCCAACGCCAGTCCCCCAAAAAAAGGCCCCGCCGCAACGCGGCGAGGCCTGATCTCACACCGTTCATTCCCAGCCCGCAGCCCCCTTACGGGCAGCCAGCAAAGAACGCATCGATAAACGCGATGAAGTCGTTGTTGTCAAACTGACCGTCCGCGCCCGGCACGCCGCCCTGACGCCCAAAGTCCGCCCGGCCATCCGCCGCAAAGAAGAAGTCGATGAACGCGATAAAGTCGTTGTTGTCCAGGAAGTTGTCCTGCCCCGCAACGCCGCCCTGCACGCCGATGTCCGCCGCGCCGCAGTGCACCGGCACCGTCGGAACCGGCACCGCGTTCGCATTGATCGAGCCCGGCCCGCCGTTGGCACTCGGCTTGAACAGCGCCAGCGTCGCAGCGCCCGTGCTCGGCGCAACGTTGGATGTGAACCCGAAGTTGTACAGGCAAGCCCAGCGCAGCGCGTTGGCGTTCGGGTTCTGCGCAAACGTCTGCGTCGAGAACGTCAACGCCCCCGCCGACCGCGTCGCCGTCCACGCCGCGTTGCTGTACGGCTCGCCCGAGTGCCACATCGGCGCATGGAACGTCACATCCGTCACCGCCGCCGCCACCGGCATCGGCACAGCAAACGCCTGCGCCGATCGGTCCGAGTTGTGGTTGTACACCGCGTACTCGTACCGCCAGAGCCCGCCGCCCAGCGCCGTCGCCTTCGCCGCGACGATAAACCGCGACCGGATCGTCGTCCCCGGGAACGCCGGGTTGCCGTCGCCATCCCTGAACCCCGTGCTCGTGTTGGGATAGTCGTCGTGGTCGGCGTTCACCTGCGTCACCGACGCGTCCGCCGCCTTCCACGCGTGGATCCCCGGCTCCTGCGCGTGGAACGTCCCGATCAGCCCGGGCGTCGCGTTCACGTTGTTGATCTCACGCCACGACGCGTTGTTCAGCGCGTTCACCGCCACCGTCTCCCCAGGACGGACAAACTGCGCATCGTCCGCCGTCACGTAGAACGCGTCCACATAAAAACGCGTCCCCGCAGGCTGCGCTGTCACGTCAACCGTCGGCACCTGCAGCCGCGAGCGGATCGTCGCGTCCGACGTGCCCGTCCCCGTCGTGAACACCGACGAGCCCAGCGAGGCGTTCACCACGTTCTTCGGCCCAAGCCCCCCCTGGCTGCCGTTGAGCCCGCCGCCGTACGTGTCCGTGCAGTTCACACCCAGCGCATCGCCGCCGATGTTCTGATAGTTCTGCGTGCTCGGACGCCACACATTCGTCGGCTGGCAACCCGCGCCCGAGTTGGTCGACACAAACCCGTGCTTCAGCCACGACTGACCAAGCTGCTCAAAACGCGAATACGCCCCGTAGCTCTTCAGCCGGTACATGTTCTGGCTGATCACCGGGTGCTGCGTCGTGTCGTAGTCAGGCAGATACGAACCCGAATCAATCCACAGCACCGGGTAGTCGCCGATGTTCGATGACGTCGTCCCCACCGAATACGCCGTGATGCTCCCCACCGGGTTCCCGTGATCCACCGTCGTGTTCGTCCCCCACCGCGGCACATCCGTGATCGCCCACGTGATCACGTCCGGCCCAAGCGCCGGGTGCGGCGGAACAAGCACGCTCACGTTGATGTTCCCCGAGCCCGTGCGCCCAAGCTCATCCGTCGCCGTCACGCTCACCGTCCCCCCCGCCGTCACGTTCGTCAGCAGATACGAGTAGACGTTGTCCCCCGCCGCAACATCACCGTTCAGCCCATCGTCATGAAACACCGCCACGCCCGGCCCGCCCACGCCCGTCAGGTTGCTCACCACCGACGCGATCGCGCTCGCCGGGTTGCCACCCTGCTGCACCGTCACCTTCATCAACCGGCTCCCGCCGGGTGGCCCGCTGCCGGGCGTCGTCGAACCCGCCGAGACCGACGGCGGATACGGACCCGTCCCCGGCACCACACCCACCAGCGTCACCGTCACGTTCGACATCGTCGCCGTCCCGCCCGTGTACGAGTTGCCATACCCCACCGTCACCGTCTGGTTCGTCAGCGTCAGCGGCGCCGGGTGCGGCAGCACCCCCGAGGTAAAGCTGATCGGATTGCCAGTCGCCGGCGCTCCCGAGTTGGGGGCCGCCGTGATCGTCGCCCCGTTGACGAACGCGTCGTAGTTGCTCCACTGATACTCGTTCACCGTCGCGCACATGTCCGCCGCCCACGAGCCGCCCGCAGAGTTCGAATAGTCAAAGTGAAAGATGATCCCCGTCAGCGTCCCGCTCAACCCAGGGCTCGTCACCGTGAACCCGCCACCCCCCGTCACCACCTGAGGCCCGTCAAAGCTCACGACAACATCGCCCTGCGCCGCCGAAATCAACGCCGCGGCCAGAACGGCCGACAAAGACTTGGTGTTCATCAAAGTGTCCCGTGATTGAAAAAGGAACCGTGTGGGAATCGACCTACCGGCACCACAAGAAGAGAGAGCCAGTCACACAAGTAGAACAGATCGCCGCGGTTTGTCAAGGAAACCGCCCCACTCCACATGTCCCCGCACCCCTGAAGCATGCATGAACCCGGTGTAAGGGTCCAAGCCCCAGCCAAGGGCTTCCCCTCGCCCACCTGCGCCCCCAAGCGCCCGTGTCCCCGCTGCCAACAAACCTGCTCCACCAATGCGCGCGCCGCGTATCGCCTCCGTTCATCGCACTTTGAAGTTCCTCACCACTTGGACCCGGTGCAACCTTCCGTCTCAATCCAGCGCACCCCCTCCATCAACCATTCAATTGCCTCTTGCAGGGATGTCACCCGTTCGAGTAGACTGGCCCTCCGTGGCCGGCCAACTCATCGAACAACCCGTCATCAACTCACCGTTCTCGCTGCCCGTCCGTCATTTCAAGTTTGACGACGACGGGATCACCAACGAGGTCCTCCCTGCGCGCAGGGCCAGCGGGTACTTCGTCCCGATCGCTCAGCCACGCAACCGCGACGGGCAGACCACCATCGGTGACTGGAGCAGCGAGCGCTACGAAGTGAATCCGATGGTGAACGCCATCCGCGTTCGCGTCGACCGGTGGCGTGCTTCCGGCGTGACCGGCGACATCACCGGCGTCACGCGTCGTCTGCTTGAGCACTGGCGGGACCCCGGGCGTGAGCGACCGCTCTTTTTCTGCCAGATCGAAGCGCTCGAAACCCTCATCTACATCACCGAGGTCGCCCGCCGCGCCGGCGACACGTTTATCGAGAACGACCTCCAGAACGCCTCGCGTGACGCCAACCCAGGCCTCTACCGCATGGCCACCAAGATGGCTACCGGCAGCGGCAAGACCGTCGTCATGGCAATGATCATCGCCTGGCACACGCTCAACAAGGCCCGCAACCCGCAAGACTCACGCTTCACCGACGCTTTCCTCGCTGTCACCCCCGGCATCACCATCCGCGACCGCCTGCGCGTGATCCAGCCGAGCGACCCAGAGAACTACTACGCCAAGCTCGACCTCGTTCCCGAGGACATGCGCGAGGAACTCAAACGCGCCAAGGTCGTCATCACCAACTACCACAGCTTCCAGCCGCGCGAGAAGGTCAAGGCCTCCAAGCTCACCAAAGAGTTGCTCGCAAAGGACGGCAAGCCCTCGCCCGCCCTCACCGAAACCGTCGGCGAGATGGTCCGCCGCGTCTGCCGCCCACTCGGAACCAGCAAGCAGATCGTGGTGCTCAACGATGAGGCCCACCACTGCTACCGCCGCAAGCCCGACGACACCGACAAGAAAGAGAAGCTCGTTGGCGACGACCGCACCGAGGCTGAGCAGCGCAACAAAGCCGCCCACGTCTGGCTCAGCGGCCTCACCGCCATCCAGGACAAGATCGGCATCAAGTCCATCTACGACCTCTCCGCCACCCCCTTCTTCCTCCGCGGCAGCGGCTACAGCGAGGGCACGCTTTTCCCGTGGGTCGTCTCCGACTTCTCGCTCATCGACGCGATCGAGTCCGGCATCGTCAAGGTCCCCCGCGTCCCCGTCGCCGATGACTCGATGACCGGCCCCTCACCCACATACCGCGACCTCTGGCTCCGCATCCGCGACGAACTCCCTAAGAAGGGCAGAGGAACACAGCAGTACGACACCGAGCCGCGTCTGCCGATGGAGCTTGAAGGCGCGCTCCACTCACTCTACACCAACTACGAGAAGCGCTTCAAGGCTTGGGAAGCGGGCAAGCACGAAGGATCGCTCCAGACCCCGCCGGTCTTCATCGTCGTCTGCAACAACACCAACGTCTCCAAGCTCGTCTTTGACTGGATCAGCGGGTACGAGAAGAAACCGCCAGCCACAGAGGCCGACGATGAAGGCGCAGAGGGCACGGCACTCCCCGGCGTCATCGTCCCCGGCAAGCTCGCCGCCTTCAACAACGTCGAGCGGGGTCCGACCGGCGAGAACCAGTTCCGCCACCGCCCCAACACCATCCTCGTCGACTCCGAGCAGCTCGAATCCGGCGAGGCCCTCAGCGGCGACTTCAAGGCCATCGCCTCGCGCGAGATCGAAGAGTTCAAGCACGAATACCGCATCCGCTACCCGGGTGCGGACACCGACAAGCTGACCGATGAGGACATCCTCCGCGAAGTCCTCAACACCGTCGGCAAGGCGGGCAAACTCGGCGAGCACGTCCGCTGCGTCGTCTCCGTCTCGATGCTCACCGAAGGGTGGGATGCCAACACCGTCACCCACATCCTCGGCGTCCGCGCCTTCGGCACACAGCTCCTGTGCGAGCAGGTCGTCGGCCGCGGCCTCCGCCGCATCTCCTACCGCCCGCGCCCCACCGAGGTCATCGTCAACGGTGAAAAGCACACCTTCCCCGGTTTCCCGGTCGAATACGCCGAGGTCTACGGTGTCCCCTTCTCGTTCATCCCCACCAGCGGCGCAGGCAAGGAGCAGCCGCCCGGCCCGCCGCCAACACGCGTCCGGTCGCTCGCCGACCGCGCCCACCTGGAGATGCGGTTCCCGCGGATCGACGGCTACCGCTACGAACTGACCGATGCGCCCCTCACCCCGCAGTTTGGAGACGACTCGCACCTCGCCCTCACCTCGCGGGACCTGCCGACCAAAACAGAGATCGCGCCAATCGTCGGCGAGCGCGAGTACCACACCCTCGACGATCTCAAGGACGTCCGCCCGCAGGCGGTGGCCTTTTCCCTCGCCCACCGGGTGCTGAGCGAGTACCTCAACCCCACCGCCGACGGTGAACAGCCCTGGCGCTTCCCGGAACTTGTCTCGATCTGCCGTGAGTGGATCGACAACTCACTCAAACTCAAGGACCGCACCTTCGTCGGCCTGCTGCTGATGTCCGAGCCCCAGCACAAGGCCGCCGACAAGATCTACAAAGCGATCGTCCGCGGCAGCGCCGGCGGCCAGGGTTCAAAGCGACTCGTCCCGCTCGTCAACCCCTACTCACCCGAAGGAACCACGGCGGGCATCGACTTCGACACCACCCGCAAGACCTGGGCGACAAGCGCAGACAAGTGCCACATCAGCCACGTCGTCGCCGACACCGGCTCATGGGAGCAGAAGGTCGCTCAGACGCTCGAAGAGATGGACGAGGTCCTCTGCTACGTCAAAAACCACAACCTCCACTTCACCATCCCCTACCTGCTCAACGGCGAACCCAAGCGCTACACCCCCGACTTCATGGTCTGGCTCGACGATGGGCGGGGCAAGGACGACCCGCTCAAACTCATCCTCGAGGTCTCGGGCGTTGGCGAAGGGCAGGACAAGATCGGCGACGCCAAGGCGGCCAAGGTCAGCACCGCGAAAGAGCTTTGGATTCCCGCCGTCAACGGGGCGGGGGAGTTCGGGCGGTGGGCGTTCCTTGAGGTCAGCGACCCCTGGGACGTGCAGAACACGATTAGAGCTTGGGTCAAGGCGCAAACTACAGCAGCAGGAGCGAACGCATGCGTCTGAAGTCCTTCCGCGTCAAGATGTACAAGTCCGTGATCGACTCGGAGGAGATTCGCGTTTCGCCCCTCTCCGTGATCGTCGGCAAGAACGAATCTGGAAAAACTACGCTGCTCAAAGCGCTGCACAAGCTGAATCCGGCGGTGCCGGAGAGCTACAACATCCGCGATGAGTGGCCGCGCGGATTCCGGGACAAGCGTGACGAGTCGCATATGCCCTGTGTCGCGACGTTCGAGCTGGAGGCCGGCGAGGCGCAGCAGATCGCAGCGCTGACAAACTCCACTCGCCTTCCGGTTGAGATTTCGATCGGCCGCACGTATGCAGGCGCGTTGCAGATCGTCAGCGCCGATGTGGCTGGACCAGACGAGCTGGCGGTGATTTCCTCCTGGCTGCCAAAGTTCGTTTTCATGGATGAGTATCAGGTGTTCAATGGGATGGCGTACTTGGATCAAGTGCAGGCACGCCGTGCAAACCCAACGCCAGAGGACAAATCTCTGATGACGATCCTCTCGCTGGCAGGTTTGGACATCGATGAATTGGTGCGGCAAGGTCAAGAGCCAGACAAGACGGAGCGTCAGCACAACCTCTCCGACGGCGGCGCGACGATCACTCGGCGTCTGGCAAGCCATTGGAAGCAACAGCCCTACGTTGTAGAGCTGGAAGCAGACCAGCAACAGTTCTGGACGTTCTTAAAGGCTCCGAACGAGACCGCGAGAGTGAAACTAGAGGAGCGATCCCGAGGGTTTCGTTGGTTCTTCTCGTTCGACGCCAAGCTTGCTCATGAGACGCAGGGGGAATTGAAGAACTGCGTGATCCTGCTGGACGAACCGGGTCTGCACCTGCACGCGAGTGCGCAGAAAGACCTCTTGGTGCGTCTTGAGGAGTACGCCGCGACGAACACGCTGATCTACACAACCCATCTCCCGTTCATGATCAATCTGCGCGAGCCCGACCGAATCCGCGTGATGAGCGGCGAAAGGGCAGAGGGCGCGAAGGTCTCGGAGAAGCTTACTGAGGCGACACCTGAAGCCAAAATGACACTCCAAGCAGCCCTTGGCATGAACGGACTCGTCGGCATGCCAGCAGACGAGAAGAACCTCACCGTTGAAGGTGTTCACGACTACTGGTATCTGACGGCGCTCAGTGGATTGTTCGAGCGTTCGGGAAAGCCAGGCGTGCCACAAGACCTGCTGATCAGCGCCTGTGGTGGAGCGCACGAAGTCACATACCTCTCTACATTCATGGTCGGGCAGCGGCTGCGGGTAATCGCTTTGTACGACTCCGATGGCGAAGGGCAAGCAGCACGAGACAAATTCGTTAAGGGATGGCTCGCTCGATACGGAGAAGGCAAGAGCAGTGCCGTCATGATCGGCGAGGCGATCGGCGCCACTGGCGACGCCGCGGTGGAAGACCTCTTCCCCGAGGCGTTTTTCCTTGAAGCGGTGAAGGAGGTCTACAAGGACCGCCTTTCCGCACCCGCATTGGCCTCACTCGAACTGTCACCCGGAGGCACTCTGGGCAACCGAGCCGAGGCCGCTGTTGCGGCGCACAATCTGGGCTTCAGTAAGGGCGCAGTCGCACGTCATATCTGTGCGAAAATCCGACACATGAAGGACGCAAAGGAACTCCCCGCACAGACGCAAGAGCGGGCGAGCAAGCTCTTCGAGGCGATCGCCAAGGCAGCGAAGTAACCGACAACAGACATGGCCAAGAAACCCACCCCATCCAAGCCCCCCGCCCCCACTCGCAAGCCCAAAGCCGGGCGGAACGCCCCCCCCGCCCCCACCCCCCTCGCCACCCTCACCCACCGCGACACGCGGGCGAACATCCCGACCGAGGAGCTCCGCGACTTCGTTAAGCCCGCGGATGAAAACCCCGCCAAGCCCGTCCTCTACCCCCGCAACCCCGACCTCGACCCCCAGCTCGTCTGGAAGGGGAAGGACGAGCAGGACCGCGACCCCAACGGCCTCAGCGTCCCCGCCGTCCCCATCTACATCCAGGAGAAGATCCACCCGCAGGCCCTCCTCGAAGACTTCCGCAAGACCGCGGCCAAGCCCGAAGGCACATCCGATGAGCCGGCCGGCCTCTTCGACCACTACTCCGCCTTCAACGGCCTCCCCAAGGACTTCGCCGAGCGCGTCGACTTCTACCACCACCAGGGGCACTGGAGCAACCGGCTCATCCTGGGCGACTCGCTCATGGTGATGACCTCGCTGGCGGAGAAGGAGGGGCTCAAGGGGCGCGTCCAGTGCGTCTACTTTGATCCGCCCTACGGCATCAAGTTCGGCAGCAACTGGCAGGTCAGCACCCGCAAGCGTGACGTCAAGGACGGTAAGGCCGAAGATGTCGTCCGCCAGCCCGAGCAGATGCGAGCCTTCCGCGACACGTGGGCGCTGGGAATCCATTCCTACCTGTCGTACATCCGCGACAGGCTCACCGTTGCCCGCGAACTGCTTACCGAGAGTGGCTCGCTCTTCATGCAAATCGGCGACGACAACGTTCACCTTGTGCGGAGCGTGATGGACGAAGTGTTTGGCCGAGAGAATTTCTGCTCGCAGATTACTGTGTCGAAGACCAGTGGCGCGAACAGTCCGACCGCCACCACAAACGTCCTCGCTGACACCTGCGATTTTCTAGTCTGGTATGCGAAGGACATCTCGCAGGTAAAATATCGGCAGCTGTATGTGGAAAAGGGGCTGGGCGCGGAAGATAGCGGGCTGTACTCATGGCTTGAGTTACCCGGAAATGTCCGTCGCAAGATGACTTCCGAAGAACGGGAGAATCCCCGACAGCTTCCGCCGGAGAGCCGGCCATTTCGTCTCAGCGACCTCACTTCGCAAACGGGCGCTGAATCAATTCGATATGAGTACGAGTTCGGAGGGCAGACGTTTAAGCCACCCGGCAACCGCGGGTGGAGCACAACGAAGCCGGGAATGGATGGACTCTCTGCAGCGGACAGACTGATGCTGTCCGGAGCGACGTTTGGGTACATCCGGTACTGGAACGATTTTCCCGTATCTCCCTTCGGCAATCTCTGGGACGATACCGGAACAGGCAGTTTTACAGACCCGAAAATCTACATTGTTCAGACAGGTACAAAAATCATCCAACGCTGTTTGCTGATGACAACGGACCCGGGTGACCTCGTCCTCGATCCCACTTGCGGTTCAGGGACAACCGCGTACGTTGCGGAGCAATGGGGCCGTCGGTGGATCACCACCGACACCTCGCGCGTCGCTCTCACCCTCGCCCGCACGCGCCTGATGTCCGCTCGCTACCCCAGCTACTACCTGGCCGACCAGTACCCGGAAGTCGCCGCGTCCACCGACGACGACGCCATCAAACAGCACCTCCGCTCCGCCACACCGTCAGTCAGCAGCGACAAGGCCGATCTCCGCCGCGGCTTCGTCTACAAACGTGTGCCGCACGTGACGCTCAAGAGCATCGCCAACAACCCCGACATCAAGGAAGGGATGAGCCGTGACGAGATCGACCGCGCCATCAAGCGCCATGCCGAGACAGAAGTGCTCTACGACAAGCCGTACGAGGACGCCAAGGGCATCCGCGTCTGCGGCCCGTTCACGGTGGAAAGCCTCAGCCCCCACCGCACCCTAAGCCTGGAGACCAAGCGCGAGCGTTCAACCAAGGGCGAAAAGGTCGAAGGGGCAACCGTCACCACCAAGGTCATCGGCCCCGACGACTTCGGCCGCCTCATCCTCGACAACATGAAGCGTGCGGGCGTGCAGAATTCGTTCAAGGGTGAGAAGATGGCCTTCGAGACCCTCGACCCGCACCCGGGCGAGTGGATCCAGGGCGCGGGCGCGTACACCGACAAGGCTGGCAAGCGCCAGCGCGTCGCCGTCTGCATCGGCCCCGAGCACGGCACCGTCGGCCCCGAGCTGGTGAAAGAGGCGGCCAAGGAAGCCGTCCGCGGCGTCGGCTTCGACACCCTCCTCATCGCCGGCTTTGCGTTCGATCCGCACGTGGGCGAAGAGGCCAAGCGCTACGGCGCCCTCACGGTCCTTCCCGTCCGCATCAACGCCGACATCGCCATGGGCGACCTCCTCAAGAAGACCGGCGCGGGCAACCTCTTCATGATCTTCGGCGAGCCGGATGTGGTCATACGAGCCCCGGGCGGAAGCCCGGGGACAGTGAAGCAAGGGGCAAAGAACACCCCCACTCCCTCCGACCAGATCGAAGTCGAGATCAAGGGCCTCGACGTCTACGACCCCACCACCGGCGAGGTCCGCTCTTCATCGGTCGATGACATCGCGTGCTGGTTCATCGACACCGACTACAACGGCGAGAGCTTCTTCGTCCGGCACGCCTATTTCACCGGCGCGGCCCGCAAGGAGGACGGCGGGCCGTACGACCGCCTGAAGCGTGCACTGCGGGCCGAGGTTGACGAAGGGGCGTGGAGCACGCTCTACAGCACCGTGAGCCGCCCATTCGACAAGCCCAAGGGCAAGAAGATCGCGGTGAAAGTGATCAATCACTACGGTGATGAAGTGCTGAAGGTGTTTGCGGTCTGACCACGGGAGCACGCGCCAATGAGCCCATTTGATCCTGCAACGTTGCTCGGAGGCGCCGCCGCGGTCGCGATGCAGCGGACGCTTGGCGCGTCAGTGGCCCAATTGGCAAAGGGGTACTGGCACAAGTTGAATGGCACAATCCGCGTATTCGAAGACCACGAGGCCTCGGAGGCCGACTTCTCTCGGAGAGCTCTTCGACAAGCAGGGCAACAGACCCTTCTGGTATCGGCGCAGGACCTCCGTTTCGTTTTCCCCGCTCTGACGAGGATTGTCCAAACTGACTGGTCTGCACCTGACAAAGTCGCGCAGTGTCCTCGCATCGAGCGATTCGTCGTACGGCGGCTCAGCAAGGTAACAATCCAGCAACTTCAGGGAATGGGTGCTCTCGACGCAGGTTTCTTGAGCCGCTTGGAAAGCAACCTGCAGGCGATCCACGCCATGCGATCTCCCTGCTTTGCCTTTCAGAAAGTTGAAGTATTTGACTGGCCCGGCCTTGCCCCAATTCACGGTGTCTTATGGGGTCAATACCTGATCGCTGGCAAGTGGTCCGTGGGCGATGACCGCGCGCTGCGCTGTCAGTCAACAATCGTGGTTCGAGATCACGCAAAGACGCGACCGTTTATCCAGAAGTTCACTCGCGCAGTCATTGAGGGAGTGTGAGTCCGATGGGGGATTGGCGCTCGGTCGATTCACATCGCGCCCCCAACTCGATCACACGGTGCGCTCCGATCCAGCACAAGCAGCCACAGTCGCCGTGTGAAGTGGAAGCGAATGTGGAGGAATCTGAGCCGTGTCCTCGGGGGCCGAGAGCATGAAGACCAGGCGTAGCTCTGCTGATTACCGTCGCGATCATTCTGGCCAGTCCAACCTAGAACGCAGCTTCTTCTCGAATCTCTGAAGCAGCGTCGGGTCTCAGGGTCTTCCGAGCCCCGGCCACTCCACAATCACCATCCCCCCCCACCACAGCCCCCCACCACCAGCACACCACCGCTACCGTTCTCAAGATGCCACGCCAATCCCATCGCTGGCTCATGCTGCCGGCTGCACTGCTCTTTGTCACCATTGGTGCGCTCGTCTCGCTGCGAGGATGCCACGGCGACCGTCGCCTCGTCGAAGTCTTCGACAACGGACCAGTCGGCGGCCCGCCCGGCGGCTCACAGGGCTACCGCTGGGTCGGTGTGCACGACAACCCGCCCCCAGGCAACGGCTGGAAGACCGTCGACTACAACACGCTCACCCCACAGCAGCGCGCGCGGATCCGCTGACACAACACCCGCGCCCCGCCCCAACTCGCTGCGCAGCGCCGAACCGAAACACCACACCGGTCTCGACGCAAAGCCATCACCCGCAGCCAGGCTGCTCGCTCTCCTTTGCGCCCACAATCTCCTCTGCGGCAACACTCCACGCCCCACTCACGCCGCCCGCCGCACACCCGCACCCTCCGCCCGCGGCCAATCCACAAACACAACCGTCCCCTCCCCCACCACCGACTCCGCCCACATCCGCCCACCCACGCGACCAACCAGCTCCAGGCAAAGCGCCAGTCCGAGTCCGGTTCCTCGCCTGCTCACATCGCGCGTCTCACAGCCCAAGTCTCCAAAGCGCCCCGTCCCCTTCTCCGATTTGCCATTTGCCATTTGGGATTTGCGGTTTGTCTTCACGCCCTCCCCACTCTCCACACTCTGCCTTCCTCCGTGCACTCCGTGAGCTCCGTGTTTCAACGCCCCCCCACTCGGCACCGATCCCCCATTCTCCATTTGAACGTTGAACGTTGAACGTTGATCGTTCTCTTCCTGCCCCCCACTCGCGCCTCGCGTCTCGTGCCTCACATCTCGAGAACGAAGCTCCGCCGCCACCTCCTCCGCATCCCAAACCCGAATCGGGCTCGCCGAAGCATCAATCTTCGCCCCGCGCAGCCGCGCAACAGCCCTCTCGACGGCCTTGATTTTCGCTTTCCGTTTTTCGCTTTCCGCTTTCACCCGCACCCCCCACCGTGCCTGCCCGTTGATCGACCCCGACCGCGCAAGCTCCTGCACATCCACCTCATACCGCAGGTTCATCCCCGAGTCGCCGCGATCGAAGCCATCACCCCCGCTTATGCCAAGCACTGTTTGCATAAGTTTTCGATCCATCCCCACCCCGCGATCCCGAACCTCCATCCGCACCATCCCCCCCACCTCGCCCGCGTCGACCTCAATCGCTCCCCGCCGGCCCACCATGGCGCGCCTGGCGTTCAACACCAGGTTCATCACCACCTGCTGCACCACCCCCGCGCCCGCGCCGACGCACGTGCCACGTGGCACATCCACTTTCACCGTCACCCCCTCACGCCCCCACCCCTCCGCCCCAAGCGCCAGCAGTCCCGCATCCACACACTCGCCAACATCGCACACGCCCCCCACCGCCGATCCCGCCGCCGCGCTCCCGGAAAGCTGCAGAATCGCCCCCACCAGATCAGCAACCCGCTCCGCCGCGGCCAGTGACTTCGCGATTGCCTTCTGCTTGATCGCTTCGTCGGCCCCAGCCGCCTGCGCCGCGTGGCAATACCCCACCACCGGCGTGTAGAGGTTGTTCAACTCGTGCGCCAGGAACCCCGCCGACTCGCCCGCCACCGCCAGGCTCCGCAGCCGGTCGACCGTACGCTGCAGATGTTCCGCCCGCGCCCGCCAGACGTCCGCCTCGCTTTTCCAATCTCGATCTGTAAAGGGCCGGTCACTCATGCGCGCGGCCACCCGCGCGGCCGGGAACACGTTCCGGTCCCGGCGAGTGTGCCACGCGGAACATCGGTCCGATCACCCGCCTACTTGGGCGCCCGCATCGTGCTCATCCACTGCACCGTCGGAGCGTCAGTTGCGAGCATGCCAACGGTCGAGTCGAGCCCATCCGCCAGCAGCCGAGCGGTCCACTTGGCCATCGGCCCCGGGCGGATGTCGGCCCGCTTGAACTGGGTCGGTGTGAGCCATCGGAACGCCAGATGAGCCTCCTGGGAGGCAATCAGTGGGGGGACAAACGGGGCCTTGTTACCCTTTGATCGGCCCTGACGGGCTGGAATCGCGGTTTTTTGCAATTGTGCCACGTGACACAACTCGTCACCGGCAGCCAGGATCGCCTCGTCGGTGATCTCCGCGGCGAAGACGAGGTTCAGCTCGTGATGTGCTCGCTTGCGCGTCTTGAACTGGTTTTCGTGGGCCAGTAACAGTGGCCCGACCCGGCAGGTGAGACCAGTCTCTTCGAGCATCTCACGCGCGAGCGCGGCCGCGGCCGGCTCGCCCGATTCGATGTGGCCACCGGGCAGGTAGCCATAGTCGCCCTTGGGGTTCCAACAGACTAGGCAGTGGCCCCAGTGAATGATGAGACCTCGGACGATGAACTCGATGTGCGGAGTGGAGGGCATTGTCGCGGAGCGTATCGAAGTGGGGGAGCGGATTGTGTCACGTGACACATTCCTGGTGTGTTCGGCTCGCGATCGGGCTGCAAGCATGCCTAACATTTTGCGAATGTGTCACGTGGCACAATTCCGGGTTGAGTGGGGGGTGACGGTCTGATACGCTCTGGCTGTTCGAGGACACTCGAGCGCAAGGAGGCGGTGCAAAATGGATCAGGCGAACAAGGTACGGAAGCTGGGGAAGGGTCTGGCGGGGTTGATGGGCATGCCGGTGGCCGTTCCGCTGCCGCCGCAGACCGGCGCCGTGGCGGATGAAGATAAGAAATCATCTAATACAAATACAACCGTACAAATACCGTCTTACAAGTCGGCCGCCGGGTCGAGCGCGCCGGTGAAAGCTGCATCCGCGCCGAGTGCGGCCGGCGAGAGTGGGGGGGTGATCGCGTCCGCGCCGGTTCTGGCCGCCGCGGCCGCGGCGGCATCGCCCTACATCGTGCTGCCGACGAGCGCGGTGACGGTGAACCGCTTCCAGCCGCGCCAGGAGTTTGACGAGCCGGCGCTCGCCGCGCTGGCCGCGTCGATCAAGCGCGACGGCATGATGCAGCCGCTGGTGGTGCGCAAGGTGAAGAGTGGGGGAACGGTGAAGGGCGCGCCGGCCGGAGGCCCGGTGCCGCCCGGAGGGGCGCAATGGGAGCTGGTCGCCGGTGAGCGGCGCTGGCGCGCGGCGATGCTCGCGGGGCTCTCGCGCGTGCCGGCGGTGGTGGTGGAGATCGATGATGTGACGGCCGCGCTGTGGGCGGTGGTTGAGAACGTGCAGCGCGTTGACCTTGGCGCGCTGGAGAAGTCGGCGGCGTACGCGCGGCTGTCGAAGGAGTTCGGGCTCACGCAGCAGCAGATCGCCGAGCAGGTGGGTGAGGACCGCACGCTGGTGTCGCACTACATCCGGCTCGGCGAGCTTGAGCCGGCGGTGATCGAGCTGATCCGCACGGGCAGGCTCACGTTCGGGCACGCCAAGACGCTCAACAGCCCGCTGGTGAAGCCGGGCGAGGTGCGCGTGAGGCTCGCGCAGCGCGCAGCGCGCGAGACGCTGAGCGTGCGACAGCTTGAGCAGTTGGTGCAGCGCGGCGCGGGTGAGAAGCTGGAGTTTGTGGAGTCAACGGCGTGGACGCCGCAGTACGTGAAGGGGCACGACGACGCGCCGTTTAACGAGTATGAGAAGGCGGAGCTCACCGCGCAGGAGCAGGAGAAGCGGTGGGACGCGGAGAGCGCGGCCGCGGCACGCGCGAAAGCGTTTGAGAACCGCGCGAACGTGCGCGACCTTGAGGAGCAGATCGGCAAGCAGCTGGGGACGAAGGTGAAGATCAAGACCAGCGGCGCGGGGAAGCGCGGCGTGATCAGCCTTGAGTATTACTCGCTGGACCACTTCGACGGTCTGGTGGCGAAGATGGGCGTCAAGCGGCAGAGTTGAAAAGCCGGTTCACCACAGAGGCACAGGGCACAGAAGAGAATGCGGGTTGAAACACGGAGGTCACGGAGAGCACGGAGGAAGGCAGAGGAGCGGGGGTGCTAAGAGCGGAAATGAAGACGGGGGGAGGAACGCAGAGGCGCAGAGACACAGAGAAGAAGATGGCGGGTTGAAGCGTGGAGCTCAAAGAGGGCATGCCGGGGGCATGCCGGGTGAACTGGCTTGAGTATGTTCGGTTGGGGTAGCTGCCGGAGTCTTCTGAGCTGCGCTTCCGTTGGGCTTGGCCGCGGCGATGGCTGATCGTGGAACCTCGGCGGCGGGTGGTGCGGATGGTGGTGGGTGCGCTCAAGCGCGCTTCGTGCTTGGTGGTGTGGGGTCGGCGGCGGCTCGGACCCAGTCGAGCACTTTGATGATGCGCTCGGCTTTGGGTGAGTCGAAGAGGCCGTCGAGGCCTGCGGGGCTGGCGTCTGTGTAGGGGGACTCGAAGAGACGCTCGGGGGCCATGACGCCGCTGCGGGTGAGTTCGTCGATGACGAGGTTGACGAAGCGGATCTGCGCGGCGGTGAGGTTGCTGTCGCTGAGGAATTCGCCGAAGGCCTTCTTGGCGGCTTCGCGGTCCAGGCCGATCAGTGAGCGAACGAAGAGGCCGAGGCTGGGCTGCGCGCCGAACGCCTTCTCGAACGTGGCTTTATCGCCGAGGCCGCTGGTGACGAAGAGGAGGCGCTCGAGTTCGTCGAGGTCTTTGCGGGTGAGGGGCTCGCCCATGCGGAGCTTGTGGATCGCGATGTGGTTGGTGCTGCCTTCGAGGAAGGCGAGCATGCGGCGCTTGTACTGGGCGAGGTCGATGGCTGCGCCGAGGCCGCCGACGTCGATCGCGGTGGTGTCGCCGATGGTGTCGATGAAGTCGGTGTAGATGAGCGGGCGGCGGGCCTTGTCGATGAACTGCACGAGGTCGCGGAGGCGCTTGCGGACGTTCTCGAACATTGCGAGCGTTGCGTTCTGCCACCAGTCGTCTTGCACGATGTCGAGGATCAGCTCCATCTGGGCCGCGACCATCGGGATGTCTTTCTTCTCCGTCAGGGCGCCGGCGATCTCCTGGGTCTGCTCCTTGAGCTTCTTGAAGCGCGGGTCGTGTTCGAGCATCGTGAGCTGGAGGCGGAGCATCAGGAGGTCGAATCGCTTGGCGGGTTCTTCGCCGAGGTCCATCTCGCTGGGGAGGTCGGAGAGGTCGTCGCCGGCAAGGTGGTAGTCGTCGGTTGCGAGCTCGTCCCACCGTTTGCGGTCGGCGAACTTCTCAACCGTGGCGCGCTTGCGGCGAACGAGGAAGTTCTCGACGTTCATGGCCGAGACCTGGCTGTGGAGGAGGTCGGCGATCTCGGTGCGGAGTGCGGCGGTGGGGGGATCGTTCTGGGCGAGTGGCCCAGTGAGCATGTGGATGTCGAGACGCTTTTGGAAGAGCATTGCGCCGAGGGTGGGCTGGACGCCAGCTTCTGTGCCGGGGAGGCCCTGGTTGAAGAACTCGAGGTTGCGGCAGAAGTCGAAGATGAAGAACTCACGCTTGTGGTCGCCGGGGGCGAAGAGGTTTTCGCACAGGCGGGTGCCGCGGCCGATCATCTGCCAGAACTTGGTTTTGCTGCGGACGGTCTTGAAGAAGACGAGGTTGCAGACCTCGGGTACATCGACGCCGGTGTCGAGCATGTCGACGCTGATGGCGACGTGGGGGTCACTCTCCTTGGCCGAGAAGTCGTCGAGCAGCTGGTGGGCGTAGGGCTCGTAGTGGTCGATCACGCGGGCGAACTTGCCCTTGAGGTGGGGGTAGTGCTTGTTGAAGCGCTCTTCGATGAAGCGGGCGTGGTCTTTGCTCTTGGCGAAGAGGATGGTCTTGGCGAGGCGGTCGCCGCCGGCGACCTTGATGCCCTTGGTCATCAGATGTTCGAGGACTTTGTCAACGGTGTCGGTGTTGAAGAGCCAGCGGTTGACGGCCTCGGGCTCAACAGCGCGGGGCTTGGCGGTGGGGTTGTCTTCATCCCATTCGATCTCGTCCCACTCGGCTTGTTCTTCAGGCGTGAGTTCGTCGTAGACGATGCCGCGCTGTGGGAAGGCGAGGTCGACGCTGAAGCCCTTGGGTGGAACGAGGAAGCCGTCTTTGACTGCCTCATCGAGTTCGTAGGCGAACGTGGGCATGTCTTTGGGGAGTTCGAAGAGGCGGTAGGTGTCGCGGTCGATCTCGGTGCGGGGGGTGGCGGTGAGGCCGACGAGCATGGCGTCGAAGTACTCGAAGATCGCGCCGTACTTCTGGTAGACGGAGCGGTGGGCTTCGTCGATGATGATGAGGTCGAAGAAGCCGGGGCCGAAGCGGCGGGTGCCGCCTTCGCCGCGTTCTTTCTCGATGAGGTTCATCATCGTGGGGTAGGTGCTGACGTAGACGCGGCCGGTTTCGTCGGGCTGGAGGACGAGGTTGACCGGCGAGGTTTCGGGGAGGTGCCTCTTAAAGGCCTTGATGCCCTGCTTGACCAGCGCGATGCGGTCGGCGAGGAAGAGGGTGTTCTTGACCCACCCGGCCTTCTGGAGGAGCTCGACGAGTGCGACGACGGTGCGGGTCTTGCCGGTGCCGGTGGCCATGACGAGCAGGCCGCTGCGGAAGCCCTTCTTGAAGCGTCCGGTGATTTCGCGGATGGCCTCGGTCTGGTAGGCGCGGTCGACGGTGTCGGTGTTGATGGTCTGGGTCTGCGGGTCGCGCTGGGTGGTGCGGCGGGCGATGAGGCGGGCGAGTTCATCCTTGGTGTAGAAGCCGCTGACTGGTCGCGGGGGGTAGAAGTGGTCGTCCCAGATCCAGTGTTCGTACCCGTTGGTGGCGAAGATGATGGGGCGCTGGCCGTGCCGCTTCTCCAGGCAGTCGGCGTAGAGCTTGGCTTGCTGCTGGCCGATGCGGGCGTCGCGGCGGGTCTTCTTGGCTTCTACCACGCCGAGGGGTTTGCCGTCGTCACCCCAGAGGACGTAATCGCAGTAACCGTCGCCGGGCGAGCCGCTCTTGGTTGAGGGCATGCCGGTGACGTGGACCTCGGCATCGACACCGTCGGTCCAGCCTTTGAGGCCCCAGCCGGCTTCGCGGAGGAGGAGGTCGATGAAGAAGTCGCGGGTCTGTGCTTCGGTGTAGTCGTGGCTGTCGGGTGTTTTTTCAGCGCGGGCCTTGCTGGCGGCGATCTCGGCCTGGAGGCGTTTGATCTCGGCATCGGTGCGCTCGATCTGTTCCTGGCGCTCGCGGAGTGCTTTGTCTTTGGCTTCGAGTTCGGCTTCGAGCTTCTGGAGTTGCTCGGGCTTGGCGGCGGGGGCCGCGGGCGTGGGCGCGGTCGGCTTGGTGAGCTTTGACTCGTCCCACTGGACACCTTCGAACTGGGCGGGCCAGGTCTTTGAGTAGGTGCGGGCGAACCAGTAGGCGATGTGGAAGAGCTCGCGCACGGCGGCGACGGCGTCGTACTGGCGGATGGGCCTGCTGGCCTTGCCGTGGACGGCGATGTTGCCAAGGTCGCGGATGATGCGGGTCTTGGCGACGATGGGGGCGGGGACGTTCTGCGTGAAGCAGGGTGCGGCAAGGAGTGCTGCGAGCTGCGACTCCCACGGGCGCACGAAGGCGGTGTCGGTGTCGTAGAGGTGGTTGACGATGAGTTCGAGGGCGCGGCGGGCGTGGAAGCAGGCGGTGCGCGGGTCGGGGAGGGCGAAGACCTCGGCGCGGCGGGCGGCGTCGGCGACCTCCGCGAAGGGGGCCAGGAAGCCGAATTGGGTAGTCGGGGCGGACACGTGGCAGAGTCTACCGGGTTTTCAGAGGAAGAGTCGCGCCTGATCTTCCTTCGCGGGCCAGAACACGCCCAGCACGATCCACGTGTTATATGGGAAAACCGTTCCCATGAAGAACCGCGGATCGCGGTCGGGCCCGACCATCTGAAGGCACTTCTGGCGAACCGACTCGGCGGCTTTCTCTGCCGACCCGAGTTTCTCCAGTTCCTTCCAATAGAGCACGCCGATCTCCCAGTCTTCATTCATGGCTGTGTGCGGCTTGCCGACGCTGTCTTCGCACTCGAAGACGTACCGCCAAGTAAACGGGAGTTTCTTGATCTCCTTGCGCTCCTCGCTGAAGAGGCTGCCTTGGGCCAGTTCTGCCTTCCATTCTGGCTTCCACTCGCCGGAGGTTGCTTCAACGACAACATCAACGACGCGTGACGGGCGGACGATCCCCAGCGACACTGGGCGTTGGCCCGCGTCCTTAGCAGCTTCGTGCCGGTCCCTTAGTTGGATGAGCGTGGAGACCGGCAGCTTCTCGATGATCGCCCGTCGTTCGATCCAGTTCCGGTCGGCGGTGATCGGCGGGCCCACCAGCTTGATCGAGTCGAGGTTCGGCTTGCGGCTCTCGGCACGGTTGTCGTTCTCTGCGCCGCGTGGCCCAAGATCGACCTCAATCCACTGGTACTTTCTGAAGCGCTGCTCGATGGGCCGGTAGCGGTAGTCGATCGGGTAGAGGCGCACCCATTCGCCCGACTCGGTGATCCCCGCTGTGCACACAAGCTCGGTGTGCGTGACGCTTGGGTGCGGGTAGGTCATCACCGTGATCAGCACCTTGGTCCGTTGCTTTGCTGCCGCCATTCCCCGCCCCTCCGCTTACGGCTTGATCTCCAGGTGCACGATCGGCAGGCCGGTGAGGGCGGCGACGGGCTTTGCCAGGTGCGAGCGGTGGCACTCGCACGGCTTGGCCTCCATGCAGACGAGCACGCTGGGTTTTTCCTGCACGAGCTTGGCCACGGCGGCGATCGCGGCTGTTTGCATCGTCAGCGTTGTGCGGGTGTAGCTTTCGAAGAGCCGCGTTCGCTCGGCCATGCCACCATCGGCGAGGCCTTGGCGGTCATCGGAGGGGATGCCGAGTTCGGGGATGTGGCGGTACTCGATGCTGAGCTTGCCGCAGAGGCGGTCGAGGGTGCTTTTGTGGAAGCCGTAGCGCCGGGCGATGGGGTTGTGGCGCACGTCGATCAAGCGGGCGATGCCTGCTTTGAGGAGACCATTGAGGAAGCCGTCGATGAGGAGCCCTTCGTACCCGGCGGTGTAGACGGCGGGCTTGGCGGTCGGGCGTTTCTCGTGCTTGCGGATTTCGCTGTTGACGGTGAACCACGGGTGCCGGTTGTAGACGTGGTCGATGAGTTCGTTTGAGGGCTTGCCGGCGAAGCGTTTGACGATGGAGCGGGCGCCGGCCGCGGGGCCGCTCTCGGCGCGGCGGGCCTCGGCGCGGCCGGCATCGGTGAGCCGCCAGCGCTTTTGCGGAGCGGTGACCTCTTCAACGAGGCCGTCGCGTGTCATCGCCGCGACCTCCTGGAAGAGGCCGAACGAGAAGGGGCCGTACTGGTACGGGAGGAACTGGTAGAAGGAAGAGCCGCCCGCGGCGGTTGTCTCGACCCGCGTCAGGAACGCCCACTTGGTGACCTCAAGGTGCGTGGCCTCTCCACCGGCTTCGGCGAGCATGGAGAGGATGAGGCGTTGGCGGTGGAGCACGTGCGGGATGATATCGGTGGGGTCTCGTTAGGGGCCAGAGTTTTCAGTTCCCAGCATCCGTGGACCGCAACGACTGAAGACCGGGTACCCCTCAGACTGAGGGGCTAACCCCTCAGGTTTGCCGCGGAACCCCTCAAGTTTGGACTGGAACCCCTCGGGTTTGCTCAGTACCCGCGCATTCATGCGGCCGCAGTGGCGGAGTATGCGTGATCACTTGCTCGCCATCACAGCGCCGACTACCAAGCCTCCGATGAGCGCAAGGGCCACACCGTCGGTCTTCGCCGAGCGTTCGCGCTGAGCGTCCATCTGTGCGAGGATGGTCTGTTTGTTGGCGTGCCAGAGCTTGAGGTTGTGCAGTTGATGGGTCAACTTCTGGCTGAACGCGGCCACGGATCGTGCGAGCGACTCGGACTGCAGCGGTTGATCGGACTCGCAAACGGGCGACTGCCAGTCAAACCCGTGCAGCCAGCGACCCTGCTGCCGCAGCCGATGCCTCAACAGTGTTTGCGTCGAGCGTTCGACAAACCCCTCGGCCGACGCGACTACTTCGACCGGGCCATCGCTCATCAGGATGACCGGCTCGGGCATCTGGCGTTTTCGGTGGGTGCTCATCCATGCACCGAGCTCGATCTCGGTGATCGACGCCGAGCCGTTTCCGCCCTGGGCGGCTGTGGGTACCCACCCACATCGGCTGGCGATGATCGAGATAAACGCATCGCACGACAGCAACGTGTTCACGCAAGTCTTGACCGACTGCCCAAACGGCACCGTCGGCTGCTCGGGGAGGAGGATGGGGTGCCAGCCGGCGTCGAGTGCGGCGCGTTCGGCGGCCTTGCGGTAGGGGGCGAGGTCGGCGACGGTTGAGGAGATGAAGACACGCATGGGGGCGGGTTCGCCGGGGGGGTGGCGGGCGGATTCACCGCTAGGCAAAGAAAGGTGGCGTGGTGAGGTCGTGGGCTTAAGCCGCGGAGGGGAAACGCGTTGAAACGCGTTGAGGGGGAGAGGGAATGTGGGACGGGTAACCATGCCTGAAGGCATGGCCTATGAGCGGGCAAGGCCGCTGAAGCGGGTTGGGGCAGCGCCGGGGCAAGGAGCGATGATGCGATGCCGCGTGGGTGCGAGGGCGGGCTAAGGGGCGTTGGTGCTACAGCGACTCGCGACCGATGAGGCGCATAGTGGCGGCCTTTGCGTGGGTGTCCGCGGCGGCGGCGTTTTGCAGCAGCCACGTGTTGGCCTCGGCCAGCGTCTTGGGGTGGTCGCCGGTGAAGAGGGTGCCCGCGAACGCGGCGGATTGGAGGGTGGCGAAGAGGGCTTCGGTCGATGCGATGGTCGTCGTGGCACGCACGCGCAGCGCGATTACCTTGAGCGCCGCCTTCGCATATTGCTCTTGCAGCTCGCGGGGCGGGACAGGAATCGGGATCTTTCGGATGTCGCCGATGTTGATCCCTTGGACAGCAACACCACGCACGTGCTTGGCCATCCAGCGTTGAATCGAAACAGAAAGCATGCAGCCGAGGAGGTACTGCGGCTCCAACAATGGCCCTGTTGAAAGCCGAGCGGTATCTTGCGTGATGTTCGCATCAGCCAAGCCAGTTGGAACCACAGCCATCCGTCCAACGTGCCCGCGAATGGACAGCAGAATGTCCCCGGGTCGCAGGCGTGAACGTCGAAACTGATGATCCATCTCCACGGTGGTGCGGCGGACATTCTGCTCAAGCACCATTCCGCCCTTGATGTCAACGACCCGAATGTACGGAACGCCTCCTGGCGTGTTGGGTCCGGGTTTCAGGATGCCGTACGTGATTGGTCGCCCGTCCTCGATCAGGTCCACCAGTGGTTTGACCGACCACCCCTTCGGGTTCGTCACCGGGTCGCCGAACATGTCGAGGAAGACGGATTGGAGGAGGGTGTTGAGCGTGGCGAGGGCTTGGCGGCGTTTGCCGCGCAGGTCATCCGCCTTGTCCAGCACCGCCGCGATCCGCTTCTGCTCCGCCAGCGGGGGGAGGGGAACAGGCACCGCCTTGAGCATCGATGCGTTGATGTTGTTCTGTGCAACGCCACGGGCCTGCTGATTCAAGCGGACTGCGGTGAAGTCCAAGTAATGCCGAAGGTAATCCGCGTCGAGGTCTTGGCGGCGACGTGGGGTCACTCCCACAATCGCCTGATTCGTAGCGGCCGGAATGCCCAGCACCGCTGTCCGGCCAATCGTTGCGAAGATGGACACGAGAAGAGTGCCGACTGGGAGGACCTTCGCCCGGCACGACGCCAGCCCTTCCCGACTCAGCGATTCCTCGGTCGAGGTGATTCGTCCCTGGAGCATGTCGCCGATCTTGACCCAAGCGACATCGCCACCGAAGTACTCGGTCTGCGAGCGGGATGGTGTTCCGCCTGCCACGACATCACACAGATCGCCAAGAGGGACGCTCTTCACTTCAGCATCCCCTCCAACTCCTCAAGCCCGTCCGCGATCTCCGCCTCGATCTTCTTGAGTTCCGCGATGATCTGGGCCGGGGGCGTGTGCCGCAACTGCTCGTGCATCACCTCGCGGTAGCGGCTCACGGAGAGGTCGTAGTCGCTCTGCGCGATCTCCTTCTTCGGCACCGTGAACGACTGCTCAGTCTTTGCCCGCTTCTTTTCCTTGCCTGCCCGTTCGGCCCACCGGCTCACGATGTCCGGGATGTTGTCCTGCTCGTGCCTGGCGTGGTCGAGCTGCGTGCGTTTGTCGTCCAGCGAGAAGCCGTCGGCCTCCATGTCGTAGAACCACACATGCTCCGTGCCGCCGCTGTCGGTGCGGGTGAAGATGAGCACGGCCGTGCTCACGCCCGCGTAGGGCTTGAAGACGCCCGAGGGCATCGAGATCACGCCGTCGAGCTTCTGGTTCTCCACCAGTTCCTTGCGGATGGAGCGGTGGGCGTTGGATGAGCCGAAGAGGACACCGTCGGGGACAACCACGGCGGCGCGGCCGCCCTTTTTGAGCAGGTTGAGGAAGAGGGCGAGAAAGAGGAGCTCGGTCTTCTTGGTCTTGACCTTGCGGAGGAGGGTGGGGGAGCAGTTGAGTTCGTCGAGCGAGCCTTTGAAGGGGGGGTTGGCGAGGAGGATGTCGAAGCGTTCTTCTTCATCGGCGTGGTCTTTGCCGAGGGAGTCGCGGTAGGCGATGGCGGGGTCTTCGATGCCGTGCATCATCATGTTCATGCTGCCGATGCGGAGCATGGTGGTGTCGAAGTCGTAGCCGGTGAACTGGTCGGAGAGGAAGCGCTTGCGGAGCTTCGCATCGGTGAGGACTTCGGGGTGGTGCTCGCGCAGGTGCTCGGCGGCGGCGACGAGAAAGCCGCAGGTGCCGCAGGCGGGGTCGGCGATGAGGTCGGTTGGTTTTGGGGCGACGAGCTGGACCATCATTTTGATGATGTGGCGGGGGGTGCGGAACTGGCCGTTCTGGCCCGCGCTTGCGATGCGGCCGAGCATGTACTCGTAGACGTCGCCCTTGGTGTCGCGGTCTTCCATCTTCACTTTGTCGAGCATGTCGACCACCGTCGCCAGCAGGGCGGGTGTGGGGATCTTGAAGATCGCATCCTTCATGTGCTTGGCGTAGGAGGTGCCTTCACCGCCAAGGTCTTTGAGGAAGGGGAATGCCTTGGCGGTGACGGTTTTGTACATCTCACCGGGGGCCTGGTCGCGGAAGCGGGACCAGCGGCATGGTTGGTCTTTGGGGCCGAAGATGGGGTCGGCGACGGGCTTGCCGGTGCGGGCCGCGGCCTTCTCTTTGGCGGTGTGGAGCTCGTCGAGGCGTTTGAGGAAGAGGAGGTAGGTCATCTGCTCGATGACGTCGATGGGGTTTGCGATTCCGCCGGACCAGAACTTGTCCCAGATGGCGTCGATCTGACCTTTGAGTTCGCCGGTGAGCATGGGGGGTGAGTGTACCAAGTGCCCCTGAAATGGGGGCGGTGAACGCGCGGCCTGTGCTTTGCGCACCGAGGACAGCGCAGCCTTGCAGGGCTGTTGAAGTTGAGGGGGGGATGGGTCGGATGGGACCGATGGGACCGATTGGGACTCGGGCACCGATCAGCGGCGGCGGCGGGTTGTGGCGAGGGCGCTGAGGCCCAGGAGTGCGGCGGCGCCGGGGGTGGGGACGAGGGTGAGGCTGACCGCGTCGAGGGCTGGGCCGCGGGCGTTGCCGCCGGTGACAGCGCGGAACATGAGCTGGTTGGGGCCGGCGGTGAGGTCGGCGGTGACGACGACCGAGTGGAGTTGCCAGTTCATCTGCGAGCCGTCGGAGCCGCCGTGTACCTGCGAGTTGGTCGCGACGACGTTGCCGTTCCAGAGCACTTCCATGGTGAAGTTGAAGTTGGTGCCCCAGACGTTGCCGGCCTGTGCCCAGTCGATGCGGTATTGGCCGCCGGGGAGGAGGCCGGTGATGTTCTGGTAGATCGCGCTGGGGCTGCCGACGCCGACCAGGTCGATCCAGTATTCGCCTTCGTACGCGGAGAACTGGAGGCCCGGCAGGCCGCCGTTGACCTCGGCGTGGACGAACTCGATGTCGCTTGGGCCTGCGTTGGTCCAGCCGCCGTAGGTTGCGCCGGAGCTGACGGAGTGGAAGCCCAGGCCGGGCGCTTCGAAGCCGCCGTTGACGACCTGCGCGGATGCGACGGACGCGGCGGCGATGGCCGCGGTGAAGGCGAGTGCTGTGCTCATGATCTTCAAACTCCTGTGAAGAGAACATACCACAAGATCCGGGGCGTGGCAATTGAATGGGGTGGGGAAATGTGCGGCCAAAACCTTGCGCTGTGGGCCCTGCGGGGTGGAACCGCTGAGCGGTGATTGCAACGACGTATGGATCCGTCTGATCGTGTCAAGCGGATAGGGTGGATCGCTGCCGCGGGCAGTGCACTCAAGGGGCTCACATATGTTGAAGAAGCGTGGCGTGCTGGCGGCGGCGGTTGGCGTTTGCGCTTCGGCGTTGGCGGCGTTGGGGCAAGGGGTGTGCGGGTCGTGGACGACCGAGCTTGCGGAGGCGGGCGCCAACGGAGATGTGAGCGCGATGACCAGGTGGGACCCAGACGGCGCGGGGCCGCTGCCGGAGTGGCTGGTGGTCGCGGGCACGTTCACGGTGGTGGGTGGCGTGCAGACGGGGCAGGTTGCGGGGTGGGATGGCGTCGCGTGGCACGCGATGGGCGCGGGGCTGGGGCCGGTGAGCGCTGCGCGGAAGCTGCTTGTGATGGGGTCGGACTTGTATCTCGTGGGGACGCTCGGGCCGGGGAGCACGGGGCCGACGGCGGCGCGGTACTCCGGCGGCGTGTGGCAGCAGATCGACAGCCCGACCGGGAGCGCGACGGATGCGGACAGTTCCGGCACTGAGCTGGTGATGGTGGGGACGTTCGCAGCGCGGACGGGGAAGAACAGCTCGACGCTTGCGCGCTGGATTCCGGGGACGGGGTGGTCGAGCTTCGGCACGGTCGGCGGGGCGCGTGCGGTGGTGTTCCACGCGGGGTCGTGGTACGTGTCGGGGGTGATGGGGAGCAACTCGCCGCGGGTTGCGGTGCGCTCGGCGGGCGGGACGTGGGATGCGCTGACGCCGCTGGAGGATGACTCGGAGTGGTCGTCGCCGCCGACGGGGCTCTTCTCAGCGGGCGGCGAGCTGTGGGCGATCGGCTCGCTGGTGCAGCCGAACGGGACGGGCGATGCGCTGCGGTACGAGGGTGGCGTGTGGGTGCAGCGTGGCGAGGATGCGCCGCAGGGTGCGCTTGGGCGCGGGCACGTTGCCGATGGCGTGCTGTACCGCGAGGTTCCGGGCGCGGCGTATGGGTTGATCAGGCGCAGCGCGGACTCGTGGGAGGGTGTTGCGAGCGGGGTGTTTGCCGGATCGGTTGGGGGTGTTGCGCGTTACGGCGGAGCGCTGCACGCCGGGGCGCGGACGGAGTCTGGCGGGCGCGGGCCGTCGGTGCTGGAGGGTGGCGCGTGGCACGTGGTTGGCGATGGGCTTTCGGGCCTGCCGTCGACGGCGGTGAAGTGGCGCGGCAAGGCGGTGATCGGCGGCACGCTGACGCGCTTGAACGGCGAGCAACTGAGCGGGCTGATCGCGCGTGACTCGCGCGGGTGGAGCCCCCTGGGCGACGCGCTGGCGTGGAGCAGAGCGCCGGGCGTCGCCGCGATGGTGGTGCACGGTGATGAGCTGGTCGTGAGCGGGAATCTGGCGAGCGGAAGCGGTGTTGTGCTCAGCCGGGTTGCGGCGTGGAACGGCGTGGCGTGGCGGTCGGTCGGCGACGGGTTGCCGGTGGTGCCGGGGGCGCTTGCGAGCGACGGGGGCACGCTCTACGCGGCGGGGTACGCGTCGGCGGATGGCGCAGCGCCGGGCGCGCTGCTGACGGTGTGGAGGCACGTTGGCGCGGGGTGGGAGCGTGTGGGCGGCGCGGTCGCCAGCGGCGGGACCGTTCCGCTGCTGGGTGTGGGGGGCGGTGTGTTGTCGGTGTCGGGCGTGAGCGCGGTGAGTGGAAACCCGGGCACGGTGCGCGTGAACTACACCTTCGACGGGACGGGGTGGGTGGGCGGTCCGGTGGCGAGCGGCGGGCGCCTGGGAAATTACGCGGTGCAGGGTGGCGCGCTGATGCTGGCGGGTGAGACGCACGCGGGGCAGGGCATATACGACCTGACGGTGGTGACGGCGGGCGGCCTGGTTGCGCGGCCGTTTGGTTACCAGTCGTCGAGCGCGTACACGGTGTACGCGTCGGCGTACCGCGAGGGTCTGGTGGTTTCGGGACGGTTCTTCAGCCTGGACCGCGCGGTGTTTGTTCCGGCGGTGGGTGATGGTGTTGCGCTGCCGAACCCCGGCGGCGTTGTGCGGGCGCTGGCGGACGACGGCGTGGAGGGATTCGCGGTTGTGTACAGCGACGCGGGCGGGGTGATTGTTTCGCGGCTGTCGTGCTCGTGCAGCGCGGCGGATGTCGCGTCGGTCGGGGGCGTGCGCGGCGGCGACGGGGTGATCGACGTGAACGACCTGATCGTGTTTATCGACTTGTTCTTTGAGGGGAACTGGCGCGGCGATGTGGGCGCGGTTGGTGGAGTTCCCGGGAGTGACGGCGCGCTGGACAACAACGACTTTGTCGTGTACATCGACCGTTTCTTTGCGGGGTGCGGTGGGTGAGGCTCAAGCAAAGCCGTCCCGGAAGGCCGGGGCGGTGATGGGCGTGGCGATCGGCGTCTCTTGGGGCTGTCAGCGGCAGCCGTTCATGTACATGTCAACGTAGGCGATGAAGTCGTTGTTGTTCAGGATCCCGTCGGAGCCCTGCAGGCCGCCCTGTCGGCCGACGTCGGCGAGGTAGCTCGACGTGAAGAAGCGGTTGAGGAAGACGATGAAGTCGTTCTGGTTGAGGAGGCCGTCCGGCCCCGCGACGCCGCCCTGGCTGCCGACGTCGGCCGGGCAGTTGTTGCGGACAAACGGGACGGCGGGGAGCGTTGAGAACTGCTCGAGGAAGGGGACCACGGTGTTGTCGAAGAAGGGCGCCTGTGTGTCGTATTCCTGCTGCGTGCGGAACCAGCCCCACACGAGCGCGCCGTTGCAGCCCATCTCGCGGCAGATCTGGAGCGGCCGCTGGAGGTTGTAGGTGTTGCAGTTCTGGTTGCCGTACCAGGCGTTGCTGGAGTGGTAGACGAAGGAGACGTACGGGTAGACGGGTTTTCCGTTTGCGCACCGGAGCGCCTCGCTGATGTTGTTGCGGACGTAGAAGTCAAAGGCGGACTGGTAGTCCTGGCCGGGGCCCTTCACCTGGCCGTCGGGGATGGACTGGTAGAAGCAGTAGACGGAGGGGATGACGACGTCGATGAGCTGCCAGAACCAGGGGACCTCGTCGTGCCCGAGCCGGGTGTTGTGGGCGGACATGGGGAAGACCCAGTCCCAGTAGCTCTGGGTGGGCTGGTTGTAGATGCCGACCTTGGCGAGCGGGCGGACAGCGCGCACCGCGGCGACGGTGCGCTCGAAGAACTCGCGCGTTGTGGACATCCATTCCTGCTTGAAGTACTCCTCGCGCTGCGCGGCGTTCATCGGGGCGAGGGTTGCGGCCCGCGTGACGCTGAGCGCCTCGCGCCAGTCGTCGCGGAAGTCATAGTCGAGGGCGAGCGGGCCCTCGTTGCTGGGCCAGCCGAAGTGGCCCGTCCACCAGGGGCAGAAGAACTCGTAGTCGAGGATGAGCAGTCCGTCAAAGTCAGCGCGGGTGATCCAGCCGGTGATCAGGTTCTGCAACTGTGGGATGAACGCGGCGTAGAAGGCTGGCCGGCCGCCGGGGTAGTTCTCGATCATGTGCGGGCCCTGCTGCGGGTAGAGCGGGGTGGCCGACGCGGGGATGAGGACGATGTCCTGCCGGAAAGGGACTTGGCCGGCGTGGAGGTTGAACCAGGCGGGGTTGTCGCCGCTGATGCCGAAGAAGAGACCAAACTCGCTGGGCGGGTTGATGCCGCGGCGGCCCTGCTGGATGATCGGGGCGGTGCTCGGGAGCGGCCACTGCGGCCAAGGTGGCGGTGATGCGCTGACGAGGGAAGTGAGCGAGAGAAGGACCAGCGCAATAAATGCGCTTAGCCGAAAGGGCATGTGCATTCGCGTTCACTCCGCTGCGGCCTAGCTCGGCCGCGGTTCCAATAACGACGGAAAGATACCGATTACAGAACCGAACATGTTCCGAATTTGCCAGTTAAGCTGGGGTATTGGGCACAATAAGCCACCCAAATAAGGTAGTAAAATATGCTTCATATTAAGGGTTTTTGCTATTTAGCGTCTTTTTTGGGTGTGCATTAACCCTTGACCCGTGGATTCTTGGGGGTTGCGGCGTGTGCACCGTTGCGTCGGCAACGACCGAATGAATGGGGAGCACAGGAGGTGCTTGAATGGACAAGCGGAGGCTTGGCGGATGGGTGGCGGCGTGCGCCTGGGCGGTGCTTTGCGGGGCGTGCGCGCAGAGCGCGAAGGTCGATGGTGCGGGCGCGAAGGCAGGGGTGACTGGGGAGCGCAGCGCAACGGCGGAGTTGGTTGCGCGCAGCGCCGATGCGATGTCACGGTTCTGGGAAGAAGAGAAGTCCGGCAGCGCAAAGCCGGTTGCGGAGGCCGCGCCGGTTGCGCGCGCTCCCAAGGTGGCGGCACCGGTGACGGAGGTTGAAGTCGCGTCGTCGCCGGCGGGGACGGGTGCTTCGGTCCCGTTGGACGCGGCGTCTCCGGTGGTCGTGCCCGCCGCTGCTGCGCAGCCTTCGCCGGCGGCGGTGGTCGCGGCGCAGCCGGTCGCGCGCGAGCAGGCGCCTCAGGTCGGCGGGATCGCGGGGTTTTTCAGCGCGGGCGCGGTAGCGAGTTCGGCGGAGGCGTTGAAGCACCAGGCGTTTCGGATCCGGGTGATCGCGCTGTGCTCAAAGGTCGAAGGGTTCGGCCGGTTCACGCGGATGGAGACGGCGAAGATCACCGGGCGTCCGGTGCCGCTGCTGATCTACACGCAGGTGGACGGCTTTGCGTACCGCACGCTCAGCGGCGAGGAAGCGGCGCCGGTGCCCGACGACGGGAAGACGCAGTGGGTGGTGGACCTTGGCCAGACGGTGTCGGTCTATCGGCTGAACGACGACGGCAAAGGGAGCGACGAGCAGGTGCTCTACGTGCCGGAGCAGCCGTGCCGCGACGTGGCGGTGGGGAAGCGTCGCGACCACTTTCTTGTGCAGCGGATCGATCTTTCGCCGTGGCTGGTGGCGGGGAAGTACGCGGTGAAGGTGACGCTGCGCGACAAGGCGACGGGCCTGATCGACGAGCGCGTGACGGAGTTGGTGCTGCGTTAGATGGGTGCGCGTGGGGAGTTGCGAAGCGCTGCGTAACCGACTGAAGACGCAGAGTCCTCAAAGCAGGACTCTGCGGCACCCGGTCTTCGGTGCTGCTATGCCCGGGCGGTGGGGTCAACGCCCTTGGTGCAGCGATAGACAAACGCCGGTGGGAAATTGCGGAGCACAAGGTCTGTGCGCTCGACGCGTGCGAAGTAGTGGGGGAGGAGCTTCTTGAGGCGCTTGCCGCCGGGGGTGATCGAGTCGAGCCCGAGGTAGCAGAAGGTGAGCATGACTCCGCCCGGGCGCAGCGCGCGGTGGGTGGCCATGAGCAGTTGACGCTGGAGCTTCTCGGGGAACGACGCCCAGGGGAGGCCGCTGAAGACGACGTCGACCGAGTTGGTGGGCGGGATGCCCTCGAGCCGGAGCAGTCGGGGCAGGTCGCTGACGGAGGCGTTGTGGATATGAAGGCCGGGGTGTCGTTCCTTAAAGAGCGCGGTGAGGGTCTCGGAGAGCTCGACGGCGAAGTACTTTCCGCCGCGGGGGAGCGCTGCGGCGATGTGTCCGCTGAATGCGCCGGTGCCGGGGCCGTACTCAACGACGGTGCGCGCGTGCTCGATACCGCTGGCGCGGATCATGCGTCTGGCGAGGTGCTTTGAGGAGGGGAGGAGCGCGCCGACCTGGTTGGGGTTCTTGAGGTAGGCCGCGAGGAAGGATCGCTTGGCGCGGGGCGGCTCCTTTGAGGCGTGGGTGGGCTTGGGGCGCTTGGGGGTAGAGGCGGGTTTGGGTTGTGTGTTGGCCAAGGGAGTGCAGAATAGCCGATCTGTTGCCGGGTGCGGTGCGTAGGGGAGGCGTGCAAGCAACGAACAATTGTGGTCCGGTTGCGTCTGGGGGTGGCTCAAAGGGTCTTGGAGGGGCCCGGGCCGGGATCACACGCCGCTGGAAGTGGCCAACAAGAGTAGTAGTGGCTGGAGCGGGCGCGGCAACACTCTTTGCGTTCACCTGCCCGGCGCTGCTGGATCGGGATGATCGGCTGACGGTGGCGGTGACGCACGCGGCGTGCATGCTGCGGACATTCGGCCTGCAGTGTGGGGTGGGGATCGCGGCCGTGGGCGTCGTTGCGTGGTTGATCGGCCTGAAGCGGGCGGCGGCGGTTGCGGCGATTGTCGGGTTGGTTTGGCTCGCGCCGGAGGCTTGGAAGTGGCGGCACGCGGAGGTTGAGAAGCCGGCCAGCGAGGCCACGCTCACCGTGCTGACGGTCAACGCGCTGTACGGGCGGAGCAGCGTGGAGGCGATCGACCGCGAGGCGCTCGCGTGTGACGCCGACGTGATCCTGATTCAGGAGTACACACCCGCGCTTGAGGTCTTTCTGCGGCCGGTGCTGGCGCGGTATCCGCACCGGGTGGAAATGGCGCGTGACGACGGCTTTGGCCAGGGGGTTTTCAGCCGGCTGCCGTTTGCGGGCGAGGCGCGGGTGTACCCGCGCGACGGGGGTGAACGGTGGAGCAGCCAGCCTCAGATCACGGTGGATGTGCGGTTTGACGGTGGCCTGGTGCGGCTGACGGATGTGCACCTGCTCTCGCCGGTGGGGTTGAGCGTGATCGCGGAGCAGCGTCGTGAAGCGCTGGGCCTGGCCCGGGCGGTCGGTGCATCGCTGAGCGGTGCGGCCGGTGGCGGCGAGCGGGTGGAACGGGTGCTTGGGGGTGACTTCAACGCGACGACGGATGGGCACCTGCTGCGGCCGTTGCTGGAGGCGGGGATGGTGGATTCCTGGCGCCAGGCGGAGCGGGGGCGAGGGGGGACCTGGCCCGCGGATGTGCCGCTGCTGAGCGCCTTGGGGAAGATCCGCCTCGACAACCTTCTGCACAGCGAAGGGGTTGTGTGCGTAGCGGCAGGGGTGGGCGGGTCGACCGGTTCGGACCACCTGCCGACATGGGCGCGGTACGCGCGGCGGGGCAAGCGGCCAGAGTCTCCGCGATGAGCGCGTGTCGGCGGCGCGAAAGCGGTTCCATTGCCGTGGAAATGGGGGAGATAGCGGGGGTGGGTTTGGCGGGGCTGCGATGACTCGCACAATTGCATCGATTTTTCAATCTTGCGGTTGCCCGTGCTCTGAGAATCGTGTATGTTCGCCCTAGCCCAAGGTGAGGGAGAGGGATTCCCTTTCATCTTGGCGCAGGTCGGGAAACACCCTTAATGATCGGCTGCGGATTGCCGCTCGATCAGAAGGTGGTTGTACGCGTCGAACGGGCACTGTCGTGGGGCCTGTGCGTGTGATCCGGGTGTGGCTCGGCGGTTGCTCTGTGAGCGATGTCGCCATGGCCCTTGCAGCAAGCTCCATTAAGGTTGATCAACGGGCACTCCCCTCAGGCAGCGCGGCATCTGCTGTTCCGCTGGTGGGGGAAGGTGCGGCGATGCAGCGTCTGAAGGGGATGATCGCGGCCGTTGCGCCGCGTGACTGCACGGTGCTGATTCAGGGGGAATCGGGGTCTGGCAAAGAGCTGACGGCCCGGACGATCCACGCGCAGAGCCGGCGGGCTGCTGGCCCGTTTGTAGCGGTTGACTGCACGGGGCTGCGTGACACGCTGCTGGAGAGCCAGTTGTTCGGGCACGTGAAGGGCGCGTTTACTGGCGCCGACGGGCCTGCACTTGGGTTCATTCGCGCGGCCGATGGGGGAACGCTCTTTCTTGACGAGATCGGCGAGCTTGAGCTGAAGACGCAGGCGAAGCTGCTGCGGTGCATCCAGGAGCGCAGCGTCGTGCCGCTGGGGTCGGTCAAGCCGATCCCGGTTGACGTGCGCGTGGTGTGCGCAACCCATCGAAACCTGCGTGAGATGGCCGCCAGGGGCGAGTTCCGCGAGGACTTGCTGTTCCGGCTGGATGTGGTGCAGGTGCGGCTGCCGGCGCTGCGCGAGCGGGCTGAGGATGTTCCGGCGCTTGCGGACCACTTCCTGCGTCAGCTTGCCAGCCTTTACGGCGAGCAGCCGCGCGTGCTAAGCGACGAGGCGGCGCGGGTGCTGAGGCGTTACCCGTGGCCCGGCAATGTCCGCGAGCTGGCGAACGCGCTCGAGCACGCGGCGGTGTTCAGCCAGGGGAGCGTGATCGAGCTGATCGAGTTGCCTGAGAGGGTGCGGGCCGGGGGGAGCGCGCCGGTCGTTGCGGAGCGGGAAACGCCTGTTTCCGGGCCGGTTGGTGAGGTTACGACGCTGGAGGCGATGGAGCGAGAGCTGATCGGTCGGGCGCTGCGGGCGTCGGAGGGGAACCAGAACCGTGCGGCTTCGCTGCTTGCGGTTGAGCGCCGGCGCCTGTACCGCAAGGTTGCCAAGTACAACCTGAAGCACCTGACCAACGGAGCGGCCGAGGACGAGTGACCGGTGCCGCCGGTACTTGCAGGTGTGTGCGTGCGTCCGCCCGCGATGATCGCGGGCGGTTGTCGTTTTGAGACCGATGGGCGGTGTTGGCGGGGCGGGGTGCCTGGGGCTGTGCGGCGGCGTGGGTGACGCGGCGGACGGCGCGGCGGCTGCATTGACCGCTTGCGGCACAAGGCTCGGTGTCGCGAAACGGTCCTGCCAAAATGGAACAGCGCGCCAAAGCGGAACAGAATCGTGCGCGACTGACTTTTCCGCGTGCCAGGGCGGGTTTGTCGGGTGAATGTGAACAACAAGCGAAGTTCTCGGGCCGCTCGCCCCCCTCTTTGCGTGATTGGCTCTGGCACGGTGGTTGCACTTGATGGGCGTTCGACAATTTACAGCGCCCTGCTGGAGGAGAGAGAGATGATCTGCGGTGATTGCGCGCAGCCTGTGGCTGTTGCGCGGTTTGGGAACGCGTGCGGTTCGGGTGTATCCCGTGCTGCGCTTCGGCGGAACTGGTCAATCCTGGATGCGGATGAGCCCGGCCTGATGCGTTGGACGATGACGCGAGGCGTGCGTGTGCTGATCGTGCAGCTGGAGGGAGCCTCCGATGGTGCCCTGGTGCTGGTGCAGCGGCTTGCGATGCACTGGAACCCTGTGAAGTGTGTCGTTGTGGGACCGGTGAACGGTACCGATCTGGAACTGACGGCGCGGGGGGCTGGTGCGTCGGCGTATGTGCCGGCATCGGCGGATGTGGAGACGATCGAGGCTCTGGCGGCTTCGCTGGCTGCTTGAGAGATTGGCACGCTCGTTGCAAGGCCTTTGTGCCGCACGCATGCAGGTGCGGATTGAAAACTGGTCCCGCGGGTTCGACGGCCTGGCGGGTGAGGACCCGGCTGTTGGTTGGTCTAATTAGACCTGACACTCCATTCCTCCCCCGATCAATGGCAGGAGAGAGACACCCGAAAGGCCGTCGAACCGGCGGGACCGATTTTTCTGGCACGACGCTTGTATGCGGAGTGGCGGAGTAGAGATTGAAAAGTAAATGACCGTGACACTGACTCACTCGGCGGCTGTTTGAGCGAAACCCCGGCGGCACCGAGCAGGCAATACGACGCGACACTCCTTCCCTACCCCCTGGTTGGATGGCGCGGGAGATCGCCCGGACAGCCGTCGAGTGACTCAGTGTTTGTGTTTGCGGATGATGCGGATTGCACTACAGCGGCTACGCGTTCTTTCCAGTCTTTCCCGATCGACGGCTCGTCTCTGTGATCTGAAGAGAGTTGAGCGGTTGCCGGGCCAAAAGCGATCCGACACACATCCCTCCCCCTGGTGACTGCTCCGAGAGAGAGGGTTACAGAGCGGGCCGTCGATCGAGGAAGACTGGAAGCGACACGAGACTCTGGATCGGATGGCACGGCGGTTGCAAGTGATCTGTGCAGGTCGGAACTGAAAAGTGAATGACGGGACCATGTCTGGCTTGATCGACGGCCACGCTTCGCTGTCCTAACCACTTTGGACTGGCTGGAAGCATAATACGACGCGACAACTCCTTCCCTCTTCTGGTTTGTCCTGAGAGAGAGATGCGGAGCGGGCCGTCGATCAAGACAGACCTGGAGAGCCGGCCCGAGGCCGGCCCGAAAGGAATGACTGAAGGATTGAGCGGCGTGAGGGAACCCGGCGAGAGCCGGACGGCCCCACCCCGCGTGGATGGATCCCCGCTGGACGAGACGAGAGATCGAAGGGCCTCTGCCGCGGCTGGAGCGCGAGAGGCTTGGTTGGAGGAGAGAGCGGCCGAGTCCTGTGGTGTGCGCCTTGATTGGGCGCCGCCTCCACCACGGGAGCTTTGGTTGCTTGCAGCGCGAGGCCTCCGACCGAGCCGTGGGTGTGTTGAGTAACGGGCGTTATTGCCCCGAGCTCGTTTCTGCCGGATCGGCGTGAGAACGCTGGCCGGCTCCGTTCAAGGGGTGCGCGAGAGCGCATTCCCGGAGCGAGAGAGAGGGCCTGCGGAGGAGAGAGATCAACTCCAACGGCTTTTAGGATGTTCTCGGCCGCGGCCTTCTGTCGCGGCTTGTTTGTTCTCCCGTCGCGCGGGTTTCGCTAGCCGCGAGCGGTCGGGGAGACGCATTGGTCGTAGAGTGGAGCGGGATCTCGCTGCGCCTAGGGGCGTGAAGAGGTTTTCACGAGCGGCCCGGCCGCCGGTTGAACATTGTGCCGCTGCGGAAGTGGCGGCCGATACAGATGAGTGTCTACGCCGCGCGGAAGAGGAGACTGTTCCGTTCGGCTTTCTCAGGACAGTAGCGGACGGGTGAACGAGAGTTTGCTGTCCGAATTCTCGAACGTGCGCGAGCCGTCGGCACGCGATGTGCGTAGAGAGTGACGGCCCAACTGCGACATCCTTTCGCCCCGCGACTCTCCCTCACCGGAACCGCGGGGCTTTTTTTCGTTCCTGTCAGGGGCGTCGGGCGTGTTCTCAGCGAGACGGCCGGGCCGGGTCAGCGGATTGGCGGCTTGGTACACTGGCGCGGAAGCGAGGGCGCATTGATGCAGCAACAACCGTTTGATTCTCCGCCGGTGATTGCTGGAGACTTACCCGGGGTGCAGGAGGGGTGGCCGAAGGTCTTTGGGGTCATCAGCATCGTGCTGGGGTCGCTCGGCCTGGCGATGAACGCGTGCTCGGCGATCAGCGGGCTTGTGGGTGGGCCGCTGCTGGCATCGTTCATGAAGAAACTCCCATCTAACGCATCGGGTTCTGGGGCGAACCCGGCGGCCGACCTTGAACGGATGATGGATGTGATGCACCCGTGGATGGTTGTTTCGGGTGTCTTGGCGCTGGGCAACCTGTTTGTTTCCGCGTGGCTGCTCGTCGCGGGGATCTGGCTGGTGAAGCGGCGTGCGGCGGGTGTGCGGCAACACATCAACTGGGCGTGGGTGCGCATCGCGATGGTGCTTGTAACCGTCGGCGTCACCGCGGCTTCACATATCGCGACGTTCGACGCGGTGAGGGGGGTGCAGGCGGCGCAGGCGGGTGCCCCGCCGGCGTGGGTGAGCACCGCACTGTCCGTGCTGCAGACACTGTTCCTGCTGGCGTTTGGTTTGGCGTATCCGATCGTGGTGCTGGTGTACATGCGGAAGGCGAAGGTCCGCGCGGCGGCTGCCGAGTGGCAGGGGCAGCGCGTGGGTGTTTGACAGCTCTGGGCTTCTCGAAAAGCGGGGTGCGCGATGGAACAGGTTGATCCAGCGGCGGGGAGTGTTCCGCCGGTTGTTGCCGGACCGCTGGGGGTCCATCGCGCGACTTGGCCGACGGTGGTTGGCGTGCTCAGCGTTGTGCTCGGGTCGCTGGGGATTTTGAAGAACGCGTGCGGGAGCGTGTCGGGGATCACTCAGGGGGTTGCGGGTGGGGGCGGGCTGTCGCCGATGGGGCTTGGCCAGTACGGCGCGTGGGCGTTTGTGGGTGCGGCGGTGAGTGTGCTCTCGCTTGCGGTGTCGGCGTGGCTGCTCTGGGCCGGGGTGTTGCTGCTGAAGCGGCGCAGGGGGAGCGTGGCGGCGCACAAGGGGTGGGCGTGGGCGCGGATCGGCGTGGCGCTGGTTGAGGTTCTTGTTTCGGGCGTCATGCAGAGTGTGGTGTTTCAGGGGGCTTGGGGGAGCGGCGGCGTCGGCACTGGGGGGACGGCGGGGGCGGGGGGAGCGGGGGGAGCGGCGACTTCTGGGGGGACGGATACGGCGATGCTGATCGGCATGCTGGCTGTCATGGCGGCGTTTTCGCTCACGCTTGCGCTTGCGTATCCCGTTGTGGTGCTGGTGGTGTTCTCGCGCCCATGGGCGAAGGATGAGGTGAAGCGGTGGTCAGGGTTGCACACGTGCGCTGCGTGCGGCTACAACATGCAGGGGCTGGCGCCGGGGGCGTCTTGCCCTGAGTGCGGGGCCGCGCGCAACCGGTGTGCCGTGTGCGGGTGTGACCTGAGCGGCGTGCTGCCGAGCGCGCCGTGCCCGGATTGCCGGGCGCTCCGCGCGTAGCTTGGCGCTGCGCGGGAGAGTTTCTGCTGGCGGTTTGTGCTTGCTGGAGGTGCTCGATGGACCAGTTTGATGCGGAGCCGGATTCGGGGTTGTCGATGGAGGGGTTTGAGGAGGCGCCGGCGCGCTGGCCGAGCGTGCTCGGCTGGTTCAGCGTTGTGCTGGGCGTGCTGGGGATCATGAAGAACGCGTGCGGCGCGGTGGCGAATCTCGGGTTTGGCGGGAACCTGCCGATCGGTCAGCGTGCCGAGCAGAAGCAGGCGATCGAGGATGCGCTGTCGGGGATGGGCGTGATTGTCGGTTCGCTGGGCGTGCTGGCGATCGTCTCGACCGGGGTGTCTGTGCTGCTGCTGGTTGCGGGGCTGCAACTTCTGAAGCGGCGACCGGGCGCGGTCAAGCTGCACCGGGGCTGGGCGCTGATCCGCCTCTTTGTCGGGCTCATCGAGCTCGGGCTTGCGTACGTGCAGCAGGCGGCGGTGATGAAGGCGACGATCGAGTCGATGCCGACTGGCCAGGGCGGCCCGCCCCCGGCGCAGATGGCCACCTGCATGAACGTGATGTTCAGTTGCGGCATGGGCTTTGGTCTGCTGGTGTTGCTCGCGTACCCGATCACCGTGCTGGTTGTGCTGTCGCGTCCGTGGGCGAAGGCGGAGATTGCGAAGTGGTCGGGCGCGGCGGCGAGCGTTGGCTGATCGGTCACGGCCGGACGGCGGAGTTCAAGAGGGGACGGGGTGGGCGGCTGCCCGGCTTCGCCGAGTGGTGTTAGACTCGTCCTCGAACGAGGAGGCTTCTTGCACTGCAAGCGGTGTGACTATCCGTTGTGGGACATGGCGGCTCGGGTGTGCCCCGAGTGCGGGCTTGGGTTCTCGCCGGTTGACTATGAGTTTGTGGTCAACAGCGTGCGGTTCATGTGCCCGCACTGCCGCCAGGCGTACTACGGGACGGGCGAGAAGGGGCACCTGGTGCCGCGGCGGTTCACGTGCGTGAAGTGCGCCAACGCGATCGACGAGTCGGAGATGGTGGTGCTGCCGACGGCGGGGGTGAGCGAGGTGCAGACCGTTGGCGGGGTGGTGGCGTGGCGCGAGCGAGCGAAGCGCGGGCGGGTGGTGTCGTTTTTCAAGGCGATCGGGCAGGCGGCGTTTTTCCCGCACCGATTGGCGCGGTTCTGCGGGCAATCGGCGTGGCCGCTGGACGCTTGCTGGTTCGGGCTGATCGTGGTTGTCGCGACGGTGGTGCTCTGCGTGGGTTGGCTGGGCGTGCTGGTGACGTTCTTCCAGGGGAGCCGGCTGGGGATGCAGGGCGGCCTGATGGACATGGTCGCGCTGGCGTGGCAGGGTGCGCTGTGGATCGCGCTGCCCACGCTGGTGGTGGCGGTAGCGACGGCGGCGTGGATCGGGTCGGCGCAACTGATCCTTGCGGTGAAGAACCCGCGTCCGGTGAGCATGGCGAAGACGGCAGAGTGCTTCGGGTACGCGTGGGGCGCGTGCTTTCTGATGGCCGTGCCGTGCCTTGGGTTCTACATGGTGCCGTTCGCGCTGATCTGGGTGTCGGTGAGCGCGATCGTGCAGCTGTGCGTTCGGCACGAGGTGGGCGCTGGACGGGCGGTGTGGGCGGTGCTCACGCTGCCGCTGGTGGTCGTCGTGGCGCTGGTGGGGTGGATCGGGCTGATGATCGCGATGTCGTCGTAAAAGGAGCGGTGATGAAGTACCTGGTGCTGCTGGTTGTGTGCGCTGTTGCCGGTGTCGCCGGGTTCGGGTGCGCGGGTGAACGGGCGAGCGCGGGCGGGCTCGCGTCGCACGGGGTGGTGTTTGACGAGCTGCCGACGGGGGAGAAGTTCGCGGTGTACGTGCCGCGGGGTGAAGCGCCGAAGGGGGGTTGGCCGTGCATCGTGTTCCTGAACGGGAGCGGCGAGTGCGGGACCGACGGCCAGCGTCAGCTCACGCAAGGGCTCTTGCCGGCGGTGCTGAACAGGCCGGAGGAGTGGCCGTTTGTGATCGTCTTCCCGCAGAAGCCCACGAGCAAGACCAAGTGGGCCGCGCACACAGAGATGGTGCTGGCGTGCCTTGGCCGCGCGGAGGAGCGGTGGCCTGTGGATGCGGACCGGGTCTACCTGACGGGTCTGTCGCAGGGTGGGAACGGGACGTGGGAGATCGGCGCGGCGAAGGCGGGTGTGTTCGCGGCGGTGGCGCCGGTGTGCGGGTTTGCCGATCCGGACGCACCTGCAGCGCGGTGGCCGGGGGACTCGGCGACGCTGTCTGAGGCGCTGGCGGCGACGCCGGTGTGGGCGTTTCACGGTGAGAAGGACGACGTGGTGAAGCCTGAGCAGACGCGGCGGATGGTGTCCGCGCTGGAGCGGGTGCTGGTTGACCAGGATGCGCCGGGCCACATGCGCCCTGTGGACCTGCAGAAAGATGATGGGAAAGCGACGACACTGCGGATGACGATCTATCCGGATCTGAACCACGGCTGCTGGGACCGGGCCTACCGGGATGCGGGCATGGCGGCGTGGTTTCTGCGGTTTGGTCGCAGCCAGCACCTGCAGACTCCGAGCGGGCGTTAGTCAGCGCGCGGGATGGCAATGTGGTTGAATCCGCATGGGCGGGGTGTTCGTATTCTGCTTGGATTGAACCGCTGGTGCGGCGGATTCGTCCAATGTGGCCGATCAGTGGTTTGATGCGGCGGTTGGTCGATGGAGTGGTAGACTGTTGTGGTGGCGGCGGGCATCTGAGTAGGAAGGGCCGGGGGTTGGAGGCTTGACCATGGGCGACATCAACAGGGTTCTGCGGGCGGCGGCGGCTCGGATGGCAGCGCGGCGGTTTCTGACGCTGCTGGTGCTGCTGCTTAGCGCGGCGTGCGTGTTCGCCCTTGGTGCGCGGGTGGCGCAGCAGGTGTTCGGTGTGGGGATCGACTGGGCGCGGTTCGCGTGGATGGCGCCGACGGCGGCGGTGGTGCTGGCGCTGGTTGGCGCAGCGCTGCGGCCGGCGAGCCGCCAGCACGTGGCGCGCGAGGTGGATGTGGGAGGGGACTTGAAGGAGTCGCTCTCGACGGCGCTGACGGTTGAGGGGTCCAAGGACGGGTGGGCGGTAAATGTTGTAGAGACGGCCCAGCGCGCGGCGCGGGGCGTGCGTGTCGGGCAGGCCGTGCCGGTGCGTGCGCCGTCGTACTGGCCGGCGCCGCTGGCGCTGGCGCTGGCGTTCGCGGCGCTGTGGTTCGTGCTGCCGAAGGTGGACCTGTTCGGGCGCGAGGCGGAGCGTGAGAAGGAGAAGGTGGCGGTAGAGGCGGTCGAGGCCGCCAAGACCGAGGCGAAGGTTGCCGTGTCGGCCGCGCAGAAGAAGGCCGAGGAAGCGATGAAGCGTCTGGGTGAGGACGCGGCGGAGGCGAGCAAGCCGGAGCAGCTGGACAAGCCGCAGACGCCGGAGGAGATCAGGCGCTCGGCGATCAAGCAGCTCACGAGCATGAAGGAGCGGCTGGAGCAGATGAAGCTCTCCGAGAAGGCGATGAAGGCGGACGCGACGCTGGACAAGATGAAGGGTCTGCGGATGCCCGGCAAGGGCCCGCTGGACGAGTTCGCCAAGAACCTGGCGCAGGGGAACATGAAGCAGGCGTCTGAGTCGCTCGCCGAGATGGCCAAGCAGCTCGCCGCCGGCGAGATGAAGCCCGAGGACGCCGCGGCGGCCAAGAGCCAGCTTGAGAACCTGCAGAAGCAGCTTGAGAAGCTGGCGGCCGACAAGAAGAAGCTGGAGGATCAGCTCGCCAAGGCGGGGCTTGACCCGAAGCTCGCCAACAGCCCCGAGGCGCTCAAGAACGCGCTGGCGAACAAGGACGACATGAGCAAGGAGCAGAAGCAGGCGCTCGAGAACGCGGCGCAGGCGCAGGAGAGCGCCAGCCAGGCGTGCCAGAGCATGGCGCAGGCGTGCCAGAGCATGGCCTCGAGCATGAGCAAGGACGGCAAGATGGGCCAGCAGGGCGCCCAGGCGATGCAGGACATGCAGCAGCAGATGTCGCAGATGGAGATGGCCAAGGCGGACATGGACTCGCTGGAGGCGGCGCTGAGCGAGTGCCAGAACGCGAGCCAGCAGATGGGCGAGGGGATGGGCCAGTGCAACAACCCCGGCGAGGGTGAGTGCAAGGGCGGCAGCGGCGGCGAGGGTGACCCCAACAGCACCAAGCCGTTCGCAAACGGCGAAACGGAGAACGAGGGCGGGCTCGGCCGCGGCGGTCCGGGCATCAGCCAGGGCGGCGGCGGCGCGGGCGAGCAGCAGGACGCTGAGAAGTGGCGCAAGGCGAAGGCCCGCAGCGCGCTGGGTGAGGGCCCGATGATCGGGACCATGCTGGTGCAGGGCGAGCAGATCAAGGGCGAGAGCAAGCAGGCGTTTAAAGAGATGGCGGCGGCGGCGGAGCAGCAGGCGACCGAGTCGATGACCAACAACCAGATCCCGCGCGAGCTGCAGGGTGTGGTGAAGAAGTACTTCTCGACGGTGGTGAGCAAGTCGGGCGGCGACAAGCCCGCGGAGAAGCCGGCGACGACCGGCGCGGACAAGCCCGCCGAGAAGAAGTGAGTTGAACGCGCTGACATGAACGACGAACGCCCGGTCGACGCCGGGCGTTTTGTTGAGCCCGCGAGCACGAACGGGCTGTCAGGTTGGCAGACGGTGCGGTTCCGTGTCAGGTTTACCCCTAGGTGAGCCTTACGCCACCGCGGGCTGATTCGGGCGAGAAATGCGCGTTTTCAGGGCGTGAGGGGTGATTGTGCTGTGGGCGCGGCACCGGCTGTTAGGGAAATCGTGCTGCGGGGTGGTTTGTGCCAATCGGCACGCCGGTTGAAGACGATAACCGTGTAGGGTGGATCGGCGCGGCAAGTTCCGTGTTGATCCAACCGCGAGCGGTCTTCGGACGTATGTTCGTTCGAGGGCCGTCCGGGCGTGTGAGTGATTTGCCCGGGAGGCGTTCAGAACCGTGGGGTGCGATGAGCACGCCGACGGCAGGAGCGAGCCATGTTCGAACGATTCACAGACCGAGCGCGCAAAGTGATGGCCCTGGCCAATCAGGAAGCGCAGCGTTTCAACCACGAGTACATCGGGACCGAGCACATCCTGCTCGGGCTCGTGAAGGAAGGATCGGGCGTCGGCGCAAACGTTCTCAAGAACCTGGACGTGGACCTGCGGAAGGTGCGCCTCGAGGTTGAGAAGCTGGTCAAGCCGGGTCCTGAGATGGTGACGATGGGCCGTCTGCCGCAGACGCCGCGCGCCAAGAAGGTGATCGAGTACGCCATCGAGGAGGCCCGGAACCTCAACCACAACTACGTGGGCACCGAGCACCTGCTGCTTGGGCTGCTGCGCGAGCACGACGGCGTTGCTGCGCAGGTGCTGATGAACCTTGGGCTGAAGCTCGAGCAGGTGCGCGAGGAGGTCCTCAACCTGCTGGGCGCGGGCCCGGGCGGTGAGGAAGAGGCCTCGGGCGGGTCGGCGTCTTCGGGCGGCGGTTCGTCGAAGGAGCCGGCGGCGGGCGGCGGTTCGGGCGAGGGCTCGGCGGCTGCGCGTGGCGGCAAGAGCAAGACGCCGGCGCTGGACAGCTTCGGTCGTGACCTGACGGAGCTGGCTCGCGAGGGCGCGCTGGACCCGGTGATCGGGCGCGCCAACGAGATCGAGCGGCTGGTGCAGATCCTGTGCCGCCGTACGAAGAACAACCCGGTGCTGCTGGGCGAGGCGGGCGTGGGCAAGACCGCGATCGTCGAGGGCCTGGCGCAGAAGATCATCAGCGGCGACGTTCCCGACATCCTGAGCGACCGCCGCCTGGTTGTGCTGGACCTTGCCATGATGGTGGCGGGCACGAAGTACCGCGGCCAGTTCGAGGAGCGGATCAAGGCGGTGATGAACGAGGTCCGCCGCGCCAAGAACGTGATGCTGTTCATCGACGAGCTGCACACGCTGGTTGGCGCGGGCGGCGCGGAGGGCGCGATCGACGCGTCGAACGTGCTCAAGCCGGCGCTGTCGCGCGGCGAGATCCAGTGCATCGGCGCGACGACGTTCGACGAGTACCGCAAGTACATCGAGAAGGACAACGCGCTGGCGCGTCGGTTCCAGCCGATCCCCGTCGACCCGCCCAACAACGAGCAGTCGATCGAGATCCTCAAGGGCCTGCGCCCCAAGTACGAGGAGCACCACAAGGTGAAGATCACCGACGACGCGATCGTCGCGGCGGTGGAGCTGAGCGGCCGGTACATCACCGGGCGCGTGCAGCCGGACAAGTCGATCGACGCGATCGACGAGGCCGGCGCGCGGGTGCGGCTAAAGAGCATGACCAAGCCGCCGAGCCTGGCGGACGTCGAGGCCGACATCGAGAAGCTCAACGTCGAGAAGGAGGACGCGGTGCGCTCGGCCGATTACGAGCGTGCGGCGGAGCTCCGCGACCGGGCCGAGCAGCTCAAGAAGCAGAAGGACACCGTGCTGAAGGAGTGGCGCGAGAAGGCCCAGCAGTCGGCCGGCACGGTTGACGAAGAGGTGATCGCCGAGGTCATCAGCAAGATGACGGGCGTGCCGCTCAAGCGGCTCAAGAAGGAGGAGGCGCAGCGCCTGCTCGATCTGGAGAAGGAGCTGCACAAGAAGGTTGTGTCGCAGGACGCGGCCATCACGGCGATCGCGAAGGCGATCCGTCGCAGCAGGGCCGGCCTGAAGGACCCCAAGCGTCCGGCGGGCTCGTTCATCTTCTGCGGGCCGTCGGGCGTGGGCAAGACGCTGGTCGCCAAGGCCATCGCCGAGTTCATGTTCGGCGACGAGGACGCGCTGATCACCCTGGACATGAGCGAGTACATGGAGAAGCACAACGTGAGCCGCCTGGTGGGTGCGCCCCCCGGCTACGTGGGGTACGAGGAGGGCGGCCAGCTCACCGAGCGTGTGCGCCGGCGTCCGTACAGCGTGATCCTGCTCGACGAGGTCGAGAAGGCCCACCCCGACGTGTTCAACATGCTCCTGCAGATCATGGAGGAGGGACGCCTGACCGACTCGTTCGGGCGCAACGTCGACTTCCGCAACACCATCGTGATCATGACCAGCAACATCGGCGCTGACTTGATCAAGGGCGGCGGCGGGTTCGGCTTCCAGAAGAAGGCCGAGCAGGGCAACTTCGACAACATCAAGACGATCCTGATGAAGGAAGTGGAGCGGTTCTTCCGGCCCGAGTTCATCAACCGTCTCGACGACGTCGTGGTCTTCCGCCCGCTGTCTCGCGAGGACCTGATCGGCATCGTTGACCTTGAGGTGAACAAGCTCAGCCTGCGCATCCAGCAGCAGGGCGTCTCGCTCACCCTCGACCAGAAGGCCAAGGACTTCCTCATCGAGAAGGGGTACAGCCCCGACTTCGGTGCGCGTCCCCTGCGCCGCGCGGTCGGGCAGTTCTTGGAGGACCCGCTGAGCGAGATGCTGCTGGGCGGTCAGATCCAGAACGGCCAGTCGGTCACGGTGACGCGCAAGGCCGACGCCGACGGCAAGGATGAGGACCACCTCTACTTTGAGCCGGCCGGCGAGCCCACGCCCCCGAAGGTGAAGGCGTCAGACAAGCCCGACGCTGCGCCGCCACCCCCGGCGGAGGCGGCCAGCGGCACCGCTTCGACCTGAGGCCGCGCAAACAGAATCACACACGAGCCCCGGCGACGAGCCGGGGCTTTTCGTTTGCGGGGCGGTCCGCCCGTCGCCGCGCGTCTGTTGCGTTCCTGTAATGCCAAACACCGCTCCGAGCGCGTGAACATTGCGGATTGGGGGCCCGTTCATCATCGTGGCGCGATTGTCGGGCGAATACTGTGATGGCGAGGGCGCGGCACGCGCCCGCTGATCGAAGGAGCTTTCTATGGCGGCAGCAGATACCGGCGTCGGCGCGAAGAAGAAGTCCTGGCTCAAGCGCGCAGCCATCGGGGGTGGTGCTGGGGTGGTGGTGCTGCTCGTCGGCGGCTACGTGCTGGTGCCGGTGATCGCCAGCGCCAAAGCGCCGGGGATCATCGAGCGGGCCGCGGCAGAGGGGATCGCCGGGTCGGTCAAGGTCAAGAGCGTGAGCGTCGGTTGGGGCGGGCCGGTGACGGTCAAGGGGGTTGAGCTGCGCGACCCCGAGGGGAAGCTTGTCGGCACGTTCGACGCCGAGAGCAGCCTGGGGATCTGGAAGGTCCTGGGCGGGCTGAGCGACCTGGGCACGGCGAAGGTGAGCGGACGGCTCGACGTGGTGCGGACCGTCAGCGCGTCGGGCGTGGCGACAACCAACCTCGAGCGGGCATTGGCCGGTAAGGCGCCGGCGGCTCCGAAGGGGCCCAAGGGGAGCGGCGGGCCGACGCCGGTTCCCGCCGTGAGCCTCACACTCGAGGTCGGGGGCATCGACGCGACGTACACAGAGAAGAACGACACGGGCGCAGAGGTCGGGCGCGCGGCGATGAAGCAGCTGAAGGGTTCGGTTGTCGTTTCAACGGCTGGCTCGGCGACGGCGAAGGTGCAGCTGGGCGCGGAGTTTGGCGAGACGCTCGACGGCCCGATGACGGGGTCGTTCAAGTCGCTCGCGACGGTCGATGGTTTCGTGCAGAGCGGGGCCCTGGCGGTTGAGAAGTCGAGCGTTGACGCGACCATCGACGCGAAGGGCGCGCCGATCAACCTCGTCGACGCGCTGGCCGGGCAGGGGGGGCTGCTATCGAGCGCGCTGGGCAAGAGCGCCGACGCATCGCTCAAGGTCAAGGGGACGCTGGCCGCGCTCGACGCGGACGTGCGGCTTGAATCTCCGAACGCCGTGGCGGATCTGGGGATCAAGTCCGACGGTGTCGGGGCAGAGTCGCGCGTTCGGGCGACGCGCAAGGGCACGCTGACGCTCAAGAGCCTGGCGTTTGTCGAGAAGGTGCCGGCGGTGGCGTCGGCGTTCTCAGACGCCGGGGTTAGGATCACCAGTTGGCCCGGCGCAACCGTGTCGATCGACTCGCTCGATCTGCCCACGGGCGGCGAGAGCGCCCGGTGGAGCGGCGCGAAGCTCGAGGTGTCGGCGATGACGTCTGGCGACGTGGTGGGGACGATCACCCGGGCCGGCGCGGACGGTGCCGCTGGCACGCCCGAGGCACTGGTGGTGCGCCAGGTCACGCTGGGGGTAATCGCCAAGGACCTGGTGAAGGGCGTGGACGTGATCGGCTTCACGGGCGCGACCATCGGCGGGCAGTCCGCCGGTGAGCTTGACCTGAACGTACAGGTGTCGGAGCTGATCGGCGCCGACGGCAGGCTGGCGGTTGCCAGCGGGAGCGTGCCGGGCAAGATCGTCGGCAAGCTCGAGGCGAAGTCGGTGGCGACCGGGCTGCTGGCGCCGTTTGTCGCCGCGGCGAACCTGCCGCTGGACCTGCAGATCGACGTCGGCCCCACGGTCGACGTGGTGCTCAACGCCATGACCAAGTCGAGCGGCGCGGGCGCCGCCGGCGCGCGCGGCTCGATCCCGCCGACGGACATCACGCTGAGCGTGCGGTCGGCGAACGTGAGCATGAGCAGCGCGCTGGTGTACGACGCGACGGGGCTGGGCATCGCGCCGCAGGGGGAGCCCTCACAGATCGTCGTTGAGCGGAGCGTTCCGCTGGTGCAGAGGGTGCTTACGCGGAGCGCGAAGGAGGGGGAGCCCCCCGCGACCGCGAGCGGGTCTGGACGGTTGGAGCTGGTCGTGACGAACGCCCGCCTGCCGCTGAGCGGCAAGCGCATCGACTACTCACTCGCCACCGCGTCGGTGCAGGTCACGGTGAGCGATCTGACCGTTGCAACACCCGGGGCGGGCGCGGCCCGGCCGATGAGCGTCGGGGTCGAGCGGCTGCAACTTACCGGCGCTGCGCTGCCGCAGACGCTGAGCCCCTTCGGCATCGACGGGCGGCTGCTGCTGGACGGCCAGCCGATGACGGTGAAGGGTGACGCGAGGGTGTCGGGCGTGATGGAGGAGCAGGAACTCCCGCGCCTGGCGGGGCTCGGCACGCGCCGGGCGTCTGGCTCGTTCACGCTCAGCGGCGTATCGGGGACGGCGCTGCAGGGGCTGCTGCTGGGCGGCGGGGCGGGCGACGCGATGAAGACCGTCGCATCGGAGCTTGTCGGGAGCGGCATCGACGTGAAGATCGACCTTGGGAACAAGACCAGCGGCAACACGCAGGCGGTCGGCCTGACCGTGACGGGCACGGGCCTGAACGCCTCGCTGCAGGGTGAGCTGAAGACCAACGCGCTCGAGCTTGGCCAGCTGGACGGGAGCACGACGCTGACCGACCGGCTCGCGCGCGCCATCCTTGAAATGGCGGGCCAGAAGGGCGACGCTGTTGCGACCGCGCGGCTCCGCGAGCCCGCCGGCATCAGCCTGAGGGTGCAGCCGCTGGTGATCCCGCTCAAGGCACAGAGCTTCACGCCGGACTGGACGGCGGCCAAGAGCATCGTGACGCTCTCGGCCGGGCTGTCACGCCCGGCGATCGTTGACGGGCTGATGGTCGACGGTCGGTCGCTCAGCGCGGGCGTTGCGAACTTCTCGGTCAACGCCTCCGTGCCGCTGTCGGTGATGGACACGAGCGAGACGCGCGCACCGGGCGCGGCCGCGCTGAGCCTGACGGGGAGCATGGACGTTGTCGGCAACGACGCCGCTGACGTGCTGGCACGCCTGCGCGTTTCGGGCGGCAGCGCCACCGACGGCACAAACCCGCGCGTGAACATCAACCTGACGGACGTTTCGACCTCGCGGCTCGACGAGATCGCCGGCCAGGGCGGGCTGCTCCCCGGGCTTCTCGGTGCGAACGCGACGGTCGTCGCCACGGTCGCCAAGACAGGCCCGGACCTGACGGAGATCGGCGTCGAGGTCGACAGCCCGCAGATGACGGTGAAGAACGCTCAGCTGCTTGTGTCAAAGGGTGCGTACACCGCGGCGGGCCCGTTCACCGTGTCGATCACGGCCACGCCTGCGCTGGTCGAGCAACGGCTGCTGGGCGTCAAGCCGGGCGAGGCGGGCTCGCTGCGCGTGGGCGAGCCGGTGAAGGTGTCGGTGAACGTTCAGAAGCTCGTGCTCTCCGCGCCGGGAGCGGACGTTGGCGGCGGGCCGCTCAAGCCGGGAGTCTTTGTGATCGACGCGGTGGCGGCGTCGCCGCGGATCGTGCTGGTGCGCCCGGCGGCTGGGGGGGCGGGCGCGTCGACAACCGAGTTCACCGGTTTCACGTCGACGCTCAAGAGCACGGGCAACGCGTCGACGACGGGGGTTTCGTTTACCGCCAGCGTCGGCTCAGTCAAGACCAACGGCCAGGTGGTCAACGACCCGACGGTGGTCCGCGGCTCGATCGAGAACCTGGCCGACGTGGGTGGGCGGGTGCAGTCGGAGGTCGCCGTCTTGAACCTGACGGCGACGACGGGCCGGCTGCCGACGGCGGTCGTCGGGTCGCTGGTCAGCGGCGGCGGCAAGCTGTCGGAGCTGCTGGGCGATGAGCTCACGGCCGACGTTGAGGCGCGCGATGTGTCAAAGACCGGCACCACCGGCTTTGTGAGCGTGAAGCTCAAGTCGCCCAAGGCGAGCATGGTGGCCGGTGGCCCCGTGAGCGGCGGGGTTCTTGACACCGGCGCACCGGGCGCAACGCCGCTGCGCATCGAGCTGTCCGAGTTCAAGTTCGGCGCGGGCGGCGAGCTGCTGAAGATCTTCCCCATCTTTGCCGAGATGGAGCGCGCGGCCGGCGAAGCGAACAAGGCCCCAGCGACGATCACCTCGCAGGGTCTGCGCGTGCCCATCGACGGCGACCTGACCAGGATGAGCGGCACGCTGAACGTCGACGTCGGGCGCGTGGACTACCAGTTCTCCCAGACGCTCGGCACGCTGCTGGACGACACGGTCTTCCGTGGCGGGCGCGGGCAGGACCAGCGACCGATCCCGGCGTTTGTGATCGACATCAACCGCGGCGTGCTCCGCTACGGCAGCGTCCAGCAGAAGGTGGTGCTGCCGGTGCGGAACTTCGACTTTCAGACGCGCGGCGTGATCGACCTTGTCGCCCAGCAGATCGACGTGGTCACCTACATCCCGACCCTCGCGGCGGCCCCCGGCCTGCTGGGCAACCTCAACAAGACCGTCGGCGGGGCGCTCGGCAAGATCGTCCCCGGGTTCGTTGACAAGCTCACATCGATCCCCATCCGCACGTCCGGCCCGCTCGGCAACCCGAGCTCCGGCATGGCGGGCGACGTTGTGCTCGACGAGTTCAAGGATGCGCTCAAGCCCGACAGCCTGATCAAGGGCATCGGCGACCTTCTTGGTGGCGGCGGGAGCAAGCCGGCACCGCCTAAGCCTCGGTAAATCTGCCGAGGGCTTTCCCTCGCATGGGCGAGTAGCACTGACCGGTACAACCAGCCGATAACCTAGGATCGCTGACTCCTTATGAGCGCATCCCGCGCCGACGGAGGCAGAATCGGCGGAACGTGGATCATCCAGGCAATGGCAATCGTAGAGTGTGCGTTGGTCTCTCGGTGGGGTTGTGGAGCCGCGACGATGGTTCGTGAACGATGGTCGGGCACAGAAAGCCAGACCAGCATCCCTTCCAATCCCGGCACAGCGAGCATCGACAGTCATGGCGAAGCCGACGCACCAACCGGCGGGTGGCGCCGCAGTTGGCGTGTTGCGCGGGTGCTGCTGGTTTTCGTGGCCGTTGCGGTCGTCGGCACGAACCTCGTTCGACCGAAGACGATCCAGCAGGTTGGCGGCGCCTTCGCGGAGCTGTGGAGCCCCGAGCGTGCCGCGGCCGAAGGGGTGGGCAAGGTCTTTGACTTCTCGTTCACCGACTCGTCGGGGGCGACGCACACGCTGAAGGAAGTCGCGGGCGAGAACGCGACGGTGGTGGCGATCACCAGCACCTCGTGCCCCCTGAACCGCAAGTGGGGGCCCACGCTCGGCCGGCTTGTTCACCTCTACGAAGGCAAGGGTGTCCGGTTTCTGATCGTCAACGTTGATGAGACGGCGAGCGAAGCGAGCCTCAACGAGCAGCTGGCGGCCGCCGGTCTCACCGGTCCGTCGGTCACCGTCATACGGTCAGGTGGGATCGAGATTGCCCGCACGATGGGGGCGTACGCCACGACGAGCCGGTTCGTGCTCGACAGCTCCAGGCGGCTGGTCTATCGCGGAGCGACCGACGATCAGTTCGGCGTCGACGCGGCGCGGCCGGCGCCGACGGCGAACTGGGTCCACCAGGCGATCGACGCGGCGCTCACGGGCGGCTTCCCCGCGGTGCTGGGGACCAAACCACCGGGTTGCAAGCTGGAGTACCCCCCCGTGCCCCAGAAGCGGTCAGAAAGCCTGACGGCGCAGACCCGCCAGCTGGCTGTGGTGCATCGGGATCGCTGATCTTCGCAACGGCTAGCGGAGGGCGTGCTCGGCCGCCAGCAGCGCGTACGCGGTGATGAGCACCTGGTTGTCCTCCATCCAGCGCTTGTTCACGCTCTTGAACGAGCCGTCGTCGTTCTGCATGGTGGCGAGCTGGTTGATCAGGTCGGCCCGCCAGTTGTGCGGCGTCGCGTTGCCGTCGCTGCCGATCGCTTCAACGGTGTCGATGCGTGCCGCGCTGAGTGCGCGAGCGAACATCACGTAGTAATAAAACTGCCCGTCGCTGCCGAACTTCGGGTTCTCGTTGAGGGTGTAGTTGCGCCTGACAAAGTCCAGAACCGCCGTGACGCGCGGATCGTCCTTCTTCAGGCCCGCGTAGAGGTAGCTCTTGAAGCCCGCGTACGAGACCGAGCCGTACGCGCGGAGCATGCTGACCGTCTCGCCGCTGGTGAGCGTTTCTTCAATGGTCCCCGCCTGCGACTGTCCCTGGCCGACGGTCTTGTCGTTCGACGCGGTCGCGTAGATGAAGCCGCCCTGCGACGACCCCTTCGCGTACGTCTGATCGTTTATCACCTTGCCGTCGGCACCCTTCTCGATCATCTGGATGCGCTGCAGGAAGACGATCGCCCGCTGCATCGCCGGGTCGTCTGGTCCGACACCCGTGTCGGCGAGCGCCTGCACGGCAAAGGAGAGGTTGGAGATGTCGGGGCGTGAGTTATTGCCGTAACCCCACCCGCCGTAGAACGGGTGCTCCGGACCGACGGCACTCGACGGCTTGTCTGGGCTGCTCACCAGCGCCGGGGCACCCCATTGTGAGCTGCGCAGGAAGTCCTGCCCTTTCCTGATCGCCGAACGCGCCGCGTCGGTGTCTACGTGCGCAAGCGCCGAGAGCGCGATCGACGTGTTGTAGACCGGCAGCAGGCGGTCGTAGATACCACCGTCGGGCTGCTGCTGCGCGAGCATGTAGTCGAGCGCCTTGGCAACCGCTGGATCGCTGGCATCGATGCCCGGTTGCATCAGCATTGCGTTCACGATCAAGCCGCTGAAGGCCGGGAACGTGGGAGGGGTCGGCCTGTCGGGCGCTGACGGTGCGACACCCCACGCGCCTGACTTGGCGTCCTGTTTCGTGCGGAGATACGCAATGGCCTTGGCGACCATCGCTTCACCCTTCTCGCGCGTCGCCTTGTCGAGCGTTGCGGTCCCGCCGGCGATCGTTCCACCGCCAAGTTGGTCGCCGCGGTGCTTCACCGGGTCGGCCACGGGCTGGATGTCCGGGCGCGCGGGCGTGGGCTGGGCGAGGGCGGCGGCGACGAGAACGAGGGGGAGTGAGAGTGAGAAGGCGGCGAGTCGCATCGGAGGCTCCTATCGGGTCCGAATCGTACTCGCGAACACGCTCAAGGCCCGTGCTGAAACGTCCAATTCGGCCGGTCCGCGTAGTTGGACCAGATGCGCATGTCGCGCATCTCACCGACCGTCATGGTGGAAGCGTGTCCGTCGACGGCTGAGACGCAGGCCATGCCGAGGTGGCGGAAGGAAACGTTACCCCATGAGCCTGGCGCAAGGGCCTCGTTGTACCGGTCGGCGTACGTCCAGGGGGTGGTGTTGCTTATCGATGTGGACCCGTAAGCGGGAAAAGCGGGCGTGACCAGAAAGTAGCCGGGCTGATTGCGACCATAGTTGGGGTATGCCGCACCCCAATTCCAGAACGATGTTGACGAGGCCACGTCTCCGCCGCGGGCCGAAGCAAAGACAGTAAGGCGTGCGGGGTCTCGTGCCTGTGAAAGACGGGTGAGGTAGAAGTGCCCGAGGCTCGGGTTGGTCAGCCCCCATTGGCCTCGGAGCCCACCGTGCTGAAACGAACCACCCATGAACACGCCGTTGAGTCCAAGCGTCGGGTGGTACCCGAACGCTGAGGCCGCGGCCAGTTGGTCGTAGTCGGTCCAGCCGAAGTTGCTAGACGCAGTCCTTGGGCGATTCCAGAAGTTGTCGTAGGCGGGCTTGTCGATCTGCCACGCGGCGAGCGGCGTCCCCGCCCAGCCCTGCAGGTAGTAGAACCAGTTCTTGCAAAGAGCACCGTCGATGTTGGAACCGGGGTTGAAGGGGTCCGGCGCGCGCAAGCGGTGGCGGGGCGGTGCCGGGCAGCCGCTCCGGATCGTGTCCCACGCTGGAAGAGCGGGCACGACGGCGTCCTTGAAGTCGCCTGCATAGTTGATGTACGTTGCCGTGTTCTGCTTGGCCGCGGCCAGTTCACGCACCATGCGAGCCGTGGCCCTGGCGCGGGCGAGGGCGGGCATCAAGATGGCCAGCAGCACGGCGATGACGGCCACAGCCAGTAGCACCTCGGTCAGCGTGAACGCGCACCTTCGGCGCACGGTACAACGAGCGGTCGATCCCACGGGAAGCTCCTTGTGTGCAGGCAGGGCTGAGTTGTTCCAGCCGTTGATTCACCCGCGACGAGAACCGGGCGGGCATGGCGCACAGAACGTGCGTCGCGTTGCTATTCGCTCCGCCTGCAACGAACGGTTCCACCGAAAAAAAAGAACCGCTCCCCCGCGATCCGGGGGATCTGCCAAGCCGGTTTTGAATGGAAAGCTACTGTTGCCGTATGGACGACTTCAACTACCGCGACGGCGAGCTCTACTGCGAAGGGGTGCGCCTGTCGGAGGTGGCCGCGGAGGTCGGCACGCCGCTTTACGTCTACTCACGCAGCACACTGGTGGAGCACGCGTCGAAGGTGCGTGCAGCGTTCGCCGAGCTGAACCCGCTGGTCTGCTTCGCGGTCAAGAGCTGCCCCAACATCCACGTGCTCAGCGCGCTGGCAGAGTGCGGGTGCGGGATGGACGTGGTCAGCGGGGGTGAGCTGCGGCGCGCGCGCCTCGCCGGTGTCGACCCTTCGCGCATCGTCTTCGCGGGCGTGGGCAAGACCGACACCGAGATCCGTGATGCGCTCAGGGGCGGTGCGCGCCAGGGTGAAGAGCCGGGCGACCCGATCGGGCTGTTCAACATCGAGAGCGAGCCGGAGTACGAGGTGCTGGCGACGGCGGCCCGCTCGATGGGCGTCCGCGCCAAGGCCGCGCTGCGCGTGAACCCGGGGGTGAAGGCCGGCGGTCACGCGTACGTTGAGACCGCGACCGAGTCGAGCAAGTTCGGTGTTGACCTCGACCGCGCCGCGCACCTGCTGGAGCGCTTCAGCCACGAGAAGCACCTGCGCCTGTCGGGCGTGCACCTGCACATCGGCAGCAGCATCGTCACGCCCGAGCCCTACGCCGAGGCGATCGCCCGCGTGCTGGCGATGATCGACGCGCTCGCCGCCAAGGGGGTGACGGTCGACACCCTCGACATCGGCGGCGGCTTTGGCGCCGACTATCAGACGGGCGACGCGCCGACCGCGGCCGAGTTCGCCCGCGTGATCGTGCCGATGCTCAAGGCCCGCGTTGAACGCGGCCTGCGCATCGTCGTCGAGCCGGGACGGTCGATCAGCGCGAACGCGGGCGTGCTGCTGACGCGCGTGCTCTACGTCAAGCACTCCGGCGGCGGCGCCAGGAAGTTTGTCGTGTGCGACGCGGGGATGAACACCCTCATCCGGCCGGCGCTGTACGATGCGTTCCACTTCATCTGGCCCACGAGTGTCAGCCCGCAGCACGAGCCCGTGCGGCGCTCCGCGACGATGGACCTGCCGGGGCTGGAGACGTGCGACGTCGTCGGGCCTGTTTGCGAGAGCGGCGACTTCTTCGCCAGGGAACGCCCGATGCCGATGGTGGCCCGCGGCGATCTGCTCGCGGTCTTCGCGGCCGGCGCGTACGGCATGAGCATGGCCAGCCGGTACAACAGCCACCCCCTCCCGGCGGAGGTGCTCGTCAGCGGCACACACGCAAAGGTGGTCCGCCGGCGGGAGACGCTGGAAGACCTTGTCGAGCACGAGCTGGTGCTGGGGGGGTAAGACGGTTGCCCCGGGTGGACGTGGGCCGGGTGGGGCGCGGGCTTTGCGCACGGTGTGCCGCATCGAAGGCAGGGTTTCGGCCCGGCCGAACCGGCGGGCAGAAGGGGGGCCGAAAACCGCCGGTTGACGCGGCGAGACGTTTGCATCCGCTGCCCGATGGCAGCACCCCGCCGGGGAGCGTATATTGGCGCACAGAGGACCAACTATGAAGACGCTGTTTGCCGTTGTCACCGCCGCCGCGCTGCTCGCCTCACTGTCTGGTTGCTACAAGAGCGACTGGGACAACGAGAAGAAGCGTGCCGACTCGCTCCAGGCGGAGCTGGACAAGACCAAGGCCGACCTGAGCAAGGCCAACGCGCAGGTGCAGACCGCCACCGAAACAATGCAGCGCCTGCGCAACAGCGGCACGTCGCTGGTGACGATCATCGACGGCAAGCAGGCCGGCCAGGACGGCATCGTGCTCGGGCCCGCGAACTACTTCATCAAGCACGGGCCGCGGGTGCGCGGCGTCAACGCCATCAGCTACACCAACGGCGCGCTGACCGACGGCCCGATCACGCTCAAGCGCGAGAAGAGCCCCGAAAAGCCCTACATCCAGGGGAACGTCCGCAACAACCGCGCCGAGGGTGAGTGGATGTGGTACGACTCCACCGGCAAGCTGGTCCACAAGCAGACCTTCGCCAACGGCAAGCAAGTCTCCGTCGAAGCCGCCACGGTCGCCAAGGACGGCAAGGTGACGTGGAAGAAGCTCGACAAGGCCGCGGCCGACCGGTTCTTCGACGCCCGCAAGGACGTCTTCATCAACATCCCCGAGTTCTTCTGGGAGCGGTGATCGTCGGGCAGACAGACGCACACAGGGCCCCGGGAAACCGGGGCTTTTTTGTTCGGAGGTTCGGTCACCCCTTTACCGCAGCGTTGCCGCGACGGCCGCGAGCAGTTCCTCGGGCTCGGTCATGCGTCCGGCGCCGACGGTGCGGCACGCCTGCCAGCCCGTGCCCGGCCCGACGATCGTAAAACCATCGGCGGCCAGGGAGGCGAGGTTGCGCTGCGTGCTCGCCTGGTTCAGCATCACCTCGTTCATCGAGGGGGCCAACAGCACCGGTGTAGCGCTGCGGTCAATCGCCGAGAGGATGAGTGTGACGACGTCGTCGGTGAGGCCGACGGCCAGGCGCGCCAGGCAGTCCATGCTGCACGGCGCAACGATGGCAAGGTCCGCGCCGCGCGCGAGACTGATGTGCTGCGGGTCGTGACTCTCAACGTGCTCCCAAGCGCTGGTGTAAACCGGCCGCCCCGAGAGCGCCTGAAACGTCAGCGGGGTGACGAACCTCGCGGCCGCGGGCGTCATGGCGACGGTCACCTGGGCGCCCGCCTGCGCCAGACGCGAGACGAGCGTGCAGGTCTTGTACGCCGCGATCCCGCCCGTCACGCCCACAAGGATGCGCTTGCCGCGCAGGTGCTCGACGCTCGCGGTGCCGGAGGTAGAAGCGGGGGGGGTTGGGGTGTCCATGCGGCGGGTGCTTAAATGAGACAGGCCCGGGGCGATCGCCCGGGCCTGATGGCTGTTTGCGTGCGCCACCCGGCGCGGGCGCCGGAGCGCGGCTATCAGTTCTTGCCTTCGGGGAGCGCCGCCAGCGTGGCGGGGTCGGTGAAATCAAGCTGCGGCTCGATCTTGCCGGTCATGATCTCCTCGACGGCAATCTCCAGGTCCGAGCGGCCGTTCCGCTCGACCATCGGCCGCGCGCCGTCCATGAGCTGGACGAGCCGGCGCTGGATAAGTGCACAGAGCTTGAAGCGGCCACCGACCTTGTCGATGATCTCGTCGCCCTTGAGAGCTTCGATCATGTTTGAGCAATCCTTCCGGTGAAACGTTCGGCCACGCGCCTGGTACCTCGAAATCGTGGAGTTATCCACATTCGGGCCCGATGTGCGTGTCTGGTCTTGTTTGCGAACCAGTCGTCTGTATACTAGGGGGTGTCGGCCCGGCAGTCACTGCGATTGTGGGCCCGCGGTATGGGTGGGGCCTCCGATTGAACCGTCTGATCACGGTTGTCGGGGCTCGCCGAAGTCTTGAAAATACAAGCACAGACCGGGCGATGGCCTCAGGTCAAGGTGTAGGTTCTGATTTTGTTAGGTAAGTAGGGCTGCGATGTCTTCGTGGCCGTGGCCGGGTGACTCGGGGCTGATTGTCCGGGCGTTCGGAGATGACTTGGGGGGAGGGGGAACGAGCGGGCCCTCAGGCGCGTTCGGATTCGATACAACCGAGGACCGTTGATGTTGACCAAGCAATTTGCGTTCGGGGACAAAGTCGTACACGCCGGGCGCCCGGAGTGGGGCACGGGCATCGTCAGCGCGGCCGTGCCCGACACGCAGGAGGGCAAGTCGTGCCAGCGGGTGACCATCCGGTTTGAGCGGGTCGGGATCAAGACGCTGTCGACGGGCGTGGCGAACCTGGTGCCGGCCGAAGACGCACCCGCGATGGTCGCCGCGGAGGCAAACCCTTCGGACCCGTTCGCGGGCGGTGGGAGCGACAAGTCGGCGCGCGAGTTGATGCTCAAGTTACCGGACGCGTGCACCGATCCGTTCCAGCCACCGCGGGTGCGCCTGGAGGCGACGGCGCGGCTGTTCCGCTTCAACGAGCACGGGGGGAGCCTCATCGACTGGGCCGCGGCACAGAGCGGTCTCAAAGACCCAATGACGCGGTTCAACCGGCACGAGTTAGAGGACCTGTTCAAGCGCTGGGTGATGACCCGCGACGAGCACCTCAAGAAGCTGGTGTGGGAGATGAAGAAGCAGGACCCCGTCGGGCTGTCGCTGGCGGTGAAGGGGGCGACGGGCAAGGCGCAGGCGATGATGAAGCGATTCGACACGGGGCGCTGAGCGCGGGCCACACACGGAATAAACCCACCAGGAACCGAGCGTCCGAGATCCCTTTGCTGGGCACGGACCGGCGGTGACCGCATGCTGAACGTGTTCTTCCCGGACGCGCCGTGCTGGCACGCGCGCTCGCCGGCCTTGGCGCGCCCGTTGCACCCTGTTCCTCCGTCGGGTTGGCAGCAACAACCAGCCCGGCACGCCCGGAAGAGAAAGAGGTCTGGGAGAAGCGGTTTGGAGCCGGTCCCGCGGAAGGAGAGCCGCGGAGCCACAACTGAAGAGGAGCTAGATATGAGCGAGAACGACTTCCAGCAGAGCCTTGGTGACCTGATCACGCAGATCGAGAGCATGCCCGCCGACCAGAAGGAGCGTCTGAACGCCCTCGCCGACGAGGCCCGCGAGCGCCACTCAAAGATGAAGAAGACCGTGGCCGACCTGCAGGACTCGATGGACTACCTGCGCCTCTCGATCAAGTACCTGCTGTTTGATCTGGAAGCCACCCGGCGTGAGAACGCCTACCTCCGCAAGCTGCTGGAGAAGCAAGCCAACCCCAACGCCGAGGGCGAGAGCGGCGGCGAGGGCAACAGCGGCGAGTAACCGGCAACGAATCACAGAGTGACGGGCCTCACCCCCGTCGCACGCGACGGCGCACTCCTCCGCCACGGCGACACCCACGGCTCCTGGTGTGTCTGCCTCAAATAGCCCTGGATCCTGCGAGGCGCGGGATCCAGGGCCGTTTTTGTCTGGGCGTGCGGGAACGCGGGAACGATCGACCGCAGAAAGCAGGGGTCAGTTCGGCGTCTTGAGCGGCGGCAGTGTGTCGACCGCGCGCCCCGGGCCGTGGTCAATCACCACCGCCGTTCGTGCGGTGGCCACGCGGAGGGGCGCGGGCGGGCGTGCCGGCGCGGACCAGTCCACATCCACCGTCCCCGCGAACGTCGTGCTGGGGAGCGGCACGTTCAGCTCGTTGAGCAACTCGCGGAACCGCCCTCCGGGGACGTACGCGACCTTTCCGGATACCACAAGCGGTGACACGCCCGAGCCGAGCGCACCGGTCACGACAGGAAGCTCAAACGAGATCGTCCCTCCCGCGGGCGCGGTCGCCTGCGCCCAGCGCTCAACGCCGCCGGGAGCGCCAGCGCCGTTGTAGGCGATCGCCCACATCGCGACCGGCTGGCTCGCGCGGTTCTCGGCCTTGACGACCACGTGCACGACCGCGGTCCCGTCACTCGCCGAACGCTCGGCGATGAACGCCTCGGTCACCGTGAGCGTGGGGGCGGTGCCGGCGCACCCGCCGAGAAGGGCGGCGGAGCAGGTCGCCGCGAGCATGGTGGCCGTCATCGCGTTGTGCATGGGCAGAGCGTATCACGGCAAGGGGAGCGGATGGGTGGCCGTGACCCGGGCGCGCATCGGAACGAAAAAGCCCCGGCGGGTGCCGGGGCTTTGGGGGCGTTGGTCTGCCTGTCGGCTCAGCGACCGATCAGCGTGCGGAGACGGTTCTCGTTGAGGACGGGGATGCTCGTCGCCGCAGCCTGCTCGAAGAGGCGGTCGTATTCGCGGGCGACGTTGCGCAGGCGGATGAACTCCTGAACAATGGCGACCGGGGCGCCGCCGTCGGGCTGCGGGGGGACGACTGGGCGAGAGCCGAGCACGAGGAAGTCGACCTCGCCCGAGAGTGAATCGACCAGCTTGCCGCCCCACCCGGTGACGACGGCCTTGACCTCGCCGGCCTCCTCGGGGGTTGAGCGCCCGTCGTTGTTGGCGTCGAAGTTGCCGTAGACGAGGAAGGAGTAGGTCTTCTTCGGGTCGTAGAGGGCGTTGGCGATCACGTCGCCCTTGCCCACGGGGTTGCCGCGGGTGGCCCGCGTGATGCGGCAGGTGCTGCTGTTGGCGTCGAGGCGGATCACCTCGAGCGACGCCTTGCCGCGGGCGTAGTCGCCGTCTGCGGTCGGCTTGATCTGGCCCGCCTCGCCGTAGACCTCAAAGCTCATCCCCAGCACCACGCGGTCGGCGCGCCCGCGGTTGATGTAGACGGTGCCGTCGGCGTCGACCACCGCGAGCACGGTGCCGTCAACGAGGGTGGCCTCGTCCTGCGGCTTGAGCGTCTCGCTGGAGCGCTCTTTCTGGAGCGCCTTGATCTTGCCCTGGCTGACGAGGTTCTCTTCGCGGAGCCGGCTGTTGATGTCGTTGAGGCGTGCGGCCTCGTCCGCGGCGTCGCGCTTGATCTTCTCGAGAGCGGCGGCGCTCTCCTGCTGGCGGTTGTTCAGCTCGGCGCGGGCGGCGTCGATGCCGTCCTTGTAGCCCTTGACGTCGCTGCCGACAGCGGCCATCGCGGCGGACATCGCGGCCTCGGCGGCCTTCTGCTTTTCCTGCATGGCGGTGAGGTTTTCAACCGCGGCGGCCCGTGCGGACTCTGCGCCCTTGATCGCCACTTCCTGCTGGGCGATCTTGGCCTGCAGCTCGTCGATGGTCCGCAGCACGGTGCTGCCGCCCACGGCGGCTTCGATCTTCTTGTTGAGCGAGTCGGGCGTCTCGCCGGGTGAGCCCGTGACCTTCTCGCTCACCGAGCGGAACTGCTGCTGCATGTAGGCGACCAGCGAGCCGCGCCCGGCCTTCTTGGCCTCGGTGAGCAGCAGGCGGACCTGATCGTTGTTCTTTTCTGTGTCGGTGACGTACTCGGCCTGCTGAGTCTTGAGCTGCTGCGACTCTTTCGTCGCGTTGCTCATGCGAGCCCAGAAGACAAACGCGAGCACCGTGCTGCCGAGAGCAACCACCCCCAGCAGCGCGATCGTGACCCCAACGCCCGTGCCAACTCCACCGCGACCGGCCATAGGAAACCCTTTCAGTTAACCCCGACAGACCGGGGAGGTCCACGCGCAATCCAATACCCGCGGCGGCTGACCCGCCGGACACCGGGATCGTAAGTCTCTCAGAATCAAAGAGTTCCGTCAAATGCCACCGGCCGAATCGCCCGCACACCTAAAGAGGTGGCTGTGGGTGTGGATGACCTGTGGATGACCGTGCAACTGCTTGGTGACGGGCTGATCGTGTGGATGCGCCCCCGTCGGCTGGTCGATGCCTAGGAGACGCTGTGAACCACCCCAAGCCTCATTCTGCGCCAGCGGCCGGCCCGGTCACCCGGGGGCCTCTTGTGCTGATCGGCGGGGGCGGGCACGCGATTGTGGTTGCCGAGGCGGCACGCATGGCCGCGCCGCCGCACCCGATCGCCGGGTTTCTTGATGACCACCCCGCGGCACCGCTCGCGGCGATCCTGATTGACTTGCCGCACCCCTACCCGGCACCGGCGTGCCTTGGGCCGTTGGAGGCGGTGGCCGCCATCGGCGAGCGTGAATGGCTCATCGCCTTGGGTGATGTGCGGGCGCGGCGGGCGGCGATCAAGCGGATGGCGGCGATCGGCGCGAGCGGTTTGAGCGGGAGAGCGACCTCGGTGGTGCACCCGACGGCGATCGTGTCACCGTCTGCGTTGATCGGGGGCGGAACGTACATCGGGCCGGGGGCGATCGTGCACGCCCGGGCCCGCGTCGGGGCGCACTGCATCATCAACTCAGGGGCGATTGTCGAGCACGATTGCTCGCTGGACGAGAACGTGCACATCGCTCCCGGCGCGGTTCTCGCGGGCGGGGTTCGCGTCGGTCGTGATGTGCTGGTCGGCCTGGGCAGCCGCGTGCTGCCGCAGGTGCGGATCGGTCACTTGGCGGTTGTGGGGGCGGGCGCGGTGGTGCTGGGCGACGTTGGCGATGGTGTGACGGTCGTCGGTGTTCCCGCATCGCCGCTCGGCTGAGGGGCGGGCGTCGGTGGGGGGGAAGGGCGCTTTGCACCGGTCATGCTGTCACGGAAGGCTTTGGCCCGTTCAAAGGCCGCGGCTTCTGCGCCCTGCTGATCTGTCGACTCGGCGAGCGGGTCGAGGGTGAAGTGCCAGTGTGTGACGGAGTTACCCGGGAAGGCCTGGGTGACGAGGTCGATCCCCGGTTGATCCACCAGCGGCGCGCCGGCGGTGCGGTGGGTGACGATCGGGTTGTACCCCTCGAGCCTGATGCGCACGTCGTAGGTGCCGTAGTGAACGAAGCCGGTCTCAAGGGGCGTGCGTCCGACCTGCTCGTCGTTGAGCCAGACCAGGGCGCCCGGCGGCTCGGTGGTGATCTCCAGCGTGCGTGTGCGGCAGCCGGTCAGGGCGGCGGCGGCGGTGCAGGCGAGGATCAAGGCTGCGTGCTTCATGTGCAGAGCATACCGGAGCGGAGGGCGGAGGGTCTGCTCACGACCCCTGGGCTTCGGCCTCGGCCCTGAGGGTGTCGGCTTTTTTGGTGTGCACGGCGGCCCCGGCGACGAGCATGAGCACGGCCCCGCCGACGCCGATCAGCCCGCTGACCCACTGCAGGGGCGTGAGTCGCTCGTCGAAGATGAACGTGGACCCGACGGCGGTGAGGATCGGCTGCAGCTGCAGGATGCCAGACGAAACGCTGACGCCGATCCGCTTGATGCTGGCGTAGTACATCACGTGGCTGATCGCGATGCCGATAAACGCGGAGAGCGCAACGAGCAGCCACTGGAAGGGGGTCATGCCCAGCGCGCTGGCGCCGTGGTCACGCCCGAGCACGAGCATCACGCCGATCATGCCGACGGCCGTGAACTGGCAGATCACGCCGAAGGCGATCACGGGCGCGTACTTGCTGACAAAGTACCGCACGGAGAGGCCGTACCCGGCGAAGAAGACGCCGCTGCTCACCGCGACGGCGACGCCGAGCCAGAAGGTGCCGTCGTGTGCTTGCGGCGCGTGCCCGGGCGTGCCGACATTGTCGCGGAAGAGGAAGAGCCCGACCGACCCGAGCGCAACGAAAGCCACGCCGAGCCAGTAGCGCACGGTGCGCAGCACGGCCCGCTCGGGCGGGAAGAGCAGGTACGCGCCGAGGGTGACGAAGATGATCTGCACGCGGAACACGAAGCTGAAGAAGCCCGGCTCAAGGAGCGTCGGACCCCAGGCGAAGGCTGTCTGACCCAGCAGGTTGAACGCGACGGGCACCGCAGCGCCGAGCAGGAGGGCCCTGGGCACCCGTCCCTTGCTGGCGAGCCAGAGGAGGTAGGGGAGCCAGAAGAGGGCGGAGATGCCGTAGCGCCAGCCGTTGGCGGTGTAGGGATCGATCACCCCGTCGAGCCGGAACTGGCGCAGGAAGAGCGGCACGGCCGCCCACGACAGGAGCGTGAACGAGACGAGCCATACGCCCGAGGCGCGGGATGGTGCGGACGGTGCGGACACGGGGGGCGAGCGTAGCGCACGGGGCGGCGGGCCCAACGAAAAAGCCCCGGCTTTCGCCGGGGCCTTGTTCAAACCTGATTGTGCCCGTCAGCGTCGAATGGGCGCTGGATCAGCTGCCGCAGCCGGCGAAGAAGAGGTCGATGAAGACGATGAAGTCGTTGTTGTTGTAGAGGCCGTCAGCGCCGGGGGTGCCGCCCTGCTGGCCGACGTCGGCGAGCGGGTTGCCGGCGAAGAAGTAGTCGATGAAGACGATGAAGTCGTTGTTGTTGAGCAGCCCGTCTGCGCCGGGCGTGCCGCCCTGCTGGCCGATGTCGGCGGGGCAGGTGTTGGTGGGCGGGAGCGTGACGGCGACGATGGCGGACGGGAGGTTGCTGAAGCTGCCGTTGCAGACGCTGTTGGCGTTGCGCAGGGTTGCGGTCATGAAGAGCTTGCCACCGGCGACGAACGAACGGTTGTCGCTGATGAGGTTGAGGTAGCGGATGTCACCGGGCGCGACCTCGACGCGGGCACCCTCGCGAACGATCACGGTTCCGCCGCGGTGAACGACGACGCCGTCTGAGGCGGTGTCGTTGCCGTTGGCGGCGGTCGAGCGGTTGGTCAGGCCGCCGACGACGTAGTCGTTGCCGGTGCCGGCCTCGAGGAAGAAGGTGCGCTGGAGGACGTTGTCGGCCCAGGTCTCGGTGTTGCCGGGGGTGATCGGCGCACCGGTGGAGGTGAGGAGCGTGCCGTTGCGGAGCACCCAGTCAAGACCCTGGTTGTAACCGGCGGTAGCGGGGTTGTACCCGTGGATGTACCACGACCCGTCGGCGAGCATCTGCGCCCAGGGGACGTACTGGCTGCCGAAGACGGCCCAGCCGGCCGGATCGGTGAAGCTGCCGACGTTGGAGCCCTCGCGGACAGCGACGGTGCCGTTGACGGCGACGATGTCGTTGTCGGTGGTGTTGGGCGAGGCGACGGCGCCGGTGCCGAGCCAGGAGAGGCCGTCGGCGGAGACCATGAGGCCGCGGCCGTCGCTGCTGCCGTCGGTGTCCATGGTTGCCCAGGCGGTGGAGGCGTTACCGGGGATGGTGACGCCCTTTTGAGCCAGCACGGTGTTGCCGTTGTTCTTGAGGAAGACGGCGTTGGTTGCGGTGGTGCCGCTGAGGGTGGCCATGAACGAGATGGTGCCGTCGTTCTGGATCGTGGTGCTGGTCAGGTTGTTGTAGGTGCGGCCGGCGAGCGAGGGGGCGACGGCGGCGTCGCCCTTCTTGATGATCTGGGAGATGCCGCCGCTGACGGTGCCCTTGACGATGATGTCGCTGAGGATGTCGCTGGGTGTCGAGGGCTCGCGGAGGATGGTCGAGTAGACGTACTCGCCGGCGTTGTTGATGCCCTGGATCCAGTTGACGCCGCTGTTATCGATCTTGGCGTTGGGGCGGGCAGCGTCGGGCGCGGTGGTGCCTTCACGGGCGACGATGTCGAACGTCCAGGTGCCGGCGACGTTGTGCCCGATGATGACGCCGCCGTTGGTGGCCGAGGGCTGACCGGCGAGGTCGGTGCGGAAGATGATCCAGTTGCCGTCGGGCGAGTAGAACGGACGGTAGATGGTGCCGAGCTCGAGTTCGAAGCCGTTCTCAAAGACGCTTGTGGAGAGGAACGAGTCGTTGAACGAGCCGACCGCGATGACGCTCAGAGGGGCCCCAGACTGGAGCACCTCGTTGTAGTTGATGGCGGCGTTGTTGCCCACCGGGTCGTTGGGGGTCGATGTGGAAACTGAGCCGGTGACAACCAGGCCCGCGACCGCGTTGACCGTGGAGCTGACCGTCAGAGAGGCCGCGCCGTTGCCCGGGAGCGTGCCGAGGTTCCACGTCACCGTACGGGTGCCCGCGTTGTAGATGGCCGAACCGGTCGCCGTGCTCAGGACGGGGCTCGAGAGAGCGGGGGGCAGAACAAGCGTGACGGTGGTGTTGGCCGCCGCAAGCCCCTGGAGGTTGCTGACCTGGGCGGTAACGTCGTAGGACGAGAGCGTTGCGGGGTTGCACCCGGAGTTGCTGAGCTGGAGTGCAACGTCGGGGTACGCCACACCGCAGGGGACGATGCTCGACCGGTTGTGCGGGTTGGGAGCGCCGACGACGCTGAAGTCGTTGATGTTGTTGTTGGTCTCATCGCAGCCGTTGTTGCCGCGCGAGACGGAGGTGGTGTTGGACGTGTTGATCGTGGGACCGGTTCCCTCGTAGAAGTTGGCAAGGGTGCCGTAGCCAACAAAGTCCTTGATCAGCGGGTTCACCGGGTTCTTCGTGGTCTGATCGAAGTCCGCAGGGTTGGTGATGCTCAGCAGCGTGGTGCCGGCGACGAGCGCAACCTTGCCGTCGTTGGCACCAAGGGTGAGCGCCGTAGCCGAGAAGTCGGGGGTCGGCAGCGCGGGCGCAGCGGTGTTGGCACCGGCTGCACACTCGATCAGGAAGTACTGACCGGGCGCGAGGCTCGTGTTGCCTGAGAACGGAGCGCTGACCTGCCCCGCCGTGAAGTTGGCGGTGTTGCCGGTGCGCTGGATGGTCCAGCCGGCGATATCAATTGTCGTCGTGCCGATGTTCTTCAACTCAACGAAGTCGTTCTTGATGGGGGCGCCGCTGTTGCCGCCGCCGCCGTAGACCTGGCTGATCACCACCTGGGCCTGGCCGGCGGCGTTGAGGAGACACAGGGCCGTAAACGCCGACAGAATCATCGTCCGCTTCATGATCTTCACTCCTGGTGGTATTGAGCCGTTGCTCGGTTCCGAGTTTGCGTGTTGCGCGTTGTTCGACATCCTGCCCCGCTTTGCGCGGGGCTACCGCCGATCGTGGCGCTCAAAAACGATCTCGCCCGTCCTTAGGCTCCCTAAGGGTACTCGCAATTGGCCGGGTCGCCCAACGAAAAACCCCTTGATTCGCCCCGATTCGCACGTTCTTTATGCCGAACAAAGACCACTTTTCCCAGGTTCACGCCGCGACCACCCTTCCGTGGGCGGCCCCCACACTCCTTTACTTGCGTCATGAACCTCGCGGTGATCATTCCGGCGGCCGGCGCTTCTTCCCGCTATCAACAGGCCGCGGCGCTCGCGGGCGTTGATCCAGACGCGACGCGCTCAAAGCTGGATGAGGACCTTGGTGGTCGCCCGGTGCTGCAGCGGACGGTGGAACTCTTCGCCAACCACGCGGCGGTCTCGACGATCATCGTCGCGGGCCCGCACGATGAGAGCCAGTTCTCTGACTTCAAGACGCGCTACGGCGACAAGCTGGGGTTGCTGGGCGTCCTGCTGACGCGCGGCGGGGCCACACACCGCTACGAGACGGTTGCCGCGGCGCTGGCGCTGGTTCCTGTGTCGTGCACGCACGTGGCGGTGCACGACGCGGCGCGCCCGTGCACGCCGGCGGACCTGATCGAGCGTGTGATCGAGGCCGCGGAGCGCCACCCTGCGGTGGTCCCCGGGCTGGACGTCGCCGACACGCTCAAGCGGGTCGGTCCGCCGATCACGGAGACCCACAGCGATCCGCTCGCGGCGATCCTGGGCGTACCTGCCACTCCGGAGGGCGCCGGGCCGCGCCCTGTGGTGGAGACGGTCGACCGGTCCGCGCTGGTCGCGGCGCAAACGCCGCAGGTCTTTGCGCGCGAATTGCTGCTGCGCGCCTACGCGCAGAGCAGCCTGGCCAGCACCGATGATGCGCAGCTCGTTGAACGGCTCGGTGAGCGCGTGCTGGTTGTGCCGGGCGATCGGCGCAACATCAAGATCACGCTGCCGGGTGACCTGCAGATGGCGCGGGTGATTCTGAACGTGCGGGCGCCGGAGCAGCGGGCCGCTCACAAGCGGTTTTGAGCGGGCACCCGCTCTCGTTCACCGGGCCGGTCCGCCGCACGCCTTGATCAGGCCGAGGAGAAGGACGGCCACGATTACGAACACCACTGTCACGATCAGGCCGCGCGTCCGGGAGGCGGCGCCGTCTGGTGCGCCCGAGGGCGCGGGGCCGATCTTTCCCGCCGGCTCGGGCACACCCTCGATGATCTCGCCGACGTCGACGGTGTCCCAATCGATGGACCCGGAGCCGGTCTTGAGCTCGCTCAGCAGCAGACGCGCCGCGAGCAGGTCTCTGGTAAACACCAGCACGCGCGAGCGGGCCGGGGTGTCGGCGCGCCAACCCGCGACAAAGCCGCCCTCGGCCTCCGCGGCGATGCCACGACCGCGCAGTCCGGCGGCGATCGACTCTGCGTGCCACTCGGTGTCGCACTGCACCAGCACCACCAGCTTGTCGGCATCGCTCCCGGGCATCGACGAGTCTATGGGCCAAGTCTCGTATGCTGTGGGCGATGCCCCCGCCACTGGACCCGACAAACGTCGCTTCTGAGCCGCCCGCGCCGCTGCCCGACGCCCGGCCGCGCGACACCGACCCGTCCTCTCCGACGTTCAACGACCTCGGGGGCACGTGCCCGCTGCCGCCCGCGACGGGCCAGCCGTGGGCCAAGCACGCGCAGGAGACCGAGGAGACTGTGTTCCTTGAAGGGCCCCGCCCGCGCCTGACCGAGGCGCTGATGGCGCTGCGCGTCTTCTTTGAGTTCATCAAGGGGTTCCGCACGCTGCACTTTGTCGGTCCGTGCGTCACGGTGTTCGGTTCGGCGCGCTTCGCCGACGACCACCCCTACTACAAGCTCGCGCGGTCGATGGGCGCCCGGCTGGCGCGGATGGGCTTCACCGTGATGACCGGCGGGGGCCCGGGCATCATGGAGGCGGCCAACCGCGGCGCCAAGGAGACCGGCGGGCGGTCGATCGGGTGCAACATCATCCTCCCGTTTGAGCAGAAGCCCAACCCCTACGTTGACCGCTTCATCGACTTCCGCTACTTCTTCGTGCGCAAGGTGATGCTGGTCAAGTACTCCTACGCGTTCGTCATCATGCCCGGCGGGTTCGGCACGATGGACGAGCTCTTCGAGTCGCTCACGCTCATCCAGACCGGCAAGATCCAGTCTTTCCCGGTCGTGCTGATGGGCACCGACTTCTGGGCGCCGATGCTCACGTTCATCCGCGAGCGCCTCTCAAGGGACCACACCATCGGTCCGGGCGACGCCGACCTGCTCTACGTGACCGATTCGGTCGAGGACGCCGCGGCGTACATCGAGCGGCACGCGGTCGACGCCTTCAAGCTCACGCGCAAGGCGGGGGCGCGCCCGAGCAGGCGCTGGTGGCTGCTGGAGGGGTGAGCGGTCAGCGCGGCTCGGGCGGCGCATCGAGCACGACCGTGCCGGCGGCGGTGCTCACCGCGATCCGGCCGTCGATCGTCACCATCCGCAGCGGGGGCGATGCGAAGACGATCGGCGTAGTGGAGAGCATCTGTGCACCCGCTGTTTCGAGCCTGTAGAGGTTCCATGCGGCCGGGTTGCCGGCGCCGGCGTCGCCCATGATCAGGCCCGACGACCGTTGCGGGCCGGGGGCCAGCAGCAGGGCGGCGCCGTCAATAACCGCGGGCAGCACGGTGCCGTCTTGTGCGTTCACCGCGTCGGCGCCCAGAAGGTTGCCCTTGCCGTCAACGAGCGCCATCCCGCGCCCTGTCGCGAAGGCCACAGCGCCCGTTGCCGTCTGCCACACCGAGATCGCGGTGCGCGCATCGAGCCGGCCCTGGACGTCGATCGGTTTGGGCGATGCGGTGCCGCTGGCGGCGGAGACTTCCCAGAGGGTGCGGTCGTCGCCAAGGAGGAAGAGCCGATCGTCGAGCAGCCAGGCCTCCCAGGCGTTGGCGGCCGGGTGACCGGTGAGCGTCCAGGCGGCCTTGGCGGTCTCCAGGTCCGCGGCGTTGATCGCGGTGATCGTGCCGCCGGCGCCGAGGATCAGGTCTCCGCGGGACGTCGTGCGCATGTAGCGAACGCCCGAGAGCGGCGTCGCGACCACCGCCAGTTGTGTACCCGACCGGGCGTCGACCAGCGCGATGCGGTCGAGCTTGTTGTCGGCCTGGGGTTGGGAAAGCTCGCCCGCCGCGATGAGCTGGCCACCGCTCACGGTTGCGTCGGCGATGCGCGTGACGGGGAGGCGCGCCGTCCAGAGCACCTGCCCGCTGTCGGCATCGACCGCGGCGCAGCGACCGGCACGCTCAACCATGCAGATGGTGCGGTCGTCGGTCGCGAGGACGATCTCCGCGGTCGAACGCATCTCGCCGCCGATCACGGTCCGCTGCGGCTGCGCACCCGCGCCGCCGAACCGCGCGGGCGGGTCGACCGGGAAGAGTGCACCGAAGGGCTCGGTCTGCCAGGCGACCTTGCCGGTATCGGCGTCGACGCGCACCAGGCGTCCGCCGTTCTGCTCGCCGACAAAGAAGAGCGCGCCGCGCGTGTCGGTGCGCACGAGCGTCCACGGATCGCCGCCGCTCTGGCTGTACCACAGCTCGGTGAGCGCCCCGGCGGCACCCTCGGCAACCTCCCCGGCGAGCTGCCCGGGCTTGAGGCCAAAGAGCGCCACCTGCGTGCGGCGTTCGTCGCCCTTGTGCAGCACGATGAACGGGGGGCTCGCGCCGACGCCCGCGCCCGACGTGCCCCCGCTGCCGCCGGTTGCGCGGATCAACGGCTCCATCAGCACCCAGCCATCGATCACCTGCGGGGGGCGGTCGCCTCGCGGCGCACCGACGCGCGGCCAGCGGCGCGCGTTCGCGGAGTCACGCTGGATCGCCGCGCGGACTTCGTCCGCGTTCAGGGGCGTGCCGGCGACGGTCAGTTGAGCGAGGGGGAACCGGGCCTGGGCCCGGGCGAGCGCATCGGCCGCGGCGGCCAGCAGCGTGCGGTCGAGCAGGTTGCGGACCAGAGCGCCGTTGAGCTCGCCGGCGACGGTCGGGTCAACCGTGCTTGCTCCGGCGCGTTCGGCGGCCTGCACGCCACGCTCCAGCGCTCGGGCCTGTGCGCGCTTGCCCTGAAGCGTGCCGGGCTGGGCGTACCGTGCGGCGATGCTGAGCCAGAGTGCCGGTCCCTGCTCGGCGAGGGGGTACTTCTGTTCGAGGCGCTCGAGCTGGTCGATCGGGGCTTCGGCGAGGGGGCCGAGCGCCGCAAGCTCGCCCGCGAAGCGCTTGTCGAACTCCGCGTACGCGGCGCGCCCGCCTTCGTTCACCGCCCGGGTCAGGCGCTCAACCGCCGCCACGGCGGCCGTCATCCCGCCCCGGCTGCCCGGCGCCGCGGCCAGGCCGAGGCTGTCTTCGAGCAGCACGCCCTGATAGGCGGCGACCGCGCCGGCCCACTGCTTGCGAGACTCCAGCACGTCACCCTTGGTCAGCAGCACGGCGACTCGGTCGCCGGGGGCGCGGGCGGCGGCAGCGGCCCGCTCAAGAGCGCCGTCAACGCCCTGCTCATCGAGGCGCGCACCGGCGACGTCGACGGGCTGTCCGATCGACCGGTTCACGGTTCGCAGCAGCGTCGCCACGATCGAGGCGCGGTGTTCGGCGGCGCGCTGCGCTGCACGCTCGTCGGGCGCCGACGATTGGGCCAGCGCTGCAAGCGCCGTGTCGGCCGCGGGGAGCATCTCGCCCGGCTTGTCGGCGCGCTCGGCCTGGACCAGCAACTCCGTCGCCGGGCCGGCGTCTGTCGGGCTGGCGGCGGCCTGGGCTTTGAGGTGTGCCGCGGCGACGGCCCAGGTGCAGTACATATGGGCTCGCGCATCGTCGACGATGAAGAGGCCCTCGGGGAGCGACAGCGGAGAGCCCGGCGCATCGAGGGCGACGCTTCGGAGCGCCTTGGCGGGGTCTTCCGGGTCGATCACGGTGATGCCCGAGGCCGTCGGCACGATGATCGATGAGCCCGCCGCCGTGACGCGCCCGCGGATGCCCGTCTTGCCGCCGATGCGGCCCGACCGCTTCGGCGCGCCGGTTTCGAGCTGGTCGAGGCGGATGGTCGAGAGCTGCGTTTTGCCAACGGCGATCAGGTGCGTCGGCGTCGCCGCCAGGTATTCGGGCTCGCCCAGGTCGGTGGCGATTCGCCGCGCGGTGACGGTGCCGGTTTCGGGGTCGAGCGCCAGCACCTCGTCGTGGTCTGGGGAGAGCAGGAAGAGGCCGAAGTCGGTCACCAGCGGCCCGTGCACAAGCCACGGCTCCGGCTCCTGCTGCTGGTCGAGCATGAGCTTTGACGGAAGGCGCCGGACCCAGAGGGGGCGCCCCTCGGCGATGGTGTACGCGCCGACGACGCCCAATCGATCGAACCGGTAGGCGACGCCGTTGCCCGCGACGGTGTTGTCGCTCAAGGCAGCGACCCGGTAGAACGGGAGCACGCCGGCGGAGCCGACGGTGCGCGTCCAGAGGAGTCTGCCCGTGGTCGCCTCGACCCCCACCATCACGCTCGCCACCAGCCGGCGCTGATTCTGACGCTTGAAGAGCGTGACAACCACCACGCGCCCGTCGCTCACGAGCGGGCCGCGCGCGTAGCAATCGGCCAGTTGCCGGTCGAGCGAGCGCAGCGGCACGGAGTATCGCACGGCGCCGGTCGCGGCGTCGAAGCCCACCAGGTGCTCGGCCCCTTCGGACGTCGTGACGGAGTCAAAGTCCCGCCCGACGACGGCGACGAGCATCGAACGGCCGGCCGTGAGCACGGGCTCAACGACCTCCTCCCACGTGTTCTGGGAGGGCCTGCGCAGGCCGCTGGTGGCGCGGTCCTGCTCGTCAGCGCCGAGGTTCATCGCGTCGGCGGCGTCGACACTCCAGAGGCGCCGCATCGACACACGGTCGAGGGCGGTGACGGTCTGCCCGTTGCTGAAGTACACGGCACGCTCGCCAACCTCCGGCCAGTATCGCATCTCCCGCGCGTAGGCGGGGAGCAGGCTCAGCGAGGCTTCGTCGCCGTAGTTGCGCAGCGGCTGGATCGGCAGCGACGCGTCGCCGAACACACCGGTTCCCAGGGGCTGGTTGACCAGGTCCTCAACGAGCGCGAAGCGCGAACCGGTGCCCATCGACGGGGGAGGCGACGCGTCGGCCAGGGCGGGCGGCTCGGGCTGCGGCATGGGCGTTTCGCCCAGCAGCGCGCCGAGCCTGAAACGGACGACGCCGCGGGTCTGGTAGCGGGCGACCAGCGCAGCGGTCTCGGCCACCCGCGCGCTCTCTGCGTTCCTGTCGGGGTGGTCAACCAGTTCCAGCACCGTCATCGCGGCGCTGTCAAACTGCCCGTCGAGCACGCGCTGGCGGGCGAGCCGGAGCGCGGCCGTCAGGCCCTCGCGCGTCATGAAGCGTGTCCGCACGACGTCGTCCAGGCGTCCGGCGTCGAGCATCTGCCGCGCAACCGGAGCGGCGAAGTCTCGGTACGTCGCAAGCAACGCGGGGCTCGCCCGCAGGATCGCGTGCGCCCGGAGTCGCGCCGGCTCGAACAGGTTTGTGTCGTGAGCCGAGACCGCGAACTGGTCCGCGTGGTCGTCGAGGAGTTTCTGGATCGTCTGGGCCGCCTGCGCCAGGTTGCCCGCGGCGGCGTGCTCGGCGGCCCGCGCGAGCGCCTCGGCGGCGGCCGGCGACTCGTCAACGAACACCGGGTTCTCGGTCTTTGGCTCGGCGCCGAACTGCCCCAGGGCCGGGCTGCCTGTTGTGAGCAGGGCCACCGCCGCCGCGATGAGCATCGCGCGGAACGGGGGGGTGGGATGCCAGGCCGGTCGTGGGGCCATGTCGACTCTTTCGGTCGTATCGAGCGGGCGGACGAGTCGGGCGGTGAGGTCCGAATCGGGATTGTCAGAGTGTACGGGGCGCAAAAACAGCCGCGGGCTTCAGTCGGGGTTACGCCTCGCCGAACTGAGTATTCGTTGCAGGTCTTGTCGGCGAGGCACAATGTCCGCAATCCCTACACAGGTTGATCCGCAGAATGGAACCGGCGTGTTCCAGCCCACCGTTGCGGGCGCTGCCAGTCGCTTGGTCGGGCGGGCACGGTGGACGCCCCGTGAATGGCGCGTTGTGGCCCTTTTGTGCATGGTGGCGCTGGTCAGCCTTGCCGACCTCTACCTGACACTCTCCTACCTGCACAACGGCGGCATGTCTGAGGGAAACCCGATCGCTCGATGGGTGATGTCGCTGGGCTGCCCGTGGCTGCTGGCGGCGTGGAAAATCGGGCTTGTCGGGTTCACCTGCGGCGTGCTCTTCGCGTTCAAGAAACGTGCGAGCGCTGAGATCGCCGCGTGGCTCTGCTGCTTCACGATGGCTTGGCTGACGTTCCAGTGGAACAGCTATGCCAACGACGTTGACACCGAGCGCCGCGAGAACCCGCTGCTCACCGAGGCGAGCAGCTGGGTGTCGTTCGGTCAGAACTGAATATGTGCGTGCGGACGGGCCGGCGGCGAGGGCCGCCCGCTAAGGTTCAGCGCGTGCACGCCCGCTCGATCATCTCGAAAGTCGCAGACCGTGCGGTCTTCGCCGCGGTGCGCGGGGCCATCACCGTGGGGACGGTCGCCGAGCCGGACACGACGCTGGCCGCGTGCGCCCGCCTGGGCCGCGCCTTCGCCGGAGCACCGTTCAACCGCAAGCGCCTCGACCGTGCGGCGGCCCACCTTGGTGAGGCCTTCCCCGACTGGAGCGAGGAGCGCAAGCACGAGTACGCGTTGCGCGGCTACGAGCACCTGCTGATGCTCGGCGCCGAGCTGGCGCTGATGCCGCGCCTGATGAGCAAGGAGGGGTGGGCCGAGCGGGCGCGGATGACGCGCCTGCGTCCGGCGCTCGAGGTTCTGCTGCAGGACCGCCCGTGCATTCTGGTTACGGGGCATGTGGGGAACTGGGAGGTCGGCGGGACGATGCTGTCGATGCTTGGGTTCAAGGTCCACGCGATCTACCGGCCGCTCGACTCACCGACGATCGACGCCTGGGCGCGTGAGTCGCGCTCGCGCAAGGGCCTGATGCTGCTGGACAAGTTCTCGGCGGCGCGCGGGCTGCCGGAGATCTTCGCACGCAACGAGTGCGCCGCGTTCGTGGCGGACCAGAACGCGGGCGTGCGTGGCCTCTTTGTGCCGTTCTTCGGCCGGCTGGTGAGCAGCTACAAGGCGATCGGGCTGATGGCGCAGCGCTTCCGCGCGCCGGTCGTGGTGGCCTGGGCCAAGCGTGTGGGCGGGGGGCCCGCCGGCGGGCCCGGGAGCGGGCTGGTGCAACGCTCGCGCGCGCTGCGCTTCAACATGCAGATCGAGGACGCGTTCGGCCCGGAGGAGTGGGAGGGTCAGCCGGACCCGGTCTTCTACATTACCGCCCGGTACCGGCGCGCGCTCGAGACCGCGTTCCGCGATGCTCCAGACCAGGTGCTGTGGATGCACCGCTTCTGGAAGAGCAGGCCGCCCCACGAACGCAAGGGCCGCCCGTTCCCCGAGGCCCTGAAGCAGAAACTGCGCGCCCTGCCCTGGATGACGGAGGACGAACTCTCGCGCATCGTGGCCCGGAGTGCTCGCGATGCACGGGATTGGGCGGCCGATCCGAAGAACGCGTCAGAACGCGAGGAACCGGGAGTGCCCGACCTCACGTAAGGGTGTGCATGAGCACCGCGAAAGGAACGACGATGGCCGGAAGGCTCCAGAACGTCTCGGTGGTGATCGTCGACGACGACGCGGACATCGCCGAGGCGATGCAGACCGCCCTGGCCTCAGAGGGCGCGGCCGTTTCGACCGTCGGTAACGGCGACGACGCGGTGACCATGATCACCGAGCAGCGGCCCCGCGTGGTCGTGCTCGACATGATGCTGCCCGGCCGGTCGGGGTTCCTCGTGCTGGAGAAGATCAAGGGTGAGGCCGACAGCCCGATCGTTATCATGCTCACGGCCAACGAGGGGAAGCGCCACCAGGCGTACGCGCAGAGCCTGGGCGTGGACAAGTACCTCATCAAGCCCGCGCCGCTGGACCACCTGATCGACGCGTGCCGCGAACTGCTGGATGCGCGCGACGCGGACGAGAAGGCGAGCCGGAAGGCGAAGAAGTAGGCCCGCCTGCCACCGCTATGCGCCGCCCGTTTCGGTGCGCGCGCCACACTCTGGGCACGGCGCGCTTGTGAGCAGGCCGCGGCGCGAATAGCCGCATCTGGGGCAGTGGGCCCCGACCGTCGGAAAGACGACCGTCGCGATCGGGCGGGCCTTGAATTAAAGGACCACCGCGACGACCGCGACCGTTGCTCCGCTCAACACCGACTGAATCGCAAAGGGCCAGTCGAACCCCGACATCTGTGTGCCCGCCAGCGACGACGCGAGCGACAGGAGCACGACGAGGATTGTCCGAGCCAGCGCCACTCCGTAATAGACGATGAGCACCAGACAGGTCAGGCGGATCGCCGATGCGAGCCAGTAACGGGATCGCGCGACACTGTGTGCAGACGGTGCTGAAGCCATCGCAGGAGTGTACTCGAACGCCGCGTCAGGTCGGCCGCTCTCCGGCGGGCACCATGGCTGGCGGGGTCTCGATGTGCCCCGGCCTGTACCCCTTGTCGATCTCGGGCTTGGCCCGCGCCACCATCGCCACACTTACCGCGCCGAGAACCAACGCAAGCAGGGCCGGTCCGCCGAGCCTCCACGCGCGCCGCGCGCCGCCCTCGCCGGTGTCAACCGCTCGCGCGGCGGCCAGCACGGCAATCACGATCAGCCACAGGAGCACAAACGGCTCGTGGTAGCGCTGCCACAGCTGCGGATTCGCGCAGTTGGCCGCCGCGAAGCCGCACAGCGCCGCGAGCATCACCCACCGCTGCCGCACCGTCACCCCTGCCAGAGCCGCTACGACCACAGCCGCCCCCAGCGGCGAAAGCACCATCAGCGCCAATGAACGCCCGCCGACCTCGCCAACCACTCGGTAGACCCCCCAGACGCCGCCGAAGCGACCGTGGTCAAAGTCCCACGCGGTCGCCGGCCCCGCAGCCAGCAGCAGCCCCACCACCCCCGCGCCGACCAGCCACCCACGCTGCGAGCGCCAGGCGGAACGCAGCCCGGGCCACAGCCACGCGGCGAAGAAGGGTGCAAAGAGAGCGACCAGCGAGAGGACAAACGCCGGCGTAGCCGCCTGCACGCCCGCGTGGTGCCACGTGACGAACGTCGGCGGCACCAGTTGGTTGTCCCACAACCGCCAGAACCAGCCGAGCACGAGCGCCGCCGGCAACGTGCAGACCACGGCAAGACCAACGCGCAGCGCCACTGCGCGCATCCCCCCTTTCGGGAACAAGTCTCGCACCGAAAGCAACGGCCCGCCCGCCCGATCACCCGGCACGCCGGCGCCGACCCACGCCGCGGCCCACACAAGCCCCGCCACCCACGCGTGAATCTGACGCGACAGCACGAGCCACACCAGCACCAGTCCCATCGCAACGATCGTGCGGAGTTCAAGCCGGGGTCGCAGCGCCAGCAGCAGAACCGCCAGCACTCCGAGCCATGCGGCGTTGTCTGGCAGCAGCCACGCCGCCGATTGATAGATGTACGGCGAGCCCACCAGCGGCAACGCAACGCAGAACATGGCGAGCGTAGCGCGCGGCCCGATCGCTCCTGCACGAAGGCTCGCCTCCCCCCAGTGCCCAACGAGATAGAGAAGCGCGAGCGTGAAGCAGAGCCCGACGCACTGCAGCATCCGCCGCTCCGACGCGATCCGCGGGTCGGGCGTTACGGGCGTGAGGTCCTTCTCGTACGCGGGAACGCCGTCGGCGCCGATGCCACCCACACCTCTCCCTACGGCCGCCAGCACGAGGTGGTAGCCCGGGGTTGTCGCCGAGAGGTAGTCCTTCAAGTTCGGGGTCGGCAGTTCTTGCGCGAACTGGCGGATCGCCTTTTCGTGGTAGTTGATGCTGTCATAGGCGGCCCTTCCCCGCGTTGTGCCGCTGAAGATCACGGGCAGACAGGCCGCGAGCATCAGGCAGGCCAGCACCAGCCCGGCGACAGAGATCCGACCCGGTCGTGTCCAGCGCGACGGCCCGGTAGCCGATGGATGGAGCGATAACCGTGCGCTGCGGCGAACCGTGGGCGTACGAACCTGGAAGTACACTCCCCGCTCCATCGGCACGGCACGCTCCGGGTCTGGAGTTGGTGATCGCTGGAGCGCCCCCGTCACCCTTGGAGCATGATGCCGTGTTCTCGTCACTGATGGCCCGGATGCACAAGCCGATCTACGAGCACCGCCTGCGGGTGCTGGTGGCCCAGATCGTGCCGCGCCTGCGTGCCGGCGACCGCGTGCTCGACGTGGGCTGCGGAAACGGCACCCTCGGCGCCGCCCTGCTGGCCGACGCCGGTTGCCCGGCCGGCGTGGTCGTGGAGGGGCTCGAACGCGTCGCCCGTGGCGGAGAACCGATCAAAGTCCACGCATACGACGGCAAGGTCATGCCCCTGGAGAACAAGAGCGTCGACGTGGTGATCGTCGCCGACGTGCTCCACCACGAGGAAGAGCCCGACCGCCTGCTGCGCGAGTGCGTACGGGTGAGCCGCCGGCTGGTGATCATCAAGGACCATCGGATCAGCGGCGGGCTGAGCAAGGGACGCGTGAGCCTGATGGACTGGGCGGCCAACGCCCCGTACGGCGTTCCGTGCCTCTTCCGGTACAACACGCTGGAGCAGTGGCGCAGCGAACCGGGGAAGTTTGGAGCGACGATCGAGCACGAGCTGACGAGCATGGACCTTTACCCCGGTCTTTGGAACCCGGTCTTCGGAAAGGGACTCCAGTACATGGCGTTCTGGCGGACGGACAAGGTGGAGAGCCCCTGACCCCATGCTCAAGCACCTGATCAAACTCGCCCGCCCAACGCAGTGGACAAAGAGCGGCTTTGTGCTCATCGGGCCGCTCTACGCGCTTGCGGACAAGAACCTGCACGGCGTTGAGAGCCTGTGGGGGGCGTTCTGGGCGGCCGCGGCGTTCGCGCTGATGGCCAGCTCGTGCTACGCGGCCAACGACGTGCGCGACGCCGAGCAGGACCGCGTGCACCCGCGCAAACGCAAGCGGCCAGTCGCCAGCGGCGCGATCACGCCGCAGGTCGCCGCCGGCTTCGGTGCTGCGCTCAACCTCGCCTCCTTCGCTTGCCTGCTGGGCGTCAAGAGCGAGTTCCGGCTCTGGACGGGCGTGATGCTCGCCGCCTATCTGCTGACGACGATCGCCTACACGGTCTGGCTCAAACAGCGTGTGATCGCCGACGTGATCGGCCTGGCGCTTGGCTTTGTCCTGCGGGTGCTGGGCGGGTGCGCCGCGGTGGGCATCGGACCGACCACGTGGCTGCTGACGGCGACGTTCTTCCTGTCGATGTTCCTGGCCTTTGGCAAGCGCCTGGGCGAGCGGCGCACGCTGGGTGATGCGGCGGGGAGCGCGCGTTCGGTGCAGGACGCCTACAGCGACGACACCCTTCGCCTGGCGGTGATGGCCACCGGCGTGGTGACGCTTGTGACCTACGCGTTCTACATCGTGAGCCAGGACGCCAAGTACACGTTCCACGTTGCGCGGACGCTCGACGGAACGCCCGCCGGTTTCGGCTTCAACCTGATGTGGCTGACCGTGCTGCCGGCGACGTACGCCCTGCTCCGCTGCGTCGTGCTGCTTGAGCAGGGGCGCTACGACGACCCGACCGAACTTGCAACCAGTGACCGCGCATTCCAGATCGCGGCCAGCGCGTTCGTGCTTCTGGCGGGCGGGCTCATGTACGCCCGGTCCACCGGGCAGATGTAGCCCATGAAACAAACAACCCCGCCGCGGGGCAGGGTCGGGTGTTTGCCAGACAACGCGTGCAGAAGCCAAGCGGCCGGATCAGGCAGCGCGGCCGCCGCCGCCGCTTCGAGTGCTGTCGAAGATGGGGTAGGAGTCGACCTGCTCGCGCAGCGAGTTGAGCTGCTCCTCGGCCTTGGCCAGGCGCTGCTCGATCTCGCGGGAAAACGCCTCAAACCCTTCGGGGGTTGTGCCGCTGTGTGAGGGAGTGACCTTGGTCGCCAGGCGCTCGAGGCGCTGCCGGGCGATCATGCGCACGGCCTCGGTGGGAAACGGGAGGCGGTCGGTCGGGAGGGTGGCGCCGTTGTTGTCAACGAGTCGGAGGTTGCTCATGGGTCCTTCCTTGGAGCGGGCGGCTCGGGCATGTCCCGGCGGCCCTTGGGGCGGTGCTTCGCGGAGGTGTTCATCGGGGTACGCGTCGCGGGGGTGAACCCGGATTCAGTTCGGCGCGAGTGGGCGCGCCCGCGCTTTCGACACGCGCGTCAGGCGCGCCCGCACAGGCCGCGCCGCTCGCAAAGGCAAGCGGTCGATAAGGCGGCCGGCCCGGGTTCGATAAGGGCGTGCCCGCGTGGTTATGGGCGCACGCCCGGCGCGGGCTCCGTCATCTTGCGACCGTAACGCGGCTCGGTCCCGTTGAGCATCCGCGAGATGTTCGAGCGGTGCCGCCAGACCACCATCAGCGCGAGCATGATCGCGACCGTGACGTACGGCCACAGCGGCCAGGTGACCGGTGCGCTCGGGTCGGGCACGAAGAAACCAAAGTGCCGGCAGACCGGCGTGACGAAAATCAGCAGGAAGGGGATCGAGGCCGCCGCGACGCACGACGAGAGCCCGATAAACCGCGTCAGCTTCACGCACACGGCCCAGATCACAAACGCGACCATCGCGGGGAGAGACAGAATCGGGAACACCGCCATCAGCGCTCCGAAGCCGGTCGCGACACCCTTTCCACCCCTAAACCGCAGGAACGGGGACCACATGTGCCCCGCGACCGCGCAGAGGCCAACCAGCAGCCAGGCCCAGGCCATGTACGACGGAACCTCAGGCCGCGCGATCGTCTTGAGCACAAAGCCCGCGACGAGCGTGGGAACAAACCCCTTTAGAGCGTCGAGGAAGAACGTCAGCACACCCCACTTGCGCCCGAGCGTGCGGCCAACGTTTGCCGTCCCGATGTTCTTCGATCCATGCTGGCGGACGTCAACGCCCTTCGCCAGCCCGATCAGCAGCCCGAACGGGATCGCTCCGAGCAGATACGCCGTCGCGCAAAGGCCGAGCCAGACGAAGGTGTCGGTGCCGGACCAAGACCAGGAGGGGAGTGCTTGAGGGGGCATGTGGATCGGACTAGACGGTAGCAGCGAGCGGAACCAAGTTAATTCCGTTGCTGATCGTTGTTTTAGATTTGTTAGGCATCCAGCTTCGGGGTGTTGAACTCTTATCGGCGCAGAGCCCGGCTGGTCGATGCACATTCGTCATCGGGATGGCGAGCACTGCGCCCAGAGGTACTTCATGGCTGCTCAAGGTTCAAAGACGGGGCCGCTCGTATCGCCGCTGCTCGTGCGCGTGGTGCTGGGCATCACGTTTATCTGGGCCGGCCTGGGAAAACTCATCCCCATCGTCGACTACAAGGGGCAGGATGCCGCGATCCTGGCCAACCTCGGCACCGGCGTAGCTCCGACGCCGCAGCAGCGAGCGCCCGCGGTTGAACCCCCCGCGCTTGCTCCACCGGCGTCGCTCCCGCTGCCTGAGTCCACACCGACCGGAAAGCCCGCTCCGGCCAAGCCCTCGAGCCGTCAATCAAAGCCCCCCGCAGCGACCGGCTACACATCGGGTTCGCCGACGCTCGCCTCCCTCGACGTTGACAGACTCCCCGCCGCGGCCGACACCACCAACGCCCGAGCGCGCCCTGCAGCAAAGGGGAGAACACAACCCGCCAGCACACCCGCGCAGCCGGAGACGCCGCCAAAGCCCGCGCCCGCGCTCGACACACTCCCCCCCGGCGGCAAGTACACCGCCGCGCAGTTCTCAGAGCCGGCGCGGGCGCGCCGCGCGTACCAGTTGAGCGTGATCATGGTCCGGGCCGCGTACCCACAGCCGTCGATCGGGACGGCCCACCCGAGGCCGTATTGGCCCGCGATCTTCGCGACCTCGCCCTGGGTCGTGTGGCTCGCTTTCGGCGTCGCCGTGACAGAACTCTTCGCCGGCGTGCTGCTGGTGGTCGGGTTCCTCACGCGCCTCAGCGCCGTGCTGCTTGTGTGCGTCGCGCTTGCCGCCATGTGGCTTACGCAAGTCGGGCCCGCTGTGAGCACCGGCCAGACGACCTTTGGCCTTCTGCCCGACCGCACCTGGTGGGACCCGCAACTCTGGGCACCCTTCTTCTGGCAACTGCTGATCATCGCCTCGGGCATCGCCGTTGCGTGCATGGGCGCAGGGGCACTCTCGGTTGACCGGGCCCTTGCCGTCATCGGCTCAGGCGGGCCAAAGTCCGAACAGGACCCTTCGGCGAAGGGGTAATCGGCGATCAAATCGCTCCATCAACCGGTGCGGGGTGAACCCTCCGCCGGCGGGGTGCGAACGATGCACAACCGGCGGCACGCACCGGGCCGCTCAAAGACCAACACCCATGCGCCTCCGCGACCCCATCCAGCCCGGACGAACCCGACGAATCGGCGCCGCCGCGATCGCGTCGATCGTGGTCCACGGTGCGGTGGCGGCCGCGCTCGCCGGCGCAGCGCTGACGATCGCGGCCGATGCGGCGCTCCCGCAGGCCGCGGCGGACATCCTGATGTCCGTCCACACGGCCCCGAGCACCAGCCTCTTCCAGGCCGCCCCTCAGCAACCGCACCCCCAGCTCAACGATCTGCTGGCGCGAGCCCCCTCCAAGGCCACCTCACCCGCGTTGCCGGCAGAAACAGCCGGAAACGGCGACCTCTCCCAGGTGCTGGCGGAAGCCGACGCCGCCGCCAGCGCCGCCGGCGCTGCGACGACCACCGCCAGCGGCGCCGCGGCGGCGCTCGAGCACACGCCCGTTGGCGCGGGCGTCGCCTTCGCCGGGCTCACCGCGCGCGGCGAGCAGGCCCGAACGGTGGTCTACGCGATCGACGCGTCGGGACCGATGGTCTCGTCGCTCAGCGACGTGTTCGCAGAGGTCGACCGCTCGGTGAGCGCACTCCTGCCGACACAACGCTTCAGCGTGGTCCTGTTCCGCGACGCGGGCGACGAACAACCAACGGCAGTCTTCAGCACGCAGCTGTGCGAGGCGAACGCTCGCAACGTCGATCAGCTCAGGAAGTGGCTCGCGGGTGTCACCGCCGCCGGCCGCTCCAACCCGATGGACGGCCTCCGCGCTGCGCTGGCGCTCCGGCCGCAGGTCGTCTTCCTGCTGTCGCGCTCCATCACTCGCACCGGCGGCGGCGTGTGGGACGTCGGGCCGCAGGCCATCCTCAGCGAGCTCGAACGGCTCAACCCGGCGCTGAAGACCGGTGACGGGGCCACCCCTGGACGCACCACGCTCATCAAGACCATCCAGTTCCAGGAGCCCGATTCAACGGGCATCATGCAGCAGATCGCCGAGCGCCACGGCGCGCGCTCGGCCGACGGACCCGCCTACCGCGTGCTGAAGCGCGAGGAGTTGCAGAAGCGGTGACCGCCACCCGCGCACAGCGCCCACCACGGAGGCTGATCGGACTCCTCGCCGCCGCCGGTGCCGCCTGCGCGGCGACCGGCCCGCTCTCCACCGCCGCGCTCGCCCAGCCCACCGTGCCGCTCGCCGCCTCTCCGTCGATCCCCGACGCGGTGTCGGCGGCCAACGCCCGCGTCGAAGATCTCGCCCGCTCGGGCGACGAGTGCGCCCTGCTGGTTGGTCTCCCAAGCGCCACACAACGCTCCCGCTGCGCCGCGGTCGCGGGCGAAGCCGTTCAGCGCCTCCAGCGCGCCGAGATGGAGCTCACCGGGCGAATCGCCGCCCTCCGCACGGCCGACCCCGCCGCCGCCGCGCAGCTCCAGGCCTCTGAGCTGAACCTGCGCCTGCCGATGCTCCGCGCCCGCGCCACCGTCATCGCGGGCGTCGCCTCGCGCAACGCCGCAACGCTCACCGGCGCGATCGAGCAGCTCCGCGCCCTCGACCCGATCGCCGTCGCCCCCGCCGCCATGCGCCGCTACCTGCTGGCGCTTGCGCTCTACCACCGGGACGTGATCAACGGCGGGCTCCCCGGCACGCCCACGCCCGACATCACCGAGGCGATCGACCTGCTGCGCAGCGTCAGCGACTGGCCCATCGGCGCCGACCCCAACACCCAGCAGCCGCCGGCCCTCGCCGCCGAGGTGCGCTTCGCGATGGTCCGCGTCGGCACGCACGCGCGCGGCGACGGGACCATCGCCCTCCGCGCGGGGGAGTGGGAGGACCAGCCCCCGTTCGTCCTCCGCAGCGGCGGCACCGAGGACGAGCTCGCAGAGCCGGGGCTCTTCGTGCGCCACGCCGAGGCCCGCGCAGCGGCGCTGGCGGCGCTGTGGGTTGCAAGGCCGGGGAAGATCACCTTCGAGCAGCTCATCGAGCCCATCGGCCAGAGCGTCCGCTCCGCACGCACCGCCGTGCCCGCCACCGCGAAGAACCGGGAGCTGCTCGCGCAGCAGCGCGCAGCCGCCATCCGAGAGAGCCTCATCGGGCGCACGGTCGCGTCGATCCTTGAGGCCGGCGGCTCGCAGCTTGAGCTCCCCCCGTGGGCCGTTGTCGCGGGCGCCGCAGAACTCGCGCGAGACCCCGGCACCCGCGAGGTGGCCTCGATCATCCTCGAGGCGCTCCTGCACCGCAAAGACCTGGGCGCCTCGCTGCCCGATGCCCTCTTCTTCTCGGCGATGACCCTCGCAGAGTCCGACAGGGCCCGCGACCTTGTCGAGGGCGTCAAGCGGGCCTCACGCGCAGTCGACGCGGGCCTGCGCGAGCCGCGCCGGGCCGTGCTCCTGAGCAACCTCCCGGCCGTCGCGGCGCAGGCCGTGCGCCGGGCCGAGGCCGTCATCCCGCGCGACCCGCGCCTGATCGCCGAGGCGAACGACGCCCGGATCGCGGCGCTCCGCTCCGCCGGACGCTCCCTCCCCGCGGGCGAGCAGGGCGCAAGCGCCGTCGAGCTCGCCAAGGCCATCCTCCGCAAGGCCGGATCGGTCGACGTCGAGATCGAAGGACGCACCCAGCGGGTCAACCGCGTTGACCCCGCCACACTCGCCGACGCCCTCGAAGCGCTGCGTGCTTCGAAAGAGCCCGAGGCGAAGCAGCTCGCAGACGCCGCCATCGACGCGGCCATCGCCTACGGGCGGGCGCTGGTGACCAACTCAACCTCTCCCATCGCAGACGGGCAGGCGCTCGTCCTTGCCGCCGAGACGGGGCTCGCCTGGGTCGGCGAGAGCGACCGCGCACGCGCTGCGCTTCTCCGCGTCGCGCTCGCCGACGGCTACGCCGCGGCCGGTGACCCGCGCGCCGTCACCCAGTACGACCTGCTGCTCGCGACCGAACCGCCGCCGATGAGCCCCATGCTGCTGGTCATCCGCAAGGCGCGGGCGCAGCGCACCAGCGGCGACCCCGCCGCCGCCTTCGTCACCCTCCGCTCCCTCGTCGACATGCTCGAGAACGCCCCCAAGTGCCCGCCCGAGTTCTTCATCGCCTGGGCCGACATGCTCGAGATCCTCGCGGCCGACAACGCGGGCGGCCGCCGCGCCGAGCAGATCCGCCTCCGCGCAGCGCACCTGCGCTCGATCGATCCGTCGCTCGGCACACCCGAAGCGGCCGAGCGCATCGACATGGTCGAGCACTCGCTGCGCTAGCGCGCCCCGGCGCCCGCCCGGCCAGCAAGTTCAGTAAAGCGGATCGCCAGCGCCTCGACGATGTGCTCCGGCTCGCCCCGCCCGCTCTTGATGCGCGCGTCGCCCTCCACCGCCGCGCCCAGCAGCGCCGCCGTCTCCGCCGGGCGCACCCGCCGGCCGGCGGCCATCATCGCCGACTGGCTGTTCCCCCACAGCTTCAAGCGCGCCCCGATCGCACCCTCGCTCTCGCGCGCCGCCAGCCCGCGGGCCGCGCCGTCGAGCTTGCGTGCAAGGTCCAGCATCGCCACCATCAGCGCAGCGGGCGTCTCGCGCGACACCTCGATCATCTGCCGCACCTGGCGCAGGGCCACCTCCGGGTCCCCCTGCAGCAGGTACCTCTGGAGCGCGAAGATGCTCTCTTCTTCGCGTGAAAAGCCGACCATCCCCGACACCAGCTCCGCGGTGATCCGCTCCCCGCCGCTCCCGGCCGCCGCGATCGAGAGCTTCTCAAGCTCGCTGTCGAGCCGGCCGAGCTCGCATCCGATGTTCTCAACCAGCAGCCTCGCCCCCGCCTGGTCGATCGAAGCCCCGTGAGACTTCGCCCGAGCCACGCACCAGCGCTCGGCCTCCGCCGGGCCCGGCGGCTGGCAGTCCACAACCGCGCCGCCCCCTTCAACGATCGCCGCGTCGAGCTTCCCCTTGTTCCACTTCCCCCCGGCGCGCAGCACCAGCACGCTGGCCCGCTCGGGCTGCGCGGCGTACTCGGTCATCACCTCGCGCGCGGTCTTTCGGGCCACGCCCCGCGGCGCCGCCTTTTCGTCCTCCTCCTCTTTCTCCTTCAGCAGCTGCTCGGCGTTCTCAACGATCACGATCTTCGCCGGCGCCATCAGGCCCAGCGAACGCAGCTCGTCGAGCACGTCCGCCGCCGAGCACGACGCCCCGTCGAAAACAAACGTCGCCACCTCGCCGTGCAGCGCCGCCATCCGCTCGCGCACACGCTCGGTCTCCGCCAGCGCCAGGAACCGCTCCGGGCCCGTCGTGAGCAGCACCGTCGGAACACCCTGTCCCGCGCCGCCGGTTTCCGTCCGCTTGGCCATCGCTGAATCCTCCACTCGGCCCCCGGTCACGCCGCCGTTCAGGCCAACGGCTTGCCCAGCTTCTCACGCTTGGCCAGCAGGAACACCCGGTGACCCTCCACGTGCTGGACGTACATCCCCACCATCTGCGCGATCGTCACCAGCCCGCGCCGCGAGTGCACGCCCGCACGCTCAAACGCCGCGTCGGGCAGCGCCCGCAGAAAATCGGCCGTCCAGCGCCGGTTGATCGCGAACAGCTCGCCCACGTCCTCCACGCTCCCCGCGTTGATCGCCGCGACCTTTGAAAAGGCGGTCTCGTCGTAGTTCACAAGCAGCGGCCGGTCCTCCGCGGCGATCCGGCGCATCCGGTGCGTCGCGATCAGGTCGCTGTCGTACATGTGCACAACCAGCTGCCGAACGCTCCAGGTCCCCGGGACGGGGAACCCGTCAAGCTCCGCGTCGGTCAGCCCGCGGACCCAGTGCTTCAGGTCGTGGGCCTGCGCCTCATAACGGTCAATTACGGAACGGTCCATAGTCGGGCATCGTACCGTACCCGCGTGCTGGTGCTCACCGTCATCCAGGGACCCGACAAAGGGCGGACCTTCGAGCTCCCAGACAACGAGCCCCAGATGATCGGCCGGTCGTCTGAGAGCCTCCCCCTCAGCGACGGCACCGTCAGCCGCCGCCACGCCGAACTGACGCCCGACAAGGGCGACTGGTACCTCCGCGACCTGGGCAGCCAGAACGCGACCCTGGTCAACGGGATCCGCATCGAGCCAAACGCCCGCGTCAAGCTCAAGCCGGGCGACCAGATCCGCGCGGGGATGACGCTGTTCACCTTCGGACGGACCGTCCGACGGATCGACCCGCAGGTCCGCATGCTCCGCGACGATCAGGTCGACACCTCGATCGAGCGCGCCCTCTCGTCTGAGGACTCGGTCATCCTCGCCCTCGACGGCGACACACGCGCGGGAACGGCCCTTGGCGCCACCATCTCCGGCGGCGCAAACTCGCACCTCCGCGTGCTCTACCGCCTCACCACGCTCGTCAGCACGCTCCCCGAGCGCGAGCGCCTCTTCGAAGGGATCTTCGACCTCATCTTCAGCGAGCTCAAGCCCGAGCGCGCCGTCTTCCTCATCGACGAGGGCGACGGACCGGCGCCGGCGGTCGTCCGGTTCGCCGCCAAGTCACCCCCCGGCAAGCAGCAGCCGATCGACGTCTCGCGGACCATCCTCCAGCACGTGCTCGACAAGGGCGAGGGCATCCTCGCCAGCAACGCCATGAGCGACGAGCGCTTCCGCAAGGGCGACTCCGTCCAGCGCCTGGCCATACGCAGCGCCATGTGCGTGCCCGTACGCTCCGCCGGGCGCACCTTCGGCGCCATCTACGCAGACTCATCCATCGGCGCCGGCGCCTTCAGCGCAGACCAGCTCGCCCTCATGACCGCCATCGGCCAGCAGACCGGGCTCGCCCTCTCTCACCTTGAGCTCCTCTCCCAGAAGCTCCAGACCGAGCGACTCGCCGCGATCGGCCAGACCGTCGCCAGCCTCTCCCACTCGATCAAGAACATCCTCCAGGGCCTCCGCGGCGGGGCCGACGTCGTCGAGATGGGCCTCCGCAAGGACGACCTGAAGGTCTCGCGCGGCGGCTGGCCCATCCTCAAACGCAACCTCGACCGCATCATCTCCCTCACCCTCAACATGCTCGCCTTCTCGCGCCCGCGCACGCTCGAAATCGAGCTCACCAAGGTCCAACCACTCCTGGAAGACTGCGCCTCGCTCCTGGCAGACCAGTGCAAGCTCCGCGGCGTTGCGCTCATCGTCGACGTCGACCCCGACACCCCGCCCGTCCCGATCGACGCCGCCCAGGTTCACCAGGCCCTGATGAACCTGATCTCAAACGCCGTCGAAGCGGTCGAAGCAAAGACCGGTGTCGTCACCGTCCGGGCCAAGTTCATCCCCGAAGTCCCTGAACGACCCAGCGGCAAAGGGCAGTTCAAGGTCGACATCATCGACAACGGGCCCGGCGTTCCGCCCGACCTGCAGCGACGGATCTTCGAGCCGTTCTTCACCACCAAGGGTCTCCGCGGCACCGGTCTTGGCCTCGCGGTGACCCGCCGGATCATCGAGAGCCACGAGGGCAAGGTGCTGCTGACCAGCACCCCCGGCAAGGGGGCCACCTTCAGCGTGGTGCTCCCGGTCGACCCTGCCGCCGCGATCGACCCCAGCGCAACCGCCGACACCCGTCAGCGCCACGACGCCCCCTGGCGCGCCGCGCACTGAACACGCCGACCAATGCGGGCGACAGGACTTGAACCTGCACGGGCTTTCGCCCACGAGAACCTAAATCTCGTGCGTCTGCCAATTTCGCCACGCCCGCGAACGCCTAACTCTATCGCGCCGGCACCGCCCCGCGCAAGCACGCCCGATGCAGAGCGGGTGAGACTCCGCTCACGGAGCGAACGGCGGTGTTTGGGTCTTGTGTGCCACACCGCCCTTTCGGGTGAATGCCGAGAACATCATTGATTGGTTTGTTACTTCAATCTATCATGCAAACGAGTGCCCGGTGCGCAGGTGCGCGCCGGAAAGTGTTTGAACAGATTGCGGGCCTCTGGATTGCGCCCGCGAACGTACAACGATGGGTGTCACAATGGCCAAACGAGTTGCAGGTTCAGTCGCAAATCTTTCGATCGCAGAGCTCAACCGTGAGATCAACCGGCGCCGCCGCTCTCTCCCCGCGCTGCAGCGCAGGCGCGACAAGGCGATGGCCAAGGTCGACCGCCTCGACGCGATGATCGCCGCCCTCGGCGGCACCACCGGCGGCACGCGCAGCGGGCGCGGCGCCAACAACGCCACCCTCGCCGACTACCTCAAACGCGCCCTGACCAACAACACCATGGGCGTCACCGAGGTTGCCGAAGCCGTCCAGAAGCTCGGCTACAAGACCAACTCACCCAACTTCCGCACCATCGTCAACGCCGCGCTCATGGCCAAGAAAAACGGCTTCAAGCGCGTCGCCCGCGGCAAGTACACCGTCGCCTGATCCACCGCCTTTCCACACGAATCCAAGCAAGCGGCCGGCGCACACGCGCCGGCCGCTTTCGTTCCAGCCGCTACGCTCGCCCACCCGCATGCCCGAACTCCCCGAGGTCGAAACCGTCCGCCGGTCGCTCGCGCCCCACCTGCTCGGACGCACGATCGCCCGCGCGCGGCTCATCCGCCGCGACTTCGTCACCGGTGCCCGCGGTCCGGCCGACCTGCTCCAGGGCGAAACGATCGACCGCATCGAACGCAGGGGCAAGCAGCTCGCCGTCGTCGCAACCTCCGGCCGCGCGGTAATCGTGCAGCTGGGAATGTCCGGCCAGGTGCTCGCCGCGCCGGCCGACCGCCCGCTCCCCACGCACGTGCACGCGCTGTGGACAATCCACCCATCATCTATCGCCATTCTCTTCCGAGACCCGCGGCGGTTCGGCGGGCTCACAACTCTCGCATCACCCGCACACCTTGACCAAGCCTGGCAACACCTCGGCCCCGACGGGCTGCTCATCACCGGCGACCAGCTCTGGCACACACTCCACACCTCGTCACGCGCGATCAAGCCCGCGCTCCTTGACCAGCGGGCCGTTGCCGGCGTCGGCAACATTTATGCCGACGAGGCCCTGTTCGTGGCGGGTATTCACCCCAAGGCTCTCTGCCACCGTCTCTCCCGCTCCCGCATCGAGCGCCTCGCACACTCGATCAGGCAGGTGCTCACCACCGCCGTCGCAGCCCGTGGCTCAACCCTGCGAGACTACCTCGACGCCGACGGTCAGGCGGGCTCCTACGCGACCCTGCACCGCGTCTACGGCCGCGCAGGCCTCCCGTGCACCGTCTGCGCCAAAACCCTCCGCGGCTTCGTCCTGGGGCAGCGCACGACCGTCGCCTGCTCGACCTGTCAGACTCGCTGATGCCCCGCGCGCTCCGCTCTTGGTCTTCCTCTTAGAAGAAGAGAGATAGCTGGTGGTGGTAGTAGAAGGGGGTGTCGGGTTGTGCACAACCCGGCTCAACACGCCGCAGCGCTCGGCGATTCCTGCTGCGCAGCGCGAAACGACCAGTGTGAATCCGCGGTGTACCGCCGCGCGGCAGCCGCTGTCGGTTCTGCGTGCCTGTCGGTTCTGCGCGCCGATCGCTGCCAGGTCCGCCGGTTCCACCGACACGCGCCGAGCGCCCATCCACACCGCGTGCACGACCCGTGGACAACCCAACCGACAGCCCGCGCACAAAGGAGAAACCCTCGCCCTGCCCGGTGCCTGTATCGTCACTGCGGGCGCATGAGCGGGAAGAGCACCACGTCACGGATCGTCCGCTGGTTGGTCAGCAGCATCACCAGCCGGTCGATGCCAAGGCCCATCCCGCCCGCCGGTGGCATGCCCACCTTCAGCGCGTTGATGAAGTCCTCGTCGTACGTACGGAACGTCCGCTCCTCCGCCGCCTTCTCGCTGTCACCGCCGGCGAGCTGCTCGCGGAACTTCGCCGCCTGTACGTCCGGGTCGTTCAGCTCGGTGTAGTGGGGGGCCAGCTCCATGCCGCCGATGAAGAGGTCGGCGCGGTCGGCCAGCGTCGGGTCGCTCACCTTCGGGCGCGTCAGCGGCGAGATCGCGCTTGGGTAGTCGGTGATGAACGTGGGGCGCGACGGGTCGACCGTCTTCTCCGCGAACGTCTCGAACAGGTCGTTCACCACCAGGATCGGATCAACCCCCTGCGTCTTGAGCCCGCGCCTGGCCGCCTCGGCCATCACGCGGTCGGTGGCGGTGTGCTTGAACCCAAGGCTCTTCTCAAACAGCTCCGGGTAGGGTGCCCGCAGGAAGGGCGAGCCGTAGTCGATCATCAAGTCACCGAAGGGGAGCTTGAGCTCGCCGGCGCGCGGCAGCGTGTCGTCACCCTCGGGGTTCTCGCCGGCGTCGCGCCGGTCGATCGCCACCATCGTCGCCGCGTCGCGCACCAGCCCCTCGGTCAGGTCCATCACCGTTCCCACGTCGCCGAAGGCGCAGTACGCCTCCAGCATCGTGAACTCGGGGTTGTGCTGCTTGTCGAGCCCCTCGTTGCGGAAGTTGCGGTTGATCTCGTAGACCTTCGGCATCCCGCCCACCAGCAGCCGCTTGAGGTAAAGTTCGGGCGCGATCCGCATGAAGAGGCTGATGTCCAGCGCGTTCATGTGCGTCACAAACGGGCGGGCCGCCGCGCCACCGGCGAGCACCTGCAGCATCGGCGTCTCCACCTCCAGGTACGCCCGCTCATCCATGTAGCGGCGCATCCGCGCCACGATCCGCGAGCGCATCTGGAACACGCCCATCGTCTCGGGCGTCGCCCACATGTCCACGTACCGCTGGCGGTACCGCGCCTCAACGTCGGTCAACCCCGCGTGCTTCTCCGGCGGCGGCGCCAGGCACTTGCTGGCGATCGAGAACCCGTCGCACCACACCGTGATCTCACCCGTCTTGGTCTTCATCACGCGGCCAGTCGCCGTCACGATGTCCCCCAGGTCGAGCACCTCGGCGAGCTTGAACGCGCTCTCGGGCACGTCCTTGGCCGACACCGCCAGCTGAATATCCCCCGACGCATCGCGGATGTTCATCCAGATCAGCTTGCCACCCGGCCGCCGCAGCACCACCCGCCCGCCCACCGCCACCTTCGCCCGCCCGTCCACGTACCCCTGCGGCGGTGCCTTCCCCGCCGAGGCGTGCGCCTCGTCGGCCGCCTGGCTGTGCTTCGCCCGCGCCTGCGCCAGCGTCAACAGCCCGTCGACACGCTCCCCGTACGGCGAAAACCCCAACGCCTTCGCCGCGTCGCGGTTGGTGCGGCGCTGCGCCTCAAGGTGGTGCACGGAAACGGGGGGCTGCGCGGCTTCTTCGGTCATAGGTCGCGATGATACGAGCGGGCAGAGGATGCCGGCGTGCGAGCTACGAAAAGCCCCCGCAAGAACCAGAGTCGAAAAGGGACGCCGTCTTTCCGTCTGAGTCGCTCGGCGCAGGCGGCAGCACGCGGATCACCGCTGATGCAAGTGGCCACGCGGCTCCGCGCGCCCCGTGGTCCTCATCTGCCCCTTCGGCGGGCCAGCAAGGCAAGCGAAGTCACACAGAAACCAGTGGCTCCCGGTGCCGGGACGACCGTCGCGATCCGAAGACCGTACTCTAAGAGTGGAATGGACGGGAACTGCGCACCAACACCCCCTATCCAGTCTGCGGCGGGATGTCCGGTCCATGCCGAACCGTCGAAGTATCTGAACCGCCGCCCGATGTTGTCCGTGATGACCGACTCCGTCCACTCGCTCGTCATCCCCGCAGAATCCAAAAGACCCCAGGGCGACTGCACGTTCGGGTACGACCCCAGCAGGACGGTGTACTCCAAACCCCCGAACTGGAACGCTGTGTTCGCCTGCGCCAGCGGCGACCCACCCAGTGCCACCGGCATCCCCAGCACCGGCGCGGTGTCCTGGGTGATGTCGTACTCCCAGTACCCCCCCTGCCCAGGCCCGAAGCGGTTGTGGTCGTAGTGAGACGCCATGATCCACTGGTCAAGGTTGGGAATCCAGTACTGGGCCCCCGGCGTGTGCGTCGCCTGGTCCGTGAAAATGTTGTTGAAGGGTCCGCTGTAGCCGAACGTGCTCACGTCGTACGCGCCGGTGAGAAAGTCATTGCGGTCGGTCCCCCGCCCGTTGCAGAGCCAGTTGCAGAAGATGGCCGCCGTGCGCCAGTCGATGCCACCAACCGCGCGCATCTCGTTCCCGGCGGGTACCGTCCACCCGCGCCCCGGCCCCGAATAGTTGGAGTCGTTCACCGCACCCCAGCGCGACGGCAGTTGCACAAACGGGATCGACTGACCCGCCACCTGCGGCCGGTTGAACGCCGCGTTGTAGAACTCCGCCCACATTGCCGTCGGCACCTCGAACCGGCCGATGCGGAAGTCCTCGCTCACGCTCCCCCGTCCACGCGAGTCGTCATCGATCCCCGGCGGGTTGACGCCCGGGAAGGCCGGGTTGGGCCCGTTGCCGTGGTTGCTGACGGTGATGAACTCCATGCCGTCGGAGTACGTGACCTGGGCCCCGTTCGCCACCGCCGCGGGTGACAGCGGAATCGAAGGCAGCCACAGCGCACCGCCGCCGTACAGCCCCCCTTGCGCAAACGCGGCCAAAGGCAGGGAAAGAACGGCCAACGACATAGCGATGGGTGGCACGCGACGCTCCATGAGCGGAGTATGCACCAGAAACCCGCCGCAGACCAGCCCGGGGGTTCATGAACTGCTCCGGCAACGTCGGTTGCTGGTCCGGGGCCCGGTTATTCGGCGTTGTTAGCCGGGCCATCACGCAAGCAGCCCGCCAACACTCTCGTGCAGGCGGGCCGCTGTGGGGGAAATGAAGGCTGTTTCTCTCCGTCGCGGCTCTCTTCGTGCCCGCGCAGAGTGTGGATGCACCTTTACAGACTGTTCGCAAACCAAGGGGTTGGGTTGCCGCTGCCGCCGCCGGCGGGCGCGGGGCTCGCCGTGCGCGACTCCAGCCGCTTGAGCAACTCCTCGAGCCGCTTCATCTGCGCTTCCATGGCGCTGAGGCGCTCTTCAAGCTTGGCGCCGCCCTCGCCGGGGCTCATCAGGATCATCGGCTCGCCGTTGTTGCCGCGCGGGATCGCCAGTTTCAGGTGGTCCTGCAGGCGCTCGATGTCGAGCTTGTTCTTCAGGTCGCCGCCGAACTCCTTCGCCCGCTCTTCCATCTCCTTGCCGTACTCCTTCATGCGGTCGCCGTAGAGCCGCCAGACGTCCTCGCTCTGGCCCTGGCCGAGCATCGTCTGCCCGTACGCTTTGAAGCGCTTGCCGTCGAACGCCTCGAGCTTCACATCGGTCTTCACGCGCTCACCCTTGCGGATCACCTCCACCGAGAGCGTGTCGCCCGGCTGCTTGTGCGCAATCGCATTGCGGATGCCGTCGGTCCCCGCGGCCGACTGGCCGTCGATCGACACGATGATGTCCTTCGGCTGCAGGCCCGCCTTCGCCGCCGGCAGGCCCTCCGGCACCGACTGGATCACCGCGTAGTCACCCTCGGGCAGGCCGAGCTGCTCGACCAGGCCCGCGTCGGCGTCGTCCATCGTGATGCCCATCATCACCCGCGGCGTCTCCTCGTCACCGCCCGACCACGTAATGCCCGGCGGGACCGGCGGCATCGGCACCCCGGCAACCGCCGGTGCGCCGCGGAACACGCGCGTCGTCACGTCGATCTCCGGCCACTCTTCGTTCAGCACGGTCTTGCCGCCGGCGTCGCGAACCTGGACCTTGCCGTTCTTGACCGTCACCGCATCGGCGGGGACCGCCTTGCCGTTGATCGTCGCGGTCACCTTGTCGCCGCGCTGCTCAACGCGGATGTCGCGCCCGTCTTCCTTCACGCGCAGCACGCGCTGGGGGCCGTCGTCGCCAATGGCCACCACGTGCGCCCGCGCAACCTGCGGCTGCCCGCTCCTCGCAACGAACAGGTGCTCGCCCGGGACCATCGCCGCCAGGGCCTGTCCGTCATGGCCGTCGGTCCTGACGATCAGCCGCTGGTTCACCCGCGCGCCCGGCGGCATCCGCAGCGTGACCTCCCGCTCGAGTTGCTGCTCCTGCGTGGGGGCGGTGCCCTCCTCTGGCGGGCAGGCGCGGGCGCTCTGGGTTGATGCACACCCGGCCATGCCGGCTACAAGCAGCAGCGTCAGAACAGATTGACGTGGATTCAGGTTCACCATCGGTTACTCCTTCACGAAAGATGCGCGGGGCGCCGCGACCCGTCCAGGGTCCAGCGCACTTTGCGCTGAGCAGTCTCTACATCGCCCCCGCGGGCCTGGTCTTGGGCAACGACGTCGGCACCATCACCGCGCGTCCCGTCTCGTCGGTGCCGAGCTTGTACAGATCGTCCACGATCGCGCGCTCGATGAACTGCCGCATGTACAGAACCTCGTACCCCTTCCCGTCCGCCGAGGGGCGCGTCTCGATCACCACGCGCTGGGGCAACTCCCCAACCAGCGTCCCCTCCTGTGCAGCGCGGACCTTGTACCCGTTCATCAAGTCGCTCGACGAAAGGCTGTCGAGGCTGAACCCCGCCGTGCCGGTGTTCTGAACGCCAGCGCCGCCACCGCCGCCCGTCCTGAGCGAGACGCTCACCAGCCCCAGGGCCATGCACGCCGCCATCAGCCACCCCAGCCGCGCAGCGCGAACGGCCCGATCGGCCCGACGCCCCTGCACGCTCGGAAAGACCATCGCCCCGTTGCTTCCGCCCGCCGCAACGGTTTCCGCCCGGTCCCCCGCCAGCGCAACCGCTTCACCCAGCGCATCCTGGTCTGATGCGCTCCCGATGAGCCTGTCCCACGCGCCGTCATCCTGGTTGGTTACCTCGCGCAGGCGCTGCCAGTCAGCGGCACGTCCGCGACCCTCCAGCACGCGCGAGATCACCACATCACCGTCCTGATTGGCCTGTTCGTTGTTCACCATCACCCCAGCCAGATGCGCTGCGCCCCGTTTACCGTCGCTTTTGCGCGATCAACAGAGCACCACGACCGGCACCACACACCAACCCGGGTGGGCGTTCGGATCGCGTGAGGGTAATGGGTGTCCGTTACTTCAAGCGCGCGCCGGCGAGCGCCCCGCCCGCCTGCCGCTCAACCGTCTCCCGCAGCATCCGACGGGCCCGGGCGATGCGCGTCTCGATCGTCGTCTCGGGCAGTTCCATGATCTGGCCGATCGCCCGGTAGCTCAGCCCCTGCACCGCCCGCAGCAGCAGCGGTTCGCTGTACTCATCCGGCAGCGACCGGGCGGCGTCGAGCACGCGCTGGGCCTCTTCGCTCAGTTGCCCCGGCAGCGCTGTCCCCCCGGCACCGGCCCTCTGGCTGGGCTGCGCGTCGCCGTTGTGCATCGCCGCGTGGAGCGTTGCGTGGCGCTGGCGCACCTCCTGCTTCCGCCCCGCCAGCCGGGCCGCGTTCACCGCGACCATCCTCAGCCACCCCCGGAACGCCCCCTCATCCTCCACCGCGTGCACCTTCTGGCACATCGTCGCGGCGACCTCCTGCAGGATGTCTTCCACGTCCGCCCGGCTTGGTTTGTGCGTGATGATGACCGCGGCGACCCACCGCCGGTTCTCCGCCCACAGGGCGCGCAACGCCTCCGCATCGCCGGCGCGAGCCCGCGAGACGAGACCGCCGCCTTGAGTTTCCTCCACTGGCACGGGGTTGCACCTATAGATGCGCATACCGCCGCCGGCCGGTCCGGTTGTCGCGAAAATCTTGCCGCTGTGCCGATGCGACGGGCCGACAACTTCGGTGAACGCGTGTTAATCCCGCGGCCCGGAGCACTCCACCCGCCCGCCCTGTGGCCCATGAATCGCCCGCGCGCCGGGCTCCCCCCGCTCAGCCCCCCCTAAGGTCACCCGCACATGCTCGACAAGGCAATCGAACGGCGGAACAAAGACGGCGTCATGGGCCTGGGTGAGCACCTTGAGGAGCTGCGCAAGCGCGTGCTCCTCTCGGTGGTGATCCTCGCCCCGGTCTTCGCCATCTGCCTGGTCTTCGGCGACCGCCTGGTGCGCATCGCCATCGACCCCGCCTCCAAGGCGCTGCAGGAAGCCGGCGAGCCCGCCAACTACCAGCTCAACAACCCACTCGAGGCCTTCGGCGCGTACGTCAAGATCGCCGCGATCATCACCTTCTCGATCGCCGGGCCCTGGATCATCTACCAGCTCTGGAAGTTCATCGCCCCCGGGCTCTACGCCAAAGAGAAGCGGTTCATCTACATCCTCGCACCCTTCAGCGCGGTGATGACCCTCAGCGGCCTCGCTTTCGCGTACTTCGTTGTGCTCAAGGTCATGCTCGGGTTCCTGATCGGCTTCAACGCGACGATCATCGAGCCGCGAGCCACGCTCGAAGCGCTCCCCCCCGGCATCAAGCTGGTCCCTTCTGTTGCCGTGCTCGAGTTTGACCCGCCTGCGCCGGAGGTGGGCATGGAGTGGGTGAACAAGTCGCTCATGGAGCGGTGCGTGTGCATCGGCGTCAAGGACGGCGTCGCGGACATCGTCCGTCAGCCCCTCTCGCACTCGGGCACGATCGCCCAGCAGTACCGCCTGCGCGAGACGCTCGACCTCATCGTCACCACCTGCCTGGCGACCATCGGCGCGTTCCAGACGCCCGTCGTCGTGCTGCTGCTGGGATGGGCCGGCGTGGTCGATCCCTCTGTGCTGAAGAAGTACCGCAAGTACGCGTTCATGGTCTGCGCGGTGCTCGGCGCGGTCCTCACGCCCTCGCCCGATCCGCTCAGCATGATCGTGATCTTCGTCCCGATGTACCTGCTCTACGAGCTGGGGCTGCTGCTGATCACCCTCTTCCCCGCCTCGCGCGTGATGGGTGACGGTGTTGAAGACGCCGACGCCGACGGCGAGGGCGGGGGCCCGTGAGCCCCGCCGAGCCCACCCCCTTCGACCTCGCCGCAATGACGCGCGCCCTTGAGCTCGCCCGCGCCGCTGAGGCGATCGGTGAAGTCCCCATCGGCGCCGCGGTCTACCGGCTCGCAGACGGCGTGATCATCGGCCAGGGGCACAACCGGCGCGAGACCGACCACGATCCGACCGCACACGCGGAGGTTCTCGCCATCAAGGCCGCCGCTGCCGCCACCGGCGGCTGGCGCCTCGACGGCTGCGGGCTGGCCGTCACGCTCGAGCCCTGCCCGATGTGCGCCGGCGCCGTCGTCAATTCCCGCATCCAGCGCCTGGTCTACGGCGCGCCCGACCCCAAGGCCGGCGCGTGCGGCACGCTCATGCGACTCACCGAAGACCCACGCCTGAACCACCGCGTGGTGCCCATCGGCGGCGTGATGGCACAGGAGTCCGCCGACCTCTTGCGGGCCTTCTTTGCGCGGCTGCGCGCCTGAGCCGCGGACCGGGGCGAACCCGGGCGGCCTCCGGCCGGTATGCTCTTGGTGATGATTGCCGCACCCGTGCTCCTCGTTGTGCTGGTCATGCTCCTGGCGGTGGTTGTGCTCGTTGTCGCCGGTGTCGTGGTGCACCGGCGGCGCGCCTCGCGCGCGATCACCGCGCCCGTCTGTGGGCGCTGCGGCTACCACCTCGCCCCCAACCCGGCGGGCCTCACCGTGTGCCCCGAGTGCGGAGGCGACTTCCTCAGCGTCGGCATCCTCGCGCCCAACATGAAGCTCGGCCGGCGCGGCTCGCCCGCCGTGCCGCTGGGGATCGCCTGGTTCGTGCTCGTCGGACTGGGGATGATCCCCGTTCACACCCAACTGCTCAAGGCCTTTACGCGCTCGCTCACCACCGGCGTGGTGAACCAGACATCGTCGGGGATCGGTCCGATCAACTCGATCGCCGTGATCGCCAAACGCGAGCAACTGGCCGGGGAGAAGGACCCCCTCACGCTGGAGGCGGACGTCACACTCACCGGGCCCTCCGGGAAGAAGGTCCAGTTCACCGTTAACGGCGCGGCCAACACCCTCTCCGCATCACCGAGCGTGCCCGCGGTCGTCGGCGCGGCGTGGGGCGACGCCGCCGCCACGAAGATCATCGCCACCGTTGCAGAAGGCGAGCCCGACGAAGACCTGGCCAAGCGCGTCAGGTCGGTCGTCGATGACGCGATCGCCAAGTCCGCCGGTGGCGGCAGCTTCGGCGGGATAGGCGGGATGTCGTCGTTCACGTCGTCATCCAGCTCGACCTCGGGCATCGGCTTCGGAACAAGACGTCGCGGGTTCAGCGAGACGTCATCAAGCTCGAGCTACTCCGGTAACGTGATGCCGGTCGTGCTGATCGGCCCTCTGCGCGGCGCGCACTGGGTGGTGCTGACGAGCGGAGCGATCGGCCTGACGCTCGCCATCACCGGCCTCTGGCTGATCGTGAAGCTCACCGGCGAAAGGCGGAGCGCTTGATGGTTGATGGAGCGGACCGCTCAGCGCGGCGGGGCTTCCGGCAGCGGCCAGCGGATCACCACACGCGTCGACATCGGCGGGAACGGGATCTGCAGGCGCAGCCCGACAAAGTCGTCGGGGTTCCAGCCCATCTTCTCGTACACGCGTGACGCCATCTTGGTGTAGCTTGGCAGCATCGCCGTCGCCACCGTCACCGGGCGGCTGGGCAGTTCCACAAGCTCCTGGCGCAGGTTCATCCGGTTTGAGACCGTCTGCGCCGAAGGGCCCTCGGCGCCGCCGTGCGGGAAGCCGAAGACCAACGCCTCGGGTTGGCCCGCCAGCGGGATCTCGCGGTGCACGATCAGGTCAAACAGCAGCGACTCGCACGGCAGGCTGATCGGCGTGGCCGTCGAGCCGTATTGGTTGTTGGCGTCGCGGTACATCGGCAGCCCGCGCCAGACATACCCGTGGCAGCAGTCAAACGACGGCACGATCCCCACCGGGCCCGCCGGCAGCACAAGCTCGTTCCCGTCGGCGTGCTTCACCACCTCGATCGACGGCAAGTTCGGCGACGAGAACTCGCGGATGATCAACGGCGTGTCGCCCGGCTGCTTCGGCTCAAACTCCTCAAAGCCCGCCAGGTGCGCCAGCGGCAGCCCCTTGTCGTCGTGGTAGTTTGAGAGTGCCAGCCGCCAGCGCACGCCGGGGTTCAGCCGCCTGAACCCGAACACGCCGCCGACCGACACGTAGTCCAGCTTGCCAGCGCCAAGCGAGCTCGGCCCGAGGAAGACGCTCGTAAACCGCAGCCGTGCCTGCACGCCCCACACGCTGCTGTTGCCGCGGAACGCAAGCTCGCGACCGTTCTCCGCCTTTGAGTCGCGCTCCAGCTCGCCCATGCTCTCGAGCGTGAGCTCCAGCCGCTCGCGGTCCCCCGCGTGGCGCGCTGCCGTGGCCTCGAAGCTCTCAAGTGCGTCGCCCACCCGCGTGATGACGCCCGCATCGCGGACCTCGCCCGCGAACGCCTTCAGGGCAAGGGCCATCCCCTGCGCGCCGGGCAGATAGTTGAGCGCCGTCACCGAACCTTGAGACTGAATCACCTTCGTCAGCTTCCAGGCCAGGTTGCGGTTGATCCCAAGGCGGCGGGCGACCTCCTGCGGCTTTTCCGGATCGACGCCGGCGGCGGCGTAGAGCTCAATCAGCGTCCGCCGTACTTCCTGGAGGGAAGTGCGAATCGCTGGCACGATTTGTTCGTTTTCTGTAAGCATTGTCCCGTACCTCTCGATCCAGTATAGACGGTTTTGGCACCGGAACAAACTTTCAGTGTGTTTGTAGTGAAACTTTCAGAGATTATCTGAAAAATATTTGCATGTCTGATTTCCTGAGGTAATATCGGTACCTGTGGATCGTGTCACCCTTTTTTCCTAGGGAGTTCAGAGATGAAGAGCCTCTCCGCCGTTTTCCTCACCGCCGCGGTCGGTCTGACCACCGCCGCTTCCGCCGATGTGCTTTGGGATCAGTCTGACCTGAGCGGCACGGCCCCCGGTCTGTACAACACCATCTCGGGCAGCCCGCCCTTTGGTTCCACGGTGTACGCGCTGAACGACATCGTCGTTCCCGCGGGCGGCTGGACGATCACCAGCATCAGCACCTACTTCAGCGCTCTCGGCTTTGCCAACTGGGCCACCGACGTCACCCAGGGCCGGTTGAACATCTTCGCCCGCAACGGCGCGCTCCCGGGCTCGGCCGACAACCCCGGCACTGGCACGCTCGTTACGCTCACCTGCACGCAGACGACGTTCGATGCGGGCCCCGGCTTCGGCGACCAGAACGTCAACGTCGCTACGGCGAACGGGCTCAACATCGTGCTCGCGCCGGGCAACTACTGGATCGGCCTGACGCCGATCGCGCCGGGCGGGTTCGACCTTGAGATCGCGTGGCCCAGCGCCACCCCGATCGGTCTCCCCAGCGCGATCCGCTCCCCCTTCACCGGCTTCGGCCTGCCCCCCGCGAACACGTGGGTCAGCGCTGAGACGGAGGGGAGCATCCTGATCCAGGGCGTCCCGACGCCCGGCGCTGGCGGCTTGCTCGGCCTCGCGGGCCTGGCCGGCCTCCGCCGCCGTCGCTGATCGATCCTCTTTTCAACAACCGGGCCCGGGCGCGGAGACGCGCCCGGGCCGTTTGGTCGGACCCGCATCTTCTCTTCCTTTGATCGGAGCAACCCCGCCATGCGCACGCCCACCCTGCTCGCTCTCGCATCGCTCGCCTCGATAACCGCTATCGCCGCCGCACAGCCGAAGCTGGTGATCACCAGCATCAACGATGACCTTGCGGGCAACGGCAACAGCGTGACCGGGTGGGCGTATGACGGAGCGATCCCGGGGTACGCGGCCATGAAGTGGACGCGTGGTGTCGGGTTTCAGCGTCTGCCGGGGGTTGCGCCCGGCTCGGGCGGGCCGATCTTCTGCTCGGGCGACGGATCGGTCCTTGCCGCGTCGATGGACAACAACGCAAACTGGGGCGGGCTCAACTGCTTCCCGGGTTACGACTCAGCGGGCAACCTGAAGGTTCTGCAGAACCCCTGCTCGATGCCCTCGATCACGCACCGCTACACGGCCGGGACCGGCTGGGTCAACGCGGGCTCGCTGCCGCGGACGGTCGACGGCGCAACGGGGCGCATGATCGGCGGAACGCGCTGCGATTTTACGATCAATTCGCCCGCCGACATCAGCAACGACGGGCGCTTCATCGTCGGCGGCGCGTGGTCGGCGGTGACGGTGAACGGGTCGGGCGGTGTCTCGCAGGGTTTCTGCGGCGACTTCTACGGCTTCCGCTACGACAGCCTGACCGGCCAGTTCGATCGGCTCTTCGGCAGCTCCACGACCAACCGCGCCGACCGCGTGAACGCCGACGGCACGGTGATCACCGGCTACGACCTCGGGACGATCCCCGATCCCGCGGGCGCATACACCGGCCGGCGCATGGCGGTCTGGCTTAACGGGTCGATGACCATCCTTGATACGTTCGGAAACCAGAGCGGCGCTCCGGTCAACGGGCCGGGCACGGTTGTCGCGGCGGGCGCATCGCGCAACTACTCGGTCGCCAACTTCGGCATCAACAAGATGACGCTCGTGAAGTGGACGCGCTCGGGCAATGCGTGGGTGCCGCAGAACCTGGGGCGACCGATCGACCGCGAGGACGAGTGGGGGACGATCTATCCGTTCAACGCGATCGCGGCCAGCGGCATCAGCGACGACGGCAACACGATCGTCGGCACCGCCTACTACGGCGGGTCGGCCGGTCAGTTCACCGGCGAGCCGCGCCCGTTCATCTGCAGGCCCGACATCAACGAGGGGACGCCGCTGGACCTGTACGACTACCTTGCCACCATCGATCCCAGCGGCACAGCGCTGCAGGGGACGCGCATCACCGCTGTCCGCGGGCTGAGCGCCGACGGCAACACGTTGCTGGTCAGCGGGCAGGACTCCCGCACCGACTGCACACCGCCCAACCAATCTCTGGTGACGTTCATCAGCGGGCTGCTCTCTCTGAACGGCGCGGCCGTCGGCAACGAGCCCCCGACGATCGCCGTGCAGCCGGTTGACCGCTCGACGCGCTGCGAGTGGGCCGGGTGGGGTGAGGTGGTCAACATCACCGCGGGCGGAACCTGGCCGCTGAACTACCAGTGGCAGCGCGAAGACCCCAGCGCACCGGGCACGTGGATCAACCTGACAAACGCCTGCAGCGGCCTGCCGGAGATGACCTTCCCGCACGACGCGTCGTGGGAGTTTGAGGGTGTGCACGGGGCGCAGCTGCGGGTGAACGTGGTCGGCCAGGGGGGCGGTCACGAGGGCCGTTACCGCTGCATCGTCTCAAACGCCTACGGCAGCGTGACCAGCGAGCCGGCGACGCTGACGTTCGAAGGGCCGATCAACCCGCTTACGCCGCAGCCGGCCACCGGGTGCGCTAACGCTCCGGCCACCTTCACCGTCGGCCAGATCCCAGGCGGCGTTGAGTACCGCTGGGAGATCTGCACCGACCCGAGCCAGGGGACGTGGGCGATCCTCACCGACGGCACCAACGCGCTCTCGATGGGGACGATCACCGTCAGCGGCACCCGCACGCACACGCTCACGGTCAACCCCGGCACGCTGTCGCCGACGCAGACCTACGACTTCCGCTGCCACATCGCTGATTCGTGCAACACGCTCGACAGCGACCCCGGCACGCTGACGATCGGCTCGCCGTGCGGCCCGGCCGACATCGGCGGCCAGGGTGGCCAGGCCGTCTCGTGCGGCGATGGCCTGCTGAACAACAACGACTTTGTGGTCTTCATCGACTACTTCTTCACCGTCAACCCCAGGGCCGACATGGGGAGCCAGGGCGGCGCACCCGGCGCCGACGGGCAGTTTGACAACAACGACTTCGTCGTGTTCATCGATTACTTCTTCAGCGGCTGCAACTGAGGCGCCTCGAGCAGGCCAAAGGCCGGCGTGCAGCGCCGTGTGGGAACGCTGCACCCATCGAGCGCGGGGCGCGCGCCCCGCGTATTGAACGCGATCGGCTGTCAGCGATGGCAGCCGGTCGCGTTGCGCAGCGCGATCACCCGGCGCTGTGGGGCGGAAGGGAAGCGGTGGGGGCTACTTCTTGTCGATGCGCTCGATCACCACAGTGGTGGTCGCGGTCGCGGGCTTGTTGCCGGTGATCGAGCCGCTCATGGTGACCTTCTGCTCGAACTCGCAGCGGGCGAGCTGGCCGCGGCGGGTGTCCCAGGCGTACATGCCGGAGTGGTCGGCGCTGTCGAGGCTGACGGGGAGTGGGAGGCCGCTGCTGTGGTTGCCGTCGGCGTGCCCTTTGAAGTAGACCTTGGCTGTGCCGGCGGTGTGCGTGCGGAGGTCGTAGGTGGTGGTGAGGTCGAGCCCGCCGATGGGGCCGACGTCGAGCTGGTCGCGGTGTGTCCAGCGGTCGCCGACGCGGGCGAGCCCATCGAAGCCGGGGGATGAGTTGGTGGTGATTGGCCCGATGAGGCCGCCGAGTTGTTTCATCGCTTCGGCGCCGGGGGCGGTCATGCCTGGGAGCATGGTGGGCGAGAGCGACTCACCGCCGGAGGTGGAGATGATGCGGCCGTCGCGTGCGACCTTCATGGTGATGGTGGTGCCGACCATCTGCTTGAACTGGTCGGCGAGGAGCGCATCGATCTGGTCGAAGGGGTCGCGCGGGGCTGAGGGGGCGGGAGCGGCGGGAGACTTGGGCCCTTTGGGTGGGAGCTTGGTGCTGTCGAAGTCAACGGTGGCCAGGGGGCTGTCGAGCTTCGCCTTGACCGACTCGTAGACGATCTCGACGGTTGTCTCGCCGGTGGTCGTGTCGACGGCTTTGGCGGTCATCTTGAGGCCGATGGTCTGCTCCAGGCGCGACTTGTGCGGGTCGGAGGGGTCTTCGGCGTTGGGGGTCTGCTGGTCGCTGGTCTGCTTCATGGTGTAGCGGACCACCTGGCCGAGTTCCCACTTGGGGCGCAGGTCGATGCGCCCTTCGCGCGAGGCGGGCGGCGCTGCGCTCGGCGGCGTCGCATCGGGCGCGTGTGGCGGCGGCTCGGCGGCAGCGCTCAGTGTGGCGAACGCGGCGGCGAGGAGCGCAACGGTGTGACGCTGGTTCATCGGGTGCTCCGTGTACGGGTGCGGAAGATCGTATCGGCTCGCGCACGGGCGGAGGCGCACGCGTGGGGCGGGTTTGCAATCTGCCCGCCTCATACCCGCTCCTTGCCTGCACGGTCTGCGGATTCGCTTCCAGCACATCGATGGAATGGAATGTTTGCAACCACTTACTCGCGGTCGCGTACGGACGTGCATGGCACGCACCGGTGCACACGCCGCTGAAGCGAGTCCTGCCGCACAGGCCGCCGGGCGCAAGTTCAAGCTCGTGAGCAAGGGGGCACTGAAGAGGCTCGCCGGGCTCTTCGCGACGATTGCTCTGTTGCTGTACGGGTGCTATTGGCTCATGGTCGCGATGCCGGGTGAGAGCTTCGCTGGTGCGCGGCCGGCGGCGACGCGGTCGCAACTGGCCAGCGCGGAGCGCATCCGCGGCGATGTTGAGTCGCTGGCGTCGAAAGTGGGCAAGCGGTCAACGCTCGACCCGCGCGGCATGGCGGAGGCCGCGAAGTGGATCATGGCCCAGATGCGCGCGGCCGGGTACGACGAGCCGGGGCAGACGTTCGTCGAGCGGAACGCAAAGACACCGAACCTTGAGTATGTGCTCGCGCCGGCGGCGGGCTCGGCGTGCGCGACGGAGGTTGTGGTGGTCGGCGCCCACTACGACACGTTCGCGGGGACGCCGGGCGCCGACGACAACGCAAGCGGTGTGGCGGGCGTGCTGGAGCTGGCGCGGCGCTTCGCCGGCAAGGGGCAGGCGCGCGAGGTGCGCTTCCTCTTCTTCGTCAACGAGGAGCCGCCGTGCTTCCAGACCAGCGACATGGGCTCGTGGGTCTACGCCAAGGCGTGCCGCGCCAGGAACGATGACATCGTGGCGATGCTGAGCCTCGAGACGATCGGGTTCTACACGGGCGAGGTGGGGTACCAGAAGTACCCGCCGCTGGTTGGCGGGCTCTACCCGGCGGAAGGGAACTTCATCGGGTTTGTCGGCAGCGTCGGGTCGCGCTCGCTGACGCGCCGGTGCGTGCGGGTGTTCCGTGCCGAAGCGCAGTTCCCGTGCGAGGGGGCGGCGCTGCCTGGGTTCTTCCCGGGCGTTGGGTGGAGCGACCACTGGGCATTCTGGCAGGAGGGGTACGACGGGGTAATGGTGACCGACACCGCCCCGTTTCGGAACCCGCACTACCACCTGGCGAGCGACAGGCCGGAGACGCTCGACTACGACGCGATGAGCCGCGTGGTGGAGGGGCTGGAGCGGGTGGTGGCGGATCTGGCGAACAGGTAGGGCGGCGGAGAGGCTGCGACGCTCGCTGGCAGGGGCACCCTCATCCGGCTTCGCCGAGCCTGACGATGACGCTTTGCGGCTGGGTGACTTCCGGCATTCGTCCGCTTCGCTCCCGGATGCACGGTCTCCCAGCAAAGCTGGGAGAAGGGCTATGCGCGGCCGCCGCGGAGGCGTGACTCGAGCGACTGGACCTGCTGGCCGAACTCGCTGTCGGTGGTGCAGCGCTGCTGGACGATTTTGACCGCGTGCATGACGGTGGTGTGGTCGCGCCCGCCGAAGTAGCCGCCGATCTCCTCGAGGCTGAAGCGTGTGTTGCGGCGCGCCAGGTACATGCACAGCTGTCGCGGGAGCGCGACGGAGCGCTGGCGGCGCTTGCTCTGCATGTCGACCATCTTGACGCCGAAGAAGTCGGCGACGGCCTCGATGATGGTGGGGATCTGGACCGTGGGCTCTTCGTTGGTAGGGGGCTCGCCAAGTGCGGTCTTGACAAGGTCAAGATCGATCTCGCGCTTGTCCATCGTCGCCATCATCTGCAGCTTGATGACGGCGCCCTCGAGCTCGCGGATGTTGGTGTCGATGCGCTGGGCGATGCGCTGAGCGACCGGCTCGGAGAGCTCGAAGCCGCGGAGGCGTGCCTTGTTCTTGAGGATCTGCACGCGCGTCTCGAAGTCGGGCGGGCTGATCTCGGTGACCAGGCCCCACTTGAAGCGCGAGACCAGGCGCTCCTCGAGGTCGGGGATCTCTTCGGGCGGCGCATCGCTGCTGAGGACGATCTGCTTGTGGCTCTGGTAGAGGCTGTTGAAGGTGTGGAAGAACTCTTCCTGCGTGCGGTCGCGCTTGGCGAGGAAGTGGACATCGTCGATCACCAGCACGTCGACGTGCCGGAACTTGTGGCGGAACAGGTGCATCGCGCCGGCGGCGACGGCGTCCATGAACTGCGTCATGAACCCTTCGCACGAGGTGTAGTAGATCACCGCCTCGGGGCGCTGGGCGCGGATCGCCAGGCAGATCGCCTGCAGGAGGTGGGTCTTGCCGAGCCCGACGTCACCGTGGACGAAGAACGGGTTGTAGTGCCGGCCGGGGTTTGAGGCAACGGCGAGGGCCGCGGCGTGTGCGAGGCGGTTGCCCGGCCCGACGATGAAGCCGTCGAAGCCGTAGTCGGGGTTGAGCACGAGCCCGTCGTCGTAGAGGTGCTCGAGCGTCTCGGGCGCGATCGGGCCGCTGCCGGCGCCGCTCCCCCCGCTGGGGACGAACTCGCGCATGTCGTCGCGCATCGGCTCGGGCGCTGATTCGGGCTTGTGGTCGGCGCGGTCACTGGCGGGCGCGGGGGCGGTGGACAACCCGTGTGTTGATTGTGGAGAAACGGTGGATGGTTTTTCGGGCTGGGCGGGCCTGGCGTCGGCCTTGGCGGCGGGGGCTTGTGCGGCGGGCTTGGCGACGGGTTCGACCGCCTCGTCGGGACCGAGGAAGCGGACGGAGATGAGGCGGCCGGTTGCGGTCTGTGCGGCGTCGTTGAAGGGTCCTGAGCAGGCGCGCTGGAGGTAATCGCGGTGGATGGGCGAGTGGGCGCGGACACGCAGAACACCGCCCGCAACGCCGAGCGGCTCGAGCAGATCGAACCACTGCCGGCAGATGTCGGGCTTGTGCGCGCGCATGTGCTGGAGCAACGCTGCCCAGATGTGGCCATCGGGATCAACGCGGGATGGCTTCATTTTGCTGCTGTGAACACTCAACTCTACCTCCATCGAAGGGGTCCACGGTACGGGCAGGTGGAGGTTCTGTCAATAGCCAAATCCGCCGGTAGCGCCGAGTAGCAAAGAGATTCTCTTTGTGCTAGAGCAACCCACGCGATTGGCGGCCGCAGATGGGGTTCACCCGGCGCGGGCGCCCTAGGGATTGTGCGCCGCACCGCCCGATCGATCATTTTCATCAGTCGGATTAATCAGCCGCGCGGCGGGATGGAACGCGACGAGACTCGCTCGCCGCCGCCCTCACGAGGCGGCCGCCCGCGGAAGCCGCCGGACCGCCCGCCCCCGCCGGCTGCGCCCTTCTGCTGGAGGGGGTGCTCGCCCGCGTCCATGAGTTGGCGCTCATAACGCTCGCGGTTGGCCTTGCCGTCCTGAAGGAAGAAGACGCGGTCGGCCTTCTCGCGACCGAGCGCTTTGACGAGGTTGCTCTTGGCGATGGCGAGGTTGGTCCGGCGCGAGACGTGCCCGATGACCATCGCCTTGCACTCGCAGACGCGGAGCCACTCGACAAGGTCTGAAACGTGCAGGTGCATGCCGATCTTGGCGCGTTCCTTGTCGTCGGGCTCGAAGAACGTGCACTCGGTGATCACGATCTGGGCCTTGCGGACGTCCTCGCGCAGGAGCGCCGCCCCCGGGGCGGTGTCGAAGATGTAGGCGACCAGCGGGATCTCGAGGAAGCGCGTGATCTCGGTGCCGCGCTCCTTGAGCTCGGTGAGCTTGTCCTGCGGCAGGCCGACGTACTCGGGCTTGAGCTTGCTTCGCCGCTCGATAACGGTGTACCCGCTGGTGGGCACGGTGTGCTCGAGCGGGATGGCGCGCACGAAGACGTTCGGCTTGATCTGGATCATCCCCTCCGGCTCGAGGGGGTGGATCTTAAAGGGCGTCTTCTGGCGCTCAAGGTCGATGTACCCCTCCATCATCTTCTGGATGGCGGGTGCTATCGCGGCGGGGCAGATGATGTTGCCCGGGCCCATGCCCTGGAAGTTGCGCTGGCTGCACCAGTATGCAAGCCCGCCCACGTGGTCCATGTGTCCGTGGGTGATGCACGCCCACTTGCACGGCAGCATCGAGCGCGGGCAGGAGCCCAGGTCGAAGCAGACGTCCAGCTCCGGCACCATGATCGTGGTGGCCTCACCGGCGACCGACGAACCGACGATGCGGTAAGGCTCGATATAGAGGAAGTTGAGGGAGGGCTCTCGGGCTGGCGGTTTGGGGAGCATCGGGGGGCGAACTCCTGACGACGGGGCGGTGGCCCGGCCGCGGGGCGGTATGAGGGTGTGTAAGCGAGAGTGTAGCGGGTGGGGGCAAAAAGGGGGGTTGACCGCGCCAACTTATCGCAGATTGCAGCCCGGATTGGTGTCGCTGCTGCCGAGCCGGGGGTTGGGGGGAGGGTTTGCTTCCGGTCCGCCACGTCAGGCGGGCTTGCGGATGATGCCGATCAGCTCCAGGAGCGACCGAGGGTTTTTGATGACCGAGCGCTTCCAGGTCAGGGCCTTCCAGGCGAGCCGGGTGGGCCCGGGGAAGTAGGCCTTGGCACCGTCGTGCTCGGCGAAGACGTAGCGTGGCTTCTCGAAGCCCAGGGCGGCGCAGGTGGAGTCGATCTGCCGCGGGCGGTTGAACTTGTACGCGGTCGGATAGTGGTACCCGTCGACGACGTGTCCGGGGCGTGCGATGCGGAGGACGGTCTCGTCGAGCTTGAGCACGCGCAGTGTGTTGGAGATCATCGCGAAGTAGTGGGCCCCGTTGACGGTGAGGAAGACGTACGAACCGCCGGGCTTGAGCACGCGGTAGCATTTCTTCATGAACGCGTCGGGGTTCTGCACGTGCTCCATGACCATGCACGAGTAGGCGAGGTCGACCGAGTTGTCGGGGATGTTGGCGTCTTCGAACAGCGCGTGCTGGAAGTTGGTGAAGACTCCCTCGCGCGGTTTGATCGAGGTGTCCGGCTCGACGCCCCAGAACTCGTCGCTCTCGGCGACAACGCGCTTGAAGAGCTCGGGGTCGGTGCCGACGCCCTCGCCGCAGCCGATGTCGAGGATGCGCCGGGGGCGCGGGTACGTGCGGACGGTGTCGAGGACCAGGTCCATGAAGAAGCCGTCGCGGTGCGACGGGTGGAGAAGGTTGTAGCTCGACTCGAATTGGCGCACCAGCGGGGAGTCGCCCGGGTAACGGGCGGCTGAGGCTTGCGGTTGGGCGGTGGACGTCTGGGTCACTTGGCGGCTCCTGAAGCGCTTGAAGTATCGGCGGGCCAGACCAGCGCGGTTTGGGCCATGTGCTCGCTGGCGCCGGGGTCGAGGGTCTGGTAGTCCGATACCCACCAGCCCGGTGCCACGAGCATGTGGTCGATCTGCAGCACTTGGCGCGGGCGCGGCCACGACGCGAGGCGGCCGAGGCCCGCGGCGCCCGATGCGGCGGCGAAGCCGGGGGCGAATGTCTCGAGCGAGTGGGAGCCGATGGGGATGTTGAAGTCGCCGGCGATGATGTCCGGCGCGGGGAGCGAGCCGTCGGCGCGGAGCTGGGCAGCGCGGGCGACAACGCGGTTGACCAGGTCGGCGCGGCTCGCCAGCGGGTTGCTGGGCATGTCGATAAACCACGCGTGGAGGGGGCGTCCGATCGAGGCGGTGGTGTCGAATGTCAGGCCGATGATGGTGGCATCCTCAATGTCCACCGGCGAACGGTCGTGCAGCTGCAGGGTGCTGAAGAGCCAGGCGAGTGAGCGGCGCAGCAGCGGCGGCGCGGCGGGCACATCGGGCACGTTCTCGCCGGAAAAGTGGACTGCGAACCGCCCCGTGGCTGTGACAGGAAAACGCGAAAAGACCTTGTCAGGCCCGCAGTTGACCAGCGTGATCGCGTCGTCTGGCTTGCGTTTCATTGCGCCGACGATCTGCTCCCACAGGCGTGGGTTGTTCTGCATCGACACCAGGGCGATGTCGGGCACGCCGGCCCCCGCGAGACGGGCACCGACGTCGACACCCGGTGCGGCGTCGAATACCGCCATGTTCCAGTGAACGATCCGCAGCGCCTTGCCGCCGGCGGTAGAGGGGACAGGGTCGGGAAGGTGGGCGATCCAGCGGAAAACCCCGTACTCCCGCCCCGCCATCACCACAAGGGCAACGGTGAGCAATGTGAGCGGTGCGCGTCCGACACCCCGTCGACCGCCCAGCCGCTTGAAGAACCAACCAAGCAGCAGAAAGGCGAGCGCGGCTAGAACGAGGGCCGGGTTGAACCAGTAGAGGAACTGGCTGATGAGGAAGCGGTCGGTGGCGATGACCGCGAAGAGCCAGGCGAGGAGGAAGAGGTGGCAGAAAAGGATGGACGCGCCGCCGAGCGCAGAAAATGCGCGTTTCCAGAGCGGTCGCTTCAGAGCCGGCGCGCGTCTTTGTGTGGCGGGCTGGGAGGTTTGGGTGTTGATGTGTGCTTTGGTGGGTTGGTGGGGGGGGGAGGGGGTGGTCGATGAACTATCGGTCAGGAGCAGGTCAGGGACTGATGGAAGATCCAACGTCGACAAGTCGGCGGGTGTGCCTTGCGTACCCGTTCTTTCCACACTACCGGGGGCCGGTGCTGGAGGAGTTGCTCAAGCGTGGGCGTCATCGTTACACGCTGGTGGCGGACAGGACGAGCGCGGAGCCGAGCATCAAGGCCTGGGAAGTCGCACCGGGCACAGACTGGGTGGATGCCCCGGTTTGGCGCTTGGGCCGGCGGCAGGGTGTCTACGTTCAGCCGGGGCTGGTTGGTGCGGGCCTGTCTGGCAAGTATGACGTGCTGGTGATCCACTCTGGGGTCTGGTGGCCCACAACGTGGCTGTGCGCACTCGCCGGGCGGCTGACGGGGAAGCGCGTGCTGAGCTGGGGTCACGGGTGGACGCGCCCGGAGAGGGGGATTCGAGGGTGGACCCGCAGGGTCTACTACCGATTGTTCCATGCGCACATGACCTACGGGCACTACGCCAAGGTGCTGTTCATGCAGGCGGGCTGTGCGCCGGAGGCGGTGCAGGTGATCTACAACAGCCTCGACTACGCGGTGCAGAAGTCGGAGCGGGAACGCACGACGGCCGCGGAGTTGTCGTCGCTGCGCGGGAGGGTGATGGGTGCGGCGTCGGAGTTGCCTGTGGTCACGTGCGTGACGCGGCTGATCCCGGTGCGGCGGCTGGACCTGTTGATCGAGGCGGCCGCGGTGCTCAAGAGCGAGGGGAAGCCGGTGGCGCTGCTGCTGGTGGGTGACGGGCCCGAGCGCGGGGCGCTCGAGGCGCTGGCGGCGGAGAAGGGTGTGGCGTGCGTGTTCTACGGCGCCTGCTACGACGAGGCCGTGCTGTCGCGGCTGGTGATGCTCGCGCGGTGCATGGTGGCGCCCGGCAAGGTGGGGCTGACGGCGATGACGGCCCTTGCCTACGGCGTGCCGGTTGTCACGCACGGTGACGAGGAGCGGCAGATGCCGGAGTGGGAGGCGGTGATCCCCGGCAAGACGGGCTCGCTGTTCAAGGAGGGGGACGCTGCGGACCTGGCGCGTGCGGTTGGCGTGTGGACGCACGGGGAACCGGACGCCTCGGTCGCGCGCGCGTGCGTAGAGATTATCGAACGCTTCTGGAACGCGCCGATGCAGCGTCGGTGCATCGAGCGGTGCATCGACGGGAAGCCGGCGGACGACCTGTTCTGGATGAAGGAGCCTGGCTGAATGGGCGCGGTATCGAACGGACTACGCGGGTTCCTGCGTGACCTCAAGGGGGTGCGCCGCTTCGTGCGCCGCGCGAAGATGTGGTACATCCGCAAGCGATACGGGCTCAAGAGCGTGCACCCTTCGTGCTATTTTCACTTCGGTTCGCGGCTCAGCCCGGACCTGGTGGCGCACGAGTTTGTGTTCATCAGCTACGGGTGTCAGGTCTGGCCGCGGGTGGAGATCGGCGCGTACACGCTGCTGGCGCCGAACGTCAACATCGTCGGGGGCGACCACGTGATCGACAGGGCGGGGACGCCGATCATCTTTTCGGGTCGGCCGAAGATGCCGCGGACGAAGATCGGGCGTGACTGCTGGCTGGGGACCAACACGGTGATCATGGCGGGCGTGACGATCGGTGACGGGAGCGTGGTGGCTGCGGGGAGCGTGGTGACCAAGGACATCCCGGCGATGGAGGTGTGGGGGGGCGTGCCGGCGAAGAAGATCAGGGACCGTTTCGCGGACGAGGGCGACCGCGAGCGCCACGCGGCGATGCTGCGCGAGCCGCCGTTTGAGGGCGAGTATGTCGGGCCGTTCCGGCTGGAGGATTGAGGCGGGTGAGCAACGCGAACGACAGGGTGGTGATGGTGACCGGCGGTGCCGGGTACATCGGCGGGCACGCGGTGCTGCGCCTGCTGCGCGACGGGTGGCAGGTGGTCGTTGTTGACCGCATGATCACCGGGCGTGCGAACCCCGCGGGGCTGGAGGCGGTCCGGCGGGCGGAGCCCGCGGCGTCTGCGCGCCTGCACGTTGTGAACGTTGATGTAGCGGACGGGCCGGCGGTGCGGCGCGTGTTCGAGGAGCACCGGTGCGTGAGCGTGCTGCACTTTGCGGGGCTGGCGTACGTTGCCGAGAGCGTCGGGAAGCCGGTTGAGTACTACGTCGAGAACGTGTCGAAGGGGATCAGGTTCATCGAGACGGCGGTGGCGTGCGGCGTCAAGCGGCTGGTGCTCAGCAGCAGCTGCACGGTCTACGGCGAGCCGGACGCGTCGAGCCTGCCGGTGCGCGAGGGCGACACGATGCGCCCGACGCACCCGTACGGGACGAGCAAGTGGATGCTGGAGCGGATCGTGCGTCACACCGTCGACGCGCACCCGTCGATGGGCGCGTGCTGCCTGCGGTACTTCAACGTGGCCGGGTGCGACCGCTCCGGTGTGCTTGGCGAGGTGCACGAGCCCGAGACGCACGTAATCCCGATCATCCTGCGGTGCCTGGCGGGGCGCTGGCCGGGGACGAACAACGTCTTCTTCATCTCCGGCGACGATTTCCCGACGCCCGACGGCACGGCGGTGCGCGACTACGTGCACGTTGACGACGTGATCGATGCGCACGTGCGGGCGCTGGGGGCGATCAAGCCCGGCAGGACGCTCGCGTACAACCTGGGGCTGGGGAAGGGTGTGAGCATCCGCGAGTTGATCAGCGCGTGCGAGCGCGTGACGGGCAAGAGGCTGGATGTGCGGGTGGGGCCGCGGCGACCGGGTGATGCGCCGATGCTGTGGGCCGACGCGTCGCTGGCCCGGGCCGAGCTTGGGTGGACGCCCTCGGTCGGAACGGTGGAGGAGATGGTGGAGAGCGCGTGGCGTTGGATGAACGCTCACCCGCAGTGACGCGGGCCCGGCTGCGCCTTACCGTTCCGCATGGGTGACGGTCGATTCCCGATCCGGCGACGAGGTGTGGACGGCGAGGTCGTGCGCTCGCGCCAGCCAGCCCGGCCGACCGACGATCGCGACGACGGCCCCAGCGCCGATGACCTGGAGAAGTTCGGCGGGGTGACGCGCACCTGCCCGTCGTGCGGCAAAGAGGTGTACGACGACGCGGTCACCTGCTATCACTGCGGGGCGGACATGGAGACGCCGCGCCAGGCGCAGTTGCCCAGGGTGTGGATCGTCGTCGTGGTGCTGCTGCTGATCGCCGGGCTTGTCTACATGTTCACCCGGTGATGCCCAGATCGGCCTTGGTGAAGAGCGCTTCGAACCTCACCCCGGCCTTCTCCACGTTCTCGCGGGCGCCTTCCTGGCGGTCGATCGTCGCGATAACCGCGAGCACGTTGGCCCCGAGGCTCTGGAGCTCGGCCACGGCCTCGAGCGCCTGGCCGCCGGTTGTGGCGACGTCTTCGACGAAAACAACGTTCTCGCCTTTGTTGAGCGTCCCTTCTGTCCGCTTGGCGGTCCCGTAGTCCTTCTTGGCGTTGCGGATGAAGATCGACGGCAGGCCGGTTGCCAGCGAAGCGACGGTCACCAGCGGGATGCCGCCGAGCTCAGCGCCGGCCAGGCGGTGAACGCCGCCGGGGACCGAAGCGCCGATCGCGGCGATCTTGGCCGCGAAGAGCCTGCCGAGTGGCTCGAGCACGGCGGGCTTCGTCGAGAAGAGGTACTTGTCGATGTAGAAGCTGCTGGTGCGCCCGGAGCGGAGGGTAAAGGTCCCCCTCAGGACGCAGGCGTCGGCAATGGCCCTTGCGAGGTCGCTGTGGGCGGGTGCGGCGGGGTGCGTAGGGGTGCTGGACATGGGCGACGGTAGGGTTTAGGTGCCGGCGGGGCAGGAATCGGGCGAAGTGCGGGTGTGGGTTTGGTCGATGGTGGGGTGAGGGTCTGAAACCCTTGCCGCCGGCGGACGTACGCAGGTGAGTGGGTTGACGCCCAGTTGATGGTGCTGACTCGGCTGAGGTAAGCCATGAACACGAAACTGATCTCGGTGCTTGCAACGGGGATGATCGCGTGCGCGGCGGCAGCGCAGGCAGACAAGAACGCGCCTCCCCCGCCCGAGCGCACGCCGCTCTCTGGGCCGCGCGTGCCCGATCGAACCGGCAAGCCAACGCTGGTTGAGCGCGGCGCCGACGGGAAGGTCGTTCGGCTTGAAGAGTGGCCGGCGCTGGCGGCGGTGCGCAAGCTGAAGCTCGACGAGAAGACGCAGGCGGCCGTCACCAGGGTGGAGGTCGAGCAGGCGCAGGCGATGGACAAGTTTCTGAGCGGGAACCTGCCCGCCGTCGCGGCGGTGGCCAACGCCTTTCAGAGCGGCGACACGAAAGCCGGGCTGGCGGGTGTCCGCAAGCTGCGCCAGGACCACCCGGTCTTCGCTGAGCGCGAGCTGCTGCTGCAGCGCATGAGCGCGCTGCTGCCGGCGGAGCAGCAGACCGAGGTTCGCCTGATGGTTGAGGAGTACTGGAACGCGCTGATCCAGGAGGAGGCCGAATCGGCCAAGGCGCGCGGCGAGAAGAGCAGCCCCGGCAAGGTTGCGAGCGTCGAGGCGCTGCGGATGCTCGGGCAGGACATCAAGGCGAGCTACGAGCGAGTGATCGGCCAGCGCGTGAAGGACTTTGATGCGCTGATCAAGTCGCTGGGCCTGAGCGCCGAGCAGGAGAGCCGCGTGCGCAAGATCGCCGATGATTCGTTCGCCCGGGCGAAGGGGAACGCCGACAAGATCAACAAGGTCGATGTCTTCTGGAAGATCTGGAGGGAGCTTGACGCGGGCCAGCGTGACGCGTTGTTTGACTACATCAAGCGTGAGCAGGGCGGCAAGTGAGAGGCGCCGAATTGTGAGCTAGAGTTTCGTCTCCGCACATCGACAAGGGAAAGCAATGAACAACGTTCTCGCGATAGTGGTGTTGTCGTCGGTCCCGGCCGTGCTCGCTGCGCAGGTGGTCACGCCGGTACCGGCCAAGGTGGTCCCCGCGCCGGCGTGGACGCCCCCGCCCGTCCCGGCGCCGCTCCCCCCGCCCCCGCCCGAGCCCGACGTGCCGACCCCCAACATCGTCGTCCGCGACGCGGACGGCTGGGTGGTCTGGCCGTCGAAGCCGTTCGAGCAGGTCGTGATCGAGGCGGTGCCGATGGACGAGGGGCAGAAGCGCTCGTGGATCGAAAAGTGGAACGCGCGCGTTGCCCAGCAGGACGAGGCGATCGTCAAGAACCTGGACCAGGCGATGAAGCTGCACGCGGCGATCCAGGAGATCGACAGCGTCAACGAGCTCGGCCAACTGATCGCCCTCGCCGAGCCGATGAAGCCGCTGGTGCAGCAGCCGGGCATCGAGCAGTTTGTGAAGACCACGCAGATCTTCAGGCCCAAGCAGCAGACCGCCTTCGCCGAGGGCGTGAAGCACTTCCGGGCCGAGACGCTGGTCGACTTGAACAAGCGCGTTGGCGACGACAAGAACAAGCTCATCATCTACAAATCGCGCGAGAGCATCAAGGACCGATCGTCGGAGGCGATGGCGGCGTTTGAGCGCATGGCGGGTGAGCTGGCGTCGGGCTGGGCCAAGGTGAAGGATGCACTGAGCCTGACGGGCGACTTCGCCGAGGGCGAGGCGATGGCCGCCAAGGCGACCGACGCCAGCAGCAGGGCGGCGGCGGGCATTGCCCTGCTCAAGGCCGTTCCGGCCGAGCGCCGCTCGGAGGTGCTGGGCACGTTCCGCACACCGATGCCCCCGCCCCCCAAGCCACCGGCGGACCCGGCCGTGAAGGGTGCCGAGCTCCCGGCGACGCCGGCACAGAAGAAGTAGTCGGAGGCTGACGGGGCACGCCGCTACGATGCGGCGTGCCAGCCAAAGCCACAGAGACAACGGGTGGAACACGCGCGGCGGGTGATTCGATGGGCCACTTGGGCGCGTCGGCGCCGGCCGCGTTTTCACACCGTCACCTGCTCGGGCTGCACGGGCTGAGCGCGGAGGACCTGCGCACGGTGTTGGCGCTCGCCAGGCGCTACGCGCGGCACGACGCCGACGGTTCGGAGGACCCCGCCTCGTGGCGGACGGTGCTGCGCGGCAAGGTCGTGGCGAACCTGTTCTTTGAGGACAGCACGCGCACGCGGGTGAGCTTCTCCGTCGCCGCCAAGCGGCTGGGCGCCGAGGTGATCGACCTGACGGCGATGGGCTCGAGCGTCAGCAAGGGTGAGACGGTCGCGGATACGGCGCTGAACGTGGCGGCGATGGGCGTCGACGCGCTGGTCATGCGTCACGCGAGCTCTGGCGCACCCCAACTGGTGGTGCGCGAACTCGAGTCGCGGGTGCGCGCGTGGGACCCGGGCGGCTCGGTCTGCAGCGTCGTCAACGCCGGCGACGGCAAGCACGAGCACCCGACCCAGGGCCTGCTCGACGCGTACACGATCGCTGAGGCGTTCGGCCGTCTCGAAGGGGCCGGCGCGTTCGACATGAGCGGGCTGAAGGTCGGCATCGTGGGCGACATCGCCAGTTCGCGGGTAGCGCGGAGCAACCTGGCGTGCCTGCTGACCTTGGGCGCACAGGTCTACTTCATCGGTCCGCCGACGCTCGTGCCGGCTGCGTTTGAGAAGATGGGTGCGCGGGTCGTGCACGATGTGGACTCGGTCATCGGCGAGTTGGACGCGGTGAACGTGCTGCGCATCCAGTTCGAGCGGCACGGGGGCGGCGGCGCTGGCGTGACCCCGGGGGTGGGCGGCAAGGTGCCGGCCAACGTGATCGCCAGCGTGCGCGAGTACCACGAGCGCTACGGCCTCCACGCGGCACGGCTGGCGCGGCTGAAGAAGGGCGCGGTGGTCATGCACCCGGGCCCGATCAACCGCGGGGTTGAGATGACCGCCGGAGCGGTCGACGACAGGCGGAGCGTGGTGCTCCGACAGGTCCGCCACGGGGTGGCGGTGCGGATGGCGGTGCTGCAGCTGTGCATCGGCGCCCGCTGAGTGCGACGGGCACCCGCGCATCCGCTATCCTGCGGGCTATGTCAGACAAGGTCGGCATGTTGCTGGTGATCTGCGGGCCCAGCGGGGTCGGCAAGACCACGATCACCCACGCGGTGGAGAAGCAGATCCCTGGCGCGGTCTTTTCGGTGAGCTGCACGACGCGGGCGATCACTTCCAAGGACCGCGAGGGTGTCGACTACTTCTTCGTGACCGACGAGTCGTTCGACCGGCTGATCAGCGAGAACGCGTTCCTCGAGCACGCGGGCGTCTTCGGCAAGCGCTACGGCACACCCAAGCAGTGGGTGATGGACCGGCTCGCGGAGGGGAAGCTGGTGATCCTGGAGATCGACGTGCAGGGCGCTGTCAGCGTCAAGAAGCACGTGCCCGACGCGTTCTGCATCTTCGTGCTCCCCCCCAGCGAGGAGGAGCTGCTGACGCGGCTGCGCTCGCGCGGGCGCGAGGACGAGTCGAAGATCCAGCGGCGCTTCGGCGAGGCGCGGCGCGAGATCGAGGTTGCCCGCAACTGCGGCGTGTACGACGTGTTCCTGGTCAACCGCACCCTCGACGCGGCCGTTGCGCAGGCGATGGGCCTGGTGAACGCGGAGTGGGACCGGCGCAAGCGGGCCGTCAGCACGAGTACATGAACTCTTCGCGGGTGATGCGGCCCTTCTCGACGGTGTAGACGGCCACCTCGGTCATGTGCATGTCGGCGCCGGTTGACTTGTCCTTCACGTGCAACTGGTACTTGGCGGCGAAGCCGGTGGCGCCGACGTACGGGCCCTCGGCGCTGGCGCCCATGACCTCGTGGTTGCTCGTCCACCAGTCCCATTTGGCCAGGATCTGGGCCGCGCCGCGGGCGACCTGCCCGGTCCCCTCGATCGACTCGACGTTCTTGCTCCAGACACCCTTGATCCAGTCGTCGGCCTTGTTCTGATTGAAGAGGGTGACGAGCGTGCGCCCGAGCTCAGCGGGTGAGGCGCCGGCTGGCGAGGGGGCGGACTTCGACTTGCCGGCGCTCTTCTTCGGCGATGCCTTGGGCTTTGTTTTTCGGGCGGCGGGCCCGGCCTTGGCCGCTGGCCGCTTGGCCTTTGGCGCGGGCTTGGAACCAGCGGAAGACTTGGAGCGTTTCTTCGCCATCGGTTGACCTCCAGTGAGCAGCATACGCGAAACGTCGGCCTGATGGTCGCCGATCTGAGACGAAATCCGCTACGACGGAAGCAGGACAACGTCCCCCGGAGCGACGGTGACGCTCGCGGCGGAACCGGCCGTGGCCAGTGTCGGTCCGGGGTTCAGTTGGGCCACCTTCACGCGGGTGGACGCCCCGCCCGAGGCGAGGTCAACTGCGTGCTGCGCGATCTCGCCCAGATAGATCGAGTCGACCACCTGCCCCGACAGCGTGTTTGGGCTCGGCCCGCTCGCCGCCCCCCACGAAAGGCGCAGCGCCTCGGGGCGGAGCGAGAGGGTGAGCGGCGCACCCGGCACCACGCCCTGGGGAGCGGGGTGGGCGCTCACGAGCTCGCCGGCGCCGGTCGTCACCCGCGCCCCCGCGGCGGAAGATTCGACCAGTGTTGCGTCGATGAAATTCGTCTCGCCGAGAAACTCCGCGACAAAGCGGCTGGCGGGCCGGTGGTAGAGCTCGTGCGGCGTACCGATCTGAACGATGCGCCCCGAGCGCATGACCGCGCAGCGGTCGGCCATGCTCAGCGCTTCTTTCTGATCGTGCGTGACGTAGACGCCGGTGATCCCCGCCTGCTTGCAGATGCGCCTGATCTCCGACCGCAGCTCGGTGCGGAGCTTGGCGTCAAGGTTGGAGAGGGGCTCGTCGAGCAGGAGCACGTCTGGGCGGATGACCAGCGCACGGGCGAGGGCGACGCGCTGCTGCTGGCCGCCCGAGAGCGCGTTGGGCTTGCGCTGGGCAAGCGACTCCATCTGGACCATCCCGAGCGCTTCCATCACGCGCCGCTGTGTCTCCGCCTTGTCAACTTTGCGGACCGACAGGCCGAAGGCGACGTTGTCAAAGACGCTCATGTGCGGCCACAGCGCGTAACTCTGGAAGACCATCCCGGTGTTGCGCTTGTTTGGGGGCAGGTGGGTGACGTCGCGCCTTCCTCCCTTGTCGTCGGTGAAGGCGATGGTTCCCTCGGTGGGGTCGATGAAACCGGCGATCATCCGCAGCAGCGTGGTCTTGCCGCACCCTGAGGGACCAAGCAGAAAGAAGAGCTCGCCGGGCTGAACCACCAGCGACACGCCGTCAACCGCCGGTGGGCTGGCGGGGGCGTAACGCTTGACGAGGCCCTGGATGTCGATAGCGGTGGGCATGGGGGTAATAGGTTAGTCGCAACGAGGGCCCGAGCCCCGCCGGTGCCGCGCCCGCTATGCTCGGTCGATGGAGGCCGACCGGCTTACCCAGCGGACGTTGGCGAACCTGCGCGAGCGACGGGCGGGCTATCAGCGTGACCTGTCGCTGGCCGCGCCGCTGTCATCGATCTGCAAGGACCTGAAGGTAAAGATGGCCTCGGCGGGGGTGGGTTCTGTGTTCATCAAGCTTGCGCCGCGGGAGATCGCGGCCTTCACGACCGTGATCGGGGTGCGGTCGGGGGCGCTGCAGTTGAGGCCGCACAACACCGCGGCCCGCTATGCGCTGGACCGCTGGCTGCGGAGCGGCGGCGAGGCGGCGCTGGTGCGCGGGTGCCCGACGGCGATCTGTCGTGTGAAACTGCTGTAAACGGCTCAGGCGGCTTCCGGCGAGGGTGTGCCGTCGGCGTTCTCGTACTCGGGCTGCTCGTCAACTTCGGCCGTGAACTCGCCGCTCTCAAGGGCCTGGTTGTACGCGAGCGCTGCTGCCGCCTCTTCGTTCTTGACCACGCGCCCCATGATGAGGCAGAACATGAACAGGGGGGGCATGCCCAGCAGGTAACCCTGCTTCATCGACATCAGGAACTGGAAGATCGCGATGCCCGAGAAGAGCACCGCCGTGGTCCGGCGGGCGCGGTCTTCGCCGGCGATTGCGACCAGCCGGAGGCAGTACTTGGTGGTGATGTAAAGGACCGCGCCAAGCAAGACCAGTCCGATCAGCCCATACTCGGTCATCGCCTCAACGACGATGTTGTGGGGGTACCAATGGGGGTTGTCTGTCGTGCGGATTGTGTAAAAGGCGTTGAATGCGGCGGCGCCGAGCCCCGTGACCCAGTAGAGCGGAGAAGTGACGTACGCGCTGAGTGCGGCAGAGAGCATCTCAAACCGCGCCTCAAGGCCCTGCGCCTGCCCCTGCTCTGTCCAGCGCGTCTGGGCCGCGGAAACGACGAACGTGTTAAACACAAAGTAGAGCACCGACACGATGGCGCCGACGCTGAGAAGGCTGCCGGCCACTTTCACAGCGCTCTTGCTGCCGGTCGCGAACGGCAGCAGCACGGCGATCACACCGACTGCGGCGAGCACCTGCCCGCGCGAGCCCGACAGGAGCGCGAGCACCATGCCCAGCAGAACGCCCGACCATTGGAGGGTCGTGAGCAGTGGGCGCCTTTCCCGGGGCCGGTAGATCGCCGAGACGATCGCCAGGATGCCGCCGGCGTCGGCGATCGCGAGCGGGTTCGATTGCAGCTGGCCGAAGCCAACCTGGTAGCCCAGGTCGATGGTAAACCGATCGTTGATGAACCTCGCGTTGGGGTTGATGAGCATCAGCGCCATGACTACAACGCCGCAGACCATCAGCGGAACGCTGATGCGGACCAGGTCGTCAAGGTCGGTCACCAGGAGCGGGGCCACTGCGTAGAAGAGGAAGAAGTACGCCCAAGACCTGTTCAGGAAGTACGCGGCACTGTCGGGCGCCGGCGTCCAGAAGAGCGAGACCAGGATGTAGGCGTAGAATGCCATCACCGCAAAGAAGAGCTTGTTGAACGCACCCTTGAAGATGTTCTCGCCGCGGAAGAAGTGGTGCGCCACACCGAACACCGCGATCAGACCGACGACCAGGTTCGTCACCCACCCGTACTTCCAGCGGAAGTCGGGCAGGTAGCCCATGATGATCTGTTCAGCGGGGAACAGCATCAGCACCGGGACGATCGCGTACCGGGGCTTGACGATGCAGTAGGTAACGCCCACGACCGTGATCAGGGCAACGAGGATGGCGAGGACTGCTTCCATGAGACCCCTAAGGGTGTGATGCCGGAACGGGACAGGGTGATTATCGGCTCAGCGACCCCGCACCGTGAGTGGCTCCTGCCCCTCATCGGACCCGTGAGGGCGTGGCAGACGTGAACGTATGCCTTCTGTAGCACGCCGACGCGGCCCGGCGGGTTCGCCGGAGGGATGCGATCGCAGGATCGGCTCGATATTCAGGTGTCCCGTGAGGCCATCGAGCGAGCAACCATGAACCACCGTCTTGGGATGATCTTTGCGTTTGCCGCGGCGTTTGCGGGGGCCGTTGCCCCCGCGATCGCTGATGTTCCCTACCCCCAGTGGCCCCTGCCGCGGGGCACACCTTTGATCGAGCTGGGGCGGCGGGGCATGAACCCGCCCAGTGAGTTTGCGATCTTCAACAGCTTCTGGGCCGAGCGGTCGGACTGGTTCAACGTCGACGTGTCGGGCATCCCGTACCGGCAGGACGTTGTGTTGATCCCGGCGACGCGCACGCCGACGTACCCCATCGCCGGGCCGCACATGATCGAGCTCTACCCCGGCGGTCGTGAGGCGTTCTATGCCCAGATGGAGCAGGAGATCCGCACGACGGTCAACGACTGGATCCCGATGGCGGACTACCAGGGACTGCTCGTGTTCGACTACGAGTTCTTCAGCCCAAACTGGACGGGCCACCGCAACACGCCCAGCACCGATGCGCGCAACGCGCTTGACGAAGACTACATCGACGACTGGCGCGAGACGCTGCGTGAGACGCGCCCGTTCCAGCTGGCGGGGCTGACGCCCGACCAGCAGGAGGCGTACTTCAAGCAGGAGTGGCTCGCGACGACGCGCGAGTTTTTCGAGCGCTGCTACAACACGGCCAAGCAGATGCGCCCGCGCGCTCTGGTCACGTTCTACAACCAGCCGACGCAGAGCTACTGGGCGTGGCGCATCCCCGCGCAGGCCGATGCGCTGCGCTACGGCAACGGCGTCGAGGCCCGCTGGTACTTTGACATGGTGGATGTGATCTGCCCGTCGGTCTACCCGTTCTACAAATCTGTGCCCGATAGCCAGACCCCCGGGCGCGGCGAGGACCGCGAGCGCGACTTCAACGCCTACCTGCAGGCCAACATCGCCGAGGCACTCCGGCTGGCCAACGGCAAACCGGTGTACCCGTACGTGGGCTTTCAGTACCACGTGAGCAACCAGGTGTACGGGTGGCAGGCCACAAACGACTTCAACATGCGCCGGCCGGTCGAGATCGCCCGCGAGATGGGGTGCAACGGCGTGATCGTCTGGAGCTGGGTTCGCAACCAGTCAGACTTCAACATCTGCCAGCCGTACATCCGGGACTATTACGCGCCGTTCCTGCGCCAGGTCGCAAACCTGCCGGCGCTGGCACCGGCCAATCCGGCACCGCCTGCCGGTGGCGGTGGCGGCGGGCTTGTCGGCGGCGGTACCGACACCGGCGGTTCGGGCACTGGCGGCAGTTCTACCGGCGGCACCGCAGGCAGCGGCAGCGGCGCTGTTGGCCCTGGCACAGGCGGTGGCGGCGGCGGCTCGGGCGTCATCACCGTTGGAGGCGGCTCGGGTGGTGGCTCAGGGGCTGCATCAGGTTCAGGTTCGAGCTCTGGCTCGGGCGTTGTGAGTGTTGGTGGCGGAAGCGGCGGAGCATCAGGCGCTGGTGCCGGTGCAGCGGGCGCATCGGTGGCGGGTGGGGCTGCTGCAGCTGGCGGCGGGAGTGGCGGCGGGAGCGGCGCCAGCGGCGGCGGAAGCGGTGGCACGGCTATCGCTGGTGGTGCTTCCAGCGGCACCAACGTCACCGGCAGCGTTGGCACGTATCTAAACGACACCGCCAGCGCGAGCGGCACCTCGTTCAGCTCCAGCGGCTGGGCACCGGTGGTGCAGTTGTCGGCGGGGAGCGGGAACCTCTTCACACCCAGGCCTTCGATGCTGCTTGCGCCCGGCGAGGGGTACGCGGTCGTGCCGATGGTCGATCTGGCCGGCGCCGACATCCACACCGCACCCGGTGATGCTGAGAGCATGGACCTTGCGAGGAGCCGCATGCTGGGCCTCGGCGACGGTGCGGCGAACCTCGAGGGCGCACGGATTGTGCGTCCGGGCGGTGACGAGGGGCAGATCGCCGCGGCCAACAGGCCCGACGGTGAGAAACTCCGGATCGTCCGACCGGGCATGGACGCGGGGACGTACGCGATCGGCGGCGCGCTCGCGGGCGCTGCGGCCAGAGCGGGGAACGGAGCGCTGCGGATCGTGCGACCCGGCGGCGCGACCGGCGCGGGCGCAGCGGGAGCACTGTTGAGCACGTCTCAGCTCGCCAACGGCGCCCGCATCGTCCGTCCCGGCCAGGGTGCCGACGCTCAGCCGGCCGAGAAACTCCCGGCGCCGATCGCCATCACCGGCGTGCCCACGTCGCCATGACCATCAGCAGCCGGCGAAGAACCGGTCGATGAAGACGACAAAGTCGTTGTTGTCGAAGAGTCCGTCGCTCCCGCCGATCCCGCCCTGGACGCCAAGGTCCGCGACGGGATTCTGCGAGAAGAAGGCATCGATGAACGCGACGAAGTCGTTGTTGTCAAGGAGCCCGTCCTGCCCGGGCAGGCCGCCCTGCTTGCCAAGGTCCGCAGGTCCGCACGGGGCGGGGCCTGAGACACACTGCAGGCCGACAATCGCAAAGTCGTCCACCGCCGCTTCAACGATCGAGCCGGGGTCCGCGTCCTCGGCGATGAACCGCACCTTGACCTGCGAGGTCGGGGTAAGGCCCAGTGATGACAACGTCCACGACGCGAACCGCCAGCCCGGGTTTGTGTCGGGTGAGTTGGCCGGCCCGACGGTCTCCGCGGCGATCCAGGAGGAACCGCCGTTTGTTGAGACCTGCACGCGGAAGACGTCGCTGTAGGGTGCGGCGCTTGTGCCGTTTGAGTACCACCGCCAGTACGAGACGGTGGCGTCGGCGACTGACGAGAGGTCGTAGATCGGGCTGTTGAGGACAACCTGCCCGCCGTCAACGTCCGCCTCGCCCAGGCCGCCGCCGATCGATCCCTGCCCTGTGAAGTAGCAGATGGTGCCGTTGCCGGGTGTGTGATCGTCCTCGGGCTGTGCGGCGGTGCCGATCGGGTTGCCGCGCACCCAGAAGCCGGTGGTCGCGGTGTCGGGCCCGGTGGTCCAGCCGCTGGGGGTCTCAAAGTCGTCGCTGACCAGGTTTACAAGTGACGTGTAGACCGAACCCGTGCTGAACGTCGCCGGCGCGCTTGAAGGGTTCGTGCGGATACCGAGGCTGGTGCCGACGCCGACGTAGTAGTCAACGCGGGCCAGGCACGGCTGCGGGGGGATCGTTGCGAGGTACTGGTCCGTGCCCGTGCTGACCATCGGCACCGTCGAGAACGAGCCGCCGTTGACTCGGTAACTGATCGTGCCGGAGTTTGGCGTGAGCGTGAGCCCTGAACCCGTGATGTTGACGTGGAACGCCGTTCCCGCGGTGGGCGAGAACTGCGTCGGGAGCCCGTCGGGGAACGTGAAGCTCACCAGGTTGGGCACGACAAACGACTCGACCACGCCGCTGGTGCTCGTCGCCGCGGGCACTGAGGCCCCGAATCCGATGCCGCGCTTGGCGAAGGCCGTCCAGAGTGCGGCGGTGTTGGCCCCGCCGGTCAGGGCGGTGTCCGCGTTCAAGATCGCGTCGCGCGACTGGATGAAGGTGGGGTTGCTGGGGGCGAGCTTCATGCCGTCGATCACCAGCTGCAGCATCAGCTCGTTCCCGGCTGACCCGTGCGCGGCGATCATTGCAGCGCGGCATTCCCAGAGGATCTGGCACCAGACCTCGCCGTAGTCGTGCACGTCGCTGTTTGAATTGCTCGGCGCGATGGGCGAGCGCGGCACCGACGCCGAGACGTTGTAAAGCGCCGTGTCGATATCGCCCAGGGTGAGCGGGCCCTTGTTCACGTCGGTGGTGTACGGGTAGCGGCGGATGCCGAAGTAGTAGTTCCGCGTGAGGCCGCTGAGCAGATAGGTCGCGTACGGCCCCATGGTGTAGACGGCGTTTGGGTCGTCGCCCGGCTTCGAGTTGATGCTCAGGGCGATGAAGTCTGACCACCCTTCGCCCATGCCGCCGGACTGGATCGAGCTGAGCGACCCGTGGAGGCGGATGGAAACGCCGTGGGCCAGTTCGTGATAGACGATGTCGGATTCGAGCGCGCCGTCGCGGTCGGGGTTCGGACCGGTCCAGATGTACATCTGGCACCGTCCGCCGCTGCCGTCGGTGCCGCTGGTTGAGAAATTAGCGTTGTTGGTGCCTGAGCCGTCCTGCACGTCGGCCTGCACCGCGTCGTTGCCGGCACCGCCGAGCCCGAAGTTGTTGGTCTGGAAGTTGCCCGCGGGCTCGTTAAAGCCGAGGCTGTAGAGCCGGTCGTGGAAGCGGTTGGCGAGGTAGAACATCTGCGTCACCGCCGCGTCTTTGTAGCCAGAGGGCGCCAGGGCGAGGTCGAGCGGGAAGTCAAAGTTGAGCCCGGCGCCGCCGTTGGGCCGCGGGAGGTCGGCCACGTTGTTGGCGTCGGTGTCGGTGTGGGCGTCAACGTTGTTTCCCACCGTCTCGGTGCCCGAGGTGATCCAGCTCAGCGGTGACCACGCGGCGACCTCCGCCGGCGTGACCGTCACGATGTTCCGCGACACAAACGGAGCCTGCGCCGTCCCGGTCGTGAACAGGCCCGGCGACATCGGCGCGGGGCTGTCGTCGGTGTAGACGTTGAACGTGATCGGGCCGGCGCACACCAGGCGGTCGCTGCGGAAGAGCACCTTCCCGTCGGTCGCGTCGATCAGCGTGTCGTAGGCGTGCCCCACGCCGTGCTGGGCGACCACAACCGCCCACGCCGGCACCAGCGTGGTGCGGTCGATCGGGAAGTACACAAGCCTCGTGGTCAACGGCTCGTCGGGGCGCAGGGCGGCCGGCGTTTTCCACACCGCCTGACGGTCGGCGCCGGTTTCTTCGTCGAGCACCGCCAGGTCAGACTCTGCCACCGTCACACCCACATCTGCCGCGGCGAGGGTGATCGCCCGCGCGGCCGAAACCCTGGCCGGCGCAGGCTTGAACCCGTCCGCGGGTCGTTCGAGCATCGTGCTGGAGAGGTTGACGAGCTCCCCCTTGGATGTGACAGACGTCCGAAGCGCCGCGCCGAAGATGTCAACGCCGGCGTGCACCTGCTGAACCGTGATGCTGCGGACACCGTTGCTTGCAGAAACAAAGTCGCGCGTCACGCGGTTGCCCGTCAGTTCCGACGCATCGAACCCGCACAAGCCACGGTTGGCCGCGACGAACTCACCGACGACCGCCGGCCAGGCGGCGCCCGGGTGGTGCCCGGAGAGGAAGCCCGCTGAGGCGCGGACGAACTTGGGCGTGCCGAGCGCCTCGTCAAAGTCGATCGCCAGCGTGGGGATCGCGACGCCCAGCGCGCCGGCCGCGGCGAGAGATTTGTCGGCCGCGCTTCGGGCGGTGATGCCGGCGACCGTGCTGTACACGGCGTCGTCGATGCGGATGTCGTAAGTGGGCAGCCCGTCACCGTGGTTGCACTGCGTGCACCACTCGGCGTGGTTCGCGGGGAGCGCCTGCGCGGCGGCGCCCGGCGCGCGCACTTGCGGCGCAGCGACCGCGAGGCCGCAGGCCAGCACGAGGGCGAGGCCCGCTGAGCGGGTCGACAGAGCGGATCGAGTTGTTCGCAGCACGTCAGTCTCCGGCGCGGCCCGCCGGGTGCGCTGAGGGCGCAGAAACCCCGGAGAGGTCGCGTACATTTCCCACCACGCACGGCAGTTGGCTCAGTTTACTGCATGAGGGACAAAATGCCCACCCCTGACGAGGGGGTCCGTTGGCTTTGCCCACCAGAATGTGGTGGCGCTGCCTTGCCCAGATCACCAGCAGCTCTTGCTCTGGGCGTTTGGTAGTTCCTTTGAAGCAGGCCTTGGTCGTCGAATGCTGGCCGATGGTTGAGCCGCAAGTTTGGGCCTCGCCTGACCCTCTACATGCTCAGAACGCGTCCCTCGCTGGCGAGTGCGGCCTCGCGGACGCTCTCGTGCATCGTGGGGTGGGCGTGGACGGTTGCGATGAGCTCCTCGGTCGTCGCTTCGAGCCTGCGGGCGAGGGTGAGCTCGGCGATCAGCTCGGTGGCCTGGTCGCCCATGATGTGGGCGCCCAGGATCTCGCCGCGCGGCAGGCCGCGGATGATCTTGGTGAAGCCGTCGGTGTGCGCGGCGGCGATCGCTTTGCCCAGTGCGCTGAAGGGGAACGTGCCGGTCTCGTAGTCCTTGCCCTTGACCTTGCCCTCGGCGATGAGCGCCTGCTCGGTCTTGCCCACGCTGGCAACCTGCGGGATGCAGTAGGTGCAGCCGGGGATGATGCCGTAGTCGATCGGGTGCGGCTCGTGGGCGTACTTGCCCTTCTTCCAGGCGATGCGCTCGACGCACAGGTACGCCTCCTCGCTGGCGACGTGCGCAAGCCAAGGCGGACCGATGACGTCTCCGACGGCGTAGACGCCGGGGAGGTTGGTCTTGTAGTCGATCGCCTCGTCCTTTGTGACGCCCGGCTTGTAGTCGGTGACGATGTGCCCCTTGTCGATCGTCAGGCCCAGCGAGGCGTCGCAGAGCCCGTCGGTGCGTCCGACGACACCGATCGCCAGCAGCACCTTGTCGGCCTCGAGCACCTGCTTCTTGCTCTCGTCTGGCTTGCCGCCCGCCATCGGCGCAACGGTGACCTTCACGCCCGAGCCGGTCTTCTCAACGCCGGTGGTGCCGTGCCCGGTCATGATCGTCATGCCGTGCTTGGCGTAGAGCTTCGCCATCGCGGTCGAGACGTCCTTGTCCTCCACGGGGAGGATGCGGTCGAGCATCTCGATGATGGTGACCTTGGTCCCCATCGAGTGGTAGAAGTAGGCGAACTCCATGCCGATGGCGCCGGCGCCGACGACGATGAGGCTCTTGGGCTGCTCCTTGTTGAACATCGCCTCACGGGCGCCCCAGATCGTCGTGCCGTCGAACTTTGCAAAGGGCAGGTCGCGGGCGACGCTGCCGGTGGCGACGATCACGTTGTCGGCGGTCAGGGTTTGCTTGGTCGCGCCCGGCTTGGCCGGGGCGCTGGTCAGCTCCTCCTGCACCTGGCACTCCTGGAACTCAACGGTGCACTTGTTGCCGTTGGCCGCCGTGGCGGCCTTGGTGAGCTTGCCGTTTCCGTTGAAAACCGTGACCTTGTTCTTGCGCATCAGGAACTCAACACCCTTGTTGAGCTTCGCCGACACGTCGCGCGAGCGGCCGATGACGCGGTCCCAGTCCAGGCCGATCTCGCCGCTGATTTTGAGGCCCCAGAACTTCTGGTCCTCCTGCTTGCGCATCTTCTCGACCAGCTCCGCGTTGGCGAGCAAGGCCTTGGAGGGGATGCACCCCCAGTTGAGGCAGACGCCGCCGAGCTTGGCACGCTCGATCAGTGCGGTCTTGAAGCCGAGCTGGCCGGCGCGGATGGCGGCGACGTAACCGGCGGGCCCGCCGCCGATGATGAGGATGTCAAAGTGCGTGTCGGACATGGGGGAAAGCCCTTGTGAGGGTGTGCGGGAACAGATGGGGCCGACTATAGGAGTAGGGGGCGACCGCGCGTGCGTGCGGTCGATTCGAGCAAAGACCGTGGGTCCTATGGGTCGATAAGACCTATACGACCTATTGCAGCCGCTCACCGCATTGCGCTGTCCATCTGCTTCTTCTCGAGCGCAGATGCGCCCTCGACTGGCACTTCCTTCAGCATGGCGTTGATGACCGTGTCGGTGGTTACCTGGTCGGCCTCGGCGTTGAAGTTGGTGAGGATGCGGTGGCGCAGCACGGGCCGGGCGACGTCGCGGACGTGCTCGGGCGTGACGTGGGTGGCGCCGTCGATGAGGGCCTTGGCCTTGGCCGCGAGCACGAGGTACTCGCTGGCGCGCGGGCCGGCACCCCAGCCGATGTAGTCGGTGACCATCTTGGGGCGCGGCGTCTCGGCGGGCTCTTTCACGCGGGTGGTGCGCACCAGGCGGAGCGCGTACTTGAGCACGTGGTCGGGCACGGGCACAGCGCGGACGAGCTTCTGGATGTGCTCGATGTCGGCCGCTCCGAGGATCGCTTCAACGTCGTCGAGCCCCGTGCCGGTGGTGCGCTTGATGATGGCGAGTTCTTCGGCCTCGCTGGGGTAGCCGATCTTGATCTCGAACATGAAGCGGTCGAGCTGCGCTTCGGGCAGGGGGTAGGTGCCCTCCTGCTCGATGGGGTTCTGCGTCGCCAGCACGAAGAACGGCGCGGGGAGCGTGTGCTGCACGCCGCCGATGGTGACCTGGCGCTCCTGCATCGCCTCCAGCAGCGCCGCCTGAGTCTTGGGCGGCGTGCGGTTGATCTCGTCGGCCAGCAGCACGTTGGCAAAGACGGGCCCCTTGACGAAGCGCAGCGAGCGCGAGCCCGTCGATTTATCCTCTTCGATCACCTCCGTGCCGGTGATGTCGCTGGGCATCAAGTCGGGGGTGAACTGGATGCGCGAGAAGCCGAGGCTCAGCGTTCGCGCCAGGGTGGAGATCAGCAGCGTCTTGGCCAGACCCGGCACACCCACCACGAGCGCGTGCCCGCGGCAGAAGACGGCGATGAGCACCTGATCGATCACGTCGTCCTGCCCGACGATCACCTTGTGCACCTGCGCCTTGAGGCGCAGGAACTTGTCGCGGGCCGCGGCGGCCTCGGCTTGCGGGTCGGGAGATGCGTGTGTCGGCAGCTGGCTCATCGCGTGGGTCCCTCGCTGGTGGAGGGTAGCAACAACCGGGGCGCACCGGCACCCGCGGGCCGGAGGGGCTACCGGTTCTGCATGTTCTTCGCCAGCTGCTGCTGCTGCTCAACGGTGAGGAGCTTCTTGATCTGCTCGATCAGCGCGCGGTGGTCGGCCTGTGACGGGCGGGCGTCCTTGGACTGCGCGCCGGTGTCGTGGATGAGCTTGCGGATCTGCGCATCCTGCTCCGGCGTGAGGCCCAGCCCGGCCAGGAGCTGGTCGGTCTGCTCCCGGCGCAACTCCACGAGCGTCTTGAGCGAACGGGCCATCTCGCGGACGACCAGGTTGTTCTCGATGCGCCGGAGCGTCTGCGGGTTGTCGAGCGGGCTCGCGGCCGGAGTGGGCGACCCCTCCGACGGGCCGGACATCATCGAGTCGCCGTCACCCCCGGTCATCGGAGCAGCGCCGGCTGGGCCTTTGTCGGCGGGCGTGCGCGCGGGTGCGCGGCGTTTGTCACCGCCCTGCGCACCTTCCTTGGCCAGTTCGATCAGGTACTCGTTGACGATCGAGCGCAGCTGCACGGCCTTCTCAACCGGGATCGCCTTGGCGAGCTGGTCCAGCAGCGGCGGCTCCCACAGCTGCGGCGCTTTCTGCCGCAGTTCGCGGGTGAGCTGCGCGGCCAGGCGCTGATCGCCGCTCTGGCGGGCCGATTGGATCTGGAGGAACGTTGACTGGTGTTCGTTGAGGGCCTTGGCGACGGCCGCGCCGTGCTCGTTGAGCACCTTGTCTGCCGCCTTCCTGGCGTCGCCGCTCAGGCCAATGAGGCCGACTGCCACGATCTCTGGCCGCTCGTCGAGCATCACGAGCTTGCCGTGGCTGTCGAACGACACCAGCGTCGGCCGCACTTCGCGCACGGGTATGCGCGGCCCGCCCAGCACAGTCTCCGGCGCCGGTTCACCCTTAGGGGAGGGCGTGGGCTCCGGCTCTGCGTGCAGAACGGCGGTGACGCAGACGGCCGCCACACCCGCGATGGTGGCGAGAATAATGGTTCGCTTGGCGTTGAACATTGGGATGCTCCTGCGTGGCATGACGAGTGCAGAACGTGCGTCGAGCGGCGGTCTTGCCGGAAATCCCAGATCGCGGCGGCTGCGAAAACGGTGGCAGCGGGTTACCGGGCAAGGCGGACGATCCAGACTTCCCCGGCGGCGAGGGGGCCGGGTTGATGCGTCTGTTCGGCGGCGAGCGATCTGCCCGTCAGAAGGTCGGTCGAGCCCGGCAGCCGTTCGCGCAGGTTGGGGGCAAGCTGATCACACGGGATCGGCGATGGGTCGGCGCCGAGGTTGACCACCACGAGCACGGTTTCTTGCTCCAGCGAACGCGTGAACGCGAACAGTGACGGGTGGGAGGTCCCGAATGACACGACTTGAACGTCTCCGCGGCGCAGCGCTGCGGAGTCGTTGCGGACCTTGATAAGACGGCGGTAGTGCTCCAGCAGCGAGCCGGGCTGGTGGGCCTGGGCGGCGACGTTCGTGCCCGCGGGATCGGCGTTTGGTCTTTGCCACGGCTTGGCGAGGGGCGTGGTGAACCCGGCGTTGGGCCCGGCGTTCCACTGCATGGGCGTGCGGATCTTCGGGTCGGGCTTGTCGCCGGTCATGCCGATCTCTTCACCGTAGTAAAGGAAGGGGACGCCCGGCATCGTCAGCAGCACGCTCGCGGCGGCGCGGGCCTTGGCCGCATCGCCTTTGAGAGCGGTCATGATGCGCGCCTGGTCGTGGTTGGTCAGAAAGGTGCTGTACGCGCCGGGCGGGAACGAGGCGAACGACGCCCGAACGGCGTCGGCCAGCGGCGCGGCCCGGCCGCCCTTGACCGACTCAACGAGCTTGCCCTCAAGTTCGAACTCGAAGGCCGAGTCCATCTCGCCGTCGTTGACGTACCCGGCGATGTTCTGTGTGCTCGCCCAGACCTCGCCGACGGTGAAGCAATCCGGCCGCACAGACTTGCACCAGGCCTGAAAGCTCTTCAGCCACGCGTGCGTCTCGGGCGTGTTCTCCTGCACCTGGCCGTCTTCGATCAGGTGCCGGATGGCGTCGAGTCTGAAGCCGTCAACGCCCATCTCGGTCAGCCAGAACTTCGCGGTGTCGTGGATCTCCGCCGTGAGGTCCTTGTTGCGGAAGTTCAGGTCGGGCATGTCGTGGTTGAACATGCCGTAGTAGAAGTCGTGCTGGCCCGGCGCGGGGTTGGGGTGCCAGACGGTCTCGTTCCACGGGTCCTTCCACGTCGGGCGGGTCTTCTCCCAGACAAACCAGTCGCGCTTGGGGCTCTGCGGGTCGGCGCTCGCCTGCTTGAACCACGGGTGCTCGTCGGAGCAGTGGTTGATGACAAAGTCAATGACCACCCTGATGTTGCGCTTGTGGCACTCGGCCATGAAGCGCTTGAAATCGTCGTTGGTGCCGTAGTCGCGCTCGACCGTGCGGTAGTCGGTCGTGTCGTAGCCGTGGTAGCTGGGCGACTCGGTGATCGGCATGAGCCACAGTGCGCCGACGCCGAGGTCTTTGAGGTAGTCCAGCCGCTCGATGAGCCCTTGGAAGTCGCCGATGCCGTCGTTGGCGAGGGGGCCGGTGGTCGAGTCTGCGAACGAACGCACGAAGACCTCGTAGAAAACCACATCGTTCCACCAGCCGCCCGGCGTGGTTGCTCTGGCCGCGGGCACCACCGGCGGCGTGCCGGCGGGGCTGGGCATCGAGGGGTTTGTCGTCGCCTGGGCACACGCCGATGCCGGGAGCGCCAGGCTCAGGGCGCAGGCGTACAGCGCGGCGGTGTGCAGTGGTCGCATGGCACGATTGTTGGGGGGCCGCGCACCGCGGAATTCCCCCAACAGGGGTGGGCCGGGGGGCAGACAATTCCCCCGTGATCGATGATCATGACAGCATGATCGGTGGCCGGCAGAATCCCGGTCTGCACGGAGCAGGGGCGGTGTTGCCCGCCCCGCTGGCCGACGAAGTTCTCCAGCGCATGGCGAGGGGGCTTACGCGTTTTCTGCTCGGGCTGGGGGCTTTGGCTGCGGTGGGCTTGCTTGTCGCCGCGGTGCTGGGCGGCGCCAGGCCTGCGTGGTGGCGCGACCCACCCGGCAGCGTCGATGTGAGCGAGCGCCGTGCGCTCGCCGGCGCAGTTGATAACGGGGCGTGGACGGCGGTCACGCAGCTGCGCCCCCTCGGCACGGTCGACCCGGCGACGAACGTCGCCGTGAGCGAGCCGTGGTCTGTCTCGCTCTCTGCCGAAGGGGCAACGGCCTGGCTCAACGAGAAGCTGCCGCGCTGGCTGGCAACGCAGCAGCATCCTGTTCGAGTGCCAGACGGCTCTGAGTTTCAGGCCGCGTTTGAGCAAGGCGTGGTGCGGCTTGGCATGCGCATCCCCGACGGCGGCTCGGGCGGCGGCGAGCGCGGTGGCCGGTTTGTCTCCCTGGCCCTGCGTCCGCGCATCGACGGCGACGGCCTGTGGCTCCCCGCCGCGTCGGCATCGATCGGCCGGCTCAACGTGCCGGTCGCAACGCTCTTCGGCGATCGGCCCGGAGAGCTGGCCTTGCTGCTGCGCGGCCGCGCGCCGGCGTTGCGTGGGGCGGCGATCAAACTGCCCGACGGGCGGACGGTGCGGCTGCTGAAGTTCGAGCCGTTCGAAGACAGGCTCGTACTGACGATGCAGACCGAGTCAGCGCGGTAGAGCGCGGGTGGAGCGGCGCCCGCGCTACGGCTGCTTCTTGCGTGGAACGGGAGCGGAGAGGCCCAAGGCGCGAGCGGTCGGCTCGTCGAGGGCGCGCGGGCCCTTCGCCGGCGGGCGGGAAGTGATCGCGAAACCGCCGCTGTAGTCCCAGGCGCACCAGCCGATGCCGTTTGTTTCGGCGGCGGAGCGGACGTCGGTGAGCCACGCGGTTCGCGACGCTTCGTCGCACCCGGCGCGGTACGCGCCGAACTCACCGAGATAGAGCGTGGTCTTGTGCTCTTTCGCCCACGCCGCTGCGGCGTCAAACCGCGACCGCACCCTGGCGGCGTTCCACTGGTCTTTGGCGTAACGCCTGATCGAAGCGGCGGCCTTTGGGTCAGCGGCGGAGTCGGCAGCGCTGGCGGCGTTGGCCGGCTCGAACGGGTAGCGGAGGTTCTTGATCTCCTTCCACATCGGCGAGCCCCACGTCGCCTGCTGGTGGGTGAACGTGTGCGGCTCGTAGAAGTGGATGGAGTAGACGGTGTTGGCGTCCGGCGAAGCGTCGAGCCGGAGGAGGCCGTCGATGCTCCCCCAATCGTCGCCGGTGAGGATGAGGGTGTGCCGGGGGAGCGCAGCGCGCACGGTCTTGCGTGCCCTCTCCTGCGCGGCCGGCCACTCTTTAGGATCGGCGATGCCGTTGGGCTCGTTGAGCAACTCGAGAGCGACAAGATCGGGGCTGGTCTGCCGCAGCGCGGGGGCAAAGGCCTTCCAGAACTTCTCAAGCTCGTCGGCCCACCCCGGCGACGAATCGGCGGCGAGCATGCCCTTGCTCTGGGTGCCCGCTGGGTGGCAATCAATCACGGTGGCGATGCCGGCATCGTTGAAGGCCTTGACCGAGCGGAGCAGCCGCGCGGTGTTGGCCTCGTTGAGCGTTCCTTCGGCCGTAACGAAGAACGACGGATCGATCGGGATGCGCACGTGCGTGAGGCCGGCGCTCTTGATCAGCCTGACATCCTCGGGCCCGATCGCCTTCTCGATCTTCGCCGGGTCGCGTTGGTCGGGCTGCCACCACCAGTGCGAGAGGTTCACGCCGCGCCGGAGTTTGGCGGCGACGGCCGGTGGGCCCTGCGGAGCCGGTTTCGCGGGCTGTGCGTCCGCGATGACGAGGGAGCAGACGAGTGCGACGGTGAGCGCGGCGAGCCTCAGCATGCCGCGGAGTCTACTGGAAAAAGCTCATTCGTCATCACCCCCCGAGAATTTCTTTCGTTCCCAGGGCTTCGCCTCCCGCTTGACGATGGAGGGCTTCTCGCCGTCGAACTCCACGCCGTCGTCGCCGAGGGCGGCGACGAGCTGGCCGACCAGCTCGGGGGTGGGGGCCAGGCGCATCTTCTCGCTCGAGAGCACCACGTCGGCCGCGCCGGTGCGGACGACGATCTCCGCTGGCACGATCGCCACGTCGCCACCGCGTGGCACGCTCTTTGTGGCGACCTGGATCAGCCCCGCGGCCTTCTCCAGCCTCTCCATGGCGGTGCCGTTGAGCAGGCGTTCGTCGACGACGACGCGCATCTTCTTCGCCAGCGCGCTGGCCCCGGCGGTGATGTCGATCACCTTCTCAATCATCAGCTGCACGTCGCCGCGGGAGAGGTCGACCTTGCCGACGATGAACACGATGCGGTCGGCGGTGATCATGGCGCTGTACTTGGCGTAGGTGTCGCTGAAGGCGACGGCCTGCACCGTTCCTTCCTTGTCCTCGACGACAAGCGCCGCCATCTTCTGGCCGGCGCTCTTTCCGCTCTTGACCACAAGGTTGCGCACGCCGGTGATCATGCCGCCGAGTGTGACGCGGTAGTCCTGGCCGTACTTGCGGTCGCGCAGCTGGCGGGTGGTGGCGTTGCCCAGCGTGCGGATGAGCGTCTTGTACTGGTCAAGCGGGTGGTTGCTTACGTAGAACCCCAGCACGCCGCGCTCGCTGGCGAGGGTCTCGGCCTCGCTCCACGGCGCAACACGCAGCAGCGCGGTCGCCTCGGCGGCAATGGCGGCCGCGGGACCCTCGGCCGCCCCGAACCCGAAAAGCCCGCCCTGACCCGACGCGCGGTCGCGGGCGGCGCTGGCGCCGGCGGCAACCGCGGGCTCGACGCTGGCGATCATCGCCGCCCGCCCGGTGCGCCCGTGCAGGCAGTCCATCGCGCCGCTCTTGATCAGGGCCTCGATGGTTGTCTTGTTCACGGCGCCCGTGGTGCCGGCGCCGCCGCCCCCGCCGACGGGCACGCGCTCGCAGAAGTCAAAGAGCGAGGTGAAGGCCCGCCGTGGCTTGTCGCCGCCGCCGTCGCGCTCGCTGAGGATCGCGGCGATCGCCTTGTCGCCGCACCCCTTGATGGCGCCAAGGCCGAAGCGCACGTGCCCGGTCAGGGCGGTGCGCGCCTCACCGTCAGCGAAGACAACCGCGAAGTCGGCGTCGGACATGTTGACGTCGGGCGGCTTGACCTCGACGCCGACGCGGACGGTCTTGCCCGTTGCGGGGTCGATGAAGCGGTTGTTCTTGCAGTCTTCCAGGTAGGGCACCCAATCGGCCACCTGCTGGGCGGCGCTCTCGAACGTGAGGAACGCCGCCATGTACTGGTTGGGGAAGAACGTCTTGAGGTAGGCCGTCTGGTAGGCCACGATGGCGTAGCCGGTCGAGTGACTCTTGTTGAAGCCGTACCCGGCGAACTTGAGGATCAGCTCGAAAAGATCCTCCGCGCCCGCCTTGCTCAGGCCCTGTTTCTGAGCGCCGTCAACAAACTTGGGGCGCTCCTTCTCGATCTTGTCGTGCTTCTTCTTGCTGATGTTCTTGATCAGCGTGTAGGCGTCGCGCAGCTTGATGCCGCCCAGGCCGTGCACGATCTGCATGACCTGCTCCTGGTAGACCATCACGCCGTAGGTCTCGGCGGTGTACTTGTCGACCACGGCGTGGATCTTCGGCACCGGCGCTTGCCCGTGCTTGCGCCGGTTGTAGTCGGGGATCAGGTCCATCGGCCCCGGGCGGAAGAGCGCGTTGGCGGCGATGAGGTCCTCGAGGCGGTCGGGCTTCATCTCCACCAGCAGCCGGCGCATGCCCGGTGATTCAAACTGGAACACGCCCGTGGTGTCGCCCCGCCGGAACATCTCGAAGACGCGCTGATCGGCGAAGTCGAGCCGGTCCAGGTCGAGCGGGTGCGGGCCGCCGTCCCCCTTGCTCCTCCCGACGGCCCGGTAGACCTCGTCCTCGCTCAGCGCCCCGGTGATGAGCCTCTTGGCCCGCGCGACCACGCTGATGGTGCGCAGCCCCAGAAAGTCCATCTTCAGCAGGCCCATCTTCTCGCACGTGGGCCCGTCCCACTGCGTGACGACGTCCTCGCTGTTGGTCGGCTTGTAGAGGGGGACGATCTGGTTGAGCGGGCGCGTGGCGACGATCACCCCCGCCGCGTGCACGGAGGCGTGACGGGCCTGCCCCTCGATCGCGCGCGCGTTGTCGATGCAGCGCTTCACCGTCGGGTCGGCGTCGTAGAGCTTCTGCAGGTCCGGCTCCTGCTCGAGCGCCTTGTCCAGCGTCATCCCCAACTGCTCGGGCACGAGCTTGGCGACCTTGTCAACCTCGCTCAGGGGCATCTCGAGCACGCGCCCAACGTCGCGGATCGCGGCCCGGGCCTTGAGCGTTCCGAACGTGATGATCTGCGCCACGTGCCCGTACTTCTCGCGCACGTAGCTGATGACGCGCCCCCGCCCGTCCTGGCAGAGGTCGATATCGATATCGGGGTACTCGCTGCGGTCGGGGTCGGTGAAGCGCTCAAAGAGCAGGCCGTAGCGCACCGGGCAGGCGTTGGAGAGCCCCACGGTGTAGCCCACCATCGTGCCCACGCCCGAGCCACGCGCCAGCCCCGGCACACCGTTCTGCCGCCCCCAGTTGACAAAGTCCCACACGATCAGGAAGTACGCGCTGATCCCCTTGTCGGAGAGGATCTTCAGCTCGCGCTCAAGCCGGGCGCGCTTCTCGGCCTCGTCGGGGGCGCTGCGATCGATGCCGTACCGCCAGACGAAGCCCCCCTCGGCCAGCAGGCGCAGGGCGGCGTCGCACTCTGCCTTCGCAAGATCGAGCAGGCGCTTCTTCTCATCCTCGTCGGCCCCCTCCGGGAGCGAGAACGGAACCACCTCAAACTCGCGGCAGTAGGCCTCGTACCACGCCGTCAAGTCGCCGCCGAAGCGGGCCTCGCCCGGTTGAGGGAGGTTGCTCCACTCGTCCTTCTTCGACTTGCCCTTCTTCTTGGCGTCCTCGACGGTCCCCTTGCGCTGCACACGCACCATCGGGGCGTTGCTGGCGCCGATGGGGAGCGTGACGTTGCAGCGTGCGGCGATGGCGTCGCAGTTGTTGAGGGCCTCGGCGCCCGCCTCGCCGTAGGGCTCGAAGAGCTCGGCCATCTCCTCCGGGCTCTTGACGTAGATCTCCGTCGGGTAGCGCATCCGGTCGGGGTCGTTCTTGCTCTTGCCGGTGCTGATGCAGATGAGCGTGTCGTGGCTGTCGTGGTCCTCTTTGCGCAGGAAGTGGCTGTCGTTGTCGCACACCAGCGGGAGTTTCAGTTCCTTCGCCAGCTTGATCAGGTGCTTGTTGATCGAGTTCTGCTCGTAGACGTGGTGCTGCAGCTCGATGAAGAACCGCGGCCCAGCCGCCGTCGGCGCAAAGGTCCGCGCGTGCCACTTGGCGCTCTCAACAGCCTTCTCCCAGTGCGACGGGTCGCCCGAGCGCTCAAACTCGAGCAGGTGCTCGCCGATCTCGCTCCCCAGGTGCCCGTTGATCGCAATGAGCCCCTCGCTGTGGGCCTCCAGCAGGGCGCGGTCGATCCGTGGCTTGAAGTAGAAGCCCGTCAAGTAGGCCTCGGAGCAGAGCACCAGCAGGTTCTCCCACCCCTTGTTGTTCTCCGCCAGCAGAACAAGGTGGTACCCGCCGTCGCTGACGCCGGTGTAGGTCCGGTCGGTCCGGTCGCCGGGGGCGACGTACGCCTCGACGCCCAGGATCGGCTTGACGCCGCGTTCCTTCGCCGCGGTGTAGAACGCCACCGCGCCGAACATATTCCCGTGGTCGGTGCAGGCGACGGCCTTCATGCCGAGTTCCTTCACCCGGTCGAGCAGCTTGTCGATGCGGTTGCCGCCGTCGAGCAGGCTGTACTCGGTGTGCAGGTGCAGGTGCGCAAAGCCCATCGTGCCCGGGCCGCCGGTGCCGGGTGCATCCGCAACTGACTTGCTCTTCGACTCGCCCATCGCCGCCGATCTCCCGGTTCTGCCCTCGCCGCAGCATCGTACCGCGCCGCCACGTTCGCCTCCCTCTGGGCACTGGCGCATCCCTGCTGCTGCTCCGTCAGCCGTGTTCCGACAGGTTCTCCCGCGACCATCCACCGGCGTGACGGGTCGAACCGGGCCCCCTTTCAGGCGTAACAATTCTTCGTGCAGACCCTGGGAGGACACCCCGGCCCACGCCCCGTCTCGCCGCTGGCGGCGGTGCTGATCCTCGCCGCGGCGGTGGTGCTGATCGGGCTGTTCCTGGTCTTTGCCGTTGTGGCGATCCCCGTCGCGATCGCGATTGGTCTCTGCTTTGCCGGGTACCGGGCACTGCGGGTCTTCACCCGGCGCAAAACGAACGAGCTGCTGAACCGTGACGACGCGGGCCGCCAGAACGTGCGCGTGCTGAGAACCCCGCCAACAGCTGAAGAGGTGCCTCAGCACCCCTGACGTCCCGAGCAACCCGTGTTAACTCAATCTAGAATCTCCCTAGCGTGTGTGGGTGAAGCCTTCGCCCCGTCGCCACAAGGAGCCTCTACATGAGCATGATCAAGGAATTCAAAGAGTTCGCCCTCAAGGGCAATGTCCTCGACCTCGCTGTCGCCGTCATCATCGGTGCTGCCTTCGGCACCATCATCACCTCCTTCATCGGTGACGTGGTCATGCCCATCGTCGGCCTCGCCGGAAAGGTCGATTTCTCAAAGGCTGTCATCGAACTCCGCCCCAGCGTCGCCGCCGTTACCGACGCCTCTGGCAAGGTGATCAGCGAGGCCATTCCAGCCAACAACCTCCGTTACGGCGCTTTCATCACAAACACCATCAACTTTCTCATCCTGGCGTTCTGCATCTTCATCGTCGTCAAGGTCTTCAACACCGCCCGCAAGAAGTTCGAGGCCCAGCCCAAGCCCGCTCCCGCCGTCCCCCCCGCGCCGACCAAGGAGCAGGTGCTCCTCACCGAGATCCGCGACCTACTCGCCCGCCGCTGAGGCGCAACGAACCACGCCCACACTCGCCGCCCGGCCCTCGCCGGGCGGTCTTTGTTTATCTATGCTCATCGAACCATGGCCCACGCTTCTACCAGTCCGATCGCCGAGACGTCCAAGCCGCTGGCTTCGCTGGTCTCGGCACCGTTTGTCCGATTCGCGCGCATGGGGGCGGCGTCGGGCATTGTGCTGCTGGTGTGCGCGGTTGTCGCGCTCTTCTGGGCCAACTCGGCGTGGGCGGACGTCTACAAGAACCTCATCCACGTGCACCTGGGTGTGACCGCCGGCGAGTTCTCGATCCAGAAGCCCACTGAGTGGTGGATCAACGACGCGCTGATGGCGGTCTTTTTCTTCATCGTCGGCCTTGAGATCAAGCGTGAGGTGCTCATCGGCGAGCTGCGCTCGTTCAAGGCCGCATCGCTGCCGGTGCTGGCGGCGGTGGGGGGCATGCTCGTGCCGGGCCTGATCTACGCCGCGGTCAACATGGGGCACCCGACGATCCGCGGGTGGGGCGTGCCGATGGCGACCGACATCGCCTTCGCGCTTGGCGTGCTGGCGCTGCTGGGCAAGCGCATCCCCATCGGGCTGCGGGTGTTCCTGGCGACGCTGGCGATCGCCGACGACATCGGCGCGCTCCTGGTAATCGCCGTCTTCTACACCGAGGAACTGCAACTGGCCTACCTCGGCTACGCCGGCGCTGCCCTCGCGCTGATGGTCGCCTTCAACGTCGCCGGCGTGCGCCGGGTGTGGCTCTACTGGATCGTCGGCCTGGCGCTGTGGTGGTTCGTCTACCAGAGCGGCGTGCACGCGACCATCGCCGGGGTACTCGGCGCGATGACGATTCCCGCGCGGTCGCGCGTCGACCGCAACGCGTTCATCGACTACACCCGCAACGCCGTCGACGTGCTGGACAAGGACAAGGCAACACCCCTGCACACGAGCCCGACCCAGCAGGCCGCGGTGCAGGGCATCGAGGACGCCTGCCAGAAGGTGCAGACACCGATGCAGTCGCTCGAGCACGCGCTGCTCCCGTGGGTCTCGTTCCTGATTGTGCCGCTGTTCGCCCTTGCCAACGCGGGCGTGGTGCTCTCGGGCAGCCTCACCGATGCGCTCTCGGGGCGCGAGACGCTCGGGATCATCCTGGGCCTGTGCATCGGCAAGCCGCTGGGCATCGCTATCTTCTCGTTCATCGCGCTGCGTACCGGGCTGGGCAAGCTGCCCACCGGCGTGACGTTCAAAATGCTCCACGCCTGCTCGTGGATCGCCGGCATCGGCTTCACCATGAGCCTCTTCATCGCCAACCTCGCCTTCGCCGTGACGCCCGAGCGGCTCGACCACGCCAAGATCGGCATCCTGGTGGGGAGCGCAATCTCCGGCATCGTCGGGTTTGCACTCCTGGTGCACGCGACGCGGCCACGCAACGAGACCCAGGCAGAAGCCCGCGGATAGCAAGGCTCCTGAGCGGGTGCTCTGCACAATCGCAACCGATGGCCAGGCACTCTTCCGGCCCCCCCGTCCCGCGCAGGGCTCCGTATCCTCCGCACATGCAAGCCTTTCTCAACGGCGCCTTTGTCGAACTCGACGCCGCCACCGTCCCCGCCCTCGACGCCGGGCTTCAGCACGCCGTTGGGCTCTTCGAAACACTGCTCGGTGGCATGAAAGAGGGCGAGCCTTGGGCGGTCGATCTTGACCGACACACCGAACGGCTCGCCGCCTCGGCCGCGGCGCTCGACCTCTCGCCCGACCTGCGCCCCGCGGCCCTGAGCGACGCGGTGCTCGCGACAATCTCCGCGTGCAGGCTGCCCCGGGCGCGGGTGAAGCTGACGGTGACCGGCGGTGACTTGAACATGCTCGCGCGTGCATCAGCACGCGAGGCGCAGCAGCCGATCGACCCGACCATCCTCATCACCACGCAGCCGGCGACGGTCTACCCGGAGGCGATGCTCCGGGCGGGCGTGCTCGCTGCGCTGGCGGAAGCCCGGGCGAACAACTTCAACCCGATGGAGGGACACAAAACCCTCAACTACTGGTGGCGCCTGCGCGAACTGCAGGGCGCGGGGCGCAAGGGCGCCGCAGAGGCGTTGGTGTTCGATATCACCGGTCACCTGGCGGGCGGGTGCGTGAGCAACGCGTTTGTCGTCAAGGACGGAGTGGTTCTGACGCCGATCGCCAAGGGTGAAGAGGGGTACGGCCCAAACGGGCCCACGGGCGATGTTGAAGAAAAGCCCGCCGCGCCGGGCGGCCACCTGCCGAGCCCGGTGCTGCCGGGTGTGACGCGCGGCTGGGTGATCGATCAGCTGGAGATCAAGGGAGCAACCGTCGAGCGGCGGATGCTCACGATCGACGACGTGCTCGGCGCTGACGAGCTCTTCCTCACCAACTCAAGCTGGGGCGTGCTGCCGATCGTGCAGCTTGAGGCAAAGCCGATCGCCGGGCGCACGCCGGGCCTGGTGACGGCGGGGCTGGTGGAGGCGTGGCGGGCGTGGGCGGGGTGATTGCGCAACACCAATAAGTCCCATGGGACCCATAGGACCTATGTGACCTATTGCCGCTCAGCTCGGCAGATTCACCGGCATCACCACGTACACAAAGTCGGCCCCGGCCTTGAACAGGCCCGGCTTGTTGGGCGCCTTGAGCTCGATGAGCACCTCCGGCTCATCGACCATCTTCAGCGCGTCGGCGATGAACCGCGGGTTGAACGAGATCTCGATGTTCTCGCCGTCGTAGCCCGAGAGCGCCAGCTCGATCTCGCTCTCGCCCATCTCCGGGCTGCGCGAGAAGAGCTTGGCCGCCTTGTCCTTGTTGTTGAAGCTCATCCGCACGCCGCGGCTCTCTTCGTTGGTGAGAATCTCGGCCTGGCGCACCGCGCGCATCAGGTCCTCGCGGGCGGCGGTGATCTTCTTGTCCTGGTCCTTGGGGATGACGTCCTCGTAGGGAGGGAACGCGCCCTCGACCAGCGTGGTGCTGACCACCGCGCGCGGCGACTTCTCCTTCCCCTCGCCGTCTTCGAAGGCGAAGAACGCCTTGTTGTCGGTGATCGCGACCTTCACGTTCCCCTCCGGGTCGTGAGCGACGCGGGTGAGCAGCCCGAGGCACTTGGTCGGGATGATCGCCGAGGTCACGCCCGTCCCCTCACCCGCGGCCTTGAGGCTGGCGCGGCAGAGGGCCAGCCGGCGGCCGTCGGTCGCCACCATCTCAAGCTTCTTGCCGTCACGGCGGAAGAGCACGCCGTTGATGGCGTAACGGCTCGTCTCGCGCGCCGTCGCGAAGGCGGTGCGGTTGACCAGACGCAGCAGCGTCCCCGCGGGCACGTTGAACGTGGCGCGCGGCGGCGTGGGGCCGCCGGTCACCTGCGCCATATCGGGCAGCGGGGGGAAGTCGTTGGCCGGGAAGGCGAAGAGCTTGAAGCGGCTGCGCGTCCCCTTGATGTGGCAGTTGTCCCCGTCGAGCTCGATGGTGAGGGTCTGGTCCTTCTCGTCGATGCTGCCGATGATCGCCCGCAGCCGATCGGCGGAGACGACCGCAACACCCGCCTGCACGACGTCAACCTTGCTCAGCCCCAGGGCGATGGCAACTTCGGCATCGGTGCCCGCCAGAGAAAGCGCCCCGACACTCCCGGTCTTGGTCGCGGTGAGCTTCACGCACGACAACGCGGGCGAGGGTGACCGCGTTGGCACAACGCTCCCAACGGTGTTCACAGCCTCAAGCAACGCCGACCGATCGCAAATGACTTTCATGCAGGCTCCCTATCTGGGCGGAGTGTATCGCCCGTTCGCCCTTCCTCGCCCGGTGAAAGGGCTCTGTGGAGAGGGTGGGGATGGACGAAGCGGGCCCACCAACGGAGCCAGACGCGGCCGCACGCGGCTCGGACAGCCCCCATCCCGGCCCCTTCCTTCCTTATTTCTTCCCGCCACCAGTTGCCCCCGCCCCCTCGCGCGCCGACAATCACCCCGCCCGATCAGGGCAAACCCCGTGCCAGTCGCCGGATCGACTTTGCAGACGACCGATTGGCGCGGTCGATGCTGTACCCTTGCCGCCCAGAACCCCGTCTGGCCGGTGTAAACCGATCTGTGCCCGTCCCCAATCCCCTGCATGGGGAGTTACCAGGAGCCGCCGATGTCATTTGAAGCCGCCGTCCACGCCCAGGCCATCGAACTCGACCGCCTGAGCCTCGACATGTGCGCTGCCGCCGGCAGCGGCCACCCGTCCACCGCCATGTCCCTCGGGCACATCATCACCGTGCTGATGTTCTCGTCGATGCGCTGGTCACCCGACTACCCCGATTACCCCACCTCCGACCGGCTCGTGCTCTCCGAAGGGCACGCCGTCCCCATCGTCTACGCCGCCTGCGCCAAGCTGGGCGTCAAGATCGGCAAGGACCCCGAGAACCGCCGCTCCATGACCATCGCCGACGCGATGAAGCTCCGCGAGGCCAACAGCGAGATCGACGGTCACCCGAACCCCATGGAGGGCTTCCCCTTCTTCGACGCCGCCACCGGCAGCCTCGGCCAGGGCCTCTCGGTCGCCGCGGGCCTCGCCAACGCCGCCCGCCTCGACGGCATGGACAAGCGCATCTACTGCATCATCGGCGACGGCGAGAGCCGCGAGGGCCAGATCGCCGAGGCGCTCGACTACATCCAGGACCACAAGCTCAGCAACGTGCTGACGATCTTCAACTGCAACGAGTACGGCCAGGCCGACCGCGTCAGCAAGCAGCAGACGCCCGCGGTCATCGCCGCGAAGCTCGAGGCGTACGGGTACAAGGTCGTGACCATCGACGGGCACAACCCCAAGGAGATCAAGGCCGCCTTCGACCAGTTCGCCAAGATCAGCGGCGACGTCGATGCCCAGCCGATGGCGGTGGTCGCCAAGACGGTGAAGGGCTGGGGCACCACCGTGATGTCGGGCGCCGGCTGGCACGGCAAGCCCGCCACGGGCGAGACGCTCAAGAAGGCCATCGCCGAGCTCGACCAGAAGCGCGTCGAGATGACCACCAGCCTGGTCAACTCCGACTCGTTCGAGATCCAGCCCCCCAGCGAGGCCAAGCCGAGCGAGGTGCCGGGGATCGACATCGTGCCGCTGGGTGAGATCGCCAAGAAGTTCGACATGGTCTCCGCCCTTCAGACGGGCAAGATGGCCACCCGCCGCGCCTACGGCATCGCCCTCCGCGCCCTGGGCCACCAGTCCGACCGCGTCGTCGTGCTCGACGCCGACGTCTCAAACTCGACCTTCGCGGACCTGTTCAAGAAGGACGCCGCGCTCACCAACCGCTTCTTCGAGTGCAAGATCGCCGAGCAGAACATGTACTCCGTCGCCGCGGGCCTCTCCGCGGGCGGCAAGGTGCCGTTCTGCTCGACCTTCGCCAAGTTCGTCACCCGCGGCTACGACCAGATCGAGATGGCGATCAACTCCGGCGCGAACCTCAAGATCGTCGGCAGCCACGCCGGCATCACCCTCGCCGCCGACGGGCCCAGCCAGATGTCGCTCCCCGACATCTCCTGGTTCCGCTCGTTCTCCACGATGAAGGACCACCGCGGCAACCCCGGCTGCTACCTCCTTCAGCCCGCCGACGCCTACGCCGCCTACGCCCTCACCCACGTGATGGCCGAGTACGAGGGCGTCTGCTACATGCGCACGCTCCGCAACGAGACCGAGTTCCTCTACTCAGACGCCACGCTCTTCAACCTGGGCGGCTTCGAGGTGCTCAGCGAGGGGCGCGACATCCTCATCTGCGCCGCCGGCGCGATGGTCCACGAGGCCAACAAGGCCCTCGACCTGCTGGACAAGGCCGGCATCTCCGCCACGCTCGTCGACCTCTACTCGCTGCCGTTTGACTCCGACAAGCTCCTCGACATCGCCAACGCCAACAACGGCATGATCATCACGATCGAGGACAACTACGGCGGCGGCCTGGGCTCGTGCGTTGCCGATGCGCTCACCGCCTCGGGCGACGCGTTCACGCTCCGCCAGATGTTCGTCAAGCGCATCCCCAAGAGCGCCAAGACGCCCGAGGAGGTCCTGGCGATGTGCGGCCTCACCGCCGCCGACATCGTCAAGGAGATCATGAGCGTCCTGCAGGTCGCCTGATACCGCGGCCCGGCCAGCCCAGCTTCGATTAAGCCCCGGTCACCCGGGGCTTTTTCATGTCCCAACGGGCGTCACGCCGCCGCCCCGCTCAGGCTGCGCCCCATAACCGGTGCGCCCCCGTCACACCCGGCAAGCGGCGCCGCCTGTGCGACCGCCGATTCTCCGCCCCCCTTGCGGCCTCTCGCACGTGGTGTAGCTTCTCTTCAGCGTCCGCGCGAACGCCAGTCGCCAGGGCCCTGAAAGGAGAAGAGCATGCAGACGATGCCCGCGCGGCGAATCCAGCTGTCAACGCCCAGCCAGCCCGACGCGGACTGGACCGCCCGTCTTGCGCTTGGCGGTGCCGCGGGCTTCACGCTGCTGCTGCTGGCCTTCGGCCTCATGCTCTACAACGCCTGGCCCCAGATGTCGGGCGTCCGGCAGTCGGTCGGCGCGATCGACGCCAGGTCAGAGCGCATCGCGAGTGGCCAGGAGAAGCTCTCACGCGAGGTCGCCTCGCTCCGCAACGACCTCCGCGGTGACCGCTCCGAACGGGCCGACCGTGAGCGCGAGCAGGGTGCGCTGCGTGACCGCATCGGCGAACTGGCGGGCACCGTCGCGGACCTCCGCGCCCGCGCCGACCGCCTCGAGCCCGCCGCCGCACCGGCGCCCTCACCCGCACCAGATGCCTCGATCCAGGAACTGCGCAGCCGACTCGATGCGCTCCAGCGCCGCCTCGACCAGATCGCCGTCGCCCCGCAGAATCCTGCGCCGCCGCCCGCCGCCGTCACCCCCCGTGACCGCGGCGCATACCCCGTCGAAGAGGTCGAGCGCGAGGTGCGTGAAATGCAGGAGGTCATCCGCCGCCAGCACGAGGGTGTCAGGAACCCGATCGCAACGGCGGCGGCCCGCGGCGCAGTCGAACCGCCCGCCCGGCCCGCAACCCCGTCGATCGCCGATCCGCTCGCCCCGCTCACCTCCAAGACCCGCCCCCGCATCGCGCCGGCCCGCCCGGGCATGGCCGAGACCGCCCTCGTGTCGTGGGTCCCCCCGACCGCTTCGGCCCAGCAGCCCACCGATTTGCCGGCCGGCCGCTCCGCGCCCGAGCCGCGCGTGTCGCGCGTCGGCATCAACTCAGGCATGAAAGCGATCGGCCCGATCGCCCTGCCGTTCGACATGCTCGGGAACCTGGTCGTTGCAATCGGTGAGGGGCTCGACCACCTCTTCACCGGCCGCGAGTACCTCCCGCGACAGGCGCCCGGCGGCGAGCCCGCCACCGCGAGCCGGGCCCGCTGACAGGCACGCGCCGATCACGCCGGTCCGCCGTCAGGTGCACCCCGCGAAGAACCGGTCGATGAACACAACAAAGTCGTTGTTGTTGAACTGACCGTCACCCCCCGCGACGCCGCCCTGCGAGCCGACGTCCGCCCGCGGATCGGCGCTGAAGAACAGATCGATAAACGCGACGAAGTCGTTGTTGTTCAACAAACCGTCGGGCCCCACGACCCCTCCCTGCATCCCCACATCCGCGGTCCCACATGGGAGCACCGGCAGGGTCTCTTCAACAACCACCCGCCGCGTCACGTTCTGTGCATCGGTCACCAGCGCGCTGTAGACAACCCGTCCACCGCTGAAGCTGCTGTTGCGCCCGTCGTGCCCGTTGCCGTTCTGGTTGCTGAGCAGCAGAGAGCCGACGGTCCCAGCGAGCCCCGGTCGGAACGTCTCCGACCCGCCCGTGACGGTCAGGACCGACAGCGGCTCTCCTTCGCCCCATGAAACCAACGCCTGCGACGTACCGCTCAAGCCACTCACACCCGCCGTCAGCAGCACGCGGCGGCCGTCAACTCCGCGCAGTTGCCACCCGCTCATGGCGCGGCAGGCGCTGTTGCCGGGGAGCTGGTCACCATCGCGGGCGACCAGCACCGTCGAGCCGTCAGGCCGGACCTTGAAGACCACTCCATCGCCCGACGACTGCAGGCTTGACTCCAGATAAACCGAGCCGTTCTCGGCGATCTGCACGTCGTGAATATCCAGCAGCGACAGGCCAGCGCCGATCGTCGAGCCAGTCGCCGCGATCAGTTGCAGCGCCCCGCCCGCTCCTTTCCGGTAGGCCGCGCTCACCGTCCCACCTGGTGTGCTCACGGCCGCCACGAAAGCAACCGTTCCAGCACCGTTGATCACAGCGCGCGGGAACGACGAGAACGTTCCCCCCGCGATCCCGGGCGCTGCCCCGCCGGTCGGCGCAATGAGGGGGGTCGTCGCCGGAGGGGGGCCGCCGGCTGCCAGGCCTTCTGCTGCCTTCCAGAGCGCTGCGCCGGAGTCGCTCAGCGCGAGCGCGAATGGTGATGTCAGGGTTACGGCTGGCGCGAAGCGCACGAGCCCCGTCGGGTTCGCTGCGTTGTACGCGAACAACTGCGTAGTTCCTAACGTGCCGCCGTCGACACGGCTCTGAAAAGCAGCCAGGCCGCCGCCGTTGACAAACGGGCCATCAAACCCGGTGAAGGTGGCCAGCGAGCCGCCGCCGCTGGCTACGGGCACGGCGTCACCGTTGGCGGCGATGGTCACCAGGCCACCGACGGGTCCGACCTGAAGGGTCCGAGCGTTTCCTTGCCCGGTGAGCGTCGAGAGCCTCGTGATCGCCACGATGCCGCTGTCGCTCAGCGCGACACTCTCGACCCCGATAAAATCGCCGGTTACGCCGGTGGCCACCGCGACGAGCGCTCCGCCGCCCGCGGGCGAGAGCCAGACGTCGCTGCCGCTGCGGACCAGCGCCGCACCGCTGCCGGCGACCGTGGCTTCCCGCACCGACGACGCCGTCCCCCCGCCCGGCAACGCATCACCGTCAGCAACGATCACCCGCCGCGCGGCCGTCCACGGGTTCGCCGGCGGCTGACAGGTGGAGTCCAGGGGTGTTGCAAACGCCGCAATGTTGCCCGAAGCGTCGAGCGCGTTTCCTGTGACGATCCGCCCGTCGTCAGAGATCCCCGCGACCGAGTAGAAAACCCACGGCCCAACGTCCAGGCCGTTTGCAAGAAGGATCTGCTTGAGCGGCCTGAAGCCGCCCGCCTCGGTCCATACGCACGCCTGACCGTCAACATCGCAAACCACGACCGACCCGTCGGCGGATGAGTCAACCGGCTCGACGCTGGTTGGGATCGGCTGACCGGCGATCGGAAGCAGCTCGCTGATCCCTCCCGCCGATGTCCACCGGAATCCGCGCGTCGGCCCCGTGCCGCCGCTCTGGCACGTGCCAAGCACAACGGCCCCGTCCTCAGAGATGTTCGTCGCGAACGAGCGATCGGTGCCCGGCAGGAAGCCGCACCCCACCGTGCCGCCACCGGCGGTCCAGCGGCAGGCCTGGTCACGCACGATGTCCGGATCGCCGCCGCCGTAGCCGTAGCCGCCGCCCCCCTGCTGGAAGAAATGGCTTGTCAGCGCGACCGCGTTCCCGTCTGCGCTCATGGCTCGGCAGTTGGCGTCCTGATCGCCAGCCAGCGCAGGAAGTGGTGTCGCCGTTACGCCGATCCGCTGGCTCGTCGTCAGACGCACCGAGCCGTCCGCGCTCACGTCAATCACGCGTCCACCGCTCAACGATGTCACAGTGCCGGGCGACGCCCACTCAAACCCCCCGCCGACGTTGTCCTCACCGAACACGCGCAGGCCGCTCGCGCTGCTGGCCAGCGCCCGCGAGAAGGGCCCGCTGATCAGGGCGCCGATGTCCTGGGCTCCCTGCGACGGCGTCCACCGGTAGGCCTCAAAGTTGCCGGCCCCCAGCACCGCGCTCGCGCCAAAGACGGTTGAGCCGTCGCCGCTGATCCCTTCAGGGAACACGGCGTTGTCACCCGGTGCCGGCGGCAGGATCACAAACGAAGAAACCTGACCCACCGCGACGGCGCTGCCCACCACCAACGCCAGCGCGCTCGCCCCAAATGTCATGCTCGTCTTCATCCGTTGCTCCCTGATGTGGATAAGGCCAACACACGAGTATGCGCACGCGGGCCCTGCTTTCAAGCAATCCCGCCGGCACTTTCCTGTGTGATTCGCCGTTAATCTGCGACCGGCACGATCTCAAAGCGCGCTCTGAGCGTCATCTTCAAACGGAAACGCCCCCCCATTCCCCGCCGGGCAAGGGCATTCTCTACCGCACGCTGCGAATTGGTAATCTGCTCCAATTGCCTGCTCGCCGAGATCGACGCCCCGTGCATGCGGTAGCAGTAGAGCGGCACGGGGAGATAGGCAAACTCGGTTACCTCCGACGCGCGCAGGCAGAAGTCATAGTCCGGTGCCGCCGTAAACGCCGGGTCGATCCCCCCGCACGCGTCGAACACCGACCGGCGGAAGAGCCGGAACTGAAAGGTCATCAGGTCCGTCAGCAGCGCATCGCGTGAGTACGGCACTTTCGACCGCGTCCCCTCGCGCAGGAACGCGCCGTTCTCGTCGATCTCCACGTGGTCGCTGTAGACCAGCCCGACCGCCGGGTTCGACTCCAGCACGGCCCGGCACCTCGCAACCGCGTCAGAAACCAGCAGGTCGTCACTGTCAACCCATCCGATCAGCCGGCCGCGAGTCAGTTCGTGGGCCCGCTTGAGCGTTCCCACCACGCCGCGGTGCGGCTCGGCGAAGACACGCACGCGCGGGTCGCTCGCGGCCAACCGCTGGGCAATGTCGAGCGACCCGTCCGTCGAGCCGTCGTCAACGATCACCAGCTCGAGGTCCCGCTCGGTCTGCGCCAGCACGCTCTTTGCCGCGGCCTCAACCCACCGAGCGCGGTTGTAGAGCGTCATGATGATGCTGACGGCGGGCATTGGCGGAGCGTACCACCGCGACCGGCCACGCGTCTGCACGCCCTGGCCGTTCAGGGTCTCCCGCCCGCCCGCTCCTTCACCTTCAGCGCGATCATCCCCTCGTAGATCGCCAGCATCTTGGCGTACCGCCACCCCGCGGCCCCGTCCAGCAGCCCCCGCTGAACGATCAGGGTCATCCAGAACCGCAGCGAACTGCGCATCGGCAGCCGCGCCGCCAGTCGCTTGAGCGCCCGCCGGCGCGTGATCCCGCCCTTGAGCACGTCCCCCAGCGCCAGCGGCTCCGCCAGCATCTTCACCACCTCCGCCGCCTCCAGCGTGCTGTAGCGGTTGTGCCGCGCGAACCAGTCGTCGAGCCCCTTGCTGAAGTTCAGGTGCACGTACGGGCTCTTCAGCGTGCCGATCGCCCCGTCCGTCGCCTCGCGCTGCCCATGACCGACGTCGGTAAACCGCATCCGCCCCTTGTGGAACAGGCGCATCTGGTACGCCGGGTACCCAGACGCATGTCGGATCCACGAACCCATCAGCACCATCTGGTTGGCGAGGTAGTAGCCGGCCTCGGGCGGGTTGCCGCCCAGCACACGGTCGATCTCCGCGATCAGCTCGGGCGTGCACCGTTCGTCGGCGTCAAGGTGCAGCACCCAGTCGTGCTTCATAGCGATGTTGTCGATCGCCCAGTTGCGCTGCTTGCCGAAGCTCTCGAACCGGTTGAACCAGACGCGCGCGCCGGCGCCCTCTGCGATCGCCTGAGTTCCGTCGGTCGAGCCCGAGTCCAGCACGTGCACATCGTCACACCACGCACAGCTATCTATGCAGGAGCGGATGTTGCCCGCCTCGTTGAGCGTCAGGATCACCACCGAGACCGCCGGCCGCGCGCCCACATAGGCGCCGCCGTGAGGAACCGAGATGGTCGGGAGAGGCAAAGCCATGTGCGTGCCGGTACGGGAGCGGCCAGAGCGGAGTTCTATCGGCGAAATGACGCGCCGCCGCCCCATTCGGGCAAAACCCTGTGAACAGCCCGCGCGCACGGGCCGATATAGTCGGCACCTGTTACGGGGCCATCGGTCCCTCGCGTTCTCGGCGTTGACACTCATGGCCAACAAGACCAACCCCAGCCTGCCCCAGGTCGTGATCCTGAACCAGTACTACGCCCCCGACGTGGCGAGCACCGGCCAGCTCCTCCACGAACTCGCCGTCGAACTCGCAGCGCACGGCTTCAACGTCAAGGTCATGACCAGCCGGCCCAGCTACGGCCCCCCCGAGACCTGGAAGCCCGTCGAATGGAACGAGGTCGCCGACGGTGTCAACATCCGCCGGCTCTGGACGACCCGCTTCAGCAAGGACAACATGATCGGGCGGGGGCTCAACATCCTCACCTTCGTCCTCCCCTTGACCCTTCGCGTGCTCCTCACAAGCCGCAAGCAGGACGTCCACCTCTACACCACCAACCCGCCCTTCCTGGGGTCGGTCGGCATGTTCGTGTCGCGCCTGCGCAAGCACCGCTACGTGCTGCTCCTGCACGACGCACACCCGCAAGTCGGCGTCTGGACCGGAAAGGTCAGGTCCGGCAGCATGATCGATCGTGTCTGGATGTGGCTCAACCGCAAGACCTACCGGCACGCCGACCAGTCCATCGTGCTCTGCGAGGCCGCCAAAAAGCTCGTCGTCGATACCTACAACGTCGCCCCCGACCGTGTGCACGTCATCCCCAACTGGGCCGACGAGCAGACCCTCAAGCCACTCCCCAAGGCGCAGCAGCCCTTCGCCCGCGACCACAAGCTCGTCGAGCCGTTCGTGCTGATGTACTCGGGCAACCTCGGGCTCTACTACGAGTTCGAGACCATGCTCGCCGCCGCCGAGAAACTCAAGGCCGAGAACTTCCGGCTCGTGTTGATCGGCTCCGGCGGGCGCCGGCAGTGGATCGCCGACCAGATCAAGGCCAAGAACCTCACCAACACCATCCTGCTCCCCTACCAGCCGATCGAGAAGCTCCCCGAGAGCCTCAACTCGTGCGACTGCTCGAGCGTGACGATCGCCAAGGGGATCGAAGGGATCAGCTTCCCAAGCAAGCTCTACTCGTCGCTGGCCGTGGGCAAGCCCATCGTTGCGATCAGCGAAGCAAAGAGCGAGCTGCGCGACCTGGTCGAGCAGCACGGGGTGGGCCGCTGGTGCGAGCTCGGCGACGTTGACGGCCTCGTCCGCATCATCAAGGAGATGATGGCTGATCCGCAGGCGTGCAAGCGCCAGGGCGAAGCCGCCCGGACGCTGTTCGAACACCGCTACACGCGCCCGATCTCCTGCGGCAAGTACGCCGACGTGCTGAAGCTGGCCGCAACGGGCGAGAAGCCCGTCCATCACCCAACGCCGACGCCGACAACGGTCTAGCGGTCGCAAGAGCCCGCCCCATGGCGGACGGTTCGATGCGGCAGAGCAGGAAGCAACAGGCGAAGACGGCAGCCGGCGGTTTACCCCGCGGCCCGCACGCCGCCCATCCCCGTGCTGCCCGGTTCGTCACCGATGCGCTTCGGCGGCACGCGCCAAACCGCGGGCTGGTTCTTGCCCTCGGCCATATACCACTTCGTCATGCGGTTGAGCCCTTCGGTGAGGGCAACGGGTGACTTCCAGCCCGCCGCGAGGAGCTTGTCGGCCTCGAACATGGTGCGCATCGCGAAGAGCTTCTTGACGCGCATGGAGCTGACGGGCAGGTTCTTGCCGGTGAGCTTGATGACGATGTCAAACGGCAGCGCGCCCAGCAGCGCCAGCCACATCGGCACCGCGCAGGGCCACTGCTTCTTGCCGAGGCTCTGGTAGATCTGTCCGGCGATCTGCGAACTCGTCAGGTCGGGCTTCTCGACGAAGTTGAACACGTCGAGCGCCGGGGCCGCGGGGTTCGCCCAGCGCTTCTCCCACAGGAACATCGTCGCCCCCACGATGTTCTCGACGTAGGAGAGGCTCTTGACGTTGTCCCCCTTGCCGACGCGGGCGAAGCGCCCGCTGTCGATCTGGCGGATCAGCGAGTACATGTTCGCAAAGTTGCGCGGGCCGAAGGTGATCGTCGGGCGGATCACCAGGCAGCGGCGCGAACCACCCTTGGCGATCCACTCCTCAAAGACCTTCTCGCCGGCGAGCTTGCTCCCGCCGTAAGGGTGCCTGGGGTCCTTGGGCGAGTGCTCGTGGTGGGGCTCGGGCGCTTCGCCGTAAACCGCGACCGACGAGAAGAACGCGCACTCGGTGACGCCGGCGTCGTCCATCGCCTTGCAGAGCGTCCGCGAGCCGTTCTGGTTCACGTCGTAATACGTGTCGTGCTCGATCCCGAAGTCGTGATGGGCCGCCGCCAGGTGCAGAACGCGGTCACAACCCTTCAGGGCTTCCGCAACGGCAGCGGGGTCGCGCACGTCGCCCACCGTGCAGCGGGCGCCCCCCACGTCGAACGAAGGCTTGACAAGATCGAGAATGTCAAACGCGATCCCCTTCGCGGCGAAGTGCTCGCAGAAGTAGCGACCGATGAAGCCGGCACCGCCGGTGATGAGGATTCGCAAGGGCATCAACCTCCAGACAGAACGGGCATACGCGCCGCCAGCGGCGGCGGTGGTCAGCGAGTGATACTAGTTTCGGCAATCGGTCGGCGTTTGTTCACTGCCGCCCGTCGAATTGGCACACCGTTCACGCAACCTGGGACCGCGCATCTGCCTGCGCACGCGCCGCCTGCGAGGCAATCCCCGCCATCGCCCTCGCCCACATTTCCAGCGTCAGTGCCTTGAAGAACAGGTCGTTCCACGCCGTGATACGCGAGGCGGGTTCCGTGAGTTGCGCGGCGGCACGCGGCGACAGCACACCCGTGCTGACCAGATAGCCGTTGCGCAGGTCCGCCCCGTACCGGTCGCGCAGACTCTGCGTCCACAGCGTCACCGGCGGGTTGAAGCCGCGCTTGGGCCGGTTGAAGATCTCCGCCGGAACGACGTCCTCAACCGCCATCCGCAGCCAGGCCTTGGTCCCCAGGTGCTCGTCACCCTTGTGCACTTTCCTGAGCCCGATCACCGTTTCAACAAGTTTGTAATCCACCAGCGGCAGGCGGCCCTCGACCGAGTTCGCCATCGCCAGCCGATCGCACTGGTTGATGCCGTTCTCCAGCAGGTACCCCTTGAAGATGAGCGCCGTCAGCGCCGTCTCGACCGACTGCGACCCGTCGTGGTGCGCGTGGGGCCACGCGGCATCGAAGGTTCCCAGAGATTCCTCGAAGCGATCGGTGTAGAGCCGCGTGCGCCCCCATTCCCCCATCTGCCAGTGATCAACAAGGTCGTAGAAGACCAGCCGCTTCGTGTCAGTGTCCGGGCGCAGCCTGAGCGGACGCCACCCGTGCATCGCCGCCCCCCAGCGCAGCGCATACTCCACAAGCCCGCCACGCGTGCGGTCGCGCGGCAGCAGTCGCTCCCGCAGAGACGGGACGCGCACCTTCCCGTGGGCGAGCTTGTACCGCGACTCCTCAAGCGCTTTGCGCACCCACGGGTAGCCCCAGAAAAGCTCGTCGCCGCCCTGGCCCATCAGCAGCACCGGCACGCTGTGCTCGCGCGCCAGCTTGTTCACCAGGTAGTACGCGTAGCCGGTGATGTCGGCGATCGGGTCGTCGCGCAGAACGCAGATCTCCGGGAACGAATCCGCCATCTCCTCCGGGTGGATCTCCGCCTCGTGGAACGGCATCTTCAGCCGCTTGGCGAGCGCCCGCGCCATGTCGCGCTCGTCCTGCACCGGCTTGTTGGCGTAACCGATGCTGAACGCGTGCATCTGACCGGGGTAGTGCGCCGCCGAGAGGCAGGCGATCGTGCTCGAATCGATCCCGCCCGAGAGCGTCACGCCGACGGGCACGTCCGACCGGATCACCAGCTCCGAAACGTCGTTGAGTACGGCGCGGATGGTCTTCGCGGGGTCGGTATCGATCGGAGGCGCATCCTCCATGCGCCAGTAGCAGATGTCCTTCACGTCCCACGGGTCCGTGTCGATCACCAGCATGTGCCCCGCCTCGAGCTTCCGCACGCCCTTCACCATCGTCTTCGGATCGTGCACCCACTGGTAGTGCATCATCTCGTCAACAGAGGTCGGCTCAAGCTCAAACGGCACAACCCCGCTCGACAGCAGGCTCTTCATCTCCGAAGCGAACAGGACCTGCTTCTCCCCGCCCGGCGCGTTGCGGTGGTAAACAAAGAGCGGCTTCTCGCCGACACGGTCGCGCACAAGGATCAAGCGCTTCTTGCGGGTGTCCCAAAGCGCGATCGCGTACATCCCCCGAAGGTGGTGCACAAAGTCAAGCCCGTGCTGCTCGTAAAGGTGCGCAGGAAGCTCACAGTCGCTGCGCGTCCGCATCGTGTGCCCGGCGGCGGTGAGCGACCTGTGCAGCTCTACGTAGTTGTAGATCTCGCCGTTCGCCACCAGCGCGATCGACTGGTCCTCGTTGTACAGCGGCTGCCAGCCGCCGGTCAGGTCGATGATCGCAAGCCGCCGCATCGCCAGCGCCACGCTCTCCTTGAAATACGTCCCCTCGCCGTCTGGGCCGCGGCGCTGCAGCGTGTGGTTCATCGCGAGCACGGCCGCTTTGTCAGCGGGACCGACACGGCCGCTCGTCACCATTCCAGCGATTCCGCACATACGCAGCACCGACCCCGCCGTGGGTGCGGGGTCTCCAGCGACGGCAGCGAGGTCCACGAGACGGACTGCCGGCGTGGAGTGTAGATCGGCTGGGCGATCGGCCTTCTGCACCCCGCCAGCCGGGATTGTCGCGCAAGGCTTGCGCATAAGCCCGCCCCTGAAAACCCGCCCCGAGGGCGGGCACTAAGCTGCCGGGTTGCCCTTGTGGTTGGGCCGCGGCACCGTATGGCCGATGAACGGCGATCGAGCCAGGAGTCCTCAATGGCCCTTCGACGGCGCGTCTGCATCGCGTACCACATCTTCCCTCACTACCGGGCCGCCTGCATGCTCGAGCTCTGCCGCAACGGCCGGCACGATTACACCCTCATGAGCGACTCGCGCGGCGTGGACAAGACCATCAAGGTCTGGAAGATGCCAGACGATGTGAAGTTCATCCAGTCGCCCGCGTGGCACATCGGCAAGGGCGTCTGCCTGATGCCCAAGCTCATACCCCTCGCCTTTGACAGAAGGTTCGACACCATCTGCCTGCTGGCGGTCGCGTGGTACCCGTCTACGTGGCCGTGCGCGTTCCTCGCCCGGCTGATGGGCAAGCGAGTGGTCTTCTGGGGGCACGGCTGGACGCGACCCGAGACCGGCGCCCGCAAGTGGCTCCGGCTGCTCTATTACAAGCTCTGCCACACACAGATGACCTACGGCCACTACGCCAAGTCGCTCTGCATGGAGTACGGCGACCGCCCGGAAAAGGTCCACGTGATCTACAACAGCCTCGACTACGAGGCGCAGAAAGCCCAGCGACTCACCATCACCCGCGACGAACTCGCCGCCATGAAGCGGAAGGTCATGGGCGCCGGCCCCGGCGACCCCGGCGAACGCCCGATCGCCGTCTGCAGCACACGTCTCGTGGCCTTCCGAAAGCTCGACCAGCTGATCGAAGCCTGCGCCCTCCTTGCGCAGCGCGGCTCGCCCGTCGACGTGCTCCTGGTCGGTGACGGCCCAGAGCGTGAGCGACTGGCAAAGCTCGCCGCCGAACGCGGCGTCAAGTGCGTCTTCTACGGCGCCTGCTACGACGAGGCCGTGCTCAGCCGGCTGATCATGATGAGCAACGTGATGGTCAGCCCAGGTGCCATCGGCCTGGCCGTGATGCACGCGCACGCCTACGGAACGCCCGTGGTCACCCACGACCGCGTCGACGACCACGGGCCCGAGTTTGAGGCCATCGTCCCCGGGCGAAACGGCAGCCTCTTCCATCGCGACGACGTCGAAGACCTCGCCAGGGCGGTGGGGGAGTGGACCGGCACCGCTTTCCCGCGCGACCAGGTGCGCGAGGGTTGCTACAGCATCATCGAGCGGTTCTGGAACGCCGCGTTCCAGCGCCGGGCGATCGAACGTGCCATCGACGGCGCCGAGGCCGACGACCTCTGGTGGATGAAGCCCGGCGCCGAAGAGAACCCGGCCCAGAAGATCTGATCGAACCGGCACGCCGCGCGGCCGACGCCCGCGAGCCCAAATGAAAACGCCCGGCAGAACCGGGCGTGTAAGTCAACGGGTTGAGGCCGAGGGTCGCGGGGTCGATCAGGCCTTCACCAGCCGGTCGCCCATCTGCGTCGCAAACGCCGCCATCGCGTTGCGCGTGTCGATCACCAGCTTCGACTCCTTCGCGATCATCGCGTAGTCGAAGGCCTTGTGGTTGGTCGAGATCAGCACCGCGTCGTACTTCTTGAGGTTCTCCGGAGTGATCGGGACGCTCGTCTTGCCAAGGTCGTGCTTGCGCACCGGCTTGGTCTCGGGCACGTGCGGGTCCGAATAGTCAACGTGCGCGCCCATGTCCTCGAGCAGCGTGATCAGCTCGAACGAGGGCGACTCGCGGTCGTCGGCGATGTCCGGCTTGTACGCCAGGCCCAGCACCAGCACCTTCGACCCCTTGATCGAACGCGAACGCTCGTTGAACGCGTTGGCGATCCGGTTGATCACCCAGTGGGGCATGCCCGTGTTCACCTCGCCCGCGAGCTCAATGAACCGCGCCGCGACCTTGAACTCTTTGGCCTTCCACGACAGGTAGAACGGATCGATCGGGATGCAGTGCCCGCCCAGCCCCGGGCCCGGCGTAAACGGCATGAACCCAAACGGCTTCGTGCTCGCCGCCGCGATGACGTCCCACACGTCGATCCCCATCGGCTCAAGGATCATCTTCAGCTCGTTCACCAGCGCGATGTTGATGCAGCGGAAGACGTTCTCAAACACCTTCGCCGCCTCCGCCACCTCCGCCGTCGAGCAGGGAACGACCGTCTCGATCGACTGCTTGTACAACGCAACCGCCGCATCGCCCGACGGCTTGTCCAGGCCGCCGACGAGCTTGGGGATCGTCCGCGTCGAATGGCTCTTCCGCCCCGGGTCCTCGCGCTCAGGGCTGAACGCAACGAAGAAGTCCTCGCCGAGCCTGGGCGACCACTTCGCCGTCTGCACGATCGACGGCACCATCACCTCCCGGGTCGTGCCGGGGAACGACGTCGACTCGAGCACAACAAGCTGCCCCGGGCGGCAGATCGGGCCGATCGTCTGCCCCGTCTTCTCAACGTACGAAAGGTCGGGCTCCATGTGCTTGCCCAGCGGCGTCGGCACGCACACGATGATCGCGTCGGCCTTGGCCAGCTCCTTCGCGTCCGTCGTCGCCAGGAACCGGTCCGACCCCTTGAAGCCGCGGCACAGGTCCGAGCCAAGGTGCGGCAGGTAGTTCTCACCGTTGTGCAGCAGCTTGGGCTTCTCGGGATCGATGTCGTACCCGATCACCTTCATCCCCGCGTCGTGGAAGCACGCCAGCAACGGCAGACCCACGTACCCAAGCCCCATCACCCCGACCGTCGCGGTCCGGTTGTTGAACTTCTCAATCAGCTCCTTGGCGAGCTTGGGGTAGGGCGCGCTCGGGTCGAGCGGCTTGGCGGCGAACGGCTTGACGGGGGTGGCTGTGTGGCTCATGAGGGGGCGATCCTAAGCGTGGGCGGGGGCCGGTGTGTCCAACGTGCCGTGTGCGTGCGTACGACCACGGCAGAGGCTTGTTCGGTTATCGTCCGAAGGCGAGGGCGACTTCACGGGTGCGGCAACACACCCGCCCGGCTCAGCCCCGCCCTCGGCGCACCAGCTGGTGCTGTGCAAAGCGCAAAAACCTACACCCACACAGGCGTTCCCCGCACAGCGTCGCGTAGGCAAACCCGGCTATTGCCGGTTATTACCTATGCCCTTGAGCAGCTCAAGCACCGACTCAGCACGCTGCCGCTGGGCGAGCTGCGCCACGTAGATAGCCGCCTGCTGGCGGGTCTGCTCGCGCACCAGCACGCCCGTCTCCGCCGCGTAGTCGGTGTCCAGCAGCTGCCCCTTGGCGGCCGCGGTGTTCTCAAGCTCAACCTGCGCGACGCGGATCTGCGAGTCGATCGCGTTGCTCTCGGCACCAAGCGCCGCCCGACGGGTGCCGATGTCGCTTAGCGCGGCCTGCACAGCCTTCTGCGCCGCCGCGGTATCGCCCGAAAGAAGGTCCAGAGCGCCGCCGCGCCGAAGGTCGGCGAGCGTGCCGCTCTTCTTCTGCTCAGCACCATCGACGGTGACGGTGTACTCGGCGCTCCCCATCGTGCCGGCGTTGATCCCCGTGAGGATCCGCGCCCCCTTGAACTCCGTCGTGTTCCCCAGAAAGTCGAGCGTCGCGAGGATCGAGTCGGCCTGGATCTGCAGGCCCTCCCGCTCCTCGCCGGACATCCCCGCGGTGTTACCGGCGCGCACCGTCAGCGCATCGAGCTCGGTGAGCAGGTCCGCCACCGACCCGAGCCCCCCCTCCGTCGCGTCAACAACAAACTGGTTCGCCTGCAGCGCATGGATGCGCGCGTTCAGGTCCGTCTCCGCCGATTGCAGCCCGGTCACGGCGATAAGACCCGACGGATCGTCCGCCGCCCGGTTGATCCGCCGCCCCGTGCTCAACCGCTGCAGCGACCGCGCGATGTTCGCGCCCGCGTCGCTGATCGCGTGAAAGGCCCGCAGGGACGCCGTGTTGGAAATTGCGCTGATCACCCGCCACAGGTGTCGGCACACGCGGGGCCCGGTAACACGTCCGCCGCTGTTATGCGTGCGGAATAATCCGCTCAACGGCGGCGAGGATCCGCGCGTGCAGCAGCGGCGGCGCACCCAGAATCCCCGAGTGCGGCGGCAGAGACGGCTCCCGCCACCGCAGCGGCCGCCCCTTCAGGTCGCTCACCGTGCACCCCGCCCGCTCCAGCAGCAGGCAGCCCGCCGCGTGGTCCCACACCTTCTCCCGCGTGCCCCGCGGAGGCCTGAAGTAGGCGTCCGCCTGCGCCCGCGCGACCATCGCGTACTTCACCTGTGAATCGGCCGGCGTGCGCAGCGCGCCACCCAGGATCGCCGCCAGCGCCTCAAAGTTCCGCACCCGCGCCTCCGACGGCTCAAAGGAAAACGTGATGACCGGGTTGACGATGTCGCCCGGCGGCCGCGGCGCTATCGCCGCAAGCGCCGCGGGTTCAGCAAGCGGCGCCGTCAGCAGCGGCGAGCCGTCGGTCGCGGCAAAGAGCGTCCCCGCGCCCGCCGCAGTATCGATCGGGTCAGACACCGCCGGCGAAAGGTTCGGGCACGCCAGCGCTGCGAGCGTGCACCGCCCCCCCTCGATCCGCGCCAGGCACACCGCGTACTGCCGCCCCGCCGCGAACCCCTTCGTGCCGTCGATCGGGTCGATCGTGTAATACACCTCCGGCGCCCGGTCCTTCGGCGCCGCCGCGAGGTCGATCGCCTTAAGAACCGCTGGCCCCGTCGCGTCCGGCCAGCCGTTCCCACGCAGCAGAGCGACCACATCGTCCAGCAGCCCACGCTCCGCCGCGAGAGACTCGGCGCTCTCCTCCGCGATTACCGCCGGCACCGCCACGCCGCTCTGCGCCATCAGGTGGTTCACCAGCGCCTGCGACGCGTAGTCGGCGATCGTCACGATCGAGCCGTCGTGCTTGGTCGCGATGTTCCCCGAAACGAGCACCCGCTGCGCCGCACGCGTGAGCGACCCCGCCGCCGCGAGCGCATCGAGGATCAACGGCAGCTCGGATGGAAGCTTCAGCCCGTCTGCGCCGGCCATGGTGCACCATAGCCGCCCCGCCGCCGCGTCAGATCGAGAAGGCGATCGAACCCTTGTACGAATCGACCGACCCCTCGAACGAGACCGTGTGAAAGTACGACCCGTGCAGCGGCAGCCCGTCAAGAAACAGCATCATCCGCGGGTTGCGGTTCAGCAGCGACCGAAGGTTGTGCCGCGGCGGCTGCAACCCATAGTTCACGTAGATCCCCGCCGGGTAGTACAGGTACGTCCCCCCCGTCGCCGGCCACCGCCAGTTGTCGCACGGGCACGCCCACGGACGCACGCAACGGTCCAGCGCGGGGTCCGGCACGTCCTGGTACGGCGCAAGCATGTCCACGATGGCCCGCTGGTCGCCCGGCAGGTTGATCAGCGCCTGCGTCGTCGTGGGCAGATCGTTGTGCTCGTTAAAATAAAGGTTCGTCGCCTGCGCAAGCCCGCGCAGGCTCGACTGGCACACAACCCCGCGCGCGGCCGCCCGCGCCTGCTTCAGCCCCGTCATCATCATCCCCATCAGGATGGAAACGATGGCCGAGCAGACCAGCAGCTCGATGAGCGTAAACCCTCGACGTGATCCGTGCGCGAATGAGCGGGCGTTTGACCGATCCATGGTCGCCTCCGCAATTCTGGGAAAAACCCGGTGCAGAGACACCATCGATCCCTTTTTGCGCGGGGTTAAGACGGTGGGGTGATTCCCGCAGGTCTTCCCCGCACAGACGCGACACGCCCCCGGACCAACGGGGGTTATCAGGACCCCCGCGCACCAATTCCCCCCGCCGCTGATGGCGACCGCTACTCCGCGCGCGCGTCACGGTCGTGCGGAAGCCACGCGCACAACGCAAGCGCCGGCACCAGCAGCAGCGCGGCGTAGAGCACCGCCCTCGAAGGCCCGCCCGCCGACGCCGCGATGCCCCCCGCAAACACCGTCCCCGCCGCGCACGCCACCCGACCCACGTTGTACGCAAACCCCGAACCCAGCGTGCGCAGCAGCGTCGGGAACTGCGGCGGGATGTACAGCGGAAAAATCGCAAACAGCCCAAGGCCCGTGGTCGCGAACACCGCCGCCCACAGCGTGAGCATCGCGGCGCTCCCCGGCGCCGAGAACCCAACCACCAGCGCCCCGCACGCAACCGTCAGCAGCGCCGCAAACGCAAGGCGCGCGCCAATCCGCCGCGCAAGATACGTCGCCAGGAAGTTCCCGGCGATGTTCGCAGCAAAGTACACCAGCGTCACCGTCGTCACCGCCCGGGTCTGCTCCGCCGCGTCCAGCGCCCTCACCCCCGGCAGCGCCCGCACCACCTGAGGCGTGAAGAAGATGAAGATCCACACCGTCACCAGGCACAGCGAGACGAACGCGCTGAGCACCAGCGTGGTGCCGACCACCGCGCGAGAGAACAGATCGCCCACCCGCGGGGGCGCCGCCCCGGAGGCCGCCGCGTGCCAGCACGCCGGCTCCGGCACGCTCCGCCGAATCCAGAACACAAACAGCGCCGGAACAACGCCGATGAGAAACACCCACCGCGGGTCGTGCTCCTTGAGCAACCCGCCGGTGAGGACCGCCGCAATGATGCCGACGATGTAGCCCGACTGCAGCAGCGCGCTCGCCCACACCTTGCACCGCGCCGGAAGCGTCTCGCTCACCAACGCGCTCCCCGCGGCCCACTCCCCGCCAATCCCCAGCGCCGCCAGGAACCGGAACACCAGCAGGTGCCACCACGCCGTCGCAAAGAACCCAAGCCCCGTGAACACCGCGTACGTCAGGATCGTCAGCGCCAGCGTGCGCGACCGCCCGACCCGGTCACCCAGCCGCCCAAACAGCGCCCCGCCACACGCCCACCCGATGAAGAACACCGCCTGAATCCACGCCGCACGCTCCGCCGCCATCGAGCGCAGCGCCGCCTCGGCCAGATCCGGATGGGCCGACCTGAGCAGGTTGGTCACCAGCTGAATCGAAACCGCGATGTAGAGGTAGCCGTCAAGCCCGTCGAACCCCCAGCCGAGCGCAGCCGCGACCAGGGCGCGTTTCTGTGTTCCGGTAAGCGGGGCGGTCGAGGCTTCGGCCATCGATGCAGCGTACCAGATGCGGCCCGCCGTCACCACCACGCGGCGTACAGGCTGACGATCGAGACCAGCGTCAAGAGAATCCCGAGCATGAGGTTGCTGCGATGGGTCGGTCGGAATGCTCGGCTCGTCTCGTACAAAACCCAGATGCCCAGGCAGATGCTGATGGGCAGGAGCCCGATGAGAGGCGGGCCCGCAGCGTGCTTGAGCTTCGCGATGCCGACACGCACAAGCAGCACCAGCAGAGTTGCGGCCGCAGATGCGCCCAAGAGCCGGTGAATCCACAGCAGGAGGCCGAGCCTCGGAGGTGTTGGGTCACTCACAAGCTCGGCCGCGAGAACAAAGCCGCACTCTGTGCACCGGAAGCCAGTGAGTTGCCGAACGTTGTATCCACAACGAGGGCAGCGGGCGTCTTGCGAGAGCCGTTGCTTGAGGCGATCTGTTGGTCGGGAATCGGGCTCGATGGTGCGTACGCCCTTGCGTGCGCATTCAAGGCACCCTCTCCCGGCCGCAGCCATTCTTTGTCGCCCCGGCGACAGGGCGAGGATCACCCCGCCGCGCCAACAAGCGTCGCATTGTCCGGGAACCGCTTCAACGCCGCCACAAGCTGCTCCGCCTGCATGTGCGGCGGCATCGCGATCAGCCGGCGCCGCAGCGCCGTCATCGTCTTGAGTTCCTGCGCAGACAGCAGCAGGTCCTCCTTGCGGGTGCCGCTGGCGGCGAGCCCGATCGCCGGGAAGATCCGCCGCTCGGCGATCTTGCGGTCCAGGATCAGCTCCATGTTCCCCGAACCCTTGAACTCCTCGAAGATCACCTGGTCCATCTGGCTCCCGGTGTCCACAAGGCACGTCGCGATGATCGTCAGGCTCCCCGCCTCCTCGGTGTTCCGCGCCGAGCCGAAGATCTGACGCGGAACCTCCATCGCTTTCGCGTCGATCCCCCCAGACATCGTCCGCCCCGAGTTGGCGTACTTGCGGTTGTTGTTGAACGCCCGCGCCAGACGCGTGATCGAGTCCAGCACGATCACCACGTGCTTGCCCGCCTCCACCATCCGCTTGCTGATCTCCATCGTCCCGATCGCCAGAGACGTGTGCTGCTGAACGTTGTGGTCGTTGCTGCTGGCCAGCACCTGCGCCCGCGGCGTGCCGTCGGCGTGGTTGCCAAAGGCGGCGAAAGACCGCCGGAAGTCGGTGACCTCCTCGGGACGCTCGTCGATCAGCAGCGCCAGCACCGTCACGTCGGCGTGGTTCTGCACGATCGCGGTGGAAATGTTCTTCAGCAGCGTCGTCTTGCCCGCCTTGGGCGGTGAGACGATCAGCGCCCGCTGCCCGCGCCCGATCGGGCAGAACAGATCGATCAGCCGGCAGTCGTCGGGGCACCCGCGGTACTCAAGCGTCAGCCGCGGCTTGGGGTCGATCGAAGTAAGGTCCTCAAACGGTTTGATCCGCGGCGCAGTGTGCGGGTCAAACCCCGCGATCTGAACCGCGTAGTGCTTCTGCGGCTGCCGCTGCTGTTGCTGTCTCTGCTGCTGCTGCGGTTGCCCGCCCCCCTGGCCTACCTGCCCGCCCGGCACTCCCTGTCCCCCGTGCTGATGTTCACCGCCGGTCGCCTGCTGCGCGGCCGGCTCACCGGGCTGCGACTGGGGCTGCGACTGCGGCCCCTGGCTCGCGTGCGGGTGCCCGTGATGCGGGTGAGCGCCGGGCACGCCCTGGTTCCCACGCCCGCGCCGCCGGCGCCGCCGTTTCTTGCTTCCTGGTTGCCCGCCGCCCGGTGGGGGTGGGTTCGATGGTGGCTGATCGTTCAAATGGTCTGATCCGTGAGGTTGGGCGCAGTCGCCCGGGAGTGCGCCGGGGCAACGGCCCAGCAGCGCGCTGTCGCAAGAACGCGAGCCGCCGAATGAGGACATCGGTCGGTCGGAGGCCCCCCTCCGCCGGGAGCGTAGCGCCGCCGACAACCGCCGGCGAACCGCCGCGCGCTTTGCACCCGCGCCAGAAACGCCCGCCACCCGGCACGCCAGGCCGTGCCGCACCCCGCTCCCGCTACCATCGGCCCGATGCGTGAAGTCAAGGGCATCGCGGTCTCCCCCGGCGTCGCGATCGGGCGCGTGCTGGTCCTCGACGACCAGCGCCGCCGCGTCGCAAGACGCACCGTCGCTCCCGAAAGGGTGCAGGAGGAGAAGCTGCGCCTCGACCGCGCACTCAAAGAGTCCATCAGCGAGCTCATCGACGTCCGCGCAAAGGCACACGCCGAGCTCGGCGAAGAAGCGGCCAAGATCTTCGCCTTCCACATCGGCATGCTCTCTGACCCCAGCCTCACCCGCCCAATGCTGGGCATGATCGAGAACGAACGCGTCGCCGCCGAATACGCAGTCCACGCGCAGCTCCAGCAGCTCGCAGACCGCTTCATGGGCCTCAAGGGTTCAGCCTTCGCCACCAAGGTTGACGACGTCAACGACCTGTCCATGCGCGTCCTCAAGCACCTCATCGGCGAGCAGGAGAGCAGGCTCGCCGCCGCCGCGCTGAGCACGCAGGCCGGCGAGGGCGTCATCGTCGTCGCGCGAGACCTCACCCCAAGCCAGGCCGCGGCCCTCCACAGACGCCACGTGGTCGGCTTCGCCACCGAGGCGGGCGGCAAGACCGGGCACACCGGCATCTTCGCCCGAGCCATGGCCATCCCCGCCGTCGTCGGCGCTGCACGCCTCACCGACGACGTCAACGACGGCGAGAACGCCATCATCGACGGCCAGACCGGCCTGGTCATCCTCAACCCAGACGCCACCACCCTCGAACGCTACCAGCGCATCAAAGAACGCGACCGCCTCTTCCGCATCAAGCTCGAAGACCTCGCCGAACTCCCAAGCGTCACACAGTGCGGCGTCCCCATCGACCTCCAGGGGAACATCGAGTTCCCCGAAGAAGTCTCAAACCTCATCGCCGCAGGCGCCAGCGGCGTCGGGCTCTACCGCACCGAGTACCTCTACCTCGCAGGCGACGGCGAGCCCAGCGAAGAGCAGCACTTCGAGGCCTACCGCAAGTGCGTCGAGCTGCTCGGCGGCAGGCCGTTGACCATCCGCACCATGGACCTTGGCGCAGACAAATACACCCAGGACCAGTCCGAGTCGCCCGAACGAAACCCCATGCTCGGCTGCCGGTCCATCCGCTTCTGCCTCGCCAACAAGCCGATGTTCAAGCGCCAGCTCAGGGCCATCCTCAGGGCCAGCGCTCTCGGCCCCGTCCGTGTGATGTTCCCCCTCATCACTACCACAGAAGAGTTCCGCCGCGCCAAGTTCTTCCTGCGCGACGTCATGGAAGACCTCGCCGACGAAGGTGTGGCGTTTGATCGGGAGGTGGCCGTCGGCATGATGGTCGAGGTCCCATCCGCCGCCATCTGCGCAGCGCAATTCACGCAGGACGCACAGTTCTTCTCCATCGGAACCAACGATCTGGTTCAATACACCCTCGCCGTTGACCGAACTAACGACCGTGTGGCCGACATGTACAACCCGGCGAACCCCGCCGTCGTGCACCTGATCCGCACCACCGTCGCCGCCGCAAACAACGCCGGCGTGCCCGTTTCCTGCTGCGGAGAGTCGGCGGGAGAGCTCGAACAGGCCATGTTGCTGATCGGGCTGGGTCTGCGTACCCTCTCCGCGTCGTCGCCCGCCCTCCCAGCCCTCAAACGGCTGGTCCGCAGCGTGACAATCGCTCAATGCGAAGCCGTGGCCGAAAAGGCCTCGAGCCTCGATTCCGACGTTGCCGTCAGCAGTTTTCTGCGCGACGCAACAAGGAAAATCATCCCCGAAGCCTTCGACGGACGTTCCGCCGAATAAGCCGAGGGAACGGACAACCGGCGCGACGGGCCCTGCCCCGCGCCACAGGATCGACGCCCCGATCGGCGTTGCGAGCGGCCCCGGCCAGACCCCCTCACAGGACTGACCCGGCGAGCCCCCCGGACGATCGGCCAGGCGCAAGCACCCCGCGGGCCGCGCGCTCACTGTTTGAGCCGCGCACCCGACACCACGGGGACCGTGTGCAGAGCGGGCACGCCCTCCGGGCGCACCCACGCCGCGCTCGGTGGCGGGCTTCTGGTTTTTGGCGGCGGCGGACCTGTAGCGGCGGACAAGCCCGCAGCGCTCAATGCGTGGCGTTGTGCCGCGCGCGAAAGGGCCAATCATGGCCGACACCAAGAAGCGTCAGCTCATCATCAACTACACACCCGGCGAGGAGTGCCGCGTCGCCGTTGTCAACAACGGCCGGCTCGACGAGTTCCACTCAGAACGGCGAGACCAGGTCTCGCACGTCGGCAACATCTACGTCGGAAAGGTCACAAACGTCGAGCCGTCCATCCAGGCCGCCTTCGTCGACTTCGGCCTCGAGGCCGGCGGCTTCCTCCACACCACCGACGTCCACCCCCTCTACTTCCCCGATCAGGACGACGACACCACCGAGCGCGTCGGCAAGAAGACCGCACGCCGCGACCGACCCCCGATCCAGGACTGCCTCAAGCGCGGCCAGGAGATCATCGTCCAGGTCCTCAAGGAGGGCGTCGGCAGCAAGGGCCCCACGCTCACGAGCTACCTCAGCATCCCAGGCCGCTACCTCGTGATGATGCCGCAGATGGACAACGTCGGCGTCTCGCGCAAGGTCGAAGACGAAGAAACCCGCGCCAAGATGAAGGAGATCCTCGACCAGCTCGAGCTCCCGGAAGGCTTCGGCTTCATCCTCCGCACCGCGGGCCTCGACCGCAGCAAGTCCGAGCTCAAGCGAGACCTCGCATACCTCATGCGCCTCCAGAAAGACATGGAGCGCCGGCACAAGGCCGGCAGCAAGCCCCGCCTGCTCTACAGCGAGAGCGACCTCCTCCTCCGCTGCCTGCGCGACATGCTCAGCGCCGAGACCGACGAGGTCGTCATCGACAGCGACGTCGGCCTCCAGCGCGCCGCACGCTTCATGACCATCTTCGCCCCAAAGAGCGAGACCAGACTCCTCCACTTCCGCGGCAAGACGCCGATCTACCACGCCCTGGGCATCGAAGAGCAGATCCGCACCATGTACGCGCGCGAGGTCCCGCTCCCCAGCGGCGGCCGCCTGGTGATCGACGAGGCCGAGGCCCTCGTCGCCATCGACGTCAACAGCGGCAAGAGCCGCTCCGCCGGCGACAGCGAAGAAAACGCCTACCACACCAACCTCGAGGCCGCAGACGAGATCTGCCGCCAGCTCCGCCTCCGCGACCTCGGCGGCATCGTCATCAACGACCTCATCGATATGCGCGCCAGCAAGCACCGGCGCGAGGTCGAAGAAAAGTTCGACGAGATCCTCAAGACCGACCGCGCCCGCAGCACCGTGCTGCCAATCAACGACTTCGGCGTCATGTCCCTCACACGCCAGCGCATGCGCGGCAGCCACGAGAGCATCCACTTCCACGACTGCCCGATGTGCCGCGGACGCGGGCTCATCCAGCGCCCAGAGTCCGTCGCCGCCGATGCGCTCAGAGACCTCGCCGCCCTCCTCGACCACGACAAGGTCGTCAAGGCCGAGATGGTCGTCAACCCCAAGGTCGCCGGCGAGCTGCTCTCGGTCCGACGCAAGCAGCTCTCACGAATCGAGGCCGCCTTCGGCAAAACGCTCATGGTCCGCCTCAGCGACGCCACCCCCGTCGACCGCGTGACGTTCTACGCCTACGACCAGGCCGGCAACGACATCGAGATCGACCGCCTCGGCCGCTTCCGCGTCACCAGCGAAACACTCGTCAAGTGGGAGGCCCCCGAATCCCAGGAAGCGCAGCTCGACGACGAGTTCATCATCGAGCCCGAAGAGGCACCGCCCGTCGTCACCGAAGACGTCGGAGCCGACGAAAAGTTCCTGATGGAAGAAATGCCGACCAAGGGCGACCTCGCCGGCGGCGACAACTTCTCACTCTCAGGCGCCGTCGGCCGGCGCAGCAAGAAGAAGCGCGGCCGCACCCGCGGCGGCCGAGGCCGCGACGAAGAGGGCAGCGAGAAACGCGACCAGCGCCCCGCCGACCCAAAGGCGCCCGCAGCACAGCCCGCCCCGCGCGCAGAAGGTGACCACGCCCGCGACGGCCGCCGTGACGGCGGGCGGCCCGCCGGCGCAGCGCTCAACGGCGTCGGGCCCGCCCTCGGCGTCGACGG